>JAEUVZ010000003.1 GCA_016786665.1 Flavipsychrobacter sp.
TCTTTTTTAGCTTTTGGAGTGATTGTTTTACATGTCGTTGATTTACATTTTATTAAAAAGCACAAAAAAGAAAAGACATTAAGATATTTTTATTGTAACGGCCCTTTAGTTAGTTTCATAATTCATTCACCACACCTAAAACTGAAATTATGAAATATTCCCTTTGTGAAAGTTTCGTCGGGCAGCGGCACAAAACGATTAAGATTGTTCAAGCA
This sequence comes from Flavipsychrobacter sp., assembly GCA_016786665.1. GTDB lineage: Bacteria > Bacteroidota > Bacteroidia > Chitinophagales > Chitinophagaceae > MKUN01. The sequence goes on from JAEUVZ010000003.1 coordinate 216, forward strand.
GGTAACTTATTGTTTCTAAAGGCAGCAAACGCTGCCTTTAGAAACAATATGACATTAGGATTATGAGAACGGTTAGGAGGAGTGTTTTGATTGCATTGCTATTTTCCTGTTTTGTGTCAGAAGCAAAACAGTAGATACTACTAAACGAAACATATATGAATATTCCAATTCAATAAAGGTTACTCACGGAGGGCTTTATATACCGAGAAGCTTTCCATTTTACAAACCCTTTACAAGTGGCGACAGGCGATTTAGCCAGTTAATAGGAGAGATTGATGAGGCCAGATTTTTCCGCTTTAAAACGATTGGAGGTTCATATGAACGAAGGGTACTTAAAGATTTTTTTATCGGAGTGTCTTATACGGAATGGGAAGATATTTTTGACGCAAGTGGAGGGGGGGAGATATTCCATTTACCTGCAGAAGAGAGTTTTGCCTGGCCGCGCTATGTGGGGCAATTGGATACGAGGATAAATTACCAAATGGCGGACGTGTATCTTTTTTATAAGTACACCACCCCTAATACCCGGCATAGTTTCAATGCCGGTGCGGGTGTATCGTACTGTTGGGGGATAAACGATATAGTTAAGGTTTTTTGGATAAACCCCGATCCGCCCTATGATGCGGTGACCTACCTGGAGTCAAAGAAGGCTGAGTATTGGGGCGTAGTCCCTTACTTGGGTTATGACTACCAATTCTGGAAGAACCGTATCGTGATAGGCCCTGATATCCGGGCGCGCATCTACAGTGGCCGCCCTTCAGTGGAGTATAATATTAATTTCCACCTCGGCGTGAATTTTTAAAAAGAAATGGGCAGCTATCAGTTAGTTGCCATTTTTTTTACCGCAGGCTGGTTCAGGAGCTATGATCCACCACTATCACCCATTCACCGTTTATCTTCTTTATAAGTAAGGTATAAGAGCCGGATAGGTCACCCATACTGCGCGCCAGGGCCCATTTGCCTATCACAAAGTAATAGTCGCCCGATAGGTGCTCCATCCTCACTATGGTAGAGGTCAGCTGTCCCATTTGTTCCGCATTGGGGTAGCTCTTCCGGTATCGCTCCAGGGTGGCGGCGTATCCATAGGTAGGCCCGTTTTTGCCAATGAAAACGAGGCTGTCGCTCTCCCAATACCCATGCATGTAGGCCCCTACATCTCCTTTGTTCCATCCTTCTACCTGGGCGGTAAGCATTGCCTTTATGGCTTGTTCATCCTTTTCTCCGGTGTTTCCGCATGCCTGTAAAAGCAGGAAAAGACAGCCAATAGCACATAATATGGTACGTTTCATATCTCTAAGCTAAACGTTCTCCCCCGGAAAGTAAAGGGCATAAAAAAAGCAACTAAGGATAGTTGCTTTAGTTTTTTAAAAAAGTCTCTTAAAAAAGAGAGGCTTACAGGGGCAGGACTGGTTCCATGCTGTAGTTAAATCAAAAAAGGGCTATAGTTACCAGGGTTTCTATGATAAAGGTATGCTACGCCCGCTGTTGCCCGTCTGCCTATTAGATGAAATGCCATTTTGGTCAGACGAAAATGCCTTTTTGTTAGAGGAATAATATAGGGCAGCAATTTCAGTATGCTATAAGGTTAATTAGCTATTAATGGCACACCAATTTTATTGTTTTTTAGTTTAATGTGTTTGCCTGGATGTGCCTTCTCAAGTTAATAAGTCGCCAACTGTTTGCTGCACGTGCTTTTTTTACCTGTACAGCTATTTGTTACCTTTGCTGCCGTTATGGCAAACGACAATAAGCTACAAAGCATTATAGGGCACTGCAAGGAGTACGGTTTTATATTCCAGTCAAGCGAAATATATGACGGACTGAGTGCCGTATACGATTACGGACAGTATGGGTCTGAACTGAAAAAGAACATCCGCGATTACTGGTGGAGGAGTATGACCCAGATGCACGATAATATAGTGGGTATAGATGCCGCTATATTTATGCATCCCACTACCTGGAAGGCCAGTGGGCACGTAGACAACTTCAGCGACCCGATGATAGACAATAAGGACAGCAAAAAGAGATACCGGGTAGACCACCTGCTGGAAGCCCATGCTGAAACGCTCCCGGAAGCTGAAGGAAAGGCACTACTGGAAAAGATGGACCAACTACTGGCAGCCGAGGATTTTACAGGGCTGAAAGCATTAATAGAAGAGAATAAAATAAAGTGCGCGGTAAGTGATACCTGCAACTGGACAGAAGTACGCCAGTTCAACCTCATGTTCTCTACACAGGTAGGTTCGGTAGCGGAAGAAGCCAGTGAAATATATCTGCGTCCTGAAACAGCACAGGGTATTTTTGTAAACTTCCTGAATGTGCAGAAGACCGGCCGCATGAAGATCCCGTTTGGTATCGCACAGACGGGCAAAGCATTCCGCAACGAGATTGTAGCGCGTGGTTTCATTTTCCGTATGCGCGAGTTTGAGCAGATGGAGATGCAGTTCTTCGTACGCCCCGGCACACAAAAGGAGTGGTACGAATACTGGAAGGAAGCCCGCATGAAATGGCACCTCAGCCTGGGTATTGCCCCCGAAAGGTACCGCTTTCACGATCACGTAAAGCTGGCCCACTACGCTGATGCGGCCTGCGATATTGAGTTTGACTTCCCTATGGGCTTTAAAGAAGTAGAGGGCATTCACAGCCGTACCGACTTTGACTTGAAAAATCATCAGCAATTCAGTGGCAAGAAGCTGACCTATTTTGATACCGAACTGAACCAGCACTATATTCCTTACGTAGTGGAAACGTCTATAGGCCTTGACCGGACGGTGATGATGATACTGAGCGAGGCCTACGAAGAACAGGACCTGAGCGAAGGGGATAAGCAAGACAGCAGGGTAGTGCTGAAGTTCCCTCCTATGCTGGCGCCCATTAAGCTGGCAGTGCTGCCGCTCACCAAGAAGGATGGCCTGCCCGAGCTGGCACGTGAGCTGATAAACGAGTGCAAGCCCCACTTCAAGTGTTTCTACGAGGAGAAGGACTCTATTGGCAAGCGCTATCGCAGGCAGGATGCTATTGGTACGCCATTCTGCGTTACGATAGACCACCAGACAAAAGAGGACGGTACAGTAACCATCCGCCACCGCGACAGCATGCAGCAGGAGCGTGTGCCGATGGCCGGTATAAAACAGTTGATACTGGAGAAGATACAGGCATTTTAAGATTTCATTCTGGATATTTTACGGTAAATTGCTATGGGTTTTCCATAGCAATTTTTTTATGCCGGAGTCACAACAAAGCGAACTGGTGCAACTGCTGCAAGCCGAATGGGGATTGCAGTTGACCGGGCAGGTGTCGGAAGAGGTAATACTGGCGGAACTGGAGCGACGGGTGCTGGCCATTGCTGATAAAAATCCCGAGGCTTTCTTCCAGCTGATGTACCGGCTTGATGTACCGGAACAGAAAGTAAAGGCGGTACTTTTTGAGCCGGATGCTGCTATGCAGATAGCCCGGCTTATATACCGGCGGCAGTTGCAGAAGATAGAGGCCCGTAAAGCATTTAATAACGCAGCAGAAGATGTGGAAGACGACCTGAAATGGTAATACCGTCCTATTTCGTAATTTTGGATAAAGCACTGAACTCGTGAGATATATAGTATTCCTTGCCGCTCTAGTAGTGGCTCTATCCGCCTGCCGGAAGAAGCCCGACCCCGTTCCTCCGACTACAATAGACCATGGCGGAGTATCGGGAGATGGACATCTGAAGGTAGAATTCAATAACCAGGTAGGCGATCAGCCGCTGCAACTGAATTCCGGGGTGTATGTAAACGAAGCCGGTGATACATTTTCGGTATCCATTTACAAGTATTACATCAGCAATATCCGCTTATGGCGGGCGGACAGCACTTATTTTGATGAGCCGGGCAGTTATCACCTGGTAAACGAGGCGCAGGGCGATAGCAAGTCGTTCATACTCCACGATGTGCCGGTAGGCGACTACGTTCGGGTAAGCTACCTGATAGGGGTGGATAGCGCCCGCAACGTAAGTGGCGCCCAGTCTGGGGCGCTGGACCCTGCAAACGCCATGTTCTGGGACTGGAATACCGGGTATATAATGGCCAAACTGGAGGGCACATCTCCCCAGTCGGGAGCGGCGGCCAAAGAGATTGTATATCATGCGGGTGGATTCTCAGGCTCATACAGTGTGCTGCGCTGGGTTTCGCTATCGCTTCCGCAGCCCGCGCGTGTACAACAAGGCAGAACACCGGAAATTCACCTGGTTTCTGACGTTCTGGAATGGTTTAAAGCGCCTATGACTGTTGACTTTGCCACTCGTTTTCACGTTACCAATCCCGGCAAAGACGCGTCGCAGATGGCCAGTAACTATTCCGATATGTTTCACGTAGACCATGTAGTGAACTAAGTATGATGCGAAGAAATGTATTAAATAAAGTAGCGCTGCTCCTCCTGTGCGCCCTGGCCGGCGTTACGGGGTGCAGTAAAGACCCGGACATTTTCGGCTCTGATGTGATTACCGAAGATGTAGCGTTCATCGTGCCGCGGGGATGGCCGGCACCGGTATATAATTTCCAGAACAACACACTTTCCAACGCGGGGTTCGAACTGGGGAGAAAACTTTTTTACGATACCCGCCTCTCTCGCGATAACTCTACTTCCTGCGGGTCTTGTCACCAGGCTTTCGCGGCGTTTGCCCACCTGGACCATAATGTGAGCCACGGTATAGAAAACCGGCTGGGCACGCGCAATTCTCCGCCTTTGTTCAACCTCAACTGGCATCCTTCATTTTTTTGGGATGGTGGAGTGAACCATATAGAAAGCCAGCCCATCAACCCCATCCAGAACCCGGTGGAAATGGACGAAACCTTGCAAAATGTTGTGGCCAAGGTGAGAAACGATGCGGTATACCGGAATATGTTCCGCAATGCGTTTGGCGATGAGACAGTTAACTCGCAACGCATATTTAAGGCTATGGCGCAGTTTATGGGGATGATGGTTTCCGCCAACGCTAAGTACGATAAGTACGTGCGTGGCGAACCAGGCGGCGCAATGACACCTTCAGAGCTCAGCGGCCTCCAGATATTCAGGGCTAAGTGCGAAAGCTGCCACAAAGAACCTTTGTTTTCCGATTTTAGTTTCCGTAACAATGGGCTGCCCACTACATCGGTAAACGACAGTGGCCGGGCGCACATTACCCGTGATGCTGCTGATCTGTATAAGTTTAAGGTGGCTTCGCTCCGCAACCTGAAATACTCGTATCCCTACATGCACGATGGCCGGTTTACCACGCTCAGCCAGGTACTGGACTATTATACATCGTCCAATCACAATGCCGCACCCATTGACACTGCTATCGGGACCACCGGAATACCCCTTTCCGAGCAGGACAAAGTGGACCTCCTTAGTTTTCTGAATACGCTCAACGACGAGGCATTTGTAAAGGACAAGCGTTTTCACGAAATACAGTAACCACTACCGGGCATGAAGCGAACCACATCACTATTATTCTGCTTACTTATCACCGCGGCAGCCGGGGCGTCGCCCATGCTCCACTTTAAGATAAGCCGCGTAGTATGCCTGCTTACTTTCCTGGAAACAGCCGCCGGAGACCCGCATACCTCGTCTACCTTGCGCACTTATATTACCAGTCATCTGCCTGCGGAAGACAGCTCCGATTTTTACCTGCTGGTGGGCCGTTTCAGGTCGCTGAATATAGACCATAGTTATGTATTGCCGGAGTACCCCCAGCAGCGGCAGAAGCCCCGTTCGTCTATGGGGCTGGTGAATATTGCTGCCGTACAGTCTGAGTCGCTCCCGGAGTTTTTCAGCCGTATTGCAGGTGTCTTGCCCAACGAGCAACTGCTATTGCTGAAGGATGTGCTGGCCAAGGCAGAGTACTACTACGACGAGATAGTGATGAAGAACAGTAAGTTTCTTATAGAGAAGCAACTTAACGAGATAAAGCTCTACAACTACAAAACACGCACCGCTTTCCAGCGGCTTAAAACGTTTTACGGTAGTACCTGGGCCGATAACTGGCCGTTCACGGTTGCTATCTATCCCGTGCCCGGCAAGTCGGGACATACTACCGCTACACCGCACAACAACAGCCTGATAATGGGTATGTTCACCGAAGAGAAGGACTATCCCGGCCGCATTGGTGTTGCCCTGCACGAAATTTGCCATGTGCTGTACGAGGAGCAGCCTTTGTCGCTCCAGTGGAAGCTGGACTCTGCGTTTAGCTCTTCCACTTCCTTATCGGCCACCTTTGCATATACCTACCTCGATGAGGCATTGGCAACGGCATGTGGCAACGGCTGGATGTATGAGTTCCTGACAGGCGGCACCGACAAGACCGCCTGGTACAACGATGAGTATATAGACAAGTATGCGCATGCGCTTTATCCCATGGTAAAAGACTATGTAGAAAACCTCCGCACCATAGACCGACGGTTTATTACCAGCGCCATCCGAATTTTTGATGAGCAGTTCCCGGAAGCGGCGTATGAGTATCAGAACCTGTTCAATAAAATGTATTTCTATACTGATGCCGGCAGTAGCGATGAATACCAGGGCATCATGAATACCCTGGGACGCTATTACCGTATCACCAGTTGCTATTCTTCTTATCCCATCACCGACCCGCAAAGCCTGGCGATGGCCGGCAGCAACCAGGGGACACAGTTGTTTATAGTACATACCAACCAGGCTCAGAATTTCAGTGCGCTGCGCAAATTGTTCCCGGAACTTATGGCCGTGAACGAGCACGAGGAAGGCATTATCAGCTTTTTTGATAAAGAAAAGCGGCCGGTAATTATCATGAACGTAAAAGATGCCAGCCGCATAGAGTATGCACTGAAAAAAATGACGGAAACAAAAAAGATAAGCGCCGGCTTATCTTCTGTGTCCCTTAACTGACAGTCGTGGTTATTTGGTGAACTTGTAACCAATTCCCCTTACGGAGTGGAAGTGCCTCGGGTTACGGCTGTCTTCCTCAAAATACTTTCGGAAATTCAGGATGAAATTATCAATCGTGCGGGTAGTAGGGTACACATTGTAGCCCCATACCACCTGTAGAATATGCTCACGGGAAACCACGTCCCCTTCGTTTTCCACCAGCAGCTTTAGCAGGGCGGCTTCCTTCTTGCTCAGTTCCTGTCGCTGCCCGTTCTTGTCGGTACACTCGTGTGCCGCAAAATCTATCTTCCCCCCCTCAAATTCATATTGGTCGGCTACGGCCTGCGGTTCGCGGATCTTCTTGTTTTTTACGATCAGCTTGTCCACACGCAGCAGGAGCTCTTCCAGGTTGAAAGGCTTGGTCATATAATCGTCGCCGCCCTTCTTTAGTCCCTCCACTCTGTCGGCACTACTATTTCTGGCCGACAGGAACAGTATGGGTACGTCATTGTGCTGCATGCGTATGGTTTCGCAAACGGTGATGCCATCCATATCCGGCAACATTATATCTAATATAATGAGGTCAAAAAATTCGTTTTTCACCAGCTTCAGCGCCGTGGGGCCGTTTTCTGCAACGGTTACTTCATAGTTTTCCAGTTCCAGGTTCAGCTTCAGCGCTTCCCGAAGGCTTTCTTCGTCTTCCACCACCAGTATGGAGGCTTTTGTGTCTTTTCCGGTCATAACTTGATTCCTTTTCTATTGTGATATAAAAATAATGACAATTCACGACTTGCCCCGCTATCGCCACATAAGCAAACGTTAATATATTGGTATGCAGCGGCTTACATATGTCCATCCTCGGGGCAAGTGTGGCATTTTCTACTCATTTTAATAATTGTTCACTCATTATTTTTCCCTACCTTTGCCGTCCTTTAAGCGGGTGTGGTGAAATTGGTAGACACGCTAGACTTAGGATCTAGTGCCGCGAGGCTTGGGGGTTCGAGTCCCTCCACCCGCACTGCAGCCGATACTCGTATCGGCTTTTTTATTAAAAAATTTAAACAAAAAATATGGCTACGGTAACACGTGAGAATATCAGCACACTGCATGATAAAATAACCGTAAAACTGGCAAAAGAAGACTATCTGCCTTCGTTTGAGAAAACATTGAAGCAGTATGCTAAAACCGCAAACGTACCGGGCTTCCGCAAAGGAATGGTGCCAACGGGTATGGTGCGCAAAATGTTTGGTCAGTCAGTGTTTTCTGAAGAGGTGCTGCGCAGCGCCGGCAGAGAACTGGAACAATACCTGGGCGCTGAAAAGCTGGCAATTTTCGCCCAGCCCATGCTGTTGCCCAATGAGCAGCCCCACAAGCTGGATATGAACAGCCCTGCGGATGTGGATTTCGCTTTTGAAATCGGGCTGAAGCCGGATTTTGAGATTCCTGCTATTGCCAGCAAAGCTAAGCTGTCGCAATACAAGATCGCCCTTTCCGACAAAATGCTGGAGGATGAGATAGAGCGCATCAAGCGCCGTTACGGCAAAGTAGAAGACCAGGTAGCCGTTATAGGCAAGGACGATATCCTTTACTCTACGTTCGAGCCTTGCGATGCGGAAGGCAACCCTACCGGCGATAAGGTAGAAGATACCGCCCTGGTAGAAAAAGTGCCTGCTAAGCTCCAGGAAATGCTGATGGGGAAGAAAGCTGAGGACACTATCGTTTTCCGCCCCGTGGATATAGCTGAAGGTGCGGAACTGCAATCGTTTATGAAAGACCCGCTGAAGCAACCGGCCGAAGCGGCAGAGCAGCATTTTAAGCTCACCATTACCAAAGTAGGTTTGCTGGTTCCGCGTGAGCTCGACATTGAGTTGTTCTCGCAGGTGTTCCCCAATGAGGTAATAACAACCGAGGCAGACTTTAAAGAGCGCATTCGTACAGAACTGGGTAAGGAATACGACCGTATCTCACGCGAGCGCCTGCAGAACGAAATGTACGAACTGCTCGTTCATACCACTCCCGTGCAGTTGCCGGAGTCTTTCCTGAAGCGCTGGATGCGTGAAGGCGGCGAAAAGCCAAAGTCAGAAGGTGAAGTAGAGCAGGAGTTCCCCGGTTTTGTGCACCAGCTGCTGTGGACGCTTATTTCGGATAAGCTGATCATCGATAATAAGATAGAAGTAACGCTTGAAGAAGTAAACGCTGACATTAAGACGCGTGTGCTGGCTTATTTTGGCATGGAAACAGACGAAGATGCCCCATGGATGGAAGGCTACATGGCTAAGGTTGCCAAAGACCAAAAGACACTCGACGAAACATACCGCCGACTTTTGTTCGATAAGCTCTTCCTGTTCCTCGGTACCCAGTTTACCATAGAGCAGAAAGAAGTAGGTGAAGAAGAGTTCTTCAAGCTTCCTGATCCTCATGCGGCTCACCACCAACACTAATCAAAACAATTTTCCAAAAAGCTGCCTATCGGCAGCTTTTTTATTTCCCATCACCCGGAAAATTTAATATTAAACGCCAGTATCGATTTTAATTACGGTAATAATGCTGAGCAGATGAAATTAATCAGAAATAACTGGTTAGCAATTATTTACGAATTATTATTTTGTAAATAATGACATAAGTAATATCATAGTCGATAATTCTTCCATAAATGGCTTTCGAATATGTGTTTTATTCTGTATATCACCCAACTATTCACTATGCATCACCGTCTATTCAATACCCCAACTTTATATTTAACGATTTGTTAGGGTTTATATTTTTTCATATTTTCATGCAATCCTGATTATTATAGCCAATATGAAGCACAATTATTCTCATATCATGAAACACAGTTGGACTAAACTGGGAAAGGCATTTTTCCTTTTCGCATTTGTTTTTTCCTTTCATAATGCGTCAGCGCAACTGATGCCGCAGCCTTCTACCTTACAGCAGTGGCTCGCCAAGTTCGTAGGTAGCAATGTAACGGTATTGAATCCTACACTTGTTTGTGCACAAAATGAGTACGGAATCTTCGACAATGGTAATACCACTAATCTTGGTATAGATGCGGGTGTAATATTAGCAACTTGCCCTGTCGCTGACATAGATCAGCCAGTCGGAATTCAAGTAGCGGGTGGTTTATACACCCCTGGAAACCCAATTCTTACCGCAATTTGCGGGTTCAACACCAACGATGCCTGTGTGGTGGAATTTGATTTTACTGCAGAGCTCGATACAGTTTCTACCCTCTCGTTTCAGTACGTTTTTGCCTCTGAAGAATACCCGGAGTACGCCTGTTCGGTATTTAACGACCCCTTCGCCTTCATCATTTCGGGCCCCGGCATTGTTGGCAACCAAAATATTGCCGTAGTACCGGGTACCAATATCCCGGTAACCATCAACAGTATCAACAACTCCCAGTTCCCAGGCCCCAACTGCCTGAACATGGGTCCCGGTGCGCCATTCTCTCAGTATTATGTAGATAACCAGGGCCTGGGCGGCCAAACCATCGTATTCGATGGTTTCACTACAGTGCTTACTGCTGAAGCGCAACCGATACAGCCTTGTGATACCTACCACATGTTCATCGGTATTGCAAATGCTTCTGATAATGGGTGGCAATCAGCAGTATTCTTAAGGGAGCATAGCTTTACGGTAGACTCTACTACCCGCAACCTGGCAGGCTTGGTACCATCCAACTCTGGTGGCTATCTTATAGAGGGCTGTACGCCGCTCTCTATTGTATACACGCACGATACCGCCATCAACAGGGTCAAGAAACTTTGCTTCCACTACGGAGGTTCCGCGCTCAATGGCATTGACTACACCCTGCTCCCCGATACACTCCTGATACCCGCTAACCAATATGCGGATAGCCTGGTAATATTCCCGCTGCTGGATGGTATCCAGGAAACATTCAATACATGGGATCCTGTTACCGGCCACCTTATTGGCGCTGTTACCGATACCATCAAAATATACGAAATCAACTGTTGCACATTGGATACGCTTCATCCTAAAGACAGTATCATCATCCCTATTCGCGATTCCCTGTACATGAACCTGCTGACGCGCGATACCTTCTATTGTGAGGGCAGTGTAGATACCACTATCATGCACGTAACAGGCGATAATGTGTACAACTACCTGTGGACTCCAACCAGCACAGTAGGCAACCCAACTGATACCATCACCTGGGCTTTGCCGATGCAAACGACAACGTATACCGTAACCGCTTCTTATCCAGGTTGTCCTGAAGTAAGCAGGCAGGTCACTATAACTTTAGACCCGCTGCCGCTGGTCAATGTTTCGCCCAACGATACTTCGTTGTGCGTTACCGAACCGGTACAGCTGAATTCTACGGTAGACCCGCCGAATAGTCCTTATGCCTATTCCTGGTCGCCGGTAGATGGTAACTTGTCGAACACCAATATCCCGAATCCAACATTCTATTATTTCGGTTCCGGTATCTTTACGTACACGCTGAGCGTTACTACGCCTAACGGCTGCTTAGGAACCGACTCTATAAGGATAGAAGCATTTCCGGGTGTAATTGGTGATATCCGTATTTCGGATACGGGTATCTGCTCCAATGACTCATTGTATATAGAGGTGGATGTAACTCCTCCTTCTATGGAAGCAACCTCTACCTATCAGTGGTCACCTTCTACATTCCTGAGCAACGACCAGGTAATGGAGCCTACATACTACACCACCATCAACGAATACCGCACTTACACGTACACGTTGATCACTACCAACGAATATGGCTGTCATGATACCGACCAGATAAACATCACAAGCCTTGTGCTTCCGGATGTGAACATTATGGACGATACGGCACTGTGTTTACACGAGCCTACACAGATACACATGGTGGTGAAGCCGCTGGATGGCCAGTTTACTTACAACTGGACGCCAACGACCAACCTCGGAGACCCGACAGTGAAAGAGCCATACTTCTTTAATTCGTTCAATACCGACCATGCCGATTATACGCTTTATGTAGAAGTGACTGAAGTTGTGGGTGGTTGCCGCAATGTGGATTCTGTTCACATCCATACTTATCCGCACGTATTCCTTACGGCTATCGACGACCAACTGATTCATTATAACGACAAAGTTCAGCTGGATGCGAACAATGCACTGGGCCATACTACTTACTACGCCTGGACACCGCCTGCAGCGCTCAATGATCCTAATATCAAGTCGCCGGTAGCGCACGTTACCGACCCCGTATTGTACACGGTGTATGGTATCAACGAGTGGGGTTGCCGCGATACAGCTGATGTGAAGATCAATGTTGATTACACAATGGATGAATTTGTACCGTCGGTGTTCAGCCCGAATGGTGATGGTAAGAACGATGTATTCCGCGTGCTGAACCTGAAAAATCAGCGCCTGATAGAGTTCCGGGTATTCAATCGCTGGGGTAAGGAAGTGTACAACAGCCCCGACCCGACAAGGGGATGGGATGGCACCTACAATGGTGAACCACAAGACCCCGGAGTGTATAACTACGTGATACGCATAAATCTGCCGGGCCCCGGTGGCGACCAGCGCACGTACACGGGTAATGTTACTCTCATACGCTAGACTTGTTATTTGAGAAATAAGGAAGCCTCTCCAAAATCGGAGAGGCTTCTGCTTTTCAATACGTTCGCTATAGTTCGGTTATACGCGTGCCCGCCAGGGTATCTCCGTGGCCCCGCTGAGGTGCCCTATATACCGGGCAAGCACAAACAGGAAGTCAGACAGCCGGTTCAGGTATTGCAGCACCAGTTCAGGTACGTATTCTTCTTCCTGCTGCATGTGTACACACAGTCGTTCGGCACGGCGGCATACGCACCGGGCTACATGGCACATAGAGCCCGCCAGGTTGCCACCAGGCAGTATGAAAGAGCGCATTTCCGGCAGTACCTCGTTCATTTGGTCTATTCGTTGCTCCAGCCATTGCACATCGCTTTCGTGCACGTCCGGCAGTTTCATCTTTACCTCCTTGTCCGGATTCGTTGCCAGTACCGAGCCGATGGTAAAAAGCCGGTCTTGTATTTCGCGTATCCAGGCCACAATTTCCTCGGCTGACACGCTATCGGCTACCATGCCCATATACGAGTTAAGTTCGTCTATAGTGCCGTAGCTCTCTATCCGTATATGGTTCTTAGGTACCCGCACACCCCCTATCAGGCTGGTACTGCCTTTGTCGCCCGTCTTTGTGTATATTTTAAATGCCATAAAGCCAATCCGCCCCTGCGGACATTTTTTAGTGGATAATTTATTAACTAAATACGCCAGACCCTTTAGTGGCTTCCCCCTTAGGGGGCTGTGGGGTATCACTTTCTATTATGCCATCCCGTAGCCGCACAACACGGTGAGTATGACTGGCTATATCCTCCTCGTGTGTCACCAGCACTACCGTATTGCCCTGTGCGTGTATAGCGCCAAATAGCTCCATTATTTCTATAGAGGTTCGTGTATCCAGGTTACCGGTAGGTTCATCAGCCAGTATCAGCGACGGATTATTGATGAGCGCCCGCGCTATAGCCACCCGCTGGCTTTGGCCCCCGGAAAGCTCATTAGGCTTATGGTGGCCCCGCTCACCTAGCCCTACCTTATCCAGCATTGCACGGGCGCGCTCTTCGCGTTCCTTCTTCGCTATACCGGCGTAAATTAGCGGAAGCGCTACATTTTCCCATGCCGTAAGCCGTGGCAATAAATTGAATTGCTGGAACACGAAGCCTATTTCCACGTTGCGTATATCGGCCAGTTCATCGCTGTCCATGCGGCTCACGTCTTTGCCGTTCAGTATATATTGTCCGCTGGAGGCGGTATCCAGGCAGCCCAGTATGTTCATTAGTGTCGACTTGCCAGAGCCTGACGGCCCCATGAGCGCTACGTAATCATTCTGTTGTATACCCAGGTTTATGCCTTTCAGCACGGGTAATTCATTCTTACCCAGGTAGTAGCTCTTTCGTATCTCTTTCAGGCTGATAACTTCGTTCATCAACATCTTATTATTCCAAAAATACTGATTATTTACAGGCGGCTATTATACTTTTGTGAAACGATGCTCTGCTTCCCGAACTGCAAGATAAACTTAGGGCTTTATATCACGGAAAAGCGTACTGATGGCTACCACAACCTGGAAACAGTTTTTTTTCCGGTTCCCGTCAGGGATGCGTTGGAGGTGGTTCCCGCAAAGGAGGCCCGCCTGCAATTGAGCGGCAAGGCCGTTGCCGGCAATGAGCAGGACAACCTGGTGTGGAAAGCCTATGAGTTGCTGAGGCAGAGTTACCCTCAGATACCAGCGTTGGATATATACCTGCATAAGGCCATCCCTATGGGTGCCGGCATGGGTGGTGGCTCTGCCGATGGGGCTTTTATGCTGCAATTGATAAATGATTATAGCAAACTGGGGTTGAGCAAACCCCAATTAGCCGAATATGCCCTTCTGCTCGGCAGCGACTGCCCTTTTTTCATCTACAACACTCCGCAATTCGCGCAGGGCAGGGGAGAGCGAATGGAGCCCTTAAACATAGACCTTTCGGCATACAGCATTCAGCTCATTTGTCCCCGGGTACACGTATCAACGGGTAAAGCGTTCAGTATGCTTACCCCAAAACCTGCTTCATTTGACTTGAGATCGCTCTCTGATTTGCCCGTCTCACAATGGAAAAATAATATCTCCAACGATTTTGAAGCGCCTATTTTCAAAGAATATCCTGCCCTGGCAGATGTCAAGCAGCAGTTATATGCTCAAGGCGCTATCTATGCTTCTATGAGTGGCAGCGGTTCCACGATTTACGGAATATTTGAGAAAGGGAAAAAAGCAGCGGTGGCAGTGAATATTACATTTGACGAATACTAAATGGCGGTAACAAAAATAGCCGATACCATAAGGTATCGGCTATTAAGCTATAATGAAGTAAATACTATTTTACTTGTGCAACCAGCGCCTTGAATGATTCAGGCTCGTTCATGGCCAGGTCAGCCAGAACTTTGCGGTTCAGCTCTATGCCTTTAGCCGACAGGCGACCCATGAAAACAGAGTAGCTCATACCTTCTTCGCGGCAGGCGGCGTTAATACGGGCGATCCACAGTGCGCGGTAATCGCGTTTCTTCAGTTTACGGCCTACATATTTGTAGCCGAGACCTTTTTCTAATACGTTTTTAGCGACCGTATAAACGTTTTTACGTTTACCATAAAAGCCTTTGGCCTGGTCTAAAATTTTCTTCCTTCTCTTGCGGGAAGCTACCGCATTTACCGAACGTGGCATACTTTACTTTTTTTAGTTAGTTTAAAACCTTTTCCCCTTTTGGGTGAAGGTACTAGCAAATGGACTAGCGCATACGCAGCATACGCTTAACAAGGTTCTGGTTCGCAGGATGTACGAACGCAGCCTGGCGCAGGTGGCGTTTACGAGTCTTTGATTTCTTTGTCAGCAGGTGGCTTTTAAAAGCCTTGTACCTGCGGATCTTTCCCGTACCAGTAACTTTAAATGTCTTTTTAGCACGAGAGTGAGTCTTCAGCTTTGGCATTGTCTCAATTTTGGGACGGCAAAGGTATGATTTAATATCATATCGTCAAAAAAAAATGGGGCTAAATATAGTGCCGCAGCTAATATCAGGGAAAATAGTCATTTTTCAGGCTTTTGAGGGGTTTCAGGGCTGCGAAAATCGTAAATTCACCCCTGTCACCCATACATTTCAGGAGAATGGCCAGCAAATTGAAAATCACCCTTGTTCTATCTGTTTTTTGGGCAGTTTCGCCTGCTTTGGCCCAGGATAATATGCCGGATGCTATTTCCAGGGGTTTACAGGAAAAAAAGACGAGGGTATCCCTGATAAAATATGAAATGACATTGGCGGAAAGCGAAGTTGCTGGCTATAATAAGATAATACGGCAGGAAAGCAGAGCCTGCGAGCGCATGAAGGATAAGGTGAGGCGGCTGCAATACAAGGCGGTACGCAAGACATCGGACATAGACACGACAAAAGAGCGCAGGATGACGTACGCTGAATGGCAGCTGAGAAAGGCGGAACAAGAGGAGCAGCAAGCGGCTACGAAGGTGGCCAAAGCCGAACAGTGCAAGCAGGAAAAAGTGCTTTACCTGGGGCAGAAGGTCAAAGAGCTCGACGAGGCCCGCTTAGACCTTGCCGTAGCTAATTCAAGAAGTGCCCATTACCCTCCGCTGGAGCCAAACAACAATTTGGATCTGAACATAAAAGAAAGCAGGAAAAACAAGAAGTTGCGCCATCAAAAGAACCTGCATTAAATGCGGCCTTAAAATTCAAATTCTTTGTCTATAGGTTCTCCCGGCAGAAGTATGTGAACAAAAGGGCCCTTAAACCTTTTTAGGCTGCTGTGATAGTATGCTGAGGTGGGGAGGAACCCGATAGCTGCTGTTTTTTTACCAGATAAATATACTTCGTTCACCAGCTTCGTATAGGGAGCGTACCTGCCTGGCCGTGCCGGAGGCCTGGCAATAGTTTGCTCATTAGAATAGAACATAAGCTGCCAGCCTAGCATATCATTTTCGGTGAAAACATAGTGCACATCGTTTTGGTTCAGGTAGTTCAAGACCTGTTTTGCGGACTGTACATTGGACCCCATATTGTCTATTTGGCGGAACGTGAGCGTTGCCAGGTAGCCCGTTATGATGAGCAACAGCAATGCTGCATAATGAACGCGCTTTAACAGCCGTTCATCCAGGAATAGAAATAAAGTAAATAGGGTGGCTCCAACTATGCCGAGCAAATAACGAGGCTGTATATCGAAAGAGAAGAAAGTGCTGGCAAGGAACAAACCGACAGAAAGAACCCCGCAACAAAACAGGAGATGTTTCTTAGTGAATCGCAATAGATAATATTTTTCGGAGAAAAACCTGTACGTCCCTATCCCGAGCAGAGAACAGATAAGAATGATGAACTCATAACTGAAGAGGCGCTGAAAGAAGCCGGGGATACCAGTTTCGTCAAATTCATAATTTCCATGCAGGGCTCGGTAGGTGAAGGAGGGCAGTTGCGAGAAAGACCTTTCCAGGCGTTTGAATGGATTGTTAATGCCCATGTGATACGTGTCGGGCAGATGTTTTTTGTAGAAATAGAAGAGTACATTCAATATCACAAAGGGTATAACTATATACGATATCCTACGAATGTCTTTGCTGTCAAGGTAACGGTAAAATATGAACGATAAGGGCAGCAAAATAAAAATGATGTGGCTTTGATAAGTGAGTGATAGCAGAATACCGATGGATGCATAGACAATCTTATTGTCCGCGAGTTTTTTATGAAACAGGAGGAATAGGATAACAAAAGAACAGGTTGAGGCTGTGATATATCCGCCTCTGGCCTTTAAAGCCCAGTTGAACCAAGCGGGAGCACAAATAAAGGCTGCTGTGATGAGAAAAGGCAGCCATTTGTTGCGTGTGTTAAGTTGAGCCAATGTTAGGTAGAAAAATGTAACCCCGATAGCCCACAGGAAAAGCATCGCGGCCTTTACGCTAAAAGTGGATATGCCAAACACGAAATAGAAAAGCGTAATAGTAGAAGTCTCAATAAAAGTAAAGCCATACTGTTGCCCATAAAAGAACAACGGAAATTCTTTGCCCTGGGAAATATGTTTCGACATAAGGGCTACTACGCACTCGTCGCCATCAAGGATAAGGGTGGGGTCCAAAAACACCGGAAGCCTTGTAACAATGCAGAGAAGTATTATCGCAATTACGGGGATAGTTAAATGCCGTGAGCTACTCATGGAGCTAATATAGATATAAATTTTATCTCTATCTCATGTGGTTTGATGGCAAACTGGAAAAAGGACGGGGCACCAACGGGATATTGTGCCATGGAACTGCGTTAGGAAGGCCCTGAAAAATAACTTAGTTTTGCACTTCAATTTCAGCCTACAAATAAAACATTTTAGCATCCCATGCAGGCAGCACTCGAGCAACAGGCAACTCTGGAACAGGCCATAAAACTTGGCTTACGCGAAGACGAATTCGAAAAAATAAAAGAAATCCTGGGTCGTACTCCCAACTTTAATGAAACGGCTATGTACTCCGTAATGTGGAGCGAACACTGCAGTTACAAAAATTCCATAAAGTGGCTGAAGACCCTTCCGCGAGACGGGGAGCGCCTGCTGGTAAAAGCAGGAGAGGAAAACGCCGGCCTGGTGGATATAGGTGATGGCCTGGGTTGCGTGTTCAAAATAGAGTCGCACAACCACCCTTCGGCTATCGAACCCTTCCAGGGGGCGGCTACGGGTGTGGGGGGTATCCACCGCGACATTTTCACGATGGGCGCCCGTCCCATAGCTGCGCTCAATTCACTGCGCTTTGGCAAAATGGACAACCCCAAAACAAAGTGGTTGCTGAAAGGCGTGGTAAAGGGCATAGGCCATTACGGCAACTGTTTCGGCGTGCCAACGGTAGCCGGAGAAGTATATTATGAAAGCTGCTACCAAACCAACCCGCTGGTGAATGCCATGAGCGTGGGGGTAGTAAAAGTAGGGGAGACAGTTTCCGCCACTTCTTATGGAGAAGGCAACCCGGTATTTATTGTAGGTGCTGCTACCGGCAAAGACGGTATTGGCGGCGCCTCATTTGCCTCTGCCGATATCAGCGAGAACAGTGCGGAGTCTTTGCCGTCTGTACAGGTAGGCGACCCGTTTGAAGAGAAGAAATTATTAGAAGCTTGCCTGGAAGCCATCCAGACAAAGACCATTATAGGCATGCAAGACATGGGTGCCGCTGGCATCACCTGCTCTACCAGTGAAATGAGCGCTAAGGGCGAGCACGGGATGATCATACACCTGGACAAGGTTCCTACCCGCCAGGCCAATATGAAGCCCTGGGAAATGTTGCTGAGCGAAAGCCAGGAACGGATGCTTATTGTGGTGAAAAAGGGAGAGGAAGCCGCCATCCAGAAGGTATTCGACAAGTGGGACATCCACTGTGTGCAGATAGGAGAAGTGACGAAAGAGCAGCGGTTGAAATTCTACATGCACGACGAGCTGGTAGCGGATGTGCCTGGAGAGAGCATGGTATTAGGTGGCGGAGCTCCTGTGTATGAACGTGAATATACCGAGCCAAAATACCTGGAGCAGATAAACGCGTTTAACCCCGATGATGTGCGCGTTCCTGCTGACCTGAAGCAGGTAGCATACGAACTGGTGCAACTGCCCAACATAGCCTCTAAGCGGTGGATATACGAGCAGTACGATTCTATGGTAGGTACAGGCAACACCCAAACCAACGGCCCAAGCGACGCAGCGGTAGTGAAAGTACACGGAAGCCCCAAGGGCATTGCCTGCACTACCGATTGCAATAGCCGATACGTTTTTGCCGACCCTTATAAGGGGGCGATGATAGCTGTGAGCGAAGCCGCCCGCAATATCGTTTGCTCTGGCGGGGTGCCGGTAGCTATCACCAATTGCCTCAATTTTGGTAACCCGTACAACCCGGAAGTGTATTACCAGTTTGTACATGCTATCAAAGGGATGGGAGCCGCCTGCGAAAAACTGGGTACGCCGGTGACGGGCGGTAACGTCAGTTTCTACAATCAGTCGGAAGATGGGCCGGTGTACCCAACACCCACTATTGGTATGGTGGGTGTGCTGGATTCGCTGGACCAGAAGATGACGCTGGATTTCAAAAAGCCCGGAGACATCATTTACCTGGTAGGGGAGAGCCGCAACGATATCAATTGCTCTGAGTACCTGCACCACATATGTGGCGTTACACATAGCCCGGCGCCGTACTTTGACCTGGAGGAGGAGCACAAACTTCAGCAGACAATACTGCGCCTCATCAACGAAAAGGTCATCAACTCCGCGCACGATATTTCAGAAGGCGGATTGTTTACCTGCCTCCTGGAAAGCGCCATGAGCAGGAACCTCGGCTTTAGTATAGAAATGGCGGAAGGCATGCGCAAGGACGCGTTCCTTTTTGGTGAAGCGCAAAGCCGCGTGGTGGTAAGTGTCAACCCATCTATTCATGCTATGTTTGAGGCGGAAATGGATGGAGTTACCTTTACCCGGCTCGGTACCGTAGTAGCAGGGGGGGAAATAGCCATTGACGGAGATAGCTGGGGCTATATATCCGACTGGAAAGAAGCATACGACAACTCTTTAGAGAAACTACTGGCCAGCTAAGCGGCACAGATAACATAGTGTGCGGCAATAGGGTTCTCCCTGTTGCCGCATTTTTTTGCGGTAAGTGACGCGTGTTTGGGTAACAGGGTATTCTCCGGCCTGCAAAAGGCCTGCGCTACTTCTCATATGCCACCTGCGAGTACTTAACTTCACCCTGCAGGGGAGGTCTCATTTTCCGCACGGTCACTTTTATTTTTTCAGCTACAGGGAAGAGTTCTTTTAATGCGGCGTGTATCTGCTGAACGAATGTTTCCAGCAGTTGCCCTTCCCGGTGAAACACTTCCAGCACCACAGAGTGGATAATAGTATAGTCAATGAACGGCCAGGGTGAGCTATTATCGGGTGCCCATACGTCTACATCTACTTCAAATGCATTGCCCAGCACGTGCTCCTGCGGGTAAAGGCCATGTGGAGCATTCAGTTTTATTCCATGAAGCGAAACGGTAAGCATACAGTACGGATAGTTATGTACAGCAAAAATAGCAGGAAACAAGCTTACTTAAAGCGCGCGTCCAGCCCATATGGGTCTGGCGTCACCTCGTAGCGGATATTGTTCACCGGCCGCAGTGTATTGAGGTCGTAGATATTATACCAGCCGTTGCGGCCGTCGCAGCCTGAGGAGTGGTGCGGCGCGGGCCCGTCAATGCCCAGGTTTTCACTGGCAATATACAGGCGGTCGTGTTGCTCATCCACCGTTATGCCATGCGGCATGTAGAAATCGCCGTATATCGGGCTACCCACCTTTTGCAGCGTATTCATATCTATCACGTACACAGAGCCTCTTGCCTTTGCTGTGGAGGTGTTGATGTCGTCTATGCAGGTAACGAACAGCCAGTTTTTCTTTTTCCATACGGTCATCTCTTTGGGACGGATGCCTACACTTATTGTAGTTATTTCATTGGTGGCTATATCTATTACCCGTACCTCGTGGGTGTTCTCACAGGTAACAAATAGTTTCTTGTTATCCGCCGACATTACTATCTCATGCGGGTTGGTATTCCCCTCCCGGTAGCCCATTATTTCCTCATCCCCCTCCAGGTATATGGGAAAAATTGGTTCTACCAGGTCGTTGGGTATAAAGCGGTATACAATATTGGTATTTTGACTGGTGATATACATTGTGTCGAATGAGGGACTAGCAGCTATGCCATGAGCATACTTAAAACCGGCATCGTATACTTCATC
Source organism: Flavipsychrobacter sp. (assembly GCA_016786665.1). Taxonomy (GTDB): domain Bacteria; phylum Bacteroidota; class Bacteroidia; order Chitinophagales; family Chitinophagaceae; genus MKUN01. Next base: position 21,400 of record JAEUVZ010000003.1, read on the forward strand.
TATCGTCATCGATTCGGCGTTCACTTTCACCATCAGGTTGTTATTCAGGTCGCTTACCAGGAGTTTTTTCCCGTCAGGGGAAAGGTATATCACATTCCATCCGCCTGAGCCTATCGCTACCGAACCCATCACTTTGTCCGTTTTCACATCCAGTTTCTGTATCACAGTACCTTCCACAAAACACACATAGGCATATTGCCCGTCCGGCGAGAACTTCACATTGTGGGCTACCTCGGTTCTGCCGGGCTCAATGCCAATTGGTATATACCGCATTACCTGCCCGCTTTTAGCGTCTATTACGGTTACCAGGTCTTCGCACTGTTGTTGGGTCATGTATATTTTCTGGCGGGTGTCCGGGTTATCGGCAAAGGGTATATTGCCTGCGGCGTCGGGTGCGCCATTGGCTATCCAGCTTTTCAGGGCATTGTACTCTTCCTCCGTAAGCGCGGTAGCATTGTAGGGCATGGAAGGGATGGCCACGATGTCGTTATTGCTGTGGCTTTCCTGGTTTACGTAATAGAGCAGCGTACTGTATTTGGTGCTGTAAGGAACCACTACGGCGCCGTGCGAGCTGCCTTTAAACAGTTCTTCCCAGCTATCCAGCCGTAGTTTGGCTGCGTTTACCGCTCCGGCGGCGTCGTGGCAGCCCTCGTTGGCGCATTTATAAATGAGGATACGCGATACCTCCGCCGGGAAATTCCCTTTCTCCTGGTCAAATGGCTCGTGGCGGCACGACAGGAACGAGTAGGCAAACAGGCCGAGGGACAGGGCTAATATGGCGATTTTGCGTATCATGGACTTTATAAAGTTAAGGAATACGGGCCGTTCAATAGCAGAAAATGATGAAAATCACGCGGGTTGTATGCCTATAACAGAGGTCTATGTTATCTTGCAGCCCATATACGGATGAAATATTTCCTGTCAGTAGTAGTTTGTTTGCTGTGTGCTGTTGCATCCTTCGCGCAGCAGGACAACCCTATCCGCATAGCCAGGGACACGCTGAAGCGCCAGGTGCCCGATAGCCTTGAGGAGCGTGTGAGCATCAATGCCATTGTTGTTACGGGCAATAAGCACACTAAAGAGCGCATCATCCTCCGTGAAATGAACGTGAAGGCCGGAGACATAGTGGGCACCGATTCCCTCACCTCGCTCGTAAACCTGAACCGGATACGGATACAGAACCTGGAACTATTCAACGAGGTGAATATCTCCATTGTGCGTGTCAGCAGCTCCGAAGTGTACTGGCGCATAGAAGTGCAGGAACGGTGGTACATTTTTCCGGAGGTTTCCCTGAAGCTGGCCGACCGGAATTTTAACGTATGGTGGTACGAGCAGAATCATGATATAAAGCGTGCCGTAATTGGGTTGGCGCTCTCACACTTCAATTTCCGCGGAAACCAGGAAAAGCTGAGTATCTCCACCCAGGTTGGCTACACCCAGAAGTTCGGCATCAACTACCAGCGCCCCTATATTGATAAAAAACAGAAGCACGGCATTGGCATATCGGTTTACGATACCCGGCAGAGGGAAACGTATTACCAAACCGACTCCAACCGGCTCGATTTCGCGGGAAGCCGCCAGCGAGATGTATGGGGCATGTTTGAGGCCAACCTCAGTTACACGTTCCGGCCCGCATACAGTACCCGCCACCTTTTCCAGCTATCGTACCGGAACTACCGCATAGCCGATACCATACGCGATCTTAATCCCAATTTTTTTGCCGGGGGCAGTACCCGCGCCGATTACCTGGAAGCGTTTTTCCGTATTGATATCAACCGCGTCGACAACTGGAATTATCCGCTCCGAGGCTTCAAAATGGTCGGAACTTCTACCAACAGGGTGGGGCTCAATGGTTTTGGCTTCCAGGTGTTTGCCAATGTAGAGATGGGGTACTTTCACAATCCCGTAGGCCGCTGGTATTGGAATGCCATATTCCGGGGGCGGCTTATGCTGCCCGAAAGGCCCGCGTATGGTTTCCTGGGCGGGCTGGGCGGCTCCACCGACTACCTCCGGGGCTACGAGTACTATGTGATAGACGGCCCCCAGTATGCACTGCTTCGGCTGGACCTGAAGTACGAGGCGCTCAATTATACCATTAAGGGCATACCCATACGGGTGCTGTCGGCCATACCCATCCGCATATACCCCAAGATATTTGCCGATGTAGGCGGGGCCCGCAATCCCCGTCCTTTCAATAGCACGCTCAATAACCGGCTGCTCTATTCCGGTGGTTTCGGGCTCGACCTGGTAACCGCCTACCAGATAAAACTGCGCCTGGAGTACGCCTTTAACCACTTGGGCGAAAAAGGGCTATTTTTGCACACCAACAGCGAATAGTATCTTTCATGTAAAGTTTGCTGTAAATTAAAGCCATGCTAGTAGCGCTATACAACAGGACATTTGAAGAGCAGGACATTCCCGTGCTGCAGCACATTCTGCAGATGTTGCATACGCACAAGCTCCAGATGGTCTTCTACAAGGAGTTTTACGAGCGCATACAGCCCCACCTCCCCTTTACGCCGGAACAGGTACGCACCTTCACCGGCAAGCTGGACCTGCCCATGAACACCGATATGCTGTTTAGCCTGGGGGGCGATGGCACCTTGCTGGATACGGTCACCTTTGTGGGCAACAGCAACATACCCATCATTGGGGTCAACCTGGGCCGGCTGGGTTTCCTGGCCGCCATACCGGAAGAGGAGGTAGATGCCGCTATACTCTCGCTGGTGAGAGGCTCATATACGCTGGAAAAGCGCACCCTCATCCACCTGGACTCCAGCGTACCCCTGTTCGATGGGTCTCCTTTTGCCCTGAATGAGTTTACTATACACCGGAAGGATTCCTCCTCGATGATTAAGATACATACCTACCTGAATGGGGAGTTCCTCAATACCTACTGGGCCGATGGCCTGGTGGTGGCTACCCCTACGGGCTCTACCGGCTACTCCCTGAGTGGCGGTGGCCCGGTAGTATTCCCCCAGACATCCAGCTTCGTTATCACGCCCGTAGCGCCCCACAACCTGAATACCCGGCCCATCGTGGTTCCGGACGACAATGTGATTTCGTTCGAGGTAGAAGGACGCGCGGAACAATTCTTGTGTACCCTCGATTCGCGTACCGAGACCATCACCAGTTCTATTCAGCTGGCGGTGAAAAAGGAGCAGTTTACCATCTCCCTGGTTCGCCCCGATGAGCATAACTTCCTGAAAACCATCAGGCAAAAGCTCTATTGGGGCATAGATAGGCGCAACTGACAATAAAAAACTACTTTTATAGTTGATAGTATATCCATGAAGATAAAAGGCCTTATATATACCTTGGTTTTACTGCTGGCGGCAATGCCGGTAAAAGCACAGTTCTTTTACAGCGCCGGCGAGGCCGGCGTATCCATGGGCGCTGCCCAATATTTTGGCGACCTCAACGAGCGCAGCTTCAAGTATGTACGTCCGGCGGGCGGTGCTTACTTCCGCTATCATTTCAATCCTTATATTTCCGGTAAAGTATCGCTGAACTACGCGCACATCGGCTTCGACGACAAGCTTTCCAGCAACGAGTACGACCGCAAGCGCAACCTGAACTTCAAAAGCGAGATATTTGAAGCTTCTATACAGGCCGAGTTCAATTTCTTTAAGTTCGCTACCGGCGATGAAGACCACCGTTTTACACCCTACCTTACCGGTGGCTTCGGGGTGTTTTATTACAACCCTTATACCGAGTTCAACGGACGCAGGTACTACCTCCGCCCTCTCGGTACCGAGGGCCAGAATGTGGGCTACAACCAGCACAAGTACAACAGGACCAGTTATTGCTTTCCCGTGGGGGTGGGCGTTAAGTATTGGCTCCGCCCTGGTGTGAACCTGGGCTTTGAAATAGCCGACCGCCTAACCCTTACCGATTACATAGACGATGTAAGCGCCTACTATGTAGACCGCAGCTTTTTTGCCGGCAGCCTCTCCGACCCCGCACCGGCTTACTACATACAAGACCGCTCCCTTGAGGTTACACCCAACGACCCCCTGGGCCGCCCGGGCAAGCAAAGAGGCAATACCAGCACCCGGGACCAGTATCTTACTGCGGTCATTACCCTGTCGTTCCAGCTAAAGGTGTACAAGTGCCCGGGCTACCTCAATAAAGACTTTTCCCAGGGACGCTAAAGGTTAAGCGAGACGTTTACCCATTCCGCATCAAAGGCCGCCTTATATTTTTGATAGAAGCGGATGGCTGGTTCGTTCCACTCCAGCACTTGCCACGCTATGCCGCTATATTGTTTTTCCCGGGCAACGGCTATTAATTGGTCCATTAGCTGGCCGCCTATGCCTTGTCCGCGCCAATCCTCCGTTACCAGTATGTCTTCCAGGTACATACGCTGGCCCTTCCAGGTAGAGAACCTGATATAATAGAGGGCGAAGCCCACCACGTTACCCTCCGCCGTTTCCGCTACATAGGCCCACCATACGGGGCGTTCCCCAAATCCGCTTTCCCGGAAGTGCTCCGGGCTTACGGTCACTTCCTGCGGTGCGCGTTCGTAAAGGGCCAGCTCCCGCACCAGTTCCAGCATCCGGGGGCAATCCTCCGCTATGGCCGCCCGTATTCGTATATCAGGCATAATGTTTATATACTTACAGTGCAATACTAAGGGCTCAACGGCGTTATTGCAAGTGCGCCCCATGCCAATTTTCCGTTAAAGCTGGACTGTGAGCATAATAGAAAGCATAAATTCTGACTTATATAATGTATGTTGCCTGAATAAACCGGCAAAGAAACCAATATAGATATGAACAACAACCAGGGTGAGATTTTATGGGTAGATGATGAAATAGATTCACTGAAGTCGCAGATAATGTTCCTTCAGAATAAGGGCTATGAGGTCACCTCGCTCAGCAACGGCCACGACGCGCTGGAATTGCTCAAAGACAAGATGGTAGATGTGGTATTGCTCGATGAGAGTATGCCAGGCCTCACCGGGCTGGAGACACTCGCCCGCATTAAAGAGCTGCATCCGTTGCTGCCCGTGGTAATGGTGACGAAGAACGAAGCGGAGAATATAATGGAGGAAGCCATTGGCGCCCAGATTTCCGATTACCTCATTAAGCCGGTGAACCCTAACCAGGTGTTGTTGTCGCTTAAAAAGATAATTGATACCAAGCGCCTGGTCTCAGAAAAAACCACGCTTTCCTACCAGCAAGACTTTCGCAACCTGTTTATGGCGTTGAGTTCCAACCCCAATTACGAAGAGTGGAAAGAGCTCTACAAGAAGCTGGTGTATTGGGAACTGGAAATGGCCCGCAGCGACAGCGCCGAAATGATGGAGGTACTCCAGTCGCAGAAGGCGGAGGCCAACACCGAGTTCTTCAAATACGTTAATAAGAACTACGCCAGTTGGATCAACAATACCGGACAGGACGCGCCGCTCTTCTCGCACGAGCTGATAAAGAGGAAGGTAGCTCCTTACCTGGAGCAGGGCAAGTCCAGCTTCCTGGTGGTGATAGATAACCTGCGCTACGACCAGTGGAAGGCCATACAGCCTATTATCAGTGAGTCATTCCGCCTGCTGGAAGAAGATATGTTTTACAGCATACTGCCCACTGCTACGCAATACGCCCGCAATGCCCTGTTTGCAGGTATGTTGCCGGTAGAGATAGCAGCCAAATACCCTAATGAGTGGAAGAACGACGACGAAGAAGGGGGTAAAAACCTCTACGAAGACCACTTCATGAAAGGACAGCTCAAAAATCTGAAACTGGACAACCTGAAATACCAATACCTCAAAATAACCAACAACGACGATGGCAAGTCAATGGAGGATAACATTCACAACTATCTTTCCAACGACCTTACCGTTATTGTTTACAACTTTGTAGACATGCTCTCGCATGCCCGCACCGAGATGGAAGTATTAAAGGAACTGGCTGGCGACGAAGTGTCGTATCGTTCCCTTACCGTCAGCTGGTTCGAGCACTCACCCTTGTACCGTGCGTTGAAGAAGATTGCCGACAAAGGCATTCAGCTCTTTATTACTACCGATCACGGAACGGTAAGGGTAAAGCAGCCCAGCAAGTGCGTTGGCGATCGCCACACCACTACCAACCTCCGCTACAAGCATGGTCGTAACTTGCAGTACGAGAACAAGGATGTACTTGCTTTCCGGGATCCGAAGCAGGCCGGGCTGCCCACGCCAAATGTCAGCTCCACATTTATATTCGCCAAGGAAGATGTATTCCTTTGCTACCCCAATAACTACAACCATTATGTCAACTATTACCGCAATACTTTCCAGCATGGAGGTATATCGCTGGAAGAGATGGTGGTTCCCGTAGTGCGCATGGAAAGTAAATAATAACTCCTTTTTAAAGCAGAAGCGCCCCATCCATATGGTGGGGCGCTTCTCTTTATACATGGCCGCTAGCGGCGGCGGGTAAAACGGAATTGCTCCTGCCGGGACTTCCCCTGCTGCACGCCGTCTATCTGCGCCTGGAAGGTACTGTCCGATGTTCGCCGGTAAGTAATGTTTTGCGGAAAGTCGTGCGAGGGGTTGGAGAAAACGGCTTGCTCAGCATTCAGGCTGCTTTCGGTGAAAACCGTCACCTGGCCATTATTCTGGTCGCTTACTACCGGTTTATAATACACCCTATCGCCTATCTGCACCAATTCTATACGTTCTGAGAACAGCGTATCGCCGCTGGTGGATAGCATCATGCCGGTGCCGGAGTAGAGGGTGTCGTTTGTTTTCTGCCACTGTTCCCTGAAGGTGCCCTCCAGCATAGACATTTCCCAGGTGCCGATAAGCCAGCTCAGCTGCTGCAGCTTGTTTTTATTGCTGCTACAGGAAGCAAAAGCGGCTGACAGCAACGCTATTACTGTTATTTTCTTCATATCGGTTCGTTTAGTGTGTGCAGTAGCAGGGGGGTAACGCAAGCTGCATGCCGCCAAAGGTAGAGCATATCCGGATAACACCCGATATTACAGCCTTTCACAAAAAATTATCACCCAACAGTTTTTAGCCATTCTATAAATGCGTAAACTTGTATAAAGCTTGCTTCTAAATGATGGAAAACACTTCAGAACCCCTGGCCATAGACTCCACACAGACCATACAGAGACTGGTAGACCAGATAGAGCGGGTGATACGTGGTAAACGCGACAAAATAGAACTGGTGATCACCTGCCTGCTTGCGGGCGGCCATATACTAATGGAAGATAATCCAGGTACAGGCAAGACCGTGCTGGCACGTTCGCTGGCACAGTGCATCAGCGGAGAGATGGGGAAGGAGCACGTGGTCTTTAAGCGTATTCAGTTCACGCCCGACCTCCTGCCTATGGATTTGATAGGCTCCCATATATTTGATGACAGTACCAAAGAGTTTGTGTTTAAGAAGGGTCCCCTGTTTTGTAACATTCTGCTGGCTGATGAAATAAACCGTGCTTCGCCAAAAGTGCAAAGCGCGCTGCTGGAGGCGATGGCCGAAAGCCAGGTAACCTCGGGAGACGCTACCCTGCGCCTGGAGAAGTTATTCTTCACCATCGCTACGCAGAACCCCATTGAAATGGAAGGAACCTACCCGTTGCCGGCCGCTCAGCTCGACCGCTTCTTTATGAAGATATACTTCGGGTATGTAAACGAGGAAACAGAATTGGACATATACCGCGATTACGTAAACATTGCAAACAACCTGGTAGCCCTGGAGCAGGTGCTTAGTATGCGCGAGATACTGGAACTGCAACAGCAGGCTTCGGCCGTGTTGGTGCACGATGAGATACTTCGGTCGGTTTCCAACATTGTACGTGCCACCCGCTCGCACAATGATATATCGCTGGGTGCGTCTACCCGTAGCGGCATAGCGTTCATAAAGTGCCTCCGCGCATACGCGCTGGTAAAGGGGCGTACATTCGTGATAGAAGATGACGTAAAGGACACCGCGCACGCCATACTCGATCACCGCCTTATCTACCGCAACAAGGAAGGACGGCAGTCGGCGCTCAATTCGATTATTGGAAAGGAAATAGAAAGACTGGCCAGGCTAAAGCTATACGCATAGCACATTGTGTAGAATGAATAGGTTCGGGAGGATTATAGCTGTTTTACTTTTAGTGCTCGCAGGCAGCATGGCCCGCGCGCAGGATAATTCGTTCCTGATACCCAAACCGCACCCGGCGGCTAAAGCAGAAGTACGCTACGAGATAGACGCCAAGCGCTCCGGGGTGTCGTTTACCGGCAACGAGGCGTTGCCCCGCTCCCGCGAGTTCAAACGGCTCGATGCCTCTTACTATGTAGGTTGGCTATACGAGGGAGGCTATAAGCACGAGCATGCGGCCGACTATATCGGATTTAAGAATGCCATTGAGCCGCTGGAGAAGTCGCTGAACCTGCTGGAGCGCGACTACCGAAAGGCGCTGGCGACACGCACCAAAGATGTAATGGAATACCTGGGGGTGGCCACCTTCCAGCAAGACTATTCCATCATTGCTTACCTGCTTTGGACATGTTACAATAATATCGGTGACTACCAGAAGTCGTATAACCTGATGCAGCGCACCCGTAAGTGGAACTTTCAGCAGAACTACGCGCTCGATCCATACACCAGCCTGGCATGGATAACCCACGTCAATCGCTTTTACACGTCTAAAAAATTCCCGTTTCTCAGGAATTCCATCGACGAGAACGAACGCTTGTCCAACGCCTATCTTGATTCCGCTTTGCGGCGTATCAGCATCAACCGCTGGTTCAACGAGGGGCTGCTTCGCCCGTCCTACGCCGAGCAGGAGCGGCTGGGGGTTTATCACTACAAGGCGATACTATACAGCTATGCCTTCAATATAGACTCCACTAATTACTACTACAAGAAGATGGAAGACGGCGGCACTATGTCGCACAACAACTTCGCAACCTGGCAGGCTATTATTGGCAACTTCGGCAAGGCGTATGAGGAGTACACCGCCGCTTCTATGACCGATTATGGAGACAGCAAGCAACTGAGGGAATGGGCCTACTACATGTCTATACTGGATATCTACAAGGCCAAACCAAAGACCGGTATCGACTTCATGAAGGAGTGGATAAAAGCGGTGGGCTCCACGCCGGGATACGGATGGTATAACATTGCGCTGGCGCGCAACCTGCTTTACGATGGCCAGGTTTCTGAGTCGGAGCGTATTATTAACAAAGCTGCTGAATTCAAAGAACTGCACATAGGTACTACACTGGGGGAGACCCACTACAATTTCAGTATTCAGCTACAGAAACTCATGGCACGCGAGGCCCGCTGGGAAATGCAGAAGTTTGAGAACCGGAACTGGTGGTACAACCCCCGGGTGCTCGGTAATATGGGTTCTATCCTCAGCGAGTTGTACGCGCAGCAGTTCCTCATAATAAACCAGTTATCACAAAATCCTGAGCGGGAGCGGGTTACCTACAAGCTCTTTGCAAGCGAGAGTACCGTAAGCTGGGATGAGATATGGTACCTGATTCGCGATTTCAGCAGCAATTTTTTCCTCGACAAGTTTCGCAAAGAGGCCAGGGAAACCAACCGGGTTAAGATTCGCAAATATTACCAGTTGCTCATCTCCCGTCTCTACATGAAGAAGGACAACTACGACGATGCACGCAAGCTGCTTAACGAAATACTCAACGACCGGAACATAGAGCCGGAAAACGAAAAACTGTTCACTTTCCGCGTTTACCAGGCCCTGGCCGAGTGTGCGAAAGAGAAAAAAGACAATGCCGCTTTCAGTAGCTGGATGTACAAGATGTATGTGCTTTACCCCCAACTGGTGCCCTTTACCGGCCTGGAGATGAATATGAACCTGCACGTAGTAGGTACCGAAGATAAGGCCGTTACCGACCGGCTCCGGAAGTGCAATATTAATTGGGGATATGGTCCCAACGCCCCCGAAGCATACATCGTTTTTTCTTCCACCCCCGGCAAGAAGCGCATAGAGTATTACGTGCTGGATAAGGGCGGCAACTATGTAGTGCCGCGCCAGGTCTGCTTCTACAAAGACCCTGGTCAGACCGGCATAGATATGGCCTACCGCATATTTGGGGTTGGGGGTAAAAATGTGGAAAAAAACTAATAGAGGGAACCCGCCTATATAGTAGTTTTAATTTTTACTAACATACAAGAGAGAGATTAAAACTATGTTCATTGCTTCGCTGTACAATCTGAAAGGAGGGGTAGGCAAAACCGCTTCCTGTGTCAACTTCGCCTACATGGCGGCTATGGATGGCTACAAAACACTTCTTTGGGACCTGGACCCGCAGGGCGCTGCCAGTTTCTATTACAATGCGCAGCCCAAGCCCCGGGCTAATATGAAACGCCTGCTCGATCAGTCCGTTTCCATCGCCAGTGCTATCATGGCTACCGACTACGAGAACCTCGACATTATACCCACTGATGTGTCGTCGGCTCGGCTGGAACATTCCCTGGCTACAGCTTCTTCTAAAAAACTGATGAAGTCGCTGCTCAAAGACCTGGAGAACGACTACGACTTTATTTTTATCGACTGCGCCCCGGGTATATCTACCCTGGCCGATAATGTCTTTCACGCCTCCGACGCGGTACTGATGCCGGTAATACCCACCACACTTTCGGTACGCTCTTACGAGATAGTAAAAGATTACTTCCGAGATAAAATAGGCGCAGACGCCTGGAAGCTGATGTGCTTCTTTGCTATGGCCGATACCCGTAAAGGTATGCACAACGAAATAATGGATGAGCTCTGCACCGACCCCAGCTTTTTTGAGCATTACATTCCCACTCTGTCCGATATTGAAAAGATGGGTGTGTACAATGCGCCTGTTGAAGCATTTGCACCATCCAGCTTTGCCAATAAGTGCTACCGCGCGCTTTGGAAGGAAATAAAAGAAGGAGTATTGGCATAGCCGGCAACGCCAGGCGCAAAAAAAGGACGAAGCATTCACTTCGTCCCGGCTTTATAATATATATAGAACCTCTTACTAAGCGCTAAGCCTGTAAGAAGCAGATTGCCCCAGCTCACGGAGGGTTTCGCGCATATGCGTCTTTACCACCGCGCTTTTGCAAAGGTTCATGGTAGCTGATAAAAATGTCATCAGGTCGGTGTTCATTACGTTGGCCATTATTTTTTGTGCCCTGCTTTTCTTAAAGTAGCTGATGTTCCTGCGTTTCATATCTTAAGTGTTTTGAGTGTTTACAATTTCTTTCTAAGAGTATATAAAATTCCGTGCCAAGTTCCCCGGATTGGGGCTGTTTTATTGCAGAACGTTGCTGGTAGCTACTTTCGTATGCCGCTGGTCACAATAAAATGTTATAGTAGCCGTTTGAAAATCTTTGCGATATGGGTTAAATACATTTGATATTTGACTATTTTTGGGAAATTTCCAATTTATATGAAGAAGCTATTACTATTATCCTTGCTGGTGGCCGCCTCTTTTTCGGCGTTTGCCCAGCAGTATGCTAAAGTACCTGTAAACGCACCCGGAGCTAAGATACAGGGCGAAGCCAAGGTGGTAAAACCACCTTACCGGTTCATCGGATACCGCAATACGCCCTCGCTCGATCTCAAGTGGCAGCCTGCACTTACCAGCATCATATCCAAGAACCCCAGTGAGTACCGCCAGTTGCTGAAGGAGCTCAAAAGCCAGAAGGCTCACCTGAAGCAAACCTCCGACGATGTGCCAGCTAACAAGAGCGCAGCCAGCACGCCGGTGCTTTCCACTAATTTTATTGGTCTCAATGCCCAGGGTGGTAACTCACCGCTGGATAATACCATTGCAATTGCCAACAACGGCAACATTGTCTCCATGGTCAATTCCCGCATCGCTTATTATACCTCAACAGGTACCCAAACGTATATTCAGTCCATATACGACCTGATAAACGATAACCAGATTTCCACTAACCTTTGCGACCCCAAGGTGATATACAGCAATACGGATGATAAATTCATCCTTTTTGCGCAAACCTGCGATGGTGTTGCGGCTACCTCTGCCATCATACTCGGGTTTTCCCTTTCCAACAATCCACAGGATGGCTGGTACTTCTACTACTTCACCGGCAATCCCCTCAACGATGGTTCGTGGTTCGACTATCCCAAGATCGCCGTATCTAACGATGAGGTATTTGTTAGCGGGAACCTGTTTTACCAGGGTGGCCCCTTCAACGAAGCCGTAGTGTACCAGGTGCAGAAGAACCCGGCCTTTACCGGCGGCAATATCCTGTACCAGGTGTGGACCGGCATCCCCGGCAATCCCTTTACCCTCCTCCCGGTATCCTACGGACAGACGGGTAGCTATGGGCCTGGCATATATATGGTAAGCACTGCGGGTTCTACCGGTGGCAGCAACAATATCAACCTGTACGATATTTCGAACAATATTGCCTCCACTACGGCCCAGCTGCAGGGATGGAATGTAAATACTACTACCTACAGCGTAGCCGCCGACGCTCCGCAGCCGGCTACCTCTAAGACGCTGGATGTAGGCGACTGCCGCGCCCTTGATGGGTTTTACCTGAACGGCATCATCCACTTTGTATTCAATACTGATGCGGGTAATGCCTGGAATGGTATCAATTACAACCGCCTGAACGTATCGAACAATACCAATGTTTCCTCGGTGTATAGCGAAATAGGTGTGGCCGACAACTGTTACCCCTCAGTAGCTTCCATTGCCAATACTACTACCGATAAATCGGTGATAATAGCCTACAACCGCGTAAGCTCCAGCGTATTCCCGGAGACCAGGGTTGTGAACTGCGACGACAATATGACGTGGTCGTCTTCCACCCTGGTGAAGGCGGGACAAAATTGTGTAGACCACAACTGGGTTTCCGGTAACTCTGAGCGTTGGGGAGACTACAGCGGTATCTGCCGCAAATACAACGATAATCCCGCCTCGGTGTGGATGGCCGGCACTTACGGAAACGCACAAAAATACTGGGGTACCTGGATTGCCAAAATACTGGGCGGAACAGTTAGCGTGCCTATGGTGGCCGAAGAAAGCGGTTCAGCAAAAGTGTACCCGAACCCGATAGTAGACCAGTACTATGTAGAGTTTGAATCGAAAGAAAAGCAGCAGGTACTTATTGAGGTGGTAGATGCCGCTGGTAGGCTGGTGAGCCAGTTGCACAAGGGCACGGCCAATGCAGGGCGTAACGTGTTCTCGTTCAACAAGGCCAATCTCAGCACAGGTACTTACTTCCTGAAAATAAGCAACGGACAAACAATTATAAAGAATGAGAAGATCGTTATTGCAGGGCAGTAAGTTGCTGGTGGCGGCCCTGGTGCTACAATCAGCGACCGTGAGCTGTGGAGAAAGCACAGAGCAGCAAGCCCCTGCGGAGGTGGCGGTGGATACACCGGCCGCGGTGCCCATAGCGGCGCCGGTGCCTGACACCCCGCAACAGGAAGCGCAGGCACTGCCCGATGCCCCCCCGCCGGCGAAACAGGGAACAGAAGTGCGCCACTCCTCTGAAGACAACAAACTGCGCGACAGCATAAAAAAGGCGAAGGCCAAAGATAAAACTCCCGTAAACAGGGAGATAAAACACGGCTCCGAAAACGACGCCTTCCTCGATAGCCTGAAAGCGGCTAAGAGTAAAGGAAAGAAGTAACGGACACCTTATAAAAGGAACAGCCGGGCAAAGCGCCCGGCTGTTTCTTTTATAAGGTATGTATAGTTGCTTAGGCCCATTGGCAGATGATACCGCCCATCAGCGCCAGGGTAATGATCCAGTAGCCCAGGTGTATGAAAATGTACTTGCCACTCTTGCGCTCAAACAGGGCGTTGATACCCAGTATGGGCAGCGCGATAAAAATGGCGGCAATGGTACCATGCAACGCCCCATGCCCGAACGTGCGGAAGTTTTTGCCGTACACCGCCATGGAATCGGTGTACCACTTGTAAGCAGCACCCTGTTTTTCACTGAAGCCTGGCTCATTCATTACCAACGATGGCAGCGCGTTTTGGTGAATGACGATGCCCGTAAGCATAAAGGCAAGCATCAGGCTGAACAATAGGGTAAGTGCGAATACTTTACCCATGTTAGCGTTTTTAAGTTGCTCTTCTGTAAGACCTGTAGATTTTATCCAGGCCCTGCCCATCACTTTGGGGTTGTACCACGCAAAACCAACCAGCAAAGGCACTAAACCGGCGAGTACCGGCACCAGGAAATTCATATTCATATAGATGTATTTTCATAAATGTAAGGAGGCGTCGCTTGAAAGTCAAGCCAGTGTAGATAAATCGTTTCAAATTTAATATGGTGTTATCCGTCTTTTGGCGGTTGTTTTTTGTTTTTTAGCTGTTTAGGTTTGTATATAATACAGCGGATAATAAGGGAGCCCTGCGGGTTCCCCGGCCACCGGCCCCTGTTTAGCTTCATTGCTATGTGAAGACGTTAACCCCCTGAATTGATAGGCAGGCCTGCTGCATATCGGTTCAAGCCTTGTGAATTTTTTCGCAAGGCTATTTTTTTGCGCGTTCAGCCGGGTGGTGATATATGTCATAAAACGGCTTTATTATGCACCGCCCGCTCCTAAAGCCAACTAATAATTATACCTTTGCGTGGCGCGAAAGGCAATACACATTTACTATCCTTTCACTATATTTAGGTTGTCGCTCGCGCAAGAGTTATTTTATTACAATCAGTTATGGCAACACCAAAGTTTTCCGCTTCTTCATTATCAGTTCATACCGAGTTACGAAACAGGGTAAGTGAGTATTTTAAGAATGCCGATATTGAATCTACAGGTAACGGCGCATTATATACAAAGGCGGTTATATTGTTCGGTGCTTTATTCGGCTTATACATTCACCTGGTGTTTTTTACGCCGGTGGCCTGGGTAGCTATTATAGAGTGTGTCCTGCTGGGCCTGGCTACCGCCGGCATTGGCTTTAATGTAATGCACGATGGCGCCCATGGCAGCTTCAGCAACAATACGGTTGTAAATAAAGTGGCCGCCTTTACCCTCGATTTCCTGGGGGGCAGCAGCTTTATGTGGAACAATAAGCACAACATCATACACCACACCTACACTAACATAGACGGCGTAGACGATGATATAGAAGCCCGCCCGTTCCTCCGGTTCGCGCCTACACAGAAGCGGCTGAAGATGCATAAGTTCCAGCACTATTATTTCTGGTTCTTCTATTCATTGCTTTACCTGTTCTGGGTGTTCTTTACCGACTACCGCAAATACTTTACCGGCAAGGTAGGTACCGTACCTATTAAAAAACTGAAGCCGCTGGATCATATCCTGTTTTGGGGTTTCAAGCTGTTCTACATAGGTGCGTACATCGCCCTGCCTATTTATATGGTGGGCTTTACGCCCTGGCTGGTAGGCTTCCTGGTATACACCTGCAGCAGCGGTTTCGTGCTCAGCATCGTGTTCCAGCTGGCGCATACGGTAGAAGAGGCGGCTTTTCCGCAGGCGGTGATGCCGGCCAATAAAATAGAAGATGAGTGGGCGCTTCACCAACTGAAGACGACTGCTAATTTCGCTACCCGGAACAAACTGATTACCTGGTATGTAGGAGGGCTCAACTTCCAGATAGAGCACCACCTGTTCCCTAAGATATCGCATGCGCACTATCCTACTATCAGCAAGATAGTGAAAGAGGCATGTAAAGACATGGGTGTACCCTATATAGAGCACCGCCTGATGGTTCAGGCTATAGCCTCACACATTTCGCACCTTAAGAAAATGGGTCAGTCGGAATATGTGCCGGAAGCCCTGGCTGCATAAAAGAACATAAAAAAGCTTTACAGAAGCGCCCGGGATACCGGGCGCTTTTTTTATGTGCCCCGCATCTCGCGAAGCGAGGGCGGCGACGCATTCAGCATCTATAAAGTGGTATGACTTGGCCGCTAACTTTAAGTAATGGCTTTAACAATAATATAAGCTTTATTGTTTAAATTCGTTATGCATAGTACATATTTTCACTACACAACAACACATCCGAATATGAGGAAGGTATTTCTACCACTTATCCTGTTTGCATTACTATTTCCGCTGGCGTCGTGGAGCCAGGACGTCCGGCTGCCGCACGACAAATACGACATACGCCTTCCGGAGGGAATGGTTCACTTTTCCTTCAACGACCGGAAGCTGGTAGTAGGTTTCGGTGAAGGTGTACAGGAAGCCGCCGCAGTGGAGCTACTGAACGCCTCTGGCCTGTTTGCACCCTACCGGAAGGAGTGGAAAGATTTGCTGCCCCGTATGTATCGCCCGGAACTGAAGGAGGGTGTAAGCTACGAAACCGCAGCGGCCGTGCTGAAGCAGATGCCTGAGGTGGCCTATACCGCTCCCGTGGTAGGATACCGCGGGGAGGAACAGGCCCTCTACGATGTGCTTTTCGTAGGCCTGAACAGCGCCGGAGATATGGCGCTGCTGAGCGAACTGGCGGGCCAGCTTCACTTCCAGGTAGAAGAGCAGTTCCCCGACCAGCAGCATGTGTACCGCTGCCGGGTAACAAAAAATGCCGCAGGCAACGCCCTGGAAATAGCCAGGTACCTGCAAACGCTTAACAAGTTTAAATGGGCAGAACCCGATTTTATTTATACCTGCAAACTGCACACGGTTGACCCCTACTACGGTTTCCTGTGGGGCATCAACAATACCGCCCAGTACACCGGTGCCACCGCCGGCGCAGATATGGATGTGGTGAACGCGTGGACCTTAGCTACCGGCAACTCTTCTATAAGTGTAGCGGTACACGACTGCTGGGGCTCCAACGCGGAATTTACCCACCCGGATATTTCCTTTGCTGCTACGTATGACGCGGTCGGTTCCGGGTTTGCCTCTTCCGGCTTTACCGGCGATGCGCATGGCATTAACTGCGCCAGCATAATAGGCGCTACGGGCAACAACAACGTGGGTACCGTAGGTGTAGCCTATGGCGTGCAGGTAAAGGCGGTAAAGATAGGCACCATCATCAGCAGTGGCGGCAGCTTTAGCACCAGTGGCTCCATCAGGGCGCTGGCCACTACATGGTCTTACCAAAACGCCGATATTATTTCCAACTCTACGGGTGGTGGCAGCAGCAGTACCGTATTTGACAATGCGATAGCCAATGCCCTGGTGCTGGGCCGCAATGGAGCCGGCACACTGTTTTTCAGCTCCAACGGAAACTCCAATACTACTACTGTGGCCTACCCGGCTAACAATACCAATACGATAGCGGTAGCCGCTACCAGCTTTTGCGACATGCGCAAAAGCCCGAACTCCTGCGGCGATGGTGAAGGCTGGGGTTGTGACTACGGCGTGGGTACCGATGTGGGAGCCCCCGGTATCCGCTGGTACGCTACCGACATAGCCGGCGCTAACGGCTACACCAGCGGCGACTATTACCAATTCTTTAACGGTACCTCCTCTGCATGCCCCGCCACGGCGGCAGTAGCGGCGCTCACGCTCTCCCTGAACCCAACTCTGTCGGCCGCTAATCTGCGGTACGCCATAGAAAGCACCTGCGAGAAAGTAGGAGGCTACACCTACAGCACCGGTGTGAGCGGCCAGCCGAACGGCACGTGGAGCAATGAGCTGGGCTATGGCCGGGTGAACGCCTACCAGGCACTGCAGGCGGCAAACTGTACCGGCGCTACCAATGATAACTGCGCCAACGCCATAACGCTACCGCTGAACGCATCGTGCACGTATACCAGCGGTGACCTCTGCCGGGCTACCGAGTCGCTGCCGGCCACTTCGTGTTCCGGCTCTACAGCGGTACGGGCAGCGGATGTGTGGTACACTGTAACACCTTCCGGCACCTCTGGAACGGGCGTAACCCTTACCTGTGTATCCGGCGCCAATACCGACGTAGTAATGGGCATATATTCCGGAAGCTGCACCGGCCTCACCTTGCTGCAATGCGTGGATGCGTCGGGAACCGCAGGCACCGAGACTATGACAGTAACCGGCCTCACCTCCGGCACTACCTACTATGTACGCGTGTACGATTACTTTGGCAGTACCCTGAACACCGGTTTCCAGATATGCGCCACCCAATGCGGGCCTACTACTCCTACGGTAACTCCCGCAGGACCGGTAACGCTTTGTACCCCCAATACGCAAACGCTCACCATCAGCAACCCGTGCACCGGCTGTAGCTTCGCCTGGAGTGGAGGCGGCACCGGTACTACCAAAGTTATCAGCGCCACCAGCAGCACTACGGTGACCGCTACCAATACTTGCGGCACATCAGTAACCAGCAATAGTGTTTCGGTAACGATAGACCCGCTGCCGGTGGTGCCAACCATTACTCCTTCCGGCCCGGTAGACCTTTGCGCCGGCAACGCGCAAACGTTAACCATCAGCAACCCCTGCACGAGCTGCACCTTTAACTGGAGCAACGGCGGCACCGGCACCACACAGTCGGTAAGCACGGCCGGCAGCTACACCGCCACGGCCACCAACTCCTGCGGTACTTCTGCCGCCAGTAACGCAGTAGCCATAACGGTGACGGCACTGCCCGCCGTGCCGGTAGTAACCCCATCGGGCCCGCTGAGCTTCTGCAACGGCGACTCCGCCACGCTCACTATCTCCAATCCCTGCACGGGTTGCACCTTTAACTGGAGCAACAGTGACACAGGCATCACCACCGTAATGTACACGCCCGGCAGCTATACCGCTACCGCTACCAACTTCTGCGGCACCTCCGCTAATAGTAATACGGTAGGGATATCGCTGCTGGCGCAGCCGGTAACGCCGGTCATTACGCCATCGGGCCCGCTTTCTATTTGTTCCAGCAATCCCGCTACCTTAACGGTATCTAACCCGTGCACAGGTTGTACCTTTAACTGGAGCAACAGCGGCACCGGCACTACACAATCGATAAACACTACCGGAACCTATACCGCCACGGCCACCAACACCTGCGGAACTTCCGCTACCAGCAATGCGGTAACGGTAAATGTGACCCCTCAACCCAGCAACCCGACGGGAGCAAGCGCTTCGCCTGCAGCAATATGTAATGGCAACAGCACTACACTGACGGTAAACGGAACGCTGAGTACGGGTGCTACGTGGGTATGGTATACGGGCAGCTGTGGCGGCACACAAGTGGGCAACGGCACCACCCTGAACGTATCGCCCACTACCTCTACCACCTACTATGTGCGTGCCGAGAACGGCATATGCAACTCCAGCTGCGCACAGGTAACGGTAACGGTGAATCCGCTCCCCGTTGCTAATGCCGGTACCAACCAAACCATTTGTTCGGGCACATCGGTACAGATAGGGTCTCCGTTTACGCCGGGCAGCTCTTACAGCTGGACGCCCACCACGGGCCTGAGCAACCCGAACGCCGCCCAGCCTACGGCCACACCCACTGCTACCACTACCTACGTGCTTACCCGCACTATAACGGCCACCGGTTGCCAGGATACCGCCCACGTAACCATTACCGTAAATGCGCTGCCCAATACTGACGCGGGCCCGAACCAGGTAATGTGCAGCGGTTTCCCTACTACCCTGGGTACCCCTTTTGTAAATGGCTACCTGTATAGCTGGGCTCCCGCAACGGACCTGAACAGTACGGTAGTAGCGATGCCTGTCACTACCACTACCGTACCTGTTACTTATACGCTAACGGTAACCAATGCCGGCACTAACTGCTCCAGTACCGACCAGGTATCCATTACCATCAATCCGTTGCCTACGGCGGATGCAGGGCCGGGCGTATCGGTAGCGCAAGGGTTTGGCGCTACTATAGGTGGTGCGCCTACCGGAACCGGAACAGGGCCGCTCAGCTACACCTGGCTGCCCAACGTAGATCTTAATAACAATGTGCTCTCCAATCCATACGCCACGCCGGCCAGCACCATTACCTATACCGTAACGGTAACCGATGGCAACGGATGTGTGATGACCGATACTACTACAGTAAGTGTGATACCTCCGTGCGCGCCGCCCACCGCGGCTTTCTCGGCCTCGCCTGTAATGGGTACCTGTCCGCTGGTGGTGAACTTTACGGATGAGTCGCTGACCAGTGGCCCGGTTACCTATGAATGGACCATAGACGTGAATGGTACCCCGCAGGTGTACACGGGTGCTAACCCTACGGCACTGTACACTGTAGCTGGATCGTACTCGGCACAGTTGATAGTGACCGATAGCTGCGGCAGTGATACCCTGCTGCTGCCCAACTACATAACGGTTACCTGCCCCGTAAGCGTACCAACGGCAACAGGCGGATATACTATGGACATATACCCCAACCCGGCTTATGACGTAGTGAACATTCGCGCGGGCGGAGTAGCCAGCGGTGACTATCACATCACGTTGCAGAATGTGCTGGGCCAGGTAGTGTATGAGCGCGATGTGACCTTGACCGGCAGCGAAATGGAAGAGCGGGTTTCCCTGGCGCCTTTTGCCAATGGTGTCTACACCCTACAGGTGATAGGCAACGGCCTGCAGGTAGCCCGGAAAATAGAAAAACGATAAGGCGAACAGCAACGATACAAGTAAGCCGGGGTAAGCGCCCCGGCTTACTTGTATGTATATCCTGCTGTTGATCATAAAGTGGGGCATCGAAGAAAAAAAATTATCACGAGCTCCGTCGTTTGACGGTAGCGCAGATAAAAAATGCGCTGTATTTTTCGGAGGTAACCCTAAACTATATCCTATGATCAAAGTAGCGATAGCAGAAGAGCATCCACTATACCTGGAAGGACTCTGCGCCACTATTGACAATTTTGAAGGTTTTACCGTATTGCTAAAGGAGCCTACCGCAGAAGGATTGCTGCAACAAATGGAAAGAGGATCCGTGCCGGATATCTGCGTGTTTGATATCAGCATGCCCACGGCTAATGGCTACGAGGTGCTGAAAAAGATAAAGAAGGACTGGCCCAAAGTAAAGGTGCTTCTCCTGTCGTTGTTTACCAACGAGATGAGCATCATCCGTGGCCTGAGAATAGGGGCAAACGGCTTCTTGCTGAAAAGCAGCGACCCGGTAGAAATGCATAAGGCGCTACGGGCGGTAGCCGAGCGAGGTTATTTCTACACCGACCTGGTGCCACACGACTTTTTGGAACAACCCCGTAGCAAATTGCTGCTGCAGCTTAGTTACCAGGAAATGGAATTCTTGTCGCTCTGCTGCACGGAGATGACCTATAAAGCAATAGCGGAGAAAATGGGTGTCGCCACAGGCACAATAGATTACTACCGGAAGTCGCTCTACCGGAAACTATCGGTGAATACGCGGATAGGACTGGTACTTTTTGCGCTAAATATGGGCATTAAGGCACTATAAAACTATAATAGGGCTGCTGGAAAGCAGCCCTGTATGCTTATGAAAGTGTGTGAATGCTATTGACGTGCCCATGTACCAGAAACACGCTCGCCGTTTTCACCGGTAATGGTAATGTGGTAGGTGCCGGCGGGTAGCGTAGCCAGTTCGCTGGTAAGTGTAATTGTTGCCTGCCCATAGTAAGTGCCTGAAAAAACCGTTCTGCCGGAAATGTCTGTCAGTGCCAATTGCTGCCGGCCACTGAATGGTGCTACAATGTTCACCTTGCCGGTAGATGGATTGGGGTAAATTTCCAGCGATGATGCGGTATGTAGCGAGAACTTCAGCGGAATGACGCGGGTGAACGATTGCCGGCCATCGGGTTCCATAGTGCGGATGCGGTAGTAGTTGGTAACGCCACGGGCCGGCTGAACATCGGTATACACGTACTTGTGTGTCTCCGACTGCGTTAAACTACCTAGTACAGAGAAGTCCTTACCATTGATGCTGCGCTCGATGTAGAAAACAGAGGGTGTATAGGTGTCGTCCGCCTGCCAGGAGAGCCATGCCATGCCGTCTTTGTTTGTTGCCTCAAATGATCCCGTAGCGATGGAAAGCGGACCCAGTAAGGTGAAGGTATCTGCAGTAGCGAATCCGTAATAATAGTTGATGCCGGTGAGCACCCCTGCCAGACCGGAGACAGATAACTCTACCTGGTTGAACGGCTGTGTGGCGTAGCCATAAATATAGTATTGGTCTACGCCCGCCAGGAGGGAGAGTAACCCCGTGCCGCTAAAGGTTTCTACGAGGCTTCCGTTATTGTAGGTGCGGATAGTGGCATTGGGCAAGAGCGAGAGAACATTGGCTGTACCAATATGCATGCCCACGAACCGCTGTGCGGTAGGAGCGGTAGCAACGGTGGTTGTGGTCACGTCGGCTACCAGCGGCACCCGTGCGGAAGCGGTACAGCCGAGCAAATCGACCAGGGAGGCATAACTGGCATAGTTGGTCACGTCCGCATCGCTGATATTGCCTTCGTTAATGAATCCGCCGCCGATGCAAGCAAGTCCGCCGCTGAGGGAAAGCGCTTCGTTGCCATAAACGGAGAAGTGTGTAACCTGGCCAGAGGCTGCAGGTGTAATGCATGCAGCGAAAGCCGCTGCCAGCAACAGTTTGTTTACGTTGTTCATAGTAGTTGAATTTTTAGTGTTATGGTTAATTGTTAGTTCATTGATCGGTATATTTTATTTATGCCCACTGCGGTGCAGAACAGGACTACGAGGAATAGATTTTTTAATGTTCTCATACAGGGTATAGTTTATTACGCTCTTACGATACGGTGTACAGCATTAATAAAACAAGTTTTATTCCAGTTACAACATGTTTTAATTGATGTTCTGCCTTGTTAATGCATAAATATTACGAAATGAAAGAGTTAGTAAAGAGATTGAAAATGTACCTGGATCACAAGCAGTTGGGGCTTATGGACCTGTCGATAATACTTGGGTATAAATCTCCCCAAAAACTGTATCGCCTGTTCAACACTGCCAACGCCAGTCCCAGTTGCCAGATCATTGAAGATATCTCAAACAGGTTTTATGACCTGAACCTGAACTGGCTCTTTACGGGCAGGGGGACCATGGTGAATGCCGCACAGGAGAACGTAGACTATAAGGAGCGCTACCTGGCCTGTATGGAAGAAAAGGAAGCGCTTTATAAAGAGTTATTACAGCTTAGCAAGAGTACCCTATGAGCAGACGCATTACGCTATCAATAGTAGATGACCAGTTGATATTTGTTGCCGGGCTTACTGCCGCTATCCGTAAAATGGGCGGAATAGAAGTAACCTGCTGTGTACGGGATGCAGCCTGCCTACGCACCGGTTACTCTACCGTATCCCCGGAGCCCTCCATCTGCCTGGTAGGGATAAACGCTCCCGACAATCGCTATTATAACCTGGTAGCAGAGCTAAAGGAAACATTGCCCCGAACGAAAATACTGGCCCTGTCCACTCATCCCCATGAGTTTAATCTCGTGCGGCTGCTGCAGAAAGGAGCTGATGGCTACCTTTCTAAGGCGTGCGGCCCCCGGGAGTTGGAACGGGCGCTGCTGACCCTGTACTACTCCGGGGTGTACTTTGAAGGGCTACCTGCCAGCGAACTTGACTTATACGACCGGCAACGGGAGTTGTTTCTCAGCGCGCGGGAATCACAATTCCTGGCATTGCTGTGCAGCGAGATGAGCTACCCGGAAATTGGCCAGGCCTTGCAGCTGGCGCCCACGCAAGTAGAGCACTTTGAAGAGATGCTGCTGCGCAAACTAAAAGCGCAGTCGCGCATAGGCCTGGTTGTAGCCGCCTACATAATGGGGGTCAACCGGTCGGTAGGGTGCAATTAAGTTTTGGAGCTTTTAGTGCCGCATTCCTGGAAAGCCTTACTGGTATTGCATCCTGGCAAATGGAGCGCTTTCAAATTTGACTTTTAGCGGACTCTATTTTGACTTTTACTTTACTTTTAGCTGGCGAGAATTGACTTTTGCTTTAACCAGATTTGACTTTTAGTTGGCGAGAATTGACTTTTGGTTTAACTCATTTTAACCGGTGGAGAGGTATTAGAGCGTTACAAAAGAAATGCCCTGTACTTTGCCAGGCTGTTGGAGCCAGGTCTGTTAACCCTCCCTGGGTTTCGACAAGATACAAATTTACGAAAAAGGAAAGGGTAGGTGAGGGAATGTGGATATCTGGATGGGGTGTTGGGAGACGTGTTGATGTGGCAAAAAAAAACAGGCTGCCTGAAAGGCAGCCTGCGAGACTATATTGGTGGTGGTTACTTCTTCTTCTTTTTAGCAGGGGCTTTTTTTGCGGGAGCTTTCCGGGCTTTTGTAGTGGGTTTAGCGGTTTTGGATTTTACCGACTTGGACTTTACCGCTTTGCTTTTAGCTGTCCTGCTCTTGGAGGCGTATTTTTTAGAGGTGGTTTTCTTGCCGCGGGTAGATGAAGCGTGTTTGGCGCTCTTGCCTTTGTGCGTGCTTTTTGCCTTCGGGCGCGGTTCGGGCCTGGGAATGTATGGCTTGCCCGCCAGTATGCAGACCACGTGATTGTTTACCAGGCGGCAGGTGTTGCGGCCGTTGTCTTCCCATATCTGCATTTCCATCTGGTACTCGCCAAAGCGCTTGTCGTAGCGGAGGGAGCCCAGGAGTTCGCCGCGTTCCAGGTGGTCACCATCGTTTACCGCCAGGGCGTAGATATTATTATAAACATAATAGTGATCGCCGTTCTTTACGAAAACGGAATAGCGGTCGTCAATTTCCAGCACCTTGGTAACCACGCCTCCTTTAAAGGCATAGACTTCCTCGTAGGGGGATGTAATGACCACTTTTTCGGGCAGGCGGGCCTTGCTGAGGTACTCCTGCACTACCATCACGGAACCATCTTTCAGGGGCAGGGAGCCAATGCGGGTCTTTTCGCCATCCGCAAAAGCAGTAACCGACAAGCCCCACACCAAAGCGAGTGTAGCAAATATTCTCATACCAGGAAACTGTGTTTTGATGCAAAATAACGCAATATTGGCGGGTTATAGCTCAACCGGGGGCAGATTTGCACTGTTTGCCCTCCGGCAGCTAAATGGGGGATTACCCGGATAGCGCCGTTCGCCCTCCTCCCGGTGGCGGCGTTGTATGGGTGGGCGGGTCTTGTTTTAAAATAAAAGTTGTGGTAGCGGGGAGGGGGTCACTTTTTGCAAATCCCTAATATCCCAGTAACTTTGCGCATCTTTTTACCATCTTCTTTTTATAACAGCAATATGAATTTGTTTTCGCTTCAGAACCGGGAGTTTATAGGTCGCCACATAGGCCCTAACGAACAGGATACCAAAGATATGCTGCGCACGATAGGCGTAGCTGATATGGACGAACTGATAGGGCGTACCGTGCCCGCGGCCATCCGTATGGACCACAAGCTGAATATACCGGAGTATATGAGCGAGGCCGAGTACCTGAAGCTGATAAAGGAGATATCTATTAAGAACGAAGTGTTCCGCACTTATATAGGCCAAGGTTACTACGACACGCATACGCCAAGCGTAATACTGCGGAACATTTTTGAAAACCCGGGATGGTACACGCAGTACACCCCTTACCAGGCCGAAATAAGCCAGGGCCGCCTGGAAAGCCTTCTGAACTTTCAGACGATGGTGACTGACCTGACGGGCTTGCCGCTGGCCAACGCCTCGCTGCTGGACGAAGCAACAGCCGCCGCTGAAGCGATGGCAATGTTCTTCCACACCGTGAATAAGGACAGCAATAATCCTGACCGCCCGAAATTCTTTGTGGACAACAATGTGTTCCCGCAAACGAAAGACGTAATAGAGACCCGTGCCCTGCCGATAGGCGCGCAGGTGGTGTATGGAGACTTTGCCAGTGCGGCAATAGACACTACCTACTGCGGGGCCATTCTGCAGTACCCTAACGATAAGGGCAGCGTAGAAGACTACCGCGGCTTTATAGAAAAGGCACATGCCGCCGGGGCGCTGGTGGCCATGGCTACCGACCTGCTGGCGCTGACGCTGTTAACCCCACCGGGCGAACTGGGCGCTGACGTGGCATTCGGTTCCGCGCAGCGTTTTGGCGTTCCGCTGGGATATGGTGGCCCTCACGCCGCATTCTTCTCCTGCAAAGATGACTTCAAGCGCCAGATACCCGGCCGCATCATCGGCATCTCGGTAGATGCGCAAGGGCACCGCGCACTGCGCATGGCCCTGCAGACAAGGGAACAACACATAAAGCGCGAAAAAGCAACCTCCAACATCTGCACCGCGCAGGCGCTGCTGGCTAATATGGCGGCGATGTATGCGGTGTTCCACGGCCCTTCAGGCCTCAAGAACATCGCTAAGCGCGTGGCTACCCTGGCACAGTCGCTGGGCGACGCCCTGGTGGAAGCGGGATTGAAAATACATAGCAAACACTACTTTGATACCGTGGTGGTGAGCGTGGAAGATGAAGCGACCATACGCCAGCGTGCGGAAGATACAGGCCTCAATTTCCGGTATCATGGCAATGGCCTCATAGGTATTTCGCTGGACGAGACCACTACTACCGCTGACGTATCGGACATACTGGAAGTATTGACCGGGGATGCTTCTTTCAGCATAAACGAAGATACGGCACTGACCCATATACCTACTTCGCTTACCCGGACATCAGAGTTCCTGCTGCATGATGTGTTTAACAAGCACCACAGCGAAACGCAGATGATGCGGTACATCAAATTCCTGGAGAATAAGGACCTGAGCCTGAACACGAGCATGATATCACTTGGCTCGTGCACGATGAAACTAAACGCTGCGAGCGAAATGATGCCGCTGAGCTGGAGCCACTGGAGCAAGATGCACCCCTTTGCACCTAAGAACCAGGCTGCAGGCTATCAGCAAATAGCCAGAGAACTTTCTGAATACCTTTGTGAGATAACCGCATTTGACGCCTGCAGCCTGCAACCTAACTCGGGTGCGCAGGGTGAATACGCTGGCCTGCTGGCGATACGCAACTACCACGAAAGCCGTGGAGAAGGACACCGCAACGTGATGCTGATACCTATCTCCGCACATGGTACTAACCCCGCCTCTGCCGTGATGTGCGGTTATAAAGTGGTAGTGGTAAAAGCACTGGAGAACGGCTACGTAGATGTAGAAGACCTGAAAGCAAAAGCAGCACAGCACGCCGCGAACCTGGCCGGTATCATGATCACCTACCCATCTACCTATGGTGTGTACGAGGAATCAATAAAAGACATCACCGCTATCGTTCACGAACACGGCGGACAAGTATATATGGATGGCGCGAACATGAACGCACAGGTAGGCTTAACCGCTCCCGGCCTGATAGGCGCAGACGTTTGCCACCTGAACCTGCACAAGACATTCGCTATACCACACGGCGGCGGCGGCCCCGGCATGGGCCCCATCTGCGTGAAGAGCCACCTGGCACCGTTCCTGCCAGGCCACGTGGAAGATGCAGACGGCACTAAGGTTGGTGCGGTATCTGCCGCTCCGTTCGGCTCTGCCAGCATCCTGCTGATATCGTATGCATACATCCGCATGCTGGGTGCAACAGGCGTACGCAAGGCAACGGAGTTCGCGATACTGAACGCCAACTACATGCGCGCCCGCCTGAAAGATAAATATGAAATACTGTACACCGGCAGCGGTGGTACCTGCGCCCACGAATTTATTGTAGACTTGCGCCCGTTCAAAAAGACCGCAGAGATAGAGGCGGAAGATGTTGCGAAACGCCTGATGGACTACGGTTTCCATGCGCCTACCATGAGCTTCCCGGTAGCAGGTACTATCATGATAGAGCCAACCGAAAGCGAAGACAAAGCTGAACTGGACCGCTTCTGCGATGCGCTGTTAAGCATCCGTGAAGAGATACGTGCGATAGAAGATGGCAAAGCTGATAAGGCTGATAACCCGCTGAAGAACGCGCCGCATACACAGGCTGTAATAACGGCAGACGAGTGGAACCACAAGTATACCCGCCAGCAGGCCGGATATCCGCTGGAATATGTAAAGCACGCTAAATTCTGGCCGAGCGTTTCCCGCGTGAACAACACCGTAGGCGACCGTAACCTGATATGCGTTTGTGAGCCAACCGAGTCGTATATGGAAGCAGAAGCGTAGTTGGTTGATAAATGATAGGTTTATTAGTAAACAAGTTATAGGCAAGCCCGCTCATTGAGCGGGTTTGTTGTTTATATTTGTTTTCTGATGCCGGTACTGTACATAATTGGTGGCCCGAATGGCGCCGGGAAAACGACCGGGGCGTATACGCTTCTGCCGGGGGTTGTTCACTGTAAGGAATATGTGAATGCCGATGAGATAGCCAGGGGGCTGTCGCCTTTTAACCCTGAAGGTGTCTCAATTGAAGCGGGGAAGATAATGCTGCAGCGGATACAGGAGTTGATTGCCGCAAACGAAACCTTTGCTATTGAGACAACGTTGACCACGAGGTATTATGTAAATATTGCCAGGGCTTGTATTGAAAAGGGTTACCAGGTAGACTTGCTGTTCGTTTATCTCAATAACCCGGAATTGTCAATAGACCGGGTAGCAAAGAGGGTGGCAAAGGGCGGACACAATATCCCCGAGGATATAATCAGGCGTAGATACCCCAAAGCATTGAAAAATTTAGTAAATTTGTTCATTCCGGTATGCGGCCATTGGATGGTAGTAAACAACTCTGAAGACGTACCTGTTATGGTTGCTGAAGGGAACAATTCTACGGCATCGAATGTTGTTGATATGGAGATCTGGAATAAAATACTTCAATATGCAGATAACAGATAAGCAGTATTCAGAGAAGATAATGGAAGGTTTCCGGCTGGCTGTAAAGAAAGTTGTTGACGAGGCCAGGGAGAAGAAGGACTTTATTGTTATCAGCGATAAAGAAGGTAACGTAAAACATGTCTACCCTCATTTAGAAGACGAAAAGAAGAACAAAGCTTAGTTAAGAGAAACATAAGAATAGAAACGTCGCTCCAGGTGAGCGACGTTTCTATTTTGTGGGGTTAGTAGTGGTAGCCGTCCGTTATTCCAGCAAATACCCATCCCCACTATCCTCTATCAAATTCAAATCTACATCAGTGCCTGAGATGCCTTCTATGGAGCCTTTGATATGTGTGGCGCTGAGGAGAACTTTGTCGAGTTGCTTTTCGCGTACTTTCCAGAGTTTTTCCATTTGCTCGCGCTCTTTGATGATGGACATACGCATCGAAACAAATCCTTCGCGCATAGCTTTCCATTGTTCAGAAAATTCTTTTCCCGTAAGGTAGTCGTAGAGGAGGTGCATCTTGTCACCTTTGTTCTCATTACTCTTAAGGGCGTTGAATACTTTAATGACCATATCGCGTAGTACGGCTGTTAGTGCTTTCGCTTCGTTGAAGGTGCATATCCATACACCATCTTTTTCGCCGAAGGTGTCCATTCCTTTCGGCATGGCCTGGGTTACTATCACCGCCATGTCAGCGCTGAGGCTGCGCATGTCGGCTTTGGTCTTTTCTATCCATTCGTTGCTGAAGTCCTTGGTGCGCTTACTTTCAAAAACAATCTTGCCACACTCCTGGCCGTAGCCATTCCGAACGGTAAGGATGCTGTCCGCTCCCCGGATGCCCTTGCCTACTTCGCTTACAATATCGAAAGGGAATGCGGCCCGCAGCATTTCCTCAATCAGCAATTCCTGCACTTCGCCCTGTAGCTGCATGGAGCCTTGTTCGGCTTTGCGCTTCATTTCTTCGGCCAGCATCTTCTGGTCTTCCAGTTGCTTTTCCAGTTCCCTTATTTTCAGCAGGTGTTCCAGGTCGCGGACTTTGGCGCGTTCTTCTTCCTCCTTCTTCATTATTTCCTGCAGCCGTTCGCGTTCTTCCAGCAGCGATTTTTTCAGTTGCAGTTCCATTTCCTGCTCCTGCATTACCAGTTTTTCTTTCAGCTTCAGGGCTTCCAGTTCCACCTGCTGCCCTTTCTTTATTTTCTCGTCTTTCTCGGTAAGCAGTTGCTGGTAGTGCTTAAACTGGCCTTCGTACTCCTCGGCCATATTTTTTTTGAGGTGGAGCGTGATGTTTTCCTCCAGTATTTTTTTTTCACTTTCCAGTCGTCGCCTGAGTTCTTCCTCCTGTTGCTCTTTTTGCAGCTCCAGGCTTCTCTGCTGCTGCTCCAGTTGCTGTTTCTCTGCCTTGAGGCCATCCATTCGCCTGCGCCATTCCGACTCCATTTTGGAGCGGAGGTCCTTTTCTATGGATTGGGCGATGGCATCGGTCGGCTCAAACTGGTGGGCACAATTAGGACATATTATAGTAGTACTCATACGCGGCTATATCTCTGGAAAATACAAATTTCGGATTTATGGGTAAAGAAACGAGGGTTTCTTATTTTTACCCCACTTGATCCGCATGCAGCTTAGGTATATCTTATCCACATTGGCCTTTCTCTGGGCGAATTGTGCTTTTGCGCAATCGGCGGCGCGTGCTACGCAGGAGGTGAAAGTGCCTTATACAAAGCCGGTTCCCGATGACCCGCGCAATAAGGCTAAAGCTGTGGAGCATGAGAATCCCTTCCGGGCTGAAAAGGGAGCGAAGAAACTGTATAACAAAGCAACAGAACTCTTCCGCAAGGGGAAACATGAAGAGGCCTGCACTACCATGAAGCAGGCCATATCCGCTGACCCGTCCTACGCCTATGCTTATAGCTCCCTGGGCGAATGGTACTTTAAGCTGCGTAAGTATGACCAGGCCGTGGACGTATTCCGCAGCGCTTCCAGCCGCTGCAAGAACGGGCAGAAAGACTTTGCGCGCCCACTGGCCAGGAGCCTGCTGTACAACCAAAGTCCCGGTGAAGCACTGGCGCTTATTAATACCTATGGTGGTGACGACAAAACAGGGGAGTGGAGGCTGCTGAAAGAGCAAAGCCAGTTCATGCTGACGGCGCTGGGTAAGGTGTGGCGCGATACCGTGGAACACATGGGCGTGCGCATCAACAGCCCGTACCCGGAGCTATACCCGTATGTAACCGCCGATACACAGACCCTGCACTTTACGCGCCGTGTGAAAGGAATGGACGAAGATTTCTTCTTTGCCAAAGCGGATAGCTGCGGTGGCTGGTTTGCGGCACTGAACCTGGGCAATCCGCCCAATACTCCCAACCATGAGTACGCACAGACGTTCTCGGTGGACGGTCACTACATGTTTTATACAAAATGCGACAACCGCAGTGATAACGGCTGGGACAAAGGCGGCTGCGACCTGTATATGTCGTTTCGTAAAGACACAGCTGATGAATGGTCGGCGCCGGAGAACTTTGGCGCTACCATTAATAGTCCGGGATATGAAGGGATGGCCTGCCTTTCTCCCGATAACCGCGAGCTATACTTTGTGAGCGACCGGGAAGGGGGC
>JAEUVZ010000049.1 GCA_016786665.1 Flavipsychrobacter sp.
ATGCAGCCATTAGCGTCTACAACGGCTACATAGTGGATACCCGCCGCCATATTGGACTTGTAAGCGAAGACAGAAGCAACCGGGAACCAGGAATATGTGTAGGGTCCCGTAGTACCTTGTACTGATAGCGAGGCCCAGCCATCCTGGGCGCCGTTGCAGGTTATATCACCGTGGCTTATACTGGTGGTCATTGTTGGGCCCGCCGGTTGCGATATAGTAACAGAACCACTGTTGGTACAACCTTGCATATTGGTTACAACAACAGTATATGTGCCTACAGAAAGATTATGAACGGTATGTTGGGTTGAACCACCGGGGAGCCATGTATAAGTGTATGGCCCCGAGCCACCGACGGCGCACCATACCGAGCCATAATTTTCGCCGTAGCAAGGACTATCCGTGTGGCCCATATTAAGCGACAACACCTGCGGCCCGGTACCGATAGTAAAAAACACCGTAGACGTATCACCTGTTCCCTGGTCGGTCACGAATACACTATAGTTGCCCGGCGGCAGCTGGCTGGCCGTTGCGGCCGTGCTCACATTAGGCGTCCAGGCATAGGTATACGGGCCCGCACCACTCTGTACGGTGGCAGCCGCCGTTCCATCGTGCAGGCCACTACAGGTAGGGTCGGTAGCGGCGCCTGTTACCACCAGCGGCTGCGCCGTAGCGGTGACCGAAACAAACAGCAGGGCGCCGAACACGGCCAATCGCGGGTACAAGTATTTCATCATCAAGATTTGAGTAATTGAGCAGTTGCCGCACAGCACGGCAATATTTATAAAAATAGCTATTTACGGGCAGCCCTGCAAACACAAACTACCGCATCACAGCCACCCGCTGCGTCACCCGCTGCCCGGCCGACTGCCAGGTACAGAAATATAAGCCCGAAGCCCAGCCGGAGGTTTCTACCTGTAGCGACTCGCCGGAAAGCCCCCTGCGCTGGTACAACACCTGCCCGAGGGAATTAACCACTGTCACCGATACCTCTTCCGCCACCCTGCTCCAGCTCACATCAAAATAACCCGCCGCGGGGTTGGGCCATATCTTTACCGAAGCCGCGGGATGCTTTACCACATCGCCTGCCGAGGCGTTCACCCACTGCCGGTAGAGGAATAGCCCGCCAAACTGGTTGCCTACTACCATCTCGTACCAACCATCGCCATCCACATCGGCTATCGCCGGCGCGGTGCGGATGCCTGCATTGGTAATCCAGGAGTACGCAGAATCTATCATGGGGTAAGCAACTGCCGTATCACCACCCTGGAAACCGGTAAACCGGTATATAGTGCCGCTGGTGCTGCCGCTTACCAGGTAGTCTACATTGGTATTGTCCATCTTACCGATAAACGGTGTGCAGTGACCGAGGAACGATACCTGCGGGTCGGTTTTCACGCCGCCCAACTGGTCATTCACCAGCTCTAATGCCAGCACGCCGGGAGTGGTATTTACATTCCGGTAGTAGGAAAGATAACCCAGCGAGTTGCCGATAAGCAAGTCGGGGCGGCCATCCTGGTCTATGTCATAGATAAGCGGTGCGGCAGCCTGGCCTACGTCTATTATATAGGGGTTCACATCCTGTATCTTCACTACGGGATTCGCCCATATGGGCTGAACAGAACCGGAAGCGGCGGTATTGGTAAACATAGTGAGGGTACCATCGGCCTGCCCTATTACCAGGTCGTCCTTGCCGTCCCCGTCCAGGTCGCCAGCCGCCGGCGAGGAGCCACGCAGCGAAAGTGCGGCGACATTCACCAAGTCGTGCGACTGAAACTCAAACGAAGGATTACCAGGGGTAGAGGTATTGCGGTAGTAAGAGAGTCGGCTGCGCAGCAGGCCATTCTGGTAATACCCATCAGAACCCACTATAAGGTCGGGCTTGCCATCCTTATCGTAGTCGTAAAACAACGGCCGGGAATTAGTGCCCGCGTCTATGGTCTTATCCACCAGGAACGTATCGGACTGGTAGGTGAATACCGGCGAAGACGAAGTACCCGTGTTGCGGTAGTATGCTATGGTTTTATAATTCTCCGAGGTAAGGTCGGCATGAGGAGTGATCAGAACATCCTGCTTTCCGTCCTGGTCTATATCCAGCGCGAATGCCGATGGCCACTGCGCATTGCTGTATCCTTTCCAGGTGGTGTCCTGCGCCACTATACTATCGGTGCCCGTGGTGCCCTGCGCCTTTCCGTTCACCAGGAACTGAATGTCAGAAAAAGACAGGTTCCCGTTCAGTATGTCTGCGTCGCCGTCGCCGTCAGCGTCCAACAAGCACAGGGTATTTCCCGTATGCCGCGTGTCTCCACCGGCCGACCTGCCCAGCCCCGCATTGCTGCAGGGATAGGCTAATGTATATGTGCGCTCAAAACCCTGGAACGATTTTCCCCAGCAGCGGTCGCGCAGCTTAATGCTGATGCTGTCAGCCGGCAGCCCGTCTTCCACCCGCATATTGCGGTAGTAGTAAAACCGGGAGCCACCCGCATAAAAAGCCACGAAGTCCAGGTCGCCATCATTGTCTATATCATACACAGCCGGTATATCCGATGGCTCCACATAAGCGTTTACCACCCCTATTGTCTGCGAATCATTGGTATAGTTCAGCGCCTTGTAATACGTAAAACACAGTTCATTGCTGCCATTGTAGTAACCTCTCCATACTTCGTACCCCGAAAGACCGCGCTCAAAAAGGTCGGGGATATTGTCATCATTATAGTCGGCCAGTATCAGGTACTCCGCCGCCTGTGGAAACTGCAGGGCGTAGCGGGGATCGTATCGGTAGTCGGGGTTTCCCGGAGTTCCGTAGTTGATAAAGGTCTTCACCTGCCGGTTGAATTTCTCGTAGATAACGAGGTCTTGCCGGCCATCGTTGTTGAGGTCTCCCATAGCCAGTTGGGGATTGTTGAATCCTCCGCACCAGGCCAGCGTGCGCTCTTGCCCGTTGGCCCATACGGATATGTCGGTGCGCGACTGGTACACCTGCCCTTCAAACTGGGCGTGGGCGCCCTGGCAGAAAATAGCGGCAATAGCGGTTAATATAGCGCGAGCGGTAATATTCATTATATCTATTAAAGTTAGCACAAAAAAGCCATCCCTTAAAAAAGAGATGGCCCATTGTTTATCTGTAAAAAGGATCTACTGTATTGCAACCGGGAAGGTAGCTTCGGCATCCGTTTCACCACCGGTTTCGGCGGTAGTGGCTCCGTTCTTATTGGTAGGCTCATGCAGCAGCGCAATGGTGAACGAGCCGCTGCCTGCAGCGCCGGAAGTTAACTTCCCTGACTGGTTGAACGGCAGGTTCTGGTTGTCTTTGCTGCCATTGCTGAGCGTAAGCGAGCCCGCGCCGGTGGCGGGTGCAGACGTGAGCAGGAACAAGTGTTCATCTCGCTCTGAAAGCACTTCAGCCGTTATGTCTTCCACTGGTGTTTCCGACTCGTTCAGCACTTCTATCACATAGCTGTACGTATAGTTGGGCGCCAGTTTAAAGGTATCTATCTGCACGGTTCCCTGCGAGCTGCTACCGAAGCCGTTCTCTACCTTATAAACGAAAGACTTGCTCACATTATTGCTGTCGGTAACCGTTACTTTCAGGGTGGTTATCAGTTCGCCCTCTTCTACTACGGGGTTCTCAATAGGGTCTTTCTTGCACGAAGAGAATGCCGCGGCAAAAGCGGAAAGGATAGCTACGGATAAAATTACTTTTTTCATTGTTCGTTTGATTTTTTACTGTTAAATGGAATGTTGATACGCAGCACTACATTTCGCCCGGGCTGGTCTATGAAATAGCGGAACGCATCCAGGTAATCCCGGTACTTAGCGTTCAGCAGGTTATCCACCGACAAGCTGAGATGCAGGGGCTGCTTGTTAATAAAAAGGGTGCTCCCTATGGAAGCGTCCAGCAGGAAGTAAGCTGCCGGGGGCCTTGGGTAATCTACCTCGTCAAAGTTGGCCGGGATGCGGTTCTGCTGCGCCACATAGCGGGCGTCCAGCGCTACAAAGGCATCCTGCCAGCGCTCGCTGAAGCTGTGCGTGTACTTGTTACCCAGGGAAAAACGGTTGGCGGGCATTAAAATAAGCCAGTCGCGGTTAGTTATATCCCGGGCATAGAGCACGGAGGCTTTTGCGGTGCTTTGCAGGGAGCCGGTCCACTGGTACGTAACGGTAGCATCCGCACCGGAGAGCAAGGCGTCCGTCTGCCGGTAATCAAAGCGCTTGAAATACCCCCGGATGGTGAGGATATCCACACCGGGTGCCAGGTAGATAAAATCGCTGATGTGCTGGCTGTAGAGCGATAGCTCCGCCAGCCATTTCTTAGCGGTGTATTTTGTTTCTGCATTCAGGTTCCACGATGCCTCTGGCCGGAGGTTTTTATTACCCACTTCTATACGTGCCGCACCCTGGTGCAGTCCCTGGCTGAACAGCTCACTGGCCTGCGGAGCCCGCCAGGCACGGCCCAGCGTCAGACCCCAGTCCCACCTGTCGGTTAGCTGCTGGCGGAAACCCAGGGTTCCCGAGATATTGCTGAAGTGGAACTTGTAATTCACCACCTGCTGGTTGTTGCCCTCGGGGTTGTACACATCATAATAGCGGTTATCGTACCGTACACCGGCTTCTATTGTATAATTCCTGGCCTTGTAGCGCTCCACCAGGTAGGCCGCACCACCCCACGCCCTGAAGTTGGGTATAAAAATGCGGTCGCCCTGGCCCAGGTAATTTTCCTGGTAAATGCCATCTACACCCGCTTGTCCTTCTATACCTTTTATCTTCTTATGGTCGAAATTGAGATTGAGGGTCTGTGTGTTGAGCGTCAGGTTGAGCTGAGCGTTCCCCCGGTCTATGCGTACCACATCATACTCCTGCCGGAAGTTTCGCTGGTAGGCATAGGTAAGGTTAAATACGCCCGCCCGTGTGTCGGCATAGGCGCGGGCTTTGCCCAGGGTATGCTCCACATGCTGGCGCGGCCGTTCCAGCCGGTAGGTAAACGTAGCCGGTATCAGCGGCACGGGGCTGTTGATGGCATTCATCAGGTCCTTCTCGCTACCGGTGTGCGAACCCCTGTACAGGCCCAGGTCGGTATCAAAATGGCTGAAGAACACTTCCGCCCCATAGTGCAGCTTCCGGTAGGCCAGCGCCCCGGAGAAGTTGGTTTCGCGCACACCCGTATTGGCTACCCAATGGCCGGGTATGCGGTAGTTGCCCCCCTTCTTGTAGGTGCCCTGCACCCGGAACGCGAGCCCGGGAACCGCCTTAAAGGCATGCTCCACCATCCCCGACCCTACATACATACCATTGTTGCTGAAGCCGGCCAGGTTCAGCTCGCCGTTCCAGCCCGGTGTGTTGCGCAGCGCGGGTGGTTCCACCAGCACTACGCCGCCCATAGCATCGGTACCATAGCGTACGCCCGCCGCCCCCTTTATCACCGTAATATTGCTGGCCAGGAAGGGGTCTATATTGGGTGCGTGCTCGCCCCCCCATTGCTGGTCTTCCTGGCGAATACCATTGTTCAGCATCAGGATGCGGTTGCTGTGCAGCCCGTGTATCACCGGCTTGGTAATAGTAGCGCCGTTGCCCAGCGTAGAAACACCATTCACCGACTGGAGCATATCGCCCAGGCTTTTGCCCGTATTGGCGTTCAGCTCGCCTTTGTCCAGGCTGCCGCGGCTTTGCAGTATGGTTCGGTGGCGCTCCTCGCTTA
This sequence comes from Flavipsychrobacter sp., assembly GCA_016786665.1. GTDB lineage: Bacteria > Bacteroidota > Bacteroidia > Chitinophagales > Chitinophagaceae > MKUN01. Next base: position 5,693 of record JAEUVZ010000049.1, read on the forward strand.
CGTGTACCTCAGCCAGCTGGTGCTCCAGCATGGCCACCTTCAGCCGGTAGCTCGCATTGCCTGTTACCGAAAAGTGCTCCACCAGGTGCTCGTGCCCGGCGGTTTCCACGTGTACGGTGTACTTTCCCGGGCAGAGGCTGTCCAACTTCACTACGCCCTGCTCATTTGTTTCGTAGGCCCGCCGGGTCTCTTCCACATACACGATAGCAGGGAATACCGGGGCAAAGTTGTGCGTTTCCACCACGGTCACCTTTACGGACAGGGAGCATTGCTGCGCCTCCGCCACATATATATCAGCACACAATAAAGCTATTGCGCACAGCCATTTATGAAACATCTGTTCCTCAAGAAATTAATAATAGAAAACGGGCCCGGACGACAGTACATGGCCCTATGCAGAAACTAGGCGGCCACTGCGGGCGGCCCCCGGGAAGAAACCTGCACCACATCGCCATGCGTGATGCGTACTTCAGCAATAGCATAAGCACGATAGTACCTGGTAGCAACTACCGGCAGATAGGGTAAGCGGATATCATTGTCGAAAGCGGGAAGGTCGTAGCTGAGAAAATCGCAGTGGTGGTGCTCGCCTTCAAAAGAAAACTCACCGGGTGCGTGCTCGTGGTGTACCGTATCGTGGTGGCCGGCAAACAGGTGTATGAACTCTTTGGGGGTAGTCCCAAAAAGTAACACCAGCGCCATGACGCCAACCAATACACTATGCACGCCTTTCTTCAGCAAGAGGACAAAGATAGGAAATATTGAAAAAGTGGCTGCCGGAGGGTAATGTATTTGCTTTTGAAATAATTAGTAATATCTTTATATCACCACCATATTATACCAAACTTTAAACCTCTTTTTATGTTTAGATCTTTATTAGTAGCAGCCTTTATTACCATAGCGGCAACATCGGCTCGTGCACAATGCCCGGCCACCGTTGTACCCTCTTCCAATCCAGTATGCACCAATACGTCCTTTACACTTACCGCCTCATCGGGTGCCAATTCGTACCAATGGTTTCTGAACGGCAATAGCATTCCAGGGAGCAATAATGTACTTACTACCATTAACCCGGCACCGGGCAACCAACTGTATACTGTCATTATTGACTTCGGGAACTGCATTGATACGGTAGATGTAACGATGACAATCATAGCTACGCCAATAGTAACTGCGTCTAACAACAATCCCATCTTTGGCAATACACTGATATTAACTGCCACCCCCTGTGTAGGCTGTACCTACTCCTGGACAGGGCCCAACAATTTTTCATCAACATTCCAAAACCCAATGATCCCTAACATAACCTGCTTGGGAAGTGGTATTTATTCTGTAGTAGTAACTTCCAATGGTTGTGCCAGCGATCCCGATACAACTCAGGTATCTGTAAATGGCGGCTTCACTGTATCGGCATCTAATAACGGACCTGTATGCGCTGGAGATACACTTATACTAACAGCCGACACTATTACAAATGCTTCTTATTCATGGACAGGCCCCGGCGGATTTACGTCCACCCAGCAGAACCCTGTTGTGGTAGCAGACAATACTACCGAAGGCGGGATATACACTGTAGTAGCCAACGTCTACAACTGTCTCTCTTCGGATACTACCCATGTAACTACCTGTAATACATTCTTTGTCTCTATCTACAACGATATGAATGGCAACTGTATTAACGAGGTGGGAACGGATTACTTAATGAACGGCGCTACACTGGTTGAAATAGATTCCAACAACGTAGTTCTGGACACAATTCCCTGCACTAATGGAATTTATTACACACCCACCGGCAACCCCGGAGATGTGTATACGTTCAAGATAGTATCCTTGCCGCTAGACTTTACCCCTAGTTGCCCCCAAACCGGCACAATAAATCATGTTTATCAACCTCAGAGCTTCGCAACACTTGATATGGGCGTTGAGTGCGCGACTAATAACAGCTTCGACCTTATCCTGAACGCGAGCAACCCTGTATCCTCCGCGACTGCTCAAACGGGGTATATTTATATTAGCAACCCGTTCTGCATGTCCACCAATGCTACTGTAACATTGCAACACAGCCCTAAATACACCTATTACTCTGCCAATCCGCCAGCTACAGTTTCCGGTAATACACTGACATGGAACATACAAAACCTGAATAACCAGGATGGCGCTTTCCAAATTTATTACTACCTGGTATATGCAACCACACCTCTTCTGGCTAACGACACTACACACTCCTTTTTTAGTGTTACCCCAACCACAGGCGATTACAACCCCGCCAACAATACCTGGACAAAAGTGGATACAGTGGTCGCCTCACAAGACCCGAACGCAATAATGGCGTTCCCGGAAGGATGTATTGACGCGGGTGACCAGCTTCAGTACACCATTATGTTCGAGAATATCGGCAATGCACCAGCCGAGAATATCTACGTAATGGATACCTTGCCACAAGGCCTGGATGCCAGCTCTATGGAACTGGTGATGAGCTCGCATAATATGTATGTGACCAAACTGTATGATAACGGCAATACAATTTTCCGTTTCGACTTCCCGAATATCAACCTCCCGGACAGTTCGGATCATGCTGGCTGTCACGGCATGCTGGTTTATAAAATAAATTCAGACAGCAACCTGCCCCTGGGCGATAGCATAGACCACCGAGCGGGTATCTATTTTGATTACAACGCCGTGGTAATGACCAATACCTACCGAACCAGCATCTGCGTACCTGTGAATGTTAGTGCGGCAACGGGCACCCGCAATGTGCTGCTTTACCCTAACCCGGCAGACGACGCGCTGGAAATTCAGTCAGATGAAGAGTTGTCTGCCTGTACGGTAACCAACAGCCTGGGACAAATAATACTCACACAAACACTACACGGCACCCGGGACCGGCTGGATATCAGCCGCCTGGCTCCCGGCGTTTACCAGGTTCACCTGGAAGGCAGGGAAATGCCTGCGGTATTAAAATTTGTGAAGCTATAGATGCCCTGTGCCACCAGTAGATAATATAATAGCGGGGTAGCCCCGCTATTATATTATTGGCACCTTCTATTTATTTTCCCCAACAATCTCCTTACATTTGGCAACCGGACAGCAGAGTGTCTGTCCGCCCGGTTTCTTAATAACACGCATATATTATGGCAAAGATCAAAGTTGCAAATCCCGTAGTGGAGCTGGATGGCGATGAAATGACACGCATCATCTGGAAATTCATCAAAGACAAACTCATCCTTCCTTACCTGGATGTAGACATAAAATATTACGACCTGGGTGTAGAATACCGCGACCAGACCGACGACCAGGTAACCGTAGACGCCGCTAATGCCATAAAGCAATACGGCGTGGGCATAAAGTGTGCCACCATTACCCCCGATGAGGAGCGTGTAAAGGAATTCACCCTGAAACAAATGTGGAAAAGCCCCAACGGCACCATTCGTAATATACTGGACGGCACCGTGTTCCGCGAGCCCATCGTAATCAACAACATTCCGCGCCTGGTACCCAACTGGACCGCGCCTATATGTATTGGCCGCCACGCCTTCGGCGACCAATACCGCGCTACCGACTTCGTGGTGAAAGGCAAAGGCAAGCTCACCATCAAGTTTGAAGGGGAAGACGGTAACGTGATAGAGCACGAAGTTTACAACTTTAAAGACGACGGCGTAGCGATGGCCATGTACAATACCGACGAATCCATCAGTGGCTTTGCACGCGCCTGCTTCAACCTGGCACTGAGCAAGGGATGGCCGCTGTACCTCTCTACCAAGAACACCATCCTTAAAAAATACGATGGCCGCTTCAAAGACATTTTTGAAGATATCTACCAAAAGGAATTCAAAGCCGAATTTGACAAAGCGGGCCTGGTGTATGAGCACCGCCTGATAGACGACATGGTTGCCAGCGCCCTGAAGTGGAACGGCAACTTTGTATGGGCCTGCAAGAACTACGATGGCGATGTACAAAGCGACACCGTAGCGCAGGGTTTTGGCTCGCTGGGGCTGATGACCTCCGTGCTGGTAACGCCTGATGGCAAAACCATGGAAGCCGAAGCCGCACACGGCACTGTTACCCGCCACTACCGCGAGCACCAGAAAGGCCGCCCAACTTCTACCAACCCCATCGCGTCTATATTTGCATGGACCCGCGGACTGGCATTCCGCGGAAAGCTGGACGACAACCAGCCCCTTATCGACTTCTGCAATGCGCTGGAGCAGGTGTGCATCGAAACCGTGGAAAGCGGCAAAATGACCAAAGACCTGGCAGTATGCATACACGGCAATAAGGTTAATCATGGCGAACACTACCTGTACACGGAAGAGTTCCTGGATGCGCTGGACGAAAACCTGAAAAAGAAACTGGGCGCAGCATAATATTTTGTTTCCATCTCGAATCAGAAGGCCGGGCCGGGAGGTTCGGCTTTCTTTATGTTGGTTGTATTACAAACACGAGTACACATAATCATTTACCACGTTATGTACCCAAAAAAATCGCGATAAAAGAGTATCTTCGCGCTTCAATAATAATATTATCTTAATTTCTACTCCATAAGGAACTGGAAATAATTTGTGATAAGGAAAGTTGCCGTTTACCTGGCAGCGTGTTTGAACTAAGTGAGCCGGCAGGTTTTCCGGCATCAAAAAATTGCTATACTCTGTATGAATATTTTATTAACAGGTGCAACCGGCTTGGTAGGTGGAGAGTTGCTGGTAACTCTTTCACGGCGAACGGAAGTGAATAAAATATATTGCCTGCTCCGCTCCGCATCGGAAGAAGTAGCCATGGAACGCCTGGAGCATGTTTTCAACCTCCACAACGACCCCTTCGACCGCAATAAGATAGTACCTGTGCTCGGCAACCTGTTTGACGATAACCTGACCGAGGCCCTGCAGCAAAACGAACAGCTGAAGGACATAGATGTGGTCATACACTCGGCGGCCAATACTTCTTTTTCCCGCTTCAACGACGATGCAGTAGAGAAAGCCAATATAGGCGGGCTCACCAAAATATTACTTTGGGCTAAGGGGCTCACCAACCTGCAAACTTTCCTGTACATAGGCACCGCTACCATATGCGGCAAGGATGTGAAAGACCGCGTGATACACGAAGACGAGTCGCCCAACCTGGAAGCTACCCACCTGGTAAAGTACACCTATACCAAAATGAAAGGCGAGTTGCTCATCCGCGAGCATCTGCCGGAAGAAAAAATACTCATCGCCCGCCCGTCCATTATAATGGGCGACAGCAGGCCCATTATACCCCGCTCACCGGTGATACTGTGGGCTATGGCCACTATCAATCACCTGCGCCTGATACCGGTAAACGAACATGCGCAGCTGGACATAATACCCGTAGACTACGCCGCTAACGCCATCGTGCGCCTGCTGTTCTCCAACCGCAGAAAGCACAGCGTGTATCATGTGTCGGCTGGTGAAGAAGGAGCAACCACCGCACTGAAGTTATCAGAGACACTCTCTGCCTATTTTGACGAAATGCCCCCCTTCAACTTCATTAACAAGAACCTGCTGAACCAGGTGAAGCACTGGACAAGGGGCCGCCTGTCTGCGGATAGCGAACTGTATAACTACCGTAAATACCTGGACTACTGGAAAGAGACCTTTGAAGACAAGAGCAAACTCCGTGTCCTGTTCTCTGGCCTTGACCCGTATCTAGACTTCATGGAACTCGGCCACGTATTTGACAATACACGATTACTGGAAGACGTGGACATCGAGAACTCGACACCGGCTGATATCTATATCAATGAATCAATGAAGTTTGTAGAGAAGCTGGATATTATGGAAGGTGCGATAGATCCGTAACCCCACCCCCCCGCCTACCGGCAGGCCGTCTTAAAAGGCTTCTCATTAAAAATATTAAGCAGGACATCTCGTCCTGCTTTTTTATTCAAGGATAACGTGCAGCTCCTAAAACAGTTAGCCTCCCCTCTTGCCCAGTTCTATCACTTCGCAATTCTTCATCACCTTTCCATCCACATCAAATCGTACCAGCGTGCGCACCTTATGCCAGCCATGGGTACCGGCGGCACCGGGGTTCATGTGCAGGCAACGGTATTTATCATCGTACATGATTTTGAGGATGTGAGAGTGGCCGGAGATGAACAACTGCGTAGGAGTATTTTGCAATTCCTTGCGCACATCGGCCACATACTTACCGGGATAGCCGCCTATGTGTATCATCAGTACATTTACTTCCTCGCAGGTAAACCGCAACTTCTCCGGGTACTCCGCGCGTATATCGTAGCCGTCTATATTGCCATACACACCCCGCAGAGGTTTAAAGGCTTTTAGCTTATCCGCTATCTCCGCCGTACCGAAATCACCTGCATGCCATATTTCATCGCACTTGTCAAAGTGCTTGAAGACAGCATCGTCCAGGTAGTTGTGTGTATCTGATATCAACCCTATACGCGTCATAACAAAGCCCTTTTAGGCCTGTCCGAATGGCTCAGCCGGGGAGCGGTTTGTGGTTTCATCACATGCTTCCGGTGCATTACACCCCACTCTCCCAGCGTACGGAGCACGTCCTTCAGTGTTTTGCCATGGGGTGTTAGCTCATACTCCACCGTTACGGGGATGGTATCATACACCGTGCGCTTCACCAGTCCGTGCTGCTCCATTTCCTTCAGTTCCTTAGAAAGCATCTTGGGCGTGATTCCCACCTGCCGGTGCAGTTCCTTAAAACGGTAGTTGCCAAATGTCAGCGCCATAATAATGGGCAGCTTCCACTTGCCACTCAATACGTCCAGAGCATCGCGCACGGGTAGCAGGTGCCCGGTGCATTCCTTCAGGTTATGGGGCTCAGAGCCTATACACGCATCGCCCATTTTTTTAGTCTTCGCCATAGTCGGTATCCTTTAGGTAACCGATATACTAAAGTATACTAGTTACCAAAGTATAGCAAATATACGTCAACTTGCACTCAAAATAAAAACGTTATGAAAGTCATTAAAATCGTCCACTGGACATCCACTATCATCTTTTCCGCCTTCTTCCTGATGAGCGTTTATATGTACCTCTCACAAAACCCACAGGTACAGGAAGGGCTGAAACTCGCCGGCTTCCCGCCGTTCCTCCTCGGCCTCCTGGGCACGGCCAAACTGCTGGGCGTGATAGCGCTGTTGCAACCCAGGTACCAAACGCTGAAAGAGTGGGCCTATGCAGGATTTACCATCAACCTGATCGGCGCCGTATGGACACACGCCGCAACCAGAACGCCGTTTACATCGGCCATTGTGTTCATGGTAATACTGGCTGTATCTTATATATCGTGGAAAAAGATGCTCAGCGCACGAGAAGTGAGGAAGGTAGCCTATGCCTAAGCGAACCGACTGCTGCTCTAAAGCGGGACTTTCAGCAAGTTCCCTCTTTAGGGCGCGGCGGAGGCTTCCGCTTCCGCGAAGTTCCGCTCTATATCTACCAGCACTTGCTCCAGTTCGGCGGGGTCTTCGGTGGAAACAAGACGGGTACGGTACTCTTTTATGTGTGAGAGGCCCTTCAGGTAATTGGCATAGTGTCGGCGCATTTCCAGTATGCCCAGCTTCTGCCCCTTCCAGGCTATAGAGCCCTGCAGGTGCTTACGGCAGGCATTCACCCGCTCCTCTATGGTGGGTGGCGGCAGCAGTTCGCCGGTAGCCATATAGTGCTTTACCTCCCGGAATATCCAGGGGTAGCCTATCGCAGCGCGCCCTATCATTATGCCATCCACCCCGTAGCGGTTCTTGTACTCCAGCGCCTTTTGCGGGCTGTCTATATCGCCGTTGCCAAAGATGGGTATATTTATACGGGGGTTGTTCTTCACTTTCGCTATCAGTGTCCAGTCGGCGTTGCCCTTGTACATTTGTGTACGGGTGCGTCCGTGTATGGCCAGCGCTTTAATGCCTACATCTTGCAGGCGCTCGGCTACTTCTTCTATATTCTTGGTGCTTTCATCCCAGCCCAGGCGGGTCTTTACTGTTACCGGCAGCCGGGTATTCTTTACCACCGCGGCGGTGAGGCGCACCATCAGGTCTATATCCTTCAGCACTCCCGCGCCGGCGCCCTTGCATACTACCTTCTTTACCGGGCAGCCAAAGTTAATATCCAGTATATCGGGGTTAGTAGCGTCTATTATCCGTGCCGACATGGCCAGCGCCTCTTCATCGCCGCCAAATATCTGTATCCCTATAGGGCGCTCGTAGTCGAAAATATCCAGCTTCTGGCGGCTCTTGATGGCATCGCGTATCAGCCCTTCGGAAGAAATAAACTCCGTGTACATGAGGTCGGCGCCGTTCTCCTTGCATACAGCACGGAAAGGCGGATCGCTCACGTCCTCCATCGGGGCAAGCAGTAAGGGGAACTCCCCCAGTTCTATGTCGGCTATCTTCACCATGCAGCGGCGCAAAGTTACGAAGCTTCAGCCAGTTAGCCACCGCAAGGCAACAGTCATTATAATTTAACTTTTTGAGCTATAAGATTTGATATATCCGTTCAGAAAGCCCTAAATTTGACAGCTATATCTGAAACTTTAGCCAGTTTAAAAAGTGGGCAAACATCTGAACAAGGTCTCCGCCGCCGGGCTGCTGATAGCCGTCGGAATTATTTATGGCGATATAGGGACATCCCCTTTATACGTTTTCAACGAAATCTGCAACGGAAAGATAATAGACGAGCTGCTGATAATAGGCGGGCTCTCCTGCGTTATCTGGACCATTACCCTGCAAACCACTTTTAAATATGTGATACTGACGCTGAAAGCCGACAACAAGGGAGAGGGAGGTATCTTCTCGCTTTTCGCTCTGGTGAGGCGGCATGGCAAGTGGGCGGTCTTCCCCGCTATGATAGGGGGCGCATCGCTAATAGCCGACGGTATGATCACCCCACCCATCTCGGTATCCTCGGCGGTAGAAGGGCTGCAACAGATACCGGGGCTGCAAGGCATCAGCGACTGGACAATTATTAATATAGTACTCGCCATTATCACGGTCCTTTTCTTTTTTCAGCAGTTTGGTACGGCATCTATTGGTAAAGCGTTCGGGCCCATCATGCTCACTTGGTTCATCATGCTGGCCACGCTGGGCATCTACCACATCAGCGATGACTGGAGTATCTTCAAAGCATTCAATCCCTGGTATGCTATTAAGTTGCTTACCGTTTACCCCAAAGGCTTCTGGCTGCTGGGTGCCGTATTCCTCTGTACTACGGGTGCGGAGTCGCTCTACTCCGACCTGGGTCACTGCGGACGCGGCAATATCCGCTACTCGTGGATGCTGGTAAAGCCCTGCCTGCTGCTGAACTATACTGGCCAGGGCGCTTACCTGCTGCACTACTCGCACCAGCACCCCGGTGTAGCCTGGAACTCTGAAGTTGCCAATCCGTTCTTCTCGCTGATGCCGCAGTGGTTCATCATTCCCGGGGTTATCATTGCCAGCTGCGCGGCCATCATCGCAAGCCAGGCATTAATATCGGGCTCATTTACCCTTATCAGTGAATCGATAAAGCTGAACCTTTGGCCGAAGATGAAGATCAACTACCCAACCGTAGCCAGGGGCCAGATATTCATCCCCGGCATCAACCTGCTTCTTTTTGTGGGTTGCGTGGCGGTGGTGCTGTACTTTAAGAAATCGAGCAATATGGGTGCGGCCTATGGCCTGGCGCTTATCATCACCATGATCATGACCTCGTGCCTGTTTGCCTACTACATGTTCACCAAGCGGGTACCCATCATTGCCATCGTGGGATACCTGGCGGTATTCCTCACCATAGAATTCGCCTTCCTGGTGGCCAACCTGGAAAAATTCGCGCATGGTGGCTACGTATCGCTGATAATAGGGGTGTTCCTGTTCCTGGTGATGTTTACCTGGTACCGGGCCCGGAAGATCAAAAACCGGTATGTGGAGTTCGTGCGGCTGGAAGACTATGTGGGGATATTACAGGAACTGAGCAATGACCGCAGTATCCCCAAATACTCCACACACCTGGTGTACCTCACCAGCGCCAACAACCCGAAGGAAATAGAACACAAGGTCATATACTCCATACTCTACCGCAAACCCAAGCGGGCGGATATTTATTGGTTCGTACACGTAGACGTGCTGGACGACCCCTATACCATGGAGTACTCGGTGCATACGGTAGTGCCCAATGAAATTATCCGGGTGGAATTCCGTCTCGGGTTCCGGGTGGAACACCGCATACAGATGCTCTTCCGCAAGGTGGTGGAAGATATGGTGCAGAACAAGGAAGTAAACGTAGTGAGCCGCTACGAGTCGCTGAGCCGCAACAATGTGATGGGCGACTTCCGCTTCATAGTAATGGAGAAGTTCCTTTCCCGCGATAACTCCCTGCCTCTGTGGGAACGCCTGCTGATGCGTGGCTATTTCCTGCTGAAGAAAGTAAGCCTCTCCGAAGAACGCGGCTTCGGGCTGGACCCATCGGATGTAGCGCTGGAGAAGTATCCTATATATGTTTCCGCCATACAGGATGTCCATTTGAAACGACTGGGCGGGGATTGATAAAGACATTCCCGGGTAAACAACTCTGGACATCGCACGTTACTTACAACTTAAATTATGATAGACAAAGCGCGTAGGAAACAACTTGCCTTCTATCTGCGTCAATTCTCCGTTGGAAACATAACTAACGATGATTACGAAAAAAATATCCGTAAACATATTAGCTATGGCTGGCTGCCGGAACAATATTACAGAGCGAAGCAGGCTGCAACGGACGACCATGCATTTGTCTCTATTCTAGATATGTCCTGGGGCCTCTACAGCGACTTGAAGAAACACTATCTGAAAGGCGGTTATGAGCTCAATAACGAACAGTTAAACGTTATTGCCCGTTGCATCTTGTTTCTTCAATCGGACCTGGAATATGAATGGCCGGAACACAAAATTTCGATTGCAAGAATCTCGCTGGTTGATTGGTTACTTACCATTGTGACACTTGGTTACAGGATGAAACAACTGGCAAAAAAGGCACAGGCCGAACTAGGTGAGATGGAAAAGCTTGGTGATACTGAGGTGTGGCCGTTTTTCAGAATAGATGATTATGATAAAGCCCGGGCAACTCCCGTGTTCCTGAATTCAGCGTAGTTGATATACAACGCGAGGCTTAGCAGTGCCACTGCCGACTACTCTATGACTTAACGATTCTGCTGGTGGATTTACGCATTAGAAACAGAAACACCCGTAAAGTAGCGAGTAAAAAAGAATCCCCCGGAGGCCTACTCCGGGGGATTCTTTTTTTTACTACCAATCTTATTACTGCCCCACCTGGCCGTGCTTCCAAACGTAGAACTGGCCTTTGGTGATTACTTCTTTATTGTTCACATCTACAACAGGGGCATTCTGGCAGAGTGTGCCTTCAAACTTGCCGCGCAGATGGCCATCCTCGGTACCTTCTATGGTAACGGTGCCGGAGCCCGTACCGATAGCGGAAATGAAACCAAGGCCAATGTAGTTGTTATCGAGTGGATTGTACAGTATGTGCGTGATGGAGCCACCGGAACCATCAGGCCCCATAGCGTAGGTGCCCACGCCGTTGTATCCGGCAATATAAATAGTGAAGCCCTGCACTTGTGTAGCCGTGTCGTAACGGGTTCCTGATATAATGGCTGCTCCCGCTACGCTGTCAGTCCAGATGCTGGTGTTGAAGTCAGCGATGTAACCGTTAATTTCCATGCGTATGATACCAATAGGTATGGTAACACCCGACTCCGGGTTCAGCGGATTCAGCACGGTGCCGTTACTCATTTTAGGGTCAGCATCATACGGGCCATTGTTGCACGAGGTGAACACCGAACCCAAACCCGCTATCAATAAGGCAGACAGGAACACTTTTTTCATAAAGGAAATTTAGCAGTATAAAGATAATAAGCCCTGTAATAATACAAAACATTATTTTAAGCACAATATCAGTGCCAAAAAGTGAATGCGCGGGATGAAATTTTGCCTTGGGAAGCCTTATTTTGCAGTTTAGCACAGATTTTGGGTAGCGAAAGTGAAGCCGGGTCATGAACGCCACACAACTGAAACAAGTACTAGCCACCTGCCTGCTCCTGCTACTGCCGGGCGCGTGCCTGTGTGCACAAACAGTAAGCGGCCGCGTAACCGACGCTGCAGATGGTACTCCCCTGCCCTTTGCCACCATAAAGCTGGGCAACACCGGGCAGGGCGTGGTAACCGGCCTCGATGGGCGGTATAGCTTTACCTACCGGGAAGATATTACCTACGCCGATGTGCTCTATACCGGTTACGAAAAGCTGCGCGTAACAGTAACCGGCGCTACCGACCAACTGAACATTATACTACACGCCCGCCAGAATGAGCTGGATGAAGTAGTGATAACCCCACCCCGAGAACTGATATACCGGGTATTGCAAAGCGCCATAGACAACCGGGATAAAAACAACCCGGAAAAGTATGACTGGTACCGCTGCAAGGTATATTATAAAATGGTGGCCGATGCCGACTATAACATACCCGACTCGCTGGTGGTGAAAGACACCACGGGTGAAACCAAAGAACTGGTCGACTTCCTGGACGAACAGCACCTGCTGCTATCGGAAACATATAGCCGCCGCACCTGGAAAAGGCCGCAGAAACTACAGGAAGAAGTGCTGGGCTCCAGGCTTTCGGGATTTAAAAAATCGCTGTTTACGGGGATGATCACCGATGTGCTGCCTTTTCACTCTTACCACGACTACCTCAGCCTGAACGGCAAAGACTATCACAACCCGGTGAGCGGCGGCTACCGCCAGCACTATAATTACGACCTGGAAGATGAATTCCTGAGCGGAACAGATACGGTATGGGTAATCAGTTACCGGCCGAAAAATAACTACAGCGGGCTGAGCGGTAAAGTGTATATCAACTCGCACCAATACGCAATAGCCTACTTTACCGGCAGCGCTGAAGACAAAACACTGAACCGGGATATACGGCTGGAGCAACAATACCAACTGGTGGACGGCCGCTGGTTTCCGCGGGAACTGAACTACAAACTCCGGTACAGCATTCTGGACGACAAGAAGTCGGACTATAAACTGTATATGAGCGGCTACTCGCGTATAGACTCGGTGACCTTTGCGGAAGAGAAAGGATTCCGGTTTGATAAGGCGCACAGCACTAAGCTGATAGGCAAGGCGGATGAACTGAGCGACCCCGAATGGGATGCCCTGCGCCCGGAAAGCCTGAGCGGCAAAGAGGAAAAAACTTACATAATGATGGATAGCCTGATGGAAGAGGCCGGAATGGACCGGGTAATGAAATACCTGGAAAAACTTCCCGAGGGTAAAGTACCCGTGAGCGTAGTGGATGTAGACCTCGGCCGCCTATATAGCTTTAACCGGTACGAGGGAAGCCGCTGGGGACTGGGATTGCAAACAAATGAGCAGATAGTAAAGTGGGCATCGCTAGGCGGATGGGCCGGATATGGAGTGAAAGACCGAGAATGGAAATACGGCGGTTTCCTGGAGTTATATGCTGACCGGCACCGGGAGTTCGTTTTCCGGGTGGGATATGAACACGACCTCCGCGACCCCGCGCGGGTGATGCTGCATAAAGAAATAGACCGCAACTACCTGAGGCGATACCTGATGTTCCGGGTAGACGAAGTGGAGGCGCTGAGCGCCTCTGTAAAGAAGCGCCTGGGCTACTGGACACTGGAACTTGGCGGGCGGCGGGAGCACATAATACCCCGGTACGCCTATCGCTTTGACTATAACGGACAGGGGCATTCCTCATTCGACGCTACGGAGCTATCGCTGAACTGGCGATATGCCTTTGCTGAGCGCCGAGCGCCTTTCTTCGGGCGGTACTACGGTACCGGCAGTAAGTACCCGGTGTGGTATGGAAAGGTGACCGCAGGGCAACTGGAGAGCGGCAGCTATGGAGCACAATATGTGCAGCTACTGACCGGTACGCAATGGCACAAACACATTAACAGGCTGGGTTACGAGCATGTAATGTTGCTGCTGGGCAAAACATGGAGCAACAGCCCGCTGCCGCTGAGCAAAACCTTTGCCGGGAATGGTATGCGCTACGATAACAACAACTCGTACTACACCTTCGGCGGGCTGCTGACGATGTACCCCTACGAGTACTACAGCGATGATTTTGTGAGCGTAATATGGAAGCACGACTTTGACTGGCGGCTGTTTGTGCTGAGCCATGCGAAAGCCGGACTCAGCTCAGCACCCTACTTCAGCGTGGGGCATAACTTTATCTATGGCCGCATGCGCGACCGGGCCGTGCATGCCCAGGTTCCCTTTTCCGTACCGGATGGGCAGGGCTACCACGAGAGTGGCATAATGCTGAACAGCCTCCTGCGACTGAAATATTTCAATGTCTATCACCTGACGCTGAACGTAGGCTACTATTATCACTGGACCCCTGTCTTTGACCTGGAGCAAAACGGAAGGTACCTGCTGGGGTTTGGGGTAGATTTATAAGGCAATGTGAATAATAACAGCTTGAACGGGGACCAGGTTTGCTTAACAGCTGGAATTAAAAAAGGTCCGGAGGTGTTCCGGGCCTGTGATCACTTATACTTTCCGTTGGGTATCTCTACCGATATCTTCCGCACTCCGTGTTCGTCCAGGTAGTAGTAACGGGTAATAACATCATTATCCCGAAACGCTTTCATCTTTGGATTGGTCTTTACCTTCTCTATAAGGTGTTGTTCCATCAGTTTCTGCCCCTCAACATAATCTATCCCTAAACTATCGGAGTTCATAATAGTGTAGTAATAGATGATGATTTTCCCCGGAGCCGTACCAACGCTGTCCATACGAAAAGGCTCCTCGCCCATCATGGGCATTTGCTTATTCATATTAACGGCAAACTCGGCGAGCTTTTTATCAAACTCCGCTACTGAGGGCTGGGCGGAGACCCCGCCCGAAAGGAACAATGTTGTTACCAATAATAAAAGGTTTACAGACGTGCGCATAGTTGCTGTTTAAATAGTTGTTTTTAAGTTCAATTCTTTGAGTTGTTTCTCATCAATAGCTGAAGGGCCATCGAGCATTACATCGCGGCCGGAATTATTCTTGGGGAACGCCATAAAGTCGCGTATCGTTTCCTGGCCACCCAACAAAGAACAAAGACGGTCGAAGCCAAACGCGATACCACCATGCGGCGGTGCGCCATACTCAAAAGCGCCGAGCAGAAATCCGAACTTTTCGTTCGCCTCTTCTTTATCCATGCCCAATGCCGCGAACATCTTTTCCTGCAGGTCGCGCTGGAAAATACGGATAGAGCCGCCACCAATTTCGGTACCGTTCAGCACTATATCGTAGGCATTGGCTTTTATCTCTCCAAACCTTGCGCGGTTATCCATCAGCTCAATATGCTCCGGCTTGGGAGATGTGAACGGATGGTGACGGGCAACCCAGCGGTCTTCTTCTTCATCGTGCTCAAAGAGCGGGAAATCTATCACCCACAGGGGCTTGTACACATTACTATCGCGCAGGCCCAGGCGATTGCCCATTTCCAGTCGCAGCTCGCTCAT
>JAEUVZ010000062.1 GCA_016786665.1 Flavipsychrobacter sp.
CCCCCCCGCTGTGCGGCTCTTGGGGGCCTCCTCATGGTTAATGGTTTGGCCTGATCCGTGCTCCGCATTCCAACCTGTTGGGGTGATTGGGGGCTTCTGATTGGTAGCTGGTTGGGCTGCTTCGTGCCTCGCAGTGACAACGGTTGGGGTAATGGGGGGCTTCTGATTGGTAACTGGTTGGGCTGCTTCGTGCCTCGCAGTGACAACGGTTGGGGGTGATTGGGGGCTTCTGATTGGTAGCTGGTTGGACTGCTTCGTACCTCGCAGTGACAACAGTTGGAAGTAAAGTAAACGCCCCCCGGATATGCGAGGGGCGTTTGTGATTACCATACAGGTAAGAGTTACAGTTTTTCAATCACTACAGCGCTGGCGCCGCCGCCGCCGTTGCAGATGCCTGCCGCACCGTATTGGGCGTTGTTCTGAGCCAGTACGTTTATCAGCGTTACAATGATGCGCGCACCGCTGGCACCGAGGGGGTGGCCCAGGGAAACAGCTCCGCCGTTAGCGTTCACTTGCTCCGGCTTCAGGTTCATCTTCTGGCTGTTAACGATACCCACTACCGAGAAGGCTTCGTTCAGCTCAAAGTAGTTGATGTCTTCCATCTTCAGTCCGGCCTTTTCCACTGCCTTAGGTACTGCCAGTGACGGTGTGGTGGTAAACCATTCAGGCGCTTGCTCCGCATCAGCATACCCTTTTATCTTAGCGAGTGGCTTCAGACCCAGCGCTTCGGCTTTTTCTTTGCTCATCAGCACGAGCGCCGCGGCGCCATCGTTCATGGTACTGGCATTAGCGGCCGTTACAGTACCGTCTTTAGTGAAGGCACCTTTCAGGCCTGGTATCTTATCAAACTTTACGTTCCAGGGTTCTTCGTCTTTTGCAAACACGATAGCATCGCCCTTCTTTTGAGGTATTTCTACCGGAACGATCTCGTTGTCAAACTTACCGTCGGTTTGCGCAGCCTGGCTGCGTTTATAGCTTTCGATTGCAAAGGCATCCTGTTCTTCACGGCTTATCTTGCACTCGGCAGCGCACATATCAGCGGCATTGCCCATGGCGTAATTATGATACACATCGGTAAGGCCGTCTTTGGCGAGGCCATCCAGCAGGGTCATGTTTCCGTATTTGTTTCCCCAGCGCAGTTTGTCGTTGTAGAAGGGCACGTTGCTCATGCTCTCCATACCACCGGCAACTACTACGTCGGCATCGCCCAGCATAATGGCCTGCGCCCCCTGCATGATGGCTTTCATGCCCGATGCGCATACTTTATTGACTGTGGTGCAAGGCACATTGTCGGGCACACCCGCAAAGCGAGCCGCCTGCCGTGCCGGAGCCTGTCCCAGGTTGGCCTGCAGCACGCAGCCCATCAGGACTTCGTTTATTTCAGAGGCATTGATGCCGGCGCGCTCAATGGCACCTTTGATGGCCACCGCGCCCAGTTGGGTAGCGGAAAAATCCTTCAGCGAACCGCCCCAGCTACCCATTGGGGTGCGCACGGCGGATACGATATATACTTCTTTCATAAGACTTGAAAAATTTTAGACCGCCAAATGTACTGAAAAAAATTACCTCCCCTGCCCCTCTCCATTCATGGAGAGGGCTTTTTGCTATGTTTATAAACATCAGCTATAGTGATATATCCATATTGGACCCAATCAGCACGAATTTCGTCCCTCTTTGTCGGGCAAAAGTCATATTCGAATAAAACCGGTTAAGACCGCGTTAAATAGCATCGTAACGCTTTTGTGGAAAAATACAGGGGGTGTATCTTTGCCCTGTTCCCGATATTTTTTGTACTTTTAAAACATAGTGAGGTCAATGAGGAAATTGATAATGTGTATAGCTGTGTACTTTGTTACCGGTTTATCTGGTAACAACGCTGCATCGGCTGCGGAAACCGTTTCGACTGCCGAGACGGTACTGGCCAATTATATAAAAAGGTTGTATAACGAACTGGCTTTTGATAAAGGTGCACCTCTTTCCTTTGAGGTATTCAATAAAGCGTATCGCGGGTACCTGAACCTGAAAACAGCCGACCGCCTGAGCGAGGATAAGGATATCCTGACAGTATGCGATTTCACCCAGTCGAGCAATAAAGACCGGATGTGGGTGATAGACCTGAAAGAAAAGAAAGTGCTCTTCAATACGTACGTAGCGCATGGCGCGGCTACCGGAGAGGAGTTTGCCACTAAGTTTTCCAACAATTTTGAATCGCACCAGAGCAGCCTGGGTTTCTATGTAACCGGAGAAACCTACACGGGCGAGCATGGAAATTCGCTCCGCCTGCATGGTATGGACTATGGATTTAACCATAATGCATTTGACCGGGCAATTGTTATGCACGGCGCCGACTATGTGAGCAAGCAATTCATTAAAGGCAACGAGCGCCTGGGCCGCAGCTGGGGATGCCCCGCAGTGAGCAATCAACTGGCTCAGCCTATTATTAATACCATTAAAGGAGGCACCTGCCTGTTTATTTATTATCCTGATAAGAACTATTTGAAATCGGGCCAATGGCTGAACAAGAAGCCGGAGAGCATTCCGCAGTTTGTAACAGACGATATGCAAAACATGCTATTATCGTCCAAGGGTAAGCCCGCAGCAAAAAAGAAGCCGCAGCTACCCGTTAAGGTAGAATACGATAAGAGCATGATACCTAACTTCTACATGGTGCTGCCCCTGTAACAGCAGCCCGGGTAACCTGATAGAACAAGAGCCATCCTGAAAAGATGGCTCTTGTTCTATTATAAGCGGAACAGCAGCGCCAGTATCACCCTGTTCTCGGAGCGGACCAGGTCGGGCGACCAGCCGGCGGGCACAGGCGTGGTAGTGTAACCCGTGGGCGAGGTAACCCCTCCCCTGCCAGCGAAATAGGGCACGCTCGACTCCCGGTGAACATACTCTATGCGCACGGTCAGGCTTTGGTTGGGCATCCAGTCTATATTAGTAGAGCAATCCCATCCGCTGAACTGGTCGCCGGGATTGGCGGAGAAGGGGTGTGAGCCCTCCGTTCGGGTCGGGTCATCCGGGTCGGGCAACGGACTTGCCTCGCCCGTGGGGTAAAGCACCAGGTAACGCCCGGGGTTGGTCATTATCCCGCCCCCAATCGTCCAGGCAAACTTGTTCTTGCAAAACCACGTGCGGTTGTACAGCATCACGCTGAGGAAATGTTGCGCCGGGGTGCCGGCATTACCATTAAATGCTTTCACGCCCGCTCCATGCTCAAAACCAAAGTCGCCGGTAAGCGAGAATGCCGCCTGGCTGATACCAGCGGATTTCGATTGCTTGTAATAACGCATCAGCAGGCTGTTATCGGAGTGGAACCGTTTACGGCCGGGTATCATGGCGGCATCGGTGCCATAATAATCGTTGGTAAGAAGCTTTAAATCCTCATTGGGGCACCAGGTGATGTTTGCGCCAAACCCCGGCATCGCGTTGAACTTACCATAGCTCTGCCAGCCATTAATAATCCATGGTTCTATCTTCAGGTTTTTGGAAGGGTATATCTGTACGCGTAGGCCGTTAAAAAACCAGGGCGTATTATCGGAAGTGAAAGATGCCTGGTATTCCCAATTCTCTACCTGGTAATAAGAGTTCAGTCCAATGTAGGACATGAACATGCCCGCATCTACATTGATACCGTACCATACATCAAAGTGATAACCGGCATACGCTTCGCTGAGGTAACGATAGACATTGGCCAGCTCGTACTGGCCGCGGTAAGCGCTGTAGTCGTTG
>JAEUVZ010000036.1 GCA_016786665.1 Flavipsychrobacter sp.
CTCGCCGTTGCCGCCCGTCCCCTGCTATCGGCTACCCGCACGGTATATACGCCTGCGGCTACGCCCTGCAGGCTAAAGTACCCGTCGCCATAGCCTTGAGCGGGACGCGCCTGCCAGGTATGGCCGGCATCATTGGTAAGGGTGCAATCCACAATATGCTCCATGCCGCTTACGGCAAAGTAATGGCTGGCAGGGTTGGGGTGTAGCTGCACCGCAGTAGCCACTGCCGCGCCCGTAGGTACCGAAAGGGTGTAGGAGCCTTTTCGGTACATCACGGTATTGGTAGTAATGTCTTCCCACACCACATGTATGTTGTTGCCGTCCATTGCAACATCGGCAACGCGCACGCCATTGGAGGCAAGGGTATCGTAAGCCGTTGGGAAGCCGTTGGAAATATTTTCGGTAAAAGAGAAGCAGAGACGGTAGGCACCGGTGACCAGCTCTCGCCAAACCAGGGCGGCGGTATTGCCGTGGTGCGCGATAGCGGGATACTCCTGCTGCTGAAGGCCAGCAAAGCCGCCGGTGTGCTGCACACACTGCGCCAACTGCTGGCTGCTGATAGCCGAACGGCTAAGGTACACCCGTGTAGCTACCGGAGAACTCCTGAAAACGGCATAGGCCGTGTCGCCAATAATGATGGCATCGGGTCCCGAAGAAGGGCAGGCATTGATCATCCAGTTGGTGTTGTCGGCTTCCAGGCTATCGGGAAAGGTATTCCCCCCATCGGTGGAGGTCTGCGTCCATATAGTGCGGACATCCGCCTCGTTGTTTCGGTAGAAAAGCATTACCGTACTGCCTGAAACGGCCATAGAGGCGGGACAGCAATCGCATGCCTCCGTGCTGCTGCGCGATGCCAGTACCGGTGTGCCGAATGTGGCGCCATAGTCGGAAGAACGCACTACTACATAGCGTGGCTCCTGGAATACGGGCTTGAACCGCATAAATGCTACCACCGGGTTGCCATCCGGCAGCACGCTTATGGTGTGGAAGCGGCTGTTGTTGTTGCCCAGGTTGCCATCCACCGGCGTAGGCCCCTGCCAACTCTGTCCCGCATCGTAGGAACGGACTATATAAATGCGGCCGGTATCTTCCGGCAGGTTTTTGAACACTACATATACCGTATCGCCCCTCGAGGCTATTTCCGGGCCAGCCCAGGAGTAAGTGAACACCGACATGGTCATGGGGCTGAGTGTAACAGCGCTGGTAAATGAGTTGCCATTCCACCGGGAGAACATCGCCATACCCATACCCACCATCTGTTCGTTCCCCCAGGTGATCATCGGGTTTCCCGATGCGTCCAGCACTATGCGCGGGCGAACATTGTCTTCGGAAGGAGGCGCCACCTGCACCGGTGCGCTCCAGGTAATTTGCTGCGCGCGGGCAGCGGGGGAGAGCAAGAGCAAGAGTGCCCACAAGACAGGTAGCAGTACGCGCATGAAGCAGTAGTTTTAGTAAAGATACTAAATGTGTCTATCCCCTACGGGTAATACTCAATAGTACGTTCAGAGGCCGCCGGTTCCGATTCTGTGGACGCATTGGAGACTACCCGGCGGTAATTGCCGTTCGCGTCTATATCCTCGTAGGCGTGGGTGGCAGTGCTGCGGCTGCCATCAGGCTGCTCGGTTACTATGGTGGTATTGCGGCCTTCGCCATCGTAGGTATAGGTCAGTTTCAGGCGCAGGCTGCCATCGGTATAGTAGTGCTTTTTTTCCAGCACGTTCTTCCGGCTGTCGTACACGCTGCTGGTACTCAGGTGGAACGCCCCTGTCTTTATATCCTTATAGTGTACTTCGGCTATGTTGCCCTCCATATCGTGTACGTTCTTCTGGTAACCTATTTCCCGGAACTCGTGGGTGGTGTCGTTCTCTACCAGGGTCACAATGCTGGCCAGCCGGCCATTGTGGTCGTAAGACATGGTATAGAGGGTATGCAGGCCCTTCCGGCTGTCGGGCGTGAATATCTCCAGTATGCGGCGGCCCTCATGGTCGTAGTAGTACTCCGATGTGCTTTTTTTGTCTCCCTCGGGTGTGCCGGTATACGAAGTGCGCAGCCTGGCGAGTGCGCCATTATCGTGGTATTGGTAGCTCTTTACAGTATGGGCGGTTTGGTTTCCGCCGGGTACCTTGTGGGAGTCGGTAGATTCCCGCACTTCAGTCAGCCTGCCTTGCGGGTCGTACATCCAGGTGGTAGCGCGCCTGATGATGAACACGGTGTTACCGAAACGGGCGCTATCGGTATGCGCCTGGCTTATCGTTTTCACCCGTCCTTTAAATTCAGGCCCTTCCGGGTTTTTACCCGCCCACGCACCGCAGGGGAGGAGCAGTAAAAAGGGCAACCATGGCAGGGCTTTTTGCATAGGCAACGGTTTTCTTAAAAATAGTGAAAAAATAGTAAGTAGGCTGCATACCGCTAATGTGTTAGTACAAAGACGCTATCACCCGTAGTTACTACTGCTGCGGGCAGGCCAAGCGCGTCCAGCAGCGAATCTGCAGCACTTCCCGCTGACAGCGGGTACACCGGAATGCCGGAGTCTTTGGGGTACAGGGGATAGCACTTTATCACCCAGTCGGCCTGGTCTATATCCTGGTGGGGATAGAGCGTCATGGATGTGGTGAACAGGGGAATGCGCTCTTGCTGCGCCAGCGTAATGGCTGTTTTGCCATTGGCATATATGAGCATTGTCCGCTGGTGTGCGGGGTCAGTAAACTGGCGTATGCACGGCTGCACGATAAACACGGCCTGCAATGCCAGGTAGGCGCCGGCCGCCACGAGTGCCGCCCGGCTCATCCGACGGTGCAGTTGCTGAAACATGTAGACTATCAGTACCGCGGCGGCGGGTGTCTTGTACGCATTCAGTCGGTGCGCATTCAGCGGAATCTTGTTCAGGATGAACAAGGCGACAGAGAGCCATATTAAGGCCGCGCTGTAAATGACCAGCCATTCCCGTAAGGTCCGCTCCTTTTGCCGTAGCAATGCTACCGACCGGTAAGATCCATACAGCCACGCGCTAATGCCCACTACCGCTACCAGCACCATTAGCGGCCCGCCCCTGCCAAAGAGGTGGAAGTACATATAGATGTTATACAGCAGCTCGCGCAGGTTGAAACCATGGGTCATGTAGTAGTCCTTCCAGTAGTTTTTCATGCCGGGGTCGGACTGCACCAGGCGGATATCCGTAAAGTAAAGCGCCACTATGCCCACGGCACCCAGCAGGAGTGGCGCCCATTGCCGGCCGAGGTTCCTGCCGCGCAGGATAGTATTAATGCCCACCATGGCAAACAGGGGAGCCGCCACAATGGGGTAGGTATAGCTAAACAGGGGCGCTACCACAAAGCTGAGGCACAGCAGCAGGTACTTGCCCCGGCCGGGAAGCCGCCCGCTATTGATGGCTGCCAGCATGGCAAGCTGCGCCAGGCCCACCAGCGCCAGGAACATTTCCATAGTGTACTGCTTGGTAAGGACGAAGTAGAATACGGAGCTGGGGTAGGCCGCATAGAGAAGCACCCAGAGCCACCGGTAAACACCAGCCCCTGGAAACAAGCGGCCGGAAAGGTAGATGCAATAAGCGAGGCCGCAGCAATGCACCATGAACGAGGGCAGCCGCAGGGAGGTATAGCTATAGCTCCACCACGAGCTGAACCACTGCACGATGTGGAGGTAGACCCGGGGGAATTGCTGGGTCTTATCGAGCTGGCCCCAAAGCTCTTGAGGGGTTTTGTACTTGATGTTGTAGATAATAGCCCACTCATCGAGGAAGAAGGGGTGAACCTCCCACCATACGGTAATGAACCCGCACACCACCAGGAATGCGAGCACCAGCAGGGTAGCCCATTGGGCTAAGGTTGCCATGCGAGATGTGACCATGACGCTAAAGTACGTATTGCGGAACTAAATGCGCAGGGGGCGGGTTTTACTTACATCGGCAGTTTTTTGTGTACAGAGATCGTTTTTTGAGAAGCCGCTATGGGCAAGGGTTTTGGGGTTTTGCCTGCATTTTTAGTTACATTTTACTTACATAGGGTTACATCACAGTTGCAGCATATATTCAGACACTTACAGTATATCTTCAAACAGATACAGGGTGCATACAGATAACTACAGCACGTTTTCAGGATAGTTACATCGCTCAAAAGCCGGGATAACGGGGCTCCGTAACTGCGCGGAGCGGGTGGAAAAGAACTGGTATAAAGATACGAATTTTTTTTGGGGGGTAGGCGCCGGTCAGCGAACGGTTTTCTATGGTAGGTAAGGGGGTTACGCCCGGCATAAGCTGTTCGGGCAGAGACCTGGGCTGGCTCGTGCGCCAGAAGGGTAGCGGCGCTGAAGATTTAATAGTAATTTTATACTAATGAAATTGCTGCGAAACATAGCGCTTCTTTTTCTCTATCCTTTATGTTTGGCTAATGACTACCCCAAAGACGACGGGTGCAGGTCTTCTGATTTGAAAGGTAAGATCAGAACTCTGACGGAAATTTCTTTTTATGAATTTCATGATTGTGAGTTCCATACAAGTTATCGAACAGATAAGAGCGTTTACGTCTTCGATCAATCTGGGAATTTACAGGAGCATTCGAAGTATGGCTGCTATAATTCAGAGCCGAAAGAGAAACTTGATTTCTCTGATACTCCTGCGTCCAGAGAGGTGTATTTGTATCAGGATGGAAAAATTGTAGAAAAAGAAGTGTACCATCATGGGAGGCTGTTTGCTGTTGAGAAGCACACGTCGGATGGTAATAAACAGATTGAAACGAAAACACTCAAACATGATGCTGATGAAAATAGTGTTGAGGAGTTTTATGATGTGGAAGGCAGGATTATTGAATCGAGGTATGTGAGATATAGCGCCATGACAAATACAGCTAAGCTGTTTAATCAGCAGAAGTATTTTTATGATGACCGCGGCAACTTGGTGAGGAGGCAGCGGTATGATGAAGAGCTTGACGGATTTTATGATTTTTACGCAGGAGAATTTGATAAGTACGGTAACGAATTGCAGGCTACACTTTATTCCATAGATGGGGAAGTGACGATGGTACGGAAATACGCCTATAGAAATGGACTGCTGGTAACTATAATAATAGAGGATAAAAAGGATGAAATGAGAGGTGAATTCAGTAAAGGGATTCCTGAAAAATACTGGAAAGTGAGTGATACACTCAATTATACCTATGAGAATTTTGATGCAAAAGGCAATTGGTTGAAGCGGACTTTAACCGGCAACAAGTTGGTTCCCGCTGTAACCACCCGGACTATAGAGTACTACTAGGGATTATCGATGCACAGCACGCCCGTTTTGCCCTGCCAGGCAGTTTACGACTGCTTCGTCGTGCCGCCTCGCAGTGACAACGGGAGGGTTGGGGCATTCCCCTCCCTGGCAGGAGGGGAATCGCGTATATTCTAAAAGCAATGGTTTGTTGCTTTGTTTGTGGGGACGCAAATGGATTCGCGCAATGAAGGGGCTGTATCTGTGGTAGGGTTAGCTCTATTCCGCTTACGTTCTGCATCCCAACGGATTTCTCTGTTCACTCAATACCGTTGGGATTTCGCTACGTTCAAAATGACGGCTTTGATGGGGCTTTGTTTTGTTTGAGTGACGGCGCTGTGGCGCAAAAAGAAAATCCGCCCGAAGGCGGATTCTAATATATCGTCCTAAGACCTGTTAACCTAATACCCCCTTCCTTCCTTCTTCTCCATGTAGTTCATAAAGGCGCGGTTGGCAACGGCGTTGCCGCCGGGGGTGGGGTAGTTGCCGGTAAAGTACCAGTCGCCCTTGTTGCCGGGGCAGGCATCGTAGAGGCCCTCTATGGATTGGTAGATCACATCTACTTGTGCGGCTACATCGGCGGGGCGGAGCATATCGGCAATTTTCTTGCTGATTTCTTCGGGTGTGAACGGGTCGTATATCGCTTTTACAAAGTTTTGTTCTTTCAGGGTGCCGTTGGCTTCGGCGTCTTTTATGTTTTGCAGGGTATCGCCCAGCACCTGCTCCATTCCGCGGTCTACTAATAGCTGCACGGCGGCCTGGAAGGCGATGAACTCGCCCATGCGGCTCATGTCTATGCCGTAGCAGTCGGGGAAGCGTATCTGCGGTGCGGAAGAGACGATGATGATGCGCCTGGGGCCCAGGCGGTCGAGCATCTTGATGATGCTTTCGCGCAGGGTGGTGCCGCGCACTATGGAGTCGTCTATCACCACCAGGGTGTCCACGTCGCGCTCCACCGTTCCGTAAGTGATGTCGTACACGTGCTGCACCATCTCGTTTCGGGAGGCATCTTCGGTAATGAAGGTGCGCATCTTTACGTCTTTGATGGCTATCTTCTCAATGCGCACGCGGCGGTGTATCAGCTCGCGAATTTCTTCCTCGCTGAGGTTGCCCTTGGTGATGCGCTCTATCTTTATCTCTTTCAGGTAATCTTCCAGCCCTTTTATAAGCCCGTAGAAGGCAGTTTCGGCGGTGTTGGGGATGAAGGAGACAATAGTGTGTTTCAGTTTGCCGTCTACGGCCTGCAGTACCTTATCGGCCAGGTTGCGGCCCAGCTGCATACGCTCGCGGTATATGTCGGCGTCGCCGCCGCGGCTGAAGTAGATGCGCTCAAAGCTGCATGCTTTCAGTTCGCGTTCCGGCAGTATCTGCACATGGCTGAAGGTACCGTTGGCCCGGGTAATAATGGCGTGTCCCGGTTTTATTTCGTGTACCTCTTCCTGCGGCACGTTGAAGGCCGTCATAATGGCGGGGCGTTCAGAAGCGGCTATTACAAAATCATCGTTCTTGTAGTAAAACGCCGGGCGGATGCCGTTGGCGTCGCGCATAACGAAGCTATCGCCGTTGCCTACCAGCCCGCTGCATACATAGCCCCCGTCAAAGTGCGAGGTGGCTTGTTTCAGTACGCCCTCCAGGTTCAGGTTTTGAGGGTTGGTCTCGTCGGCCAGGCACAGGTAATAATGTACGGTTTCTATCATGGCCCCCAGGTCGCTCTCGCGCACGGTAGTAGTGGGGTGCTTATCCAGCATGGCAAACAACTCATCGGTATTTACGAGGTTGAAGTTGCCCGCCATAGTAAGGTTACGGTTGGGATTGATGTTGGGCTTAAAGAAGGGGTGGCAGAACTCTACATCGTTGCGGCCCTGCGTTCCGTAGCGGAGGTGCCCCAGCAGTATTTCGCCCATGTACTTTACGTATCCCTTCAGCAGTCCCGGGTAGTTGCGAATTTCAGGGTAGTTTTTTTCCAGTTCGCCTACCTCCTGCTGTATGTTCTGGAATATTTTGGCGATGGCCCCGCCTCCGCTTACCCGCAGGCGGTGCATAAACTGGTGGCCGGGTTCAACATTCAGTTTTACAGTGGCTATACCCGCACCATCCTGCCCCCGGTTGTGCTGCTTTTCCATAAGCAGGTA
The DNA here is from genome assembly GCA_016786665.1 of Flavipsychrobacter sp. GTDB lineage: Bacteria > Bacteroidota > Bacteroidia > Chitinophagales > Chitinophagaceae > MKUN01. The sequence continues at coordinate 7,396 of JAEUVZ010000036.1, forward strand.
CAGTTTGTTAAGTCCGTAAAAGGCAGTACCGTATTTGCGGTGGTAGTAGGCGAGTGGTTTGAGCAGTCGAATGTAGGCCAGGCCGCATTCGTGGCGTATCGCGTCAGACATGAGGGGGCAAAGATACTAAGCTTTTGTAATGATTGCCAAATGGGATTGATTGAAAATGGTGATAGGCCGTTTGGGGTTTCTTCTTTTTCATGTCCGGGGCCTTGAGTTCTATGTTAAAAATAGCCAATGCGAGAATGGCAACCCCGAAGCCGAAGATGAACAGGGCGGAGATACGGTTGAGGTACATGGTGCGGCGCAGGGTAAGGCGGCGGCGGATAATGTCGGCCAGGAAGACCTTCAGCACGTCTATGCCCAGCACCAGGCCCAGGCAGGAGGAGAAGAAAACGATGCGGTAGAGGGGGAGCTCGCGTGCCATAGCGGTGGCTACCGCTATCCACTGCAGGATGAGTGCGGGGTTGAAGGTATTCATCAGGAAGCCGCTGAAGAATATTTTAGCATAGAGCGAACTGCTGATATTGAGCACCCGGGCGGTAGGCCGTACGGGTTTGAACTTCTTTACCAGCCCGTAGATGCCGATGCCCAGCAGAAGGGCGGAGAAGCCATACTTCATGGTGCGCTCGTACTGGTGCAGCCACTCCAGCCAGGGGGAGGCCATGTTGGCCACGGTCACAAAGAGGATATCGCTGATGGACACCCCCAGCACAAAGGCCAGGCCAGCCTTGTAGCTGTGGTTGACGCTGTATTTCAGCACCGCGAACAGCGTGGGCCCCACGGAAATAGCCATAAACAGGCCCAATAACAACCCTGTAAATAAAGCGGTTGACAGCATGCGGCGGTAAGATAATAAACAATGGCGACAGGTAAGACTAAAGGGGCGTTAAGATTGACTCCGACGTGCGGGACAGCTAAAATTTTAAATAATTTGATAGATGATTATAAATCCTCAATTCACGTACCACAACCTTGGTAACCCGGTAGTTTTTTTCTGCCGATAGATGAGTGGAATCAGTTGGCGGAAGAGCTGCAACTAGAGAGGGGGGCGCCTGATAAAAGCTGCCCTTGGGTTTTTCTAACCAGCTTCGTCCTGGTCCAAATCAGTGTCCCATTTTACCTTGCCAAAGAGCAATTTCATATTCCTGCGGCGCAGGGATGCAACGTAATTTCATGGCTGCTGTTACCATCTCGTCGTTTACTTCAATGCTCTTACATATATGGCTTGGTTACCAACCAGCAAGAATACCGATAATCATGGAGCCGTGGTAATCCGCTAAATCAGCCTAATCCTGGTTCAGATGCATACACCTCCATCAACCTCTCCCCCGGGGCGGTCTCGATAATGCTTATCCAGAGGTGTTTTTTGGGGAGTAGTTTGCGGGCTTTTTCGGGCCATTCTACCAGGCTGTAGGCGGAGGGGTCATTCACGCAATCCTCAATACCGGCATTAATGGCTTCTTCGGTGTCCCTCATGCGGTACCAGTCCATGTGGTATATTTTCTGCTCCGTGCCGCCGTTAACGGAAAAATAATACTCGTTAATAATCGCAAAAGTGGGGCTGCTCACGGCGTCTTCCACGCCCAGCATATCGCACAGGGCGTGTATAAAGGTGGTTTTGCCCGCGCCCATTTCGCCGCTGAAGGCGAATACCCGGTATTGATTGGCATATTGCCACAACTGATGCGCAGCACTTTCAATATTGGCTAAAGTGTATGAAATTTGTATCAGCGGAGCCGGCATAATGGATGCAAGATACGGCAAGCCGCAAAAATAAAATGGAAAAGGCATATTCGGCAGTAGTGGAAGGTATGACGTGTGGCAACTGCGCCATTACCATCACCAAGCTGCTGGAAAAGAAGGGCGTGAATAATATCTCCGCCAACGCAGCATCGGGCGAGGTCAACTTTACCGCGCCGGAAGCGCTGGACGTGGAAGTGGTGTACGATGCCATAGACGGCATGGGCTACCATGTGGTGCGCGAAGGCGCGGCGGAAGGTAACCGCCCGGCCCACGACCATAAGGATAACACCACCGTCTTTCTCATTATCAACCTGGTGCTGACGCTGCCCCTGCTGGCGCATATGTTTACCAGCTGGCACGTGCTGCATATGCCCTGGGTGCAATTTGCGCTGGCCACACCTGTATTTGCCATAGGCTGCTACGTATTCCTTCCCTCGGCATACCGCTCGCTGGTGAACCGCATCCCCAACATGGATGTGCTGATAATGATAGGCGCTACGGCCGCCTACGTGTACTCGCTCATAGGGCTGCTGTTCTTCCCGGCTACCGCGCATGATTTCATATTTTTTGAAACGACGGCTTCTATCATCACGCTGGTGATGGTGGGCAACTGGCTGGAACACAAGACGGTAAAATCGACCACGGTAGCGATAGACGAACTGGTGAAGCTGCAGCCGCAAATGGCCCGTATAATAATGGCCGACAGCCTGGGCAAAGAAACGATACTGGAGGTGGAAAGCCGCTATGTGCGCAACGACGACGTGGTGCTGGTGAACAATGGCGATAGCATACCCGTAGACGGGGAGATAGTGCAGGGAGAGGCGCAGATAGACGAACACATGATAACCGGCGAAAGCGTGCCGGCGCATAAGCGTGTGGGCGATGGGGTAGTGGGCGGCACCCTGGTGGTGGATGGCAACCTGAAAGTGAAAGCGACAGCGGTGGGCAATGCATCGGTACTGGCCAGCATCATAAAAATGGTGCGGGAGGCGCAGGCGGTGAAGCCGGCGCTGCAAAAACTGGCCGACAAGATATCGGCGGTATTTGTACCGCTGGTGCTGGGGGTATCGCTGCTAACGCTGCTGGTGAACTGGTTTGTGGTGGGTGTAGGCTTTACCGAGGCCATGATGCGGGCGATAGCGGTGCTGGTTATCTCATGCCCCTGTGCAATGGGGCTGGCCACACCCGCGGCGGTAGCGGTGGGCCTGGGGCGTGCGGCCCGCAATGGCATACTGGTAAAAGGCGGCGATACGCTGGAGCAGCTGAAACGTATAAAACAAATAGTATTTGACAAAACAGGCACGCTGACCACCGGGCAACTGGAGGTGAGCGCCTTCCATACGGTGCTGGATGAGGCACGGTTCCGGGCGGTGGTGGTAGCCATAGAGCAGCACTCCTCGCACCCCATCGCTAAATCGGTGTCGGCACAGTGGAGCGATGCCTTGCCCCATGCCCTGGCCGAAGTGCACGAGGTGAAGGGAAAGGGAATGCAGGCTTCCGACGCGGAAGGCAATACCTGGAAGCTGGGTTCCGAACGCTGGCTGCAACCCTCGCCGGAGCATGCCGGGGCCGACCTGTACCTCTACCGCAACGATGCTTATGCGGGAAGCCTGACCATAACAGACAAACTGCGCGACGATGCGAAAACCGCCGTAGCGGAGCTGAAAGAGATGGGGTACACCCTGGTGTTGCTGAGCGGCGATAAAAAGGCCAAGTGCGAGCAGATAGGCGCTGAACTGGGCCTGGACATTGTGTACGCTGAGCAAAGCCCCGCCCAGAAGGACCAGATACTGGATATGCTGCTACAGAAAGCCCCTACCGCGATGGTGGGCGATGGCATTAACGACGCCCCGGCGCTGGCACGGGCTACCGTGGGCATCTCCCTCAGTGAATCGACCCAGATAGCCATTCAGTCGGCTAATGTTATCCTTTCCAACAATCAGCTGCTATCGCTGCCCAAGGCCATACGGCTGGGTATCTATACGGAGCAGACGATAAAGCAGAATCTCTTCTGGGCGTTCCTGTACAATATTGTAGCCATACCCATAGCCGCTGTAGGGCTGCTAAAGCCGGTATGGGGGGCAGGTATCATGGCGCTGAGCGATGTGGTATTGATTATCAATTCGTTACGGCTGGGCATACGGCGCATCAATCGCGTTTAACCCCCAAATTTTCCCGGTTCACCACATATTATGAGGTGTTTTCCTCCGATATCGCTATTTTACAAGCCTTGATATTGAGAAAAACAGGAATGAATAGAGCGCTAACCGGGGTGCTGGCGCTGGTAATAACGAGTGCCTCGTGCAGCAGCCCAAAGAAGACAACGACAGCCAATACTCCCGCCCCGGCGGTGAACAAACAGGAGCCTCACCGCAAGAACATAGCCTGCGGAGGCATAATGAAAGATGCAAAGCAACCGCGGCTGGACTGGATAATAGAAGACAATTCGGTGCTGGATAGCATCACCACCCTCCCTAAACCCGACGGCTATAAAGTGTACTCGCTGGATACGCTCCAGGCGCGGGAATTCTTCCGGCAGACGAAAGATACCAGCCAGAAGCTATCGGTAATGATACCCTTACCCGCTCCGCTGGGTTGCCGGGTATATGTCTTGTCATCCTCCGGGGTAATGAACGCCAAGCTGGCCGAAAAATACCCTGACCTGGTGGCCTTGCAGGGCAGCGACCAACAGGGAACTTCCCAGCTGCGTCTGAACTATGACGGCAAGTGGGTAAAAGGACAGGTGCTATCGGGCGGAAAGACATACCTGGTGAACCCTGTGCGCAGCAATGGTGTTATATACTACATGGTATATGCCCGTTCAGACTCGAAAGAAGTGAAGGAACCCTTTGAGGGCGGAGGTGTGAAAACGACCAAATAAGAAAACCAAACTTGTAACAGTAATAAAGTAATAGTGATGAAAAAACGACTTTTATTAGTACTGGCCATATCGGGGGTGTTCTCATCAACGGTGCAGGCGTTTACACAGACATGGCGACCGGTAGCCAGCGCCCAGGCGCCCCTGGCGGGCAGGCAGGTGATAGTGCCGGAGAAGTACCTGAACTTTGAGCTGAACGACGGGTATATGAAGGATTACCTGTTCTCGCTGAGGGGCAACCCCAACGCGAACCACCAGGTAGACCTACCGGCACCGGATGGCAGCATCCGCACGTTCGTTATCTGGAAATCGGATATGATGGCCCCGGCGCTGGAAGCTAAATACCCCGGTATCCGCACCTTTACCGCATACGCGCTGGATAACCCACGGATAGTGGCCAAAATAGACTATACCCTGAAGGGGTTTCATGCCATGGTATTTGATGGCGGCAATACATACTTTATAGACCCTTATACCAATGTGAATGATGGCAACTACATCTGCTATTACAAGCACGATTTTGTAAAGCCGGAGCAGGAGCGCATGATCTGCCAGTGGAACGAGGAAAGTGACGTAGCCATTACCGAAGACGAGCACATGCAGATAGGCGGTAACGAAACAGTGCTGCCGAACGTGGACCTGAAAGTGCTGAACGGCCACCAGAAGCGCCAATACCGCCTGGCACTGGCCTGTACCTACGAATACTCGGTAGCGGTAGATGGCCCCGTGCCTACCAAGCCCGGCGTGCTGAGCGCCATGGTAACCTCGGTAAACCGGGTAAACGGCGTGTACGAGCTGGAAATGGCGATAACCATGCAACTGGTAGGCAATACCGATACGCTGATATGGCTTACCTCCAGCGACCCCTACACCAATAATAACGGCAGCACCATGCTGGGCCAGAACCAAACGCAGGTGAACAACCGGATAGGCAGCGCCAACTACGATATAGGACACGTGTTCAGCACCGGGGGCGGTGGTATCGCCTCTCTGGGAAGCATTTGCGGCAACAGTAAAGCGCAAGGGGTGACCGGTAGCTCCAACCCGGTAGGCGATGCCTTTGATATAGACTACGTGGCGCACGAAATGGGACACCAGTTTGGCGGCCCGCACACGTTTAATAACAACTCCAGCGGAAGCTGCAGCGGTAACCGTTCCGGCAGCAACGCGTATGAGCCGGGTAGCGGCAGCACCATAATGGCTTATGCCGGAATATGCCCTAGCGATAACCTGCAGCAAAACAGCGACGCGTATTTCCACTCCAACACCATACAGCGGATATACAATACTATTACCCAGACCAGCAAGAATAACTGCCCCACAAAAACCAATACGGGTAACGCACCCTCGGGGCTGGCTGACTATAACGCTACGTATTACATACCCTTCCTGACACCGTTTGAACTGGAGGCTCCACTGGCTACCGATTCGGCGGCTACAGACACGCTCACTACCTATTGCTGGGAACAGTTTGACCTGGGAGCAGCCAGCACCTGGGCCAACCAGTCGGCAACAGGCCCTATATTCCGTTCGTTCAACCCCACCACGTCGCGCACACGGGTATTCCCGGCCATCAACCGCCTGGTGAATAACGTGACCAATTACCTGGGCGAGAAGCTTCCGCCGGAGGCCCGCACTTTAAAGTTCCTGGTCACAACCCGTTCCATTTACCAGGGGCTGGGATGCATCAACTTCCCTGATGATACGGTGAAGCTGAATGTGATCAACACTACTACGCCGTTTGCCGTTACGGTGCCCAATACCAATGTTACCTGGCAAGGTGGCAGCACGCAGAATGTGACCTGGAATGTATCCAACACTACGGCGGCGCCTATCAGCTGCGCTAATGTGAACGTCTTCCTTTCGGTAGATGGCGGGTACACGTATCCATACACCGTGGCGATGGGCCTGCCGAACAATGGCTCCGCAAACATTATCGTCCCCAATGTTCCTACTACTTCGCAGGCGCGCATAAAAGTAAAGGGCGCGGGTAATGTGTTCTTCGATATCAGCAATGTGAATTTTACCATCAATTACAATAGCTCGCTGCCGCAAACGCCGCCTGCCAGCGTGGCGCAGGCAGTGGCTAAGGCTGATGTGAAAATATTCCCCGTACCTGCCAGCGATGTGCTGAACATAGCCCATGAGGGCAACGGCACTATGAAAGTGTCGGTGTTCAATACCGTAGGCCAGTCGGTATATACCGGTACCCTGCAATCGGAACTGCAACTGGATGTGAAAGGCTGGGCGAAGGGAATTTACTACCTCCACTTCGTATCAGAAAACGGAGAGCGCTTCTCTAAGCCCGTTGTTATCCAATAGCAATTAGTTACTAACTACTACCTACTAAAGCAGGACATAAGCATAACAGATAAACAAGGCGGAACGAAAGTTCCGCCTTGTTACGTCTTACTCCCAAGGGAATTTCTCGATTTTTCTTAGTTGCGGTGCACCGCCGCCATGGTGTTCTGAATTAGGATATTCTTTCTGCCATTTTTCTCCGGTAGATTCTTCTATGTAGTAGATATTCCAATTGGTTGGGTCTACACGAACCTCTGTAAAGGTGCTGAGTTTTCTTTCTATTTCATCAATATCATTTATGATGTTACTCATGCTAGTTCTTCTTTCAAATACCTCCCCGTATGGCTCGCCTTTATTTTAGCAATAGCTTCGGGTGTACCGGCTCCTACCAGGGTTCCGCCGCCGCTGCCGCCTTCGGGGCCCATGTCTATTACATAGTCGGCTACCTTTACCACGTCCAGGTTGTGTTCTATCACCAGTACGGTATTGCCACGGTCTACTAAACGGTTCAGTACGGAAAGCAGGTGTTTGATGTCCTCGAAGTGCAAGCCCGTAGTAGGCTCATCCAGAATGTAGATGGTCTGCCCGGTATCGCGCTTGGAAAGCTCCGTGGCCAGCTTTACGCGCTGCGCTTCGCCACCGCTGAGGGTAACGGCGCGCTGGCCCAGCGTTACATATCCCAGGCCTACGTCCTGCAGGGTTTTAATCTTCCGGTGCAGGTAGGGTACATTGATGAAGAATTCTACCGCCTCATCTACCGTCATGTGCAGCACGTCAGAAATAGACTTTCCTTTGTAGCGTATTTCCAGCGTTTCGCGATTGTATCGCTTGCCCTGGCATTTCTCGCAGTCCACATACACATCGGGCAGAAAGTTCATTTCTATTACCCGCTGTCCGCCGCCCTGGCATTCTTCGCAGCGGCCCCCCTTTACGTTGAAGGAGAATCGCCCGGCATTGTAGCCCCTGATCTTCGCCTCCGGCACCTGGGAATACAAGGTGCGTATCTCGTTGAAGAAGCCACAGTAGGTAGCCGGGTTGCTGCGCGGGGTACGGCCTATGGGGCTCTGGTCTATTTCTATTACTTTATCAATATTGTCCACGCCCGTCACCTTCTTAAAAGGCATAGGCTGTTGCTTAAAGTTGTGGTAGCAATGTTTGCCCAGTATGGGGTAGAGTGTCTCGTTGATGAGGGTGCTCTTGCCGCTGCCCGATACCCCGCTTACACACACGAAAGTGCCCAGGGGTACTTCAATGCTTACATTCTTCAGGTTGTTGCCGGAGGCGCCCGTGATAACGATCTTCTTGCCATTGCCTTTGCGGCGCTCTTTGGGTACTTCTATTTTCAGTTCGTGGTTCAGGTAGGCGGCGGTGGTGTTGTGGCCTTTCAGTATCTCCTGCGGTGTGCCCTGGCTTACGATGCGGCCACCGTGTATGCCCGCGGCGGGGCCAATATCTATCAGGTGGTCGGCGGCTAGCATGATGTCTTTATCGTGCTCCACTACCAGTACAGAGTTGCCGCCATCGCGCAGGTTTTTGAGCGCGCCGATCAGCTTGTGGTTGTCGCGCTGGTGCAGGCCTATGCTTGGTTCATCCAGTATGTAGGTGATGCCAGTGAGCTGGGAGCCTATCTGCGTGGCCAGGCGTATGCGCTGGCTTTCGCCGCCGCTGAGGGTTCGTGTGGCCCTGTCGAGTGTCAGGTAGTGCAGGCCCACATCCAGCAGGAAGTGGAGGCGGTCGCGTATTTCTTTCAGTACGTCTTTGGCAATGGCGTTCTGCTTGTTGCTCAGGTTCTTTTCTATGCCCTCAAACCAGTCCTGCAATTCCTGCAACGATTTTTGGGATAGCTCCGCTATGCTGGCGTTGTTCACCTTAAACCAAAGGCTTTCTTTTTTGAGGCGCGCGCCGTGGCACTCTGGGCAATCGTTCAGCACCATATATCCTTCGGCCCAGGTGCGGATGGCCTCCGAAGTGGTTTCTGTAAACCACCGCAGCAGCATGTTGATGATGCCCTCGTAGTTGTGCTGGGTAGTTTCTACGGGCATTTCGCTGTCATCGGTAACGTAGGTGATAACGCCTTCTTCGTTTCCGTATAGCAGTATGTTCACGTGCTTTTCCGGCATTTTTTCGATGGGCGTAGTCATCGATATTTTGTTCTTCCGGGCCAGTATCACCGCCTGCTTATACGTCCACGATTCCCGCTCGGCGCCCAGCGGCGCGATGCCGCCGTCGTCAATGCTTTTGGAAGGGTCGGGGATGATCTCTTTCATGTTCACCTGGTGCACACTGCCCAGTCCCTTGCAGCGCGGACAAGCGCCATAGGGGGAGTTGAACGAGAATGAATTGGGTGAGGGTTCGTCGTAGGATATGCCGGTCTCGGCGCACATCAGCTGCTTGCTGAATTGGTGGGCCGTGTTTTTGTCCACGTCCAGCACCAGCATCAGGTCTTTACCCATCTGCAGGGCTTTCTGTATGCTCTGGCTGAGGCGGGCCTGTGCTTCGGGCTGCACCAGCAAGCGGTCTATCACCAGTTCTATATCGTGAATCTTGTAGCGGTCTACCTGCATGCGTTCCTTCAGGTCGGTTATTTCGCCATCTATGCGCACCTTCAGGTAGCCCTGGCGGCGCAGTTGCTCAAATAGCTCGCGGTAGTGCCCTTTACGGCCCCTTACGATGGGTGCCAGCAAGGCGATTTTCCGGCTGCTGAAATGTTCCTGTATATGGGCCACAATTTCTTCCTCGCTGAACTTGGTCATTTTCTTACCCGTGTTGTAAGAATACGCATCGGAGGCGCGGGCGTAAAGCAGGCGCATAAAGTCGTATACTTCTGTTACGGTGCCTACGGTAGAGCGGGGGTTGCGGTTGGTGGTTTTCTGCTCTATGGAAATGACCGGCGACAGGCCGGTGATCTTATCTACATCCGGGCGGTCCAGGTCGCCCATAAATTGACGGGCGTAGGCGGCGAAGCTCTCCATGTACCGTCGTTGCCCCTCGGCAAAAATGGTATCGAAAGCGAGCGACGATTTGCCGCTGCCGCTGATACCCGTGATAACTACCAGTTTATTTTTCGGGATGCTGACATCGATATTTTTCAGGTTGTGGACCTTAGCGCCCAGTACCTCTATATTGCCACTACCGGAGTGGGTAGCTTCTTGGTGTTTGCTCATAATATTGCGTCCGCAAATTTACGCACTATTCGCACCCTTGTATTTTAATGTGGATTACTTATTAGTGATAGAGGTATTTAATAACAGTTTAACTGCAGAGGCGCTAATACCGGGTGGGTTCAAATTTGGACAGGCAACCGCAAAGGCCCATGGCTTTATCCCATATACCCCTGGTTGATCCGGCAAATCAGCCTGGCTTCTGCCTAACGGCTGGCGGGTTCACTAATACTTCCTGTCTATCACGTAGTTCACCAGCTCTTCCATGGCATCGCGCGCCGGGCTCTGGGGAAAGCTGTGCAGTATGCTGAGTGCGTCTTTTTTATACTCCATCATTTTCGCCGCGGCGTACTCTATGCCCCCGTACTGGTGCACATATTGTATTACCTCCTTCACCTTCTGTTTATTGGTGTTCTGGTTCTTAACGATGTAGATGATCTTGCGCTTCACCTCCTTTTCGGCCTGCAGGAGCGTATAGATGAGCGGGAGGGTCATTTTCTTCTCTTTTATGTCTATGCCGGTGGGTTTTCCCACGTTGGCTTCTCCATAGTCAAACAGATCGTCCTTTATCTGGAAGGCGATACCCACTTTTTCCCCAAAAAGCCGGAAACTTTCAGCCACTTCTTTACTGGCCGTGGCCGACCAGGCCCCCGCCGAGCAGGCGGCTGACAGGAGCGACGCGGTTTTAGCCCGTATTATTTCAAAATATATATCTTCTTTAATGTCCAGCTTGCGGGCTTTTTCCATCTGCAACAGCTCGCCTTCGGCCATTTCCTTTACCGCGCGGGAGGTAATCTGGAGAATTTGGTAGTCTTCGTTGCCCAAAGCGAGCAATAACCCTTTGGAAAGCAGGTAATCGCCCACCAAAACAGCTATTTTATTCTTCCATAAAGCGTTTATTGAGAAAAAATTTCTACGAATCAGGGCATTATCTACCACGTCGTCGTGTACCAGGGTGGCGGTGTGGAGCAGTTCTATAAGGGAAGCGGCCCGGTAGGTGGAGTCGTTTATACCCCCGGCTATCTGGGCGGAAAGGAAGACGAACATGGGGCGCATCTGCTTGCCTTTTCGCTTGATAATAAAGCGCATAACCCTATCCAGTAGCGGATTTGAGCCCTTAACGCTTTCCCCGAATTTCTTTTCAAATTCCGCCAGTTCCTTGCCAATAACGCGCTTAACTTGTTCCATTTCTAAAGTGCAATAACAATCGTGTAACAAAGAAATGTTAAAAATATAGAAATAGATGTTTTATTTTTGGCACAGCATTTATTGACGAAGGCTTAGTAGCATAGAAAAAAAGGGTTAAAATATTTTTATTTTTTATCCTTTGTTTTTTTAAAAGTCTACTATACCTTTGTCGCATATTTGATTTAACCAAAATCTTTAAATAAACAATTCTGTTATGGTCAACAAAAAGTACCTATTGCTTGCTGGTCTATGCTCTGTTATCGGAGTTCAGTCGGCTTTCGCACAAGAAGGAAGTGCTCAGTGGTCCGGCCGCGATATGACATACCGTGGTCAGAACTATGATGTACTCGATTCTAGCTATGTGCCTGGCTCACGTATGGAGCAGCACAGGAAATTCCTCAATCACCAATATGTGTTCCCTTCAAAGCCACGCAACATGGTGGAAATCGGTATCGGTGGTGGCCTTTACAATGTAATGGGCGACGTTCCGAGCCTGATGCTCTGGAGGAAAGGTGGTTATGGCCTGCACGGTCACATCCGCAAATCATGGGGTTATGTAATGTCTACCCGTTTGCAGTATAACTACGGCATAGCGAAAGGCATGCAGTGGCAGGAAGCGTACAACTACGGTGCTAACCCAGCGTGGAACGCTTACTACAACGCAGCAGGTAACGCACAAGGCGCACCTTCTCAGAAAGTACACTACAACTACCGTATGGAGTCTCACCAGCTGAACCTGGATATGATCGCTTCTACGAACAATATCCGTTTCCACAAAGCCCGTACTGGTATGTCTATCTACGGTTTCATCGGTATCGGCGCCCTGGCGTACAATACCCGTGTGAACGCCCTGAACGCATCTGGTGCTGCTTATGATTTCGACGCTATCGTTGGTACTACACCACGTATCTACGAAAACCGTAACGACATCCGCACTGCTATGCAGGATCAAATGGATGATACTTACGAAACAGAAGCTGAAAACGAGCGTGATCGCCGTCGTGCTTCTATCTTCACCAACAAAACGCTGGTATTCACTCCAAGCGTAGGTGCTGGTGTTCAGTTCCGCCTGGGCAAGAGGGTTAACCTCTCCCTGGAAGATCGTATCTCTATGCCAAACGACGAAGACCTGCTGGATGGTCAGCGTTGGGCAGAGCAGATCCTGGGTTCTCCTGTTCAAACACAGAACAACGACCTGGTTAACTACTTCTCTCTGGGCCTGAACTTCAACCTGGGTAACTCTAAGAAGGCTGTTGAGCCTCTGTACTGGATGAACCCGCTGGATTTCGCTTACAGCGAGCTGAACTACCCTCGCCACATGCTGCTGCCAGAACCAGTTCTGCCAGATGCTGATAACGATGGTATCACTGACCAATTCGACAAATGTCCTGGTACTCCTGCTAACACTGCAGTTAACAGCCACGGTTGTCCGCTGGATACAGATGGTGACGGTGTTCCTGACTTCCGCGATAAGCAACTGATCACTCCTACAGAATGTCAACCAGTTGATGCTGATGGTGTTGGTAAGTGCCCTTGTCCTGAAGATTGCGGTAACCGCGTTATTACTCACGGTAATGCTTGTGGTAACATAGGCGCTGGTGCGGTAACTTTTGACGCTAACTCTGCTCGCATCCGTCCTGCAGTACAAGCGCAACTGGCTACCCTGGCTGCTCAAATGGGTGCTAACCCTCAGTGTAAAGTGGTAGTTATCGGTAACGGTAACGCCAGCAAGCCTCAGCAGCAACGTTCTTGGGATCGCGTAAACGCAATCATCGAGCACATGGCTACTAAGCACAACATTGACCGTGCACGCTTCATATTCCAGTTCGGTCAACCAGGTGATGCTAACTCAGTTATGTATCGTCCGGCTATGGATGGCGAAACAGGTGATGCTACCGTTCCTCCTCCATTCCCTAACCTGAGAAGGGACTAATTTAAGTCACTCTTTATAAGAAACGCCCCTGACGATCGTCAGGGGCGTTTCTGTTTTGTCTAAACTCCCTGCCGGTAAAGGGGGAATCAAAGGAGTCGCAAAACCAAGCTGGGGAGGGCCGGCGCGACATGAGCAAGCAACCCAAACAAAGAAAGCCACCCCGGGTGGCTTTGAAAAAATCTTGTATAAAAGCTCCCCTTTCAGGGAGGCCAGGGGGGCGCGGCTAAGGGGTATGATATTTCACCAACCCATCCAGCGGGCTTTTGGCTACCGTGCCCATGTCCAGCTCATACTGGTCGCAGAGGCGTTGTATCACATCTTTGAACTCAAACGCTACGGAGCCGGTAAAATAGAGGGGTAATTTCCAGCTTTGGCGGTACTTAAGTATGTGGTGATGGAAGAAATCGTTGAGGCAGTCTTCTATAATATTCTCTACCATGTAGTGCCCCCGGTTTTGCGCCAGCAGCTGCACGTAGGTGGCCAGGTAGCGGTTGGGGAAAGGTTCTTTGTACAGCTTATGGAGTATAGCCGGTATGTCTCCGCCAAAAAGCTGTTCAAAAGCCATTCGCAGCTCGGTATCAAAGGTATTGTAGGCATAATATTGCAGCACGCGCTTGCCCATATGGTTGCCGCTGCCCTCATCGCCCGCTATAAACCCCAGGGATACCTGCTGGTCTTTAATGCTGCGGCCGTTGTAATAGCACGAGTTGCTGCCTGTACCTATAATAGATACGATGCCTTTTTTATCGCCGCACAGTCCGCGGGCTGCGCCTATGATGTCGCTGTATACGTCAATCTTCTTAACGTTGAAGAATTGCTTCAGGGTAGCGGTTAGTTCTTTTTGTATCGCGGGGCTGCCTACACCGGCGCCATAATAAACGATGGAAGATACCGGGTGCTTATTGGGGTTCCATTTCAGCTCCCGGCCCAGTTGCTCTATAATTTCATCGTTGGTCTGCAGGCGCGGGTTGATGCCGCCTGTGTCAAACTTTACCGGCTTCCTGGCGGGCTGTATCAGCCTCCAGTCTGTTTTGGTAGAACCGCTTTCTGCAATGAGTAGAGACATGGGTAATCGTTTATGGTACAAATTTGCATTTCTGTTCCTACATTTCCTAATCTCTTTTTATTGCCTGCTAACTTGTTAAAAATCTATGGCTTAATATTTATAGCCTATCGTTATGTTGGCGAAATGCCGCTAAATTTGCGCTAGTTGCACACATGAACGAGCCGAAGAACGATAGCCTCAAAATCTGGACTCCCCTTTTATTTGCCGTAATCCTCATCGCCGGAATGGTGATAGGGTTCAAACTGCGCGATACCCTGCGCGGTAAGCGCGATATCGAAACCATAGTGCTGCGCAACGACCGGCTGGAGCAGATGATACACCTGATAAACGAGAAGTATGTAGACAGCGTAGATGTAAACCGTATATACCAGGATGCCGTAACCGGCATACTCAGCCACCTGGACCCCCACACGGTGTACATAGCTGCGGAACAGGTGGAGAACGTTAATGAAGACCTGGGAGGCGGCTTTTACGGCATAGGGGTAGAGTTTATCGTTATCCGCGATACCATACAGGTAACATCGGTACTGCCCGGTGGCCCCGCCGAACGGGCTAATGTACAAGTGGGCGACCAGTTCGTAAAAGTAGGGGATACGGTAGTGGCCGGAAAAAAGATAACCAGCGAGGGCATCATAAAGCTGCTGAAGGGGAAACAATATACTACGGTAGACCTCTGGCTGAAGCAGCCATTCCGCGAGGGAATACGCAAAGTGCAGATAGAGCGGGATATAGTGCCCATATATAGCGTGGACGTATCGATAATGCTGGATGCCAACACGGGATACATAAAAATAAACCGGTTCAGCGCCACAACGCACGAGGAGTTTGAGAAAGCCCTGAAGCAGCTGAAAGGGGCCGGTATGGAAGACCTGGTAATAGACCTTCGCGATAACCCCGGCGGCTACCTGGATGCCGCCACCCTGATAGCCGACGAACTGATAAGCGGCAAGAAGCTGCTGGTGTACACGCAGGGCAAGCGCTCGTTCAAGACAGAATACCATGCGGGGGAGCAGAACAGCTTTGAGGAAGGCCGCGTGGCAATACTGGTAGACGAGAACTCCGCTTCCGCCAGCGAGATACTCGCCGGTGCCGTGCAGGACTGGGACAGGGGCGTGATACTGGGCCGCCGCACTTATGGCAAAGGGCTGGTGCAGGAACAGTACAACCTGGATGATGGCGCTGCGCTCCGCCTGACAATAGCCAAGTACTATACACCTTCCGGCAGGTGCATACAGCGAACGTACAATAAAGGGAAGACCGCCTACGCCGATGATTACCTGCGCCGCTTCCAGACGGGTGAGCTGGTGGGGTATGATACCCTGGTGGTAGGCGATACCACGCCCTACTACACCGCCAACAAGCGCGTGGTATATAGCGGTGGGGGCATAAAGCCGGATATATACATACCGTATGACAGTGCCGAAGTGTCGGCGCCGCTGATACGGATGCTGACCAGCGACGGGCTCCGCAACCAGATGTGGGACTATTACCTGCGGCACCGCGACTCGCTGAAATACCGCTCGCTGAATGATTTCATCCTTAGCTTTAACAACGAGGAAGAAGTAATAAAATTCTATCTCGGCACGCTGGAGGCGGATGCACGCAAAACGGCCGAAGCACTGCTGAAGTACCCGCCCAACAGCCGCTTTTTCCGCGGGCAGGTGAAGGCCCAGTTTGCCCGGTACTTCTACCGGAACCCCGGCTACTACTCGGTAGTTGCTGAAAACGACAAGGCCATCCGCAGGGCGATGGAACTGCTTTCCGGGGAAACGTATTTACAGATCATAGGCCGGTAACTGCTCCAGCCACTTTATAGAGTGGATGTCGGCAGCATCGGCGCAGAAAGCCTGGTGGCCATTGGTCATCAGCCAGTAGCGGCAGCGCACCTGCCCCTGGTAGTGCAGCAACTGGCGCAGCGTTTCGCCCGAGAGGGGAATTTCGGGGGCTTTACACTCTACCAGCATCCAGGGCTGGTGCTTGCGATCGTAAACAACAATGTCGAACCGGCGGGCCATACCGTTCACTTCTATCTGTTTTTCTACAGAGAGCATTCCCGCGGGGTAGTGCAGCTTCTGTATGAATAACTGCAACGTGTATTGGCGCACGTGCTCTTCCGGGGTGAGCAGAAACCAGCGCCGGCGCACCGGGTCGAATACCTGCGCCAGACCATCGGAGGCCCGCAGGGTGAGTTGTATGCCGGATATATCGAGCGAAAGCACAAGCGTGGTTGTTAAGGTAAAATTAAGCGGAATAATAATCCCGCGCGAATGTTTTAATTTAGGGTAAGGAATAGGGATGTAGTTTTTGCAGCAGGCAGAGAAGTATTGCCCGCGGATGTCCGGTTAAACAAGCGAAGCATGAAATCGAAAGAAGATATAGTAAAGAACTGGCTGCCCCGGTACACCGGGCAGTCGCTGAATGATTTTGGAGCGTATATACTGCTGTGCAATTTCAGCAACTACGTAAGGATGTTTGCCGAAAAGCACGACGTACCCATCAAAGGCCTGGATAAGCCCATGCAAAGCGCTACCTGGGAGGACATTACCATTATTAATTTCGGGATGGGCAGCCCTACCGCCGCTACCATGATGGACCTCCTGTCGGCTATTTCGCCGAAGGCGGTACTGTTCCTGGGTAAGTGCGGGGGGCTGAAGAAGAAAAACAACGTGGGCGACCTGATACTGCCCATAGCGGCGATACGCGGCGAGGGTACCAGCAATGATTACTTCCCGCCCGAGGTGCCTTCTATGCCCGCCTTTGCCCTGCAGAAGGCCATCTCTACCACTATACGCGACCACGAGCGCGACTACTGGACGGGTGTAGTGTACACTACCAACCGCCGCGTGTGGGAACACGATGAGGATTTTAAAGAGTACCTCCGCAAGATACGCGCGATGGCCATAGATATGGAGACCGCCACCATTTTCAGTACCGGCTTCTACAACAAGATACCTACCGGCGCCCTGCTGCTGGTATCGGACCAGCCGATGATACCCGAGGGGGTGAAGACCGCGGAGAGTGACCTGGCCGTAACCACCAACTACGTAGACATGCACCTGCAGATAGGCATAGACTCGCTGAAGCAGCTGATAAACGACGGGCTTACCGTAAAACATCTCCGGTTTGAATAGCGATACCGTACTGGCCGTCAGTAACCTCTCCATCACCTTTGGCGGAGAGCGGGAGTTTGTGGCGGTGAGGGAGCTTACCTTTGGTGTAGGCAAGGGTAAAACATTGGCCATAGTAGGGGAGAGCGGCTCGGGAAAATCACTCACCGCATTATCGCTCATGGGCCTGCTGCCGCCAGGTGCCGCCGTAAAAGGCGACATCATCCTGCACACGCACGATAAGGCGCTTACCCTTACAGCGCTGAAAACAAACAGCGACTGGCAGCCCGTCCGTGGCGCGAAGGCGGGCATGGTCTTCCAGGAGCCTATGAGCTCGCTGAACCCCGTGATGCGGATAGGGAAACAACTGGCCGAGTGCATACGCGCGCACCAGCAGGTATCGGGCGACGAAGCAAAGAAACTGGCGCTGCACTGGCTGCAGCAGGTGCAGCTGCCGCAACCGGAAAAGCTATACGAACGCTACCCGCACGAGCTATCGGGCGGGCAGAAGCAACGGGTGATGATTGCCATGGCTATGTGCAACCACCCCGTGCTGCTGATAGCGGATGAACCCACCACCGCGCTGGATGTAACAGTGCAGCAGGAGGTAGTGCGCCTGATGCAGTACCTGCAACAGCAGCACAATACCGCGCTCATCTTCATTACCCACGACCTGGCGCTGGCGGCTACCATAGCCGACGATGTGCTGGTGATGTACAAGGGAGAGGCGGTGGAATATGGCACGGCAGCAGAAGTGCTGCGCTCACCGAAGCACCCCTATACACAGGCGCTGGTGGCCTGCAAGCCCTCCCCGGAGCAGAAGGGGCTTAAGCTCCCCACGGTATCCGACTTCCTGGATGCGGATAGGTCAAAAGCCGCTGCGGGAGTGTCCGCCCCTGTTACCACAACAGTAGGGGTAGATGCGGAGCATATCCTGGAGGTCAGCAACCTGAAAGTCTGGTTTGCCGAGGAGAAGAACTGGCTGGGCAAACCTACATCGTACTTTAAGGCGGTGGACGGTGTGTCGTTCCACTTGCGCAAGGGTGAAGTGCTGGGCCTGGTGGGCGAGAGCGGCTGTGGCAAAAGCACCGTGAGCCGTGCCCTGATAGGTTTGCTGCCGGTACACGAAGGGGAGATACGCTACAATGGCGAAAACCTGGCCGCGCTCCCGCACAAGGAATGGCCGCGCATCCGCCGCGATATACAAATGATTTTCCAGGACCCCTTCGCATCACTCAATCCCCGCATGACGGTGGGCGACATGCTGATGGAGTCTATGCGCGTACACCGCATAGTGGCCGATAGCGGGCTGAAAACGGAAGCCTGCCGCCTGCTCGATATCGTACACCTGCCCGCCGATGCACTAAAGCGCTACCCCCACCAGTTTTCCGGCGGGCAGCGCCAGCGGATAGGTATAGCCCGCGCACTGGCGCTAAAGCCCAAACTGATCATCTGCGATGAAAGCGTTTCCGCCCTCGACGTGAGTGTACAGGCGCAGATACTCAACCTCCTCAAAGAACTCCAGCACGAGTTCCAACTCTCCTACCTCTTCATCTCCCACGACCTCTCCGTTGTCCACTACATCAGCGACCGGGTAATGGTGATGCAGTCAGGAAAAATTGTAGAATGTGGTGAGGCGGAGCAAGTGTTGAAGCGTCCGGAGAATGCATATACACGGAGATTGGTGGCTGCAATACCGGAGATGAAATGACCCCTTCCGTCATTGCGAGGAACGAAACAGTCAAACCACCCCATGAGCACGAGTGAACATGGCCCTTTTCTCTGTTGGGCTCTGATGGCGCAACAGCTACATTGCCAGTCCTCCCCTTCAGGGGAGATAGAGGGGCTCCTCGCAGCGTTCATAAGGCCAGTTGCCCCACGTCATCGTGAGGCGTGAAGCAGTCTAGCCCAATGGTGGTAAATTAGAATGTTAGTAGTAGTGTATTATCCGCGTATATTCCCTGCCTTTTGAACTGATTTTCTTTAGATAGTTACCGTGCCCGTCAAAATTAGCATAGATATAGGTCGTTATAGAGTTCGGCGCATCTTCCCAGTCCTTAGGCTGCTTGACTTCCTCTTTAATAAGTCGATGATCGTCATCGGTATAATAAACAGAAGTAAGGCCTTCATGCCCTTTGTTATATGAGGTCGTACGAATATTGTTCCCCTTTTTATCATAGAAATCGATCCACACTAATAATGTGTCAGTTCCTACCACAATACTGTTATAAACTATGCGTTCGTTATTCTTTTCGTCATACCCATATATCCATCTTTCAGATGGGAGATCCGGGGTTTCTATTGAAGTTGTAAGATAGTCGGAGATCAGGTTGTTTAGTGAATCATAATAACTGAGTTTTATTTCTTCTATATTAGTCTTCGTTCTTGAGGTACGTTGTTCAATTTCGTTGCCATACTTGTCGTATTGGTATCGGGTTGTAATGGTGTCAAATTCATTGTTATATCTATCGCGTTCAATTCTCCTTCCGGTACTATCAAAGCAAACGGCATATTTTATCCTTTTCGTTAGTTGATGTTTGTCGTTGTAATTAAATAGATTATAGAAATGATAGTAAACCTTATTGTTTTTAATGTTTGTGTGTTTTACGTATATATGTTCTTGAGTCGCGTAAAAGGTGAAGGTCGTTTTTCCAGATGTGTCATACCTTATTTCTAGTGTATCAATAACTTCATTGTTTTTTCCTCTGAGATGTGTATCGATAGCTATTTCAATAATAGATGCCACTTTTCCTTTGATGTCCGACTTTGCTGAGGATTGTTCTTTTAAGTAGCCAGTATATTCCAGCGAACAGCATAGTATCATGCAGGTGAACAAAAGCATATTAATGGCGAGGCGTTTCATTGCAATATAAAATTAAGAAAATAACTGTCGAAATGCTGTCTATCCCAAAGCAACATTGCACAAAGACGGCATGAATCACACGCGTAGTTGCCTATTAAGCTCCAAAATAGGAGTCTGCGCTGATCTGCGGGAGAAAGCACCATCACAAGCTTTCCGCACTACCCCAGAAAAAAAATGCCCCCGGCATATCCGGGGGCACTCAATATCAAATATAACATCTGCAATAAGAAAATAACTACATCCCCTTACCGTGGCATTGCTTAAACTTCTTGCCGCTACCGCAGGGGCAGGGTTCGTTGCGGCCTATCTTGGGGGCTGCCTGTACCGGTGTGCGCCTCACCGCTGTTTCCTGCTGTTGCGGCTCCGTATAGTAGTCGTCTTCATTAGCGGCATATGCTTCGCCACGGGCGTCTATTTCCGCCTTGTTGTCGTGCATCTGGCTCATGTCGGTATGGTGCTGCGGAGGTGCGGCTTCCTGTGGCGCTTCCTGCATAGGTATTCCGGCGCGCAGCAGGAACGATATAATGTTGCGGTTGGTTTCCAGCAGCATTTGCTTAAAGAGGTTCAGCGCTTCAAACTTATAGATCAGCAGCGGGTCTTTTTGCTCGTAGGTGGCATTGCGCACGCTTTGGCGCAGATCATCCATAGCCCGCAGGTGGTTCTTCCACGAGTCGTCTATCATCGCCAGGGTAATGCTCTTTTCCAGTTCCTGCACTATTGGCTTGCCCTGCTGCCCTATGGTTTCGTTCAGGTTAGCGTACACCTGCAGTCCGCGTACTCCGTCGGTAAACGGTATGGCTATGTTTTCCACTCCGGGGTTCTGCTCCAGTATCTGCTGCAGGGTAGGCAGCATGTGCTCGCGCATCAGGGAGAACTTGCGTGTATAGAAATCATTGGCCTGGTGATAGAGTTTGTCGCTCAGTGCATTGGCGTCATCTTTGCTGAATTCCTCAGCCGTTATCTGCGGCTCTATCATCAGGTGTTTCATCACCTCCAGCTTAAAGGCTTCGTAGTCTTTGTTGCCTTCAAATTGTCCCGCTATGTCGGCGCATACGTCTATCAGTGCATTGTCCAGGTCCAGGCTCAGCCTGTCGCCAAACAGGGCGTGGTTGCGGCGCTTGTATATTACATCGCGCTGCACGTTCATTACGTCATCATACTCCAGCAGGTTTTTACGGATGCCGAAGTTGTTCTCTTCTACTTTCTTCTGCGCGCGCTCTATCGACTTGGATATCATGCTGTGTTGCAGCACTTCACCTTCTTTGTGGCCCATCTTATCCATCAGCGAAGCGATGCGCTCAGAGCCAAACAGGCGCATGAGGTCGTCCTCCAGCGATACGAAGAACTGCGATGTACCCGGGTCGCCCTGGCGGCCGGCGCGGCCGCGGAGCTGCCTGTCCACACGGCGGCTTTCGTGGCGCTCTGTACCAATGATGGCGAGGCCACCCGCTTCTTTCACGCCGGGGCCCAGCTTAATGTCGGTACCACGGCCGGCCATGTTGGTGGCTATGGTTACCGCGCCGGCAAGCCCCGCTTCGGCTACTATCTGTGCTTCGCGCGAGTGCTGCTTCGCGTTCAGTACGTTGTGGGCTACCTTCTTCTGCTGCAGCATGCGGCTCAGCAGTTCCGATACCTCTACCGATGTGGTACCCACCAGTACAGGGCGGCCTACGGCGGTGAGGGCTTCTATTTCGTCTATTACAGCTTTGTATTTCTCGCGCTTGGTTTTGTACACCAGGTCTTGCTGGTCTTTCCTCGATATAGCGCGGTTGGTAGGTATGGTTACTACATCCAGTTTGTATATCTGCCAGAATTCGCCCGCTTCCGTTTCGGCGGTACCCGTCATACCACACAGCTTGTGGTACATGCGGAAGTAGTTTTGCAGCGTTACGGTGGCAAATGTTTGCGTGGCAGCCTCTACGGTCACGTTTTCTTTGGCTTCTATCGCCTGGTGCAGCCCGTCGCTGTAGCGGCGGCCATCCAGTATACGGCCGGTTTGCTCATCTACTATTTTTACTTTGCCGTCCATCACTACATACTCCACGTCTTTATCAAAGAGGGTGTATGCTTTCAGCAGTTGCTGCACCGAGTGTATGCGGTCGGCTTTGGCTGCATAGTCTTGCAGCAGCGCTTCTTTGCGCTGGGCCAGTTCATCGGGGTTGGCCGCTGTTTTTTCTATCGTGGCCAGTTCGCTGCCTATATCAGGAAGAATGAAGAAGTTCGGGTCTTCACCTGCCCCGGTAATCAGCGCTATGCCTTTGTCGGTAAGGTCAACGCTATTGTTCTTTTCGTCTATGGTAAAGTACAGTTCCGCGTCTACCTTTGGCATATTGCGTTGCTGCTCGCCTATGTAGTGGTGCTCCGCCTTTTGCAGTATGGCTTTATTGCCTTCCTCGCTCAGGAACTTAATGATAGCGGTGCTCTTGGGGAGGCCGCGGTAAGCACGGTACAGGTGCAGGCCGCCATTATCTTTATCGGCTTTGCCTTCGGCTATCAGCTTTTTAGCTTCGGTAAGGCTTTGGTTTATTATTTTCTTTTGTGCCTCTACTATGCGTTCTATACGAGGCTTCAGCGCGTGGAACTGCTGTTCCTCGCCCCGTGGTACCGGCCCGGAGATGATGAGCGGCGTACGGGCGTCGTCTATCAATACGCTATCCACCTCATCCACCATCGCAAAGTGGTGCTTGCGTTGCACCATCTCATCGGGGTGGTGCACCATGTTATCGCGCAGGTAGTCGAAGCCAAATTCATTATTGGTACCCCAGGTTATATCCGCCAGGTAAGCCTTGCGGCGCTGCGGGGAGTTGGGTTGGTGTTTGTCTATACAGTCGGTGCTCAGGCCCAGCCATTCAAACAGGGGGCCGTTCCATTCCTGGTCACGACGGGCCAGGTAATCGTTCACCGTTACTATATGTACGCCTTCGCCGGCCAGTGCGTTCAGGTAGGCGGGCAGGGTAGATACGAGTGTTTTACCTTCACCCGTCGCCATTTCCGATATTTTACCCTCGTGCAGGGTGATACCGCCTATCAGCTGCACGTCGTAGTGCACCATGTTCCAGGTTACGGGTATGCCGGCGGCGTCCCATGTATTATTATAGATGCTCTGGTCGCCTTCTATACGCACATGCGCTTTGCTGGTAGCCAGTTCGCGGTCCAGGTCGTTGGCGGTAGCAATCATTTCGGTATGGGCGCTAAAGCGGCGGGCCGCTTCTTTTACGGTAGCGAAGGCCTCGGGCAGTATCGCCTCCAGCACTTCTTCTATTTGTTCATCGCGTTTTTTTACCAGTTTGTCTACCTCGTCGTATATAGCTTCTTTTTCCTGGAAGTCGGTTTCGGCCAGTTGTTCTCCGGAAGCCTTTTTAGCGGCTATTTCGGCATCTATGTCTTTCAGATGCTCTTTTATGCGCTGGCGGAACTCTACGGTCTTGTTGCGCAGCTCGTCGTTGGAAAGCGACTGAAACTCCTGGAAATAGCGGTTTATTTCGGTTACTAAGGGTTGTATGCGCTTAACATCTTTATCCGACTTGCTGCCACCAAATAATTTCGAGAGAAAACCTATCATTTTACTGAGTTAATTTCGTTGTTGAATTGCCCGCTCGCAGGCATTTATTTTTTATAGATATAGTTATAAGTATCAAATGCCATGCTATTTTTTAATACCTGACAGCATGGCACAAAGAGGGCCAAAGCTACGTGAAATAGCGGATTTCAGCAAGGATTGGAGGGGCTCCGGGAGGCTATCTAAAAAAAAATGGGCCAATCACTTGCACGCCAAGAAATTTTTTATGTATTTTGGGAGCATATTTTAGAAAAAAAGCGTTTTAATTATGAAAAAAACCTTCATTCTCGTTACCACGGTATTGGCTTCATTTTTAGGTTTTAGCAACAATGTCAATGCACAGACTGACGAGCTTGTAAGAGTATTTCGCTGGTACAATCCTGAGGATAATGAGTATGTTACAGTAGCTGAGGATGAATATCAAGACGGACAACTTCTGAACTGGAAATGGACAATGAAAACCCAGATATTCGTTGCGTACCGCAATCCGGGGCCTAACCGCGTAGCTGTTTACGCATGGCACAATCCCGTGACCAAAGACCACGCAAGCCTGGCCGAAGACGAGTTTACCGACGACCAGATGCTGAAGATGGGGTACACCTCAAAGCACCTCCAGTTCTATGCGCTTACACGCCGCGGACCTAACACGGTAGCTGTGTACCGCTGGAAAGTAACCAAGCATCGCGACTGGGTTACTATCGCCGACGATACAGATACGGACGTTTACCTGAAGAAAGGTTTCCGCAACAAAACCTTCCAGTACTTCGGTATCGTTCGTAACACAGACGCATATATCTACAACCAGTTAGATAAATAAGAACAAATTTTTTAGAATAAAAGGCCCTTCCGCACTAACCGGAAGGGCCTTTTGGCGTTTTTTTCGCTGGTTTTTAGGGCAGATAGGTGTAATTTCCGTCTACTTATAAGTGAAGTAAAAGGCACGGCATGCGTATACTGGTTACTGCTATAGTTACTATACTGGTTTTTGCCGCGGTGGGCTACACCGCCTGCAACACCGTAAAATGCAAGGATATGGTTTGCGGAAACGGCGGAACCTGTAAAGACGGCGTTTGTACCTGCCCCGATGGTTTCACCGGCCGTCTCTGTGAGCGCCGGGTGCCGGCCGGCAACTGTGCCGGCATTGTTTGCTACAACGGCGGAACCTGTAAAGAGGGCACCTGCCTGTGCGCCTCGGGTTACCAGGGCACGTTTTGCGATACCGGGATCAATGTGAATTTTGGCGGCACTTATAGCGTGCAGGCGCAGTGCCAGCAGGGTGGTGGTGGCTCTTACACGGTAGTGGTACGCGCCGATACCGCTAATCCGTTCCGGGTTTTTGTTACCAACCTGGGGAATTACACGTCGTGCACCACCGGCGAGCTGGCGGGCTTTGTATTGGGGCAGTCACTCACTATCGACGATACGGCCTGCTCCCGGCATTTCCTGGTAAGCGGCACCCTGAACGGCAATACACTGCAACTGACCTATACCGCGGTGCTGGGGCTGGATACCGCCAACTGCACCGCCAGCCTGCAACGGCAGTAATATCCTCCCCGCCTGGGGCGAAATCTTTATAAAATCTTTACGCCGTCCTGCTTGTATTTTACACATTACTTATAAAAGCCTGCCTACCTTTGCCTTCTCAATAAGGGCAATGCTCTCGCTAAGCAGAATAAAGAAAGGCAACCAGTATCTCATCGCAGCACTTACCGTATGCCTGGTAGCCGTGGCCTGCTATATTTTTTCCGACTTTATAGGGTATAGGGTAGTGGCTTATGTACTGCTCATTACCGTGTCGCTGATAGCGATAGTGTTTGATATAGTACCCGTACTGATAGCCGCGGTATTGTCGGCGCTCATCTGGGATTATTTTTTTATTCCGCCTTTTTTTACGCTGCATGTGGGCGATACGGAGGATGCCATGCTCCTGCTCATGTATTTTATAATAGCTATGGTGAATGCCGTTCTGTCTTATAAAATAAAGCAGGCGGAAAAAGTGGCACGCCAGCGCGAGGAGCGGGAGCACACATTGCGGCTTTATAATACGATGCTCAATTCGCTCTCGCACGAGCTCCGCACGCCCATTGCTACCATTATAGCCGCTACCGATAATCTGCAGGCCAATACGGCCCGCCTTACGCCGCAGAACAGGTACGAGCTGGTTTCCGAGATATCAAAAGCGTCCCTGCGGCTCAACCGGCAGGTGGAAAACCTGCTGAATATGTCGCGGCTGGAGTCGGGCGTGGTACGCCCGCGCAAAGACTGGTGCGATATAGCCGACCTGGTATACGATGTGGTAAAGCAGGTGGAAGAGACCCACATAACCCAGCGGATAACTGTAAGTATACACCCCGATATATCACTGTTCCGGCTGGATAAGGGTATGCTGGAGCAGATCATTTACAACCTGTTGATCAACGCAAGTATTTACACCCCAGCGGGGTCCACGGTCAGTATCAGCGCTGCGGGGTATGCCGATATGCTGGAACTGGTGATAGAAGATGAAGGCCCGGGCTTCCCTAAGGAAGAGATAGGGAGCGTCTTCGATAAATTCTACCGGCTGAAGAATACCGCGGCCGGTGGCACGGGACTGGGCCTCTCCATTGTTAAGGGCTTTACAGAGGCGCTGTCGGGCACTATACGGTTGCAGAACAAAACGGAAGGCGGCGCTAAGTTCACCATACAGATAGCGGCTGAGGCGTCTAACCTTAAAACAATGAAAAATGAATAAGGCGAATGTGCTGATAATAGATGATGAGGCGGCCATACGTAAGTTGCTGGAAATAACCCTGGAAAGCAATGAATATGTGCCCCTGCAGGCCGCCAGCGCTAAAGAAGGGCTGGCCCTGGCGGCATCGCACCCGCCGGAACTGGTGTTGCTCGACCTGGGCCTCCCCGATATGAGTGGCCACATGGTGCTGCAGCAGCTCCGGGAGTGGTACACGCATCCTGTTATCATACTGTCGGTGCAGAGTAGTGAAGAAGATATAGTGAAAGCACTGGACAATGGCGCCAACGACTACCTGGTGAAGCCCTTCCGCACGGGTGAGCTGCTGGCGCGGATACGGTCGGCCCTGCGCGCCAATGCCATGGAAGGGGTAGACCCTACGCTGCGATACGGCAGGCTGGAAATAGACCTGGCCGCCCACTCGGTACGCCTGGATGGCGAGCCGGTAAAGCTGACGGCTACTGAATATAACCTGCTGGCCTTACTGGCCCGCAACGAGGGGAAAGTGCTCACCCACCAATACCTGTTGCGCGAAGTATGGGGGCCGGGATACATCAGCCAGTCGCAATACCTGCGGGTTTTTATCGCGCAGCTAAGAAAAAAAATTGAGCACGACCCGAATCGTCCTGAATACATACTTACGGAGTCAGGAGTAGGGTATCGGTTTATAGGAAAAGAATAGAACAATGTCATCTAACCACAACAAAGTATCTCTTGCAGGCCTCTTAATAGCCCTGGGCATTATATATGGCGATATAGGAACCTCGCCGCTGTATGTGCTGAATGCTACTATCAAGAACAAGGTAATAGTGGAAGACCTGGTAGTAGGGGTGCTCTCGCTCATTATATGGACCCTCACGCTGCAAACCACCATCAAGTACGTGATACTGACACTGCGTGCCGATAACAAAGGCGAGGGAGGTATATTCTCCCTGTTCGCGCTGGTACGGCGGCGCAAGAAGTGGCTGATAGTACCGGCGATGATAGGCGGCGCGGCCCTGCTGGCCGATGGCATGATAACACCCGCCATATCGGTTACCTCCGCTATAGAGGGGCTGAAGCAGGTACCGGCTATTTCCTCCATCAGCCAGGATACCATTGTGTACATAGTGCTCGGTATACTTACCGTACTGTTCTTCCTGCAGCAGTTTGGCAGTGCGTTCATCGGGCGTTTTTTCGGGCCGGTAATGCTGGTTTGGTTTGGTATGCTGGCGGTACTGGGTATCCTTCACCTGGCCGACGACCTGGCGGTTTTCAAGGCCTTCAATCCATACTATGGCATCAAGCTGCTTATCGCTTATCCCAAAGGTTTCTACATACTGGGTGGGGTGTTCCTGTGTACTACCGGTGCGGAGGCGCTCTATTCCGACCTGGGCCACTGCGGCAAGTGGAACATACGCTACTCCTGGATATTCGTAAAGGCCTGCCTGGTGCTCAACTACCTGGGGCAGGGTGCCTGGCTGCTGCACGAGCACGGTGGCAGGCAGGTATCGGAAGAGATGATTGCCCGCGGGTTTAATCCCTTCTACGGGGTAATGCCCCCGTGGTTCCTTACCGTAGGTATAGGCGTAGCTACGGCGGCGGCCATCATCGCCAGCCAGGCGCTCATATCGGGGTCGTTCACACTCATCAGCGAGGCGATGCGGCTGAACCTGTGGCCTAAGTTCAAGATCAACTACCCCACGGAAGCCCGTGGCCAGATATACATACCCGCCATCAACCTGCTGCTGTTCATCGGCTGCGCCGGGGTGGTGCTGCACTTTGAGGAGGCTGCCGCTATGGAAGCCGCCTACGGATTGGCCATCACCATGTGTATGATAGCCACATCGCTGCTGTTTGCCAACTACCTGGTATTGCTGCGCAAGCCTTCGGTGCTCATCTACCTGTACCTGGCGGTGTACCTGACCATTGAAGTGGCTTTCCTTATTGCCAATATGGACAAGTTCCCGCATGGCGGCTACGTAACGCTGGTAATAGGCGGCGGACTCTTCTTCGTGATGTATGTGTGGTTCAAGGCCCGGAAGATAAAGAACAGGTATGTAGAGTTTGTAAAGCTGGAGCACTATATACCCCGGCTAAAGGCCCTGAGCAACGACTTGTCGCTCCCCAAGTATGCTACTCACCTGGTGTACCTCACCAGCGCCGATAACCCCAGGGAAATAGAACACAAAATTATTTACTCGCTGCTGAACAAGAAACCAAAACGCGCGGATATATACTGGTTCATACACGTGCATACACTGGATGAGCCGTACACCTGCGAGTACGATGTGGACCATATAGTAGCCGATGACATTATCCGCGTAGAGTTCCGCCTCGGGTTCCGGGTGCAGCCGCGCATCAACCTGCTGTTTAAAAAGGTGGTAGAAGACCTGGTAGCCAACAACGAAGTAGACATAGCCCAGCTCCACTGCAGCTCAGCCGGCACTGCTTACGGAGACTTTTCGTTTGTGGTTATGGAAAAGTACCTCAGCCAGGATAATGAGCTGCCCTTCTGGGAGCAGATAGTAATGAAGGCGCACTTTATGATAAAAGACGTAAGCCTCTCTGAAGAAAAAGCCTTCGGGCTCGATACCAGCAATGTGGTGGTGGAAAAATTCCCGCTGGTAGTTTCTAACGTATCCAACCTCCATCTGAAACGGGTTAAGAAAAACTAAATAGTATATGAAACAGTTGCTGTTTTTAAGCCTGGCACTCCAGGCAATGACCTCCTATGCCCAGGACTCAGCCCGGGTTCCCTTTGAAGGGATGGACATGACCTGGCAGAACGGCACCGACCGCCGGCAGGCGCCGGTGCTGCAAACAAAGTACTTTACCGGTAGCGTACTGCTGGACGTGAACTACAATTATTCCTTCAATCGCCCGGTAGATAATACCGTAGTGGGTTCTACAGCCATGGCCCGCACCAACGAAGTGCAGTTGTCTTCCGCCAACATTGGGGGCGAATTTTATTACGAGGGCGCACGGGCCAAGTTAATGACACAATTCGGTACCCG
>JAEUVZ010000028.1 GCA_016786665.1 Flavipsychrobacter sp.
ATATTTAGGCGGTAGCTAGAAAAAATTTTGACAAAAGGGGAAAGTGCTTATTTTTGCAATCCCAATTCAAGCTTCCTTAGCTCAGTTGGTTAGAGCATCTGACTGTTAATCAGAGGGTCTCAGGTTCAAGTCCTGAAGGGAGCGCCAACACTATAAAGGGTTTCAAACGATACAGTTTGAAACCCTTTTTTCATTTGCACATAATTTGCACGCTGGAGCTCAATTCAAAAATCTGCTACCCACGCTCCCGCAAGTTTACAAACTGCGGTAACAAATTACCAGCACCATAAGTCGCTTTCATGTTCCCCTACCACAGCGCACTTATCAGCATTCCTATCAATCGGTTAAGTTATTTTTGTGCAATCCTTCACCTTCTCGGCAATGCCCATTTTTTCATAAGGCACTGCTGCTCAGGCAGGGATATATAGTAGTATCTATGTGCTTTATGGTAGTATATAGTACTTTTATAGTAGCTTTACTATCATAATGAATACAGATACTTACATTTGCATAAAACTCCCCTTATGGCCTTAGCTAAACTAACCACGCTGCGGAAGTTCCTGGAGATACTGAAGTACGAAAAGGATGAAATATACTCCATATACTTCTACTCTGTACTCAGCGGGCTGGTGCAGCTATCCCTCCCGTTGGGCATACAGTCCATTATCAGCTTTGTGCTGGGGGGTGCCATTTCCACCTCGCTGGTACTGCTCATCATTATGGTAATAGTGGGCGTATTTGTAGCGGGGCTGCTGCAGGTAAACCAGATGAAGCTGATAGAGAAGATACAGCAGCAGCTTTTCGTGCGTTACTCGTTCCAGTATGCATATTCCATCCCCAATTTCAACCTTAAGGAAGTAGATAAGTATTACCTGCCCGAACTGGTCAACCGCTTCTTCGATACCATATCGCTGCAGAAAAGCATCTCCAAACTCCTGCTTGATATTCCCGCGGCTACCATACAGATAATATTCGGGCTCATACTGCTCTCATTCTATCACCCTGTCTTTATCCTGTTTGGCCTATCACTGCTCACGGTGCTGTACCTCATACTACGCATATCGGGCAACAGGGGCCTGCAAACCAGCCTCGAGGAAAGCGACTACAAATACAAAGTGCTGGGCTACCTGGAAGAACTCGCACGGGTAATAACCAGCTTCAAATTCTCCCGCAATAGCTCCCTGCACCTCGATAAGACCGACGAGTACGTCACCGGCTACCTGAACGCCCGCACCTCCCACTTCAAAATATTACTATTCCAGTACTGGACGCTGATAGCATTCAAGGTGCTCATCACCACCGCCATGCTGCTGGTGGGAGCGTTCCTCCTCATAGACCAGCAGATAAACATAGGGCAGTTCATCGCCGCGGAAATAGTGATACTCATGGTCATCAATTCTGTGGAAAAACTCATCATCAACCTCGACCAGGTATACGACGTAATGACCTCCGTAGAAAAGATAACCAAGGTAACCGAGAAGCCCCTGGAGAACAACGGCCGCCGCGCGCTGGATACACGAAACGGAATAGCGATAGAAGCGCAAAACCTCACCTTTGGCTACGACGGCCAGCAAAATATACTGAAAGACGTATCGCTATCCATTCCCGCAGGAACAAAGGTGTGCATACAAGGTAAGTTCGGCTCCGGCAAATCAACGTTGCTGAAACTGCTCAGTGGCGCCTACCCCGACTATGAAGGCAGCCTTTTCATCAACAACGCGCCCCTCTCCGAATATGAACTGAACACGCTGCGGAAAAACACCGGCATCATGTTACACTTCCAGGAGCTGTTTGAAGGAACGGTAGAAGAAAACATAACGATGGGCGAGCAGGACATACCCTTTGAGCAACTGGACGAACTGGCCGGCGTTGTGGGCCTGAAGGAGTTTATACTGGCCAACAAAAGCGGCTACAAGCTAAAACTGCAGCCTATGGGCCAGCACCTGCCCGCAAGGATTATTAAAAAAATACTGCTGATGCGCGCGCTCATAAATGAGCCCAACCTCGTGCTGCTGGAAGAACCTTGGCTGGGACTGGAGGAGCAGTACGTAGAACGGATTAAACACTACCTGCTGAACAGGCTCAGCAACTCTACCCTGCTGGTAGTAACTTCTGATGAAGACTTCAGCCGCCAGTGCGACCAGGTGATAACCCTTGATAACGGACAGATTATAAACAACTAACCTGCAGTTATGAAAGACATCAGACAAATTGTTGAAAATAACGACACCCGCAGAACGTACAGATCGTTCAGCGCGGTGTACATGATTGGAAGAAAGAGCAGGGTAAAATATTGGCTGACAGGATTGCTCATAGCCCTGCTGGTAATTCTGTTCCTCCCCTGGACACAGAACATACGCGCCAGGGGCTCTGTAACCACCCTCCGGCAGGAACAGCGCCCGCAGGAACTGAACACCATCATATCGGGCCGCATTATAAAGTGGCATGTAAAGGAAGGCGATATTGTACGCAAGGGAGACACCATAGCCCAACTGGCGGAGGTAAAAGACAGCTACCTAGACCCACAGTTGCTCGACAGGACGCAACAACAGATAGAAGCGAAATCAGCCTCTATACAGTCTTACAACATGAAGATTTCGGCCACTCGCTCACAAATGCAGGCTATGCAGCAGGCGCGGGATTTGAAGAAACAACAACTGGCCAATAAGGTAACACAGCTGGACCTGAAGATATACAGCGATAGCATGGAAGCCGTAGCGGCAGCCAATGACCTGAAGATTGCGGAAGAACAATACCGCCGGCAGCGGATAATGAGGGATAGCGGGCTGGCGTCGCTCGTACAGGTAGAGCAGCGGAACCAGAGCTACCAGAATGCACTGGCTAAGAAAGTAAGCGCCGATATAAAATTCAACAACACGAAAACCGACTGGGTGAATACCCGGATAGAACTCAGCCAGGTAGAACAGGAATATTCCGAGAAGCTATTCAAGTCGGAAGGCGATGTGGCCTCGGCGCAAAGCGAAATAGCTACCGGGGAGGGAGAGCTGGCGAAGCTCACCAACCAATATGCCAACTATGCCATTCGGGCGGGACAGTATTTTCTGCTGGCCCCGCAGGACGGCCAGGTTACAAAAGCTACAAAGGCGGGTATAAATGAAATAGTGAAAGAAGGTGAAAAGCTGGTAGAGATAGTACCCACGCATATAGACTACGCAATAGAGATGTATGTTCGCCCCGTAGACCTTCCCCTGCTCTCTCGTGGGCAGAAAGTGCGGTTTATATTCGATGGGTTCCCCGCTATAGTTTTTAGCGGATGGCCTGCAGCCTCCTACGGCACCTTTGGCGGACGGGTAGCGGCTATAGAAAGCTCGGTAAGCGCCAATGGCAACTTCCGTATACTGGTAGGCGAAGACCCGGCCGAAAAACCCTGGCCCAGGGAACTGAAAATGGGCACGGGGGCATCAGGCATCGCCTTGCTGAAGAATGTGCCTATCTGGTACGAGCTGTGGCGGAACATTAATGGCTTCCCACCCGATTACTATCAGCAAACAAAGAGCAAAGATGAAAAGAGCAAGAGTTAGTGTACTGTTACTTATTGCCGCTGTCTTGAGCTTATCGTGCAGCGCACAGGACAGCCTGGTGACGCTGAACAAGGATGAATTCTTTGCGATAGTAAAAACCTACCACCCTGTGGCAAAGCAGGCCCAGCTCACAGTAGAGCGGGCCGATGCGGAAGTACTCTCGGCCAGGGGCGCCTTCGACCCTACCGTAAACAGCATCTTTCAGCGAAAGACATTCGACGGCAAGCTTTACTACAGTTACTTCAACCCGCAGATAACGGTGCCCACCTGGTATGGACTGGACCTGAAAGCAGGCGTAGAGGAAGTGCTGGGCGACCGGAGCCCTACGGAACTGACGAGGGGAAAGACATCGTACATGGGCCTGAAGCTGAATGCAAACACACTTCTGTTCGACAGCCGGCGCGCCACGCTGAGGCAGGCGCAGAGCTTCCGCAAGCAAACGGAGGCCGAGCGTGCGCTGGTGGTCAACGACTTGCTGTACGATGCACTCGTAGCCTACTGGAACTGGACGCAGCAATACCTGGTATACCGCACACTGGCCGAAACAGTGCAGCTAAACGAAGAGCGGCTGAAGTTTGTACGCATAGAGTATGAGCAAGGCGCCCGACCCGCCATCGACACCACCGAAGCGCTCTCACAGCTGCAAAACTTTTACCTGCTGGAAAACAATGCCCTGCTGGCCTTCCAGAATGCGGGGCTGGAACTATCCGGCTACTTGTGGCTGGAAAACAATGCGCCGCTTCAATGGTCCGACAGTATAGTGCCCGCCCCCGAAGAACTGATGCGCATGTCTGAAATTCCCGCACTGCTGCCCATTATTCAGTCGGCACTGCTCCAGCACCCAAAGCTCAACAGCATCTCGTACAAGTTGGAAATACTGGAACTGGAAAAGCGGTTGAAATCGCAATACCTGCTGCCGAAAGTAGGCGTAAATGCTAATATGCTGAACGGCGGGTACCAACTGCCTAATGAGCTGTCGGCGCCCTTCCTGGAAAACAATTATAAGCTGGGGGTAGATGTGAGTTTGCCGCTCTTTCTCCGGGAAGCAAGGGGACAGGTGCGTTCCGCAAAGCTGAAGATACGGGAAACTACCCTGGAGCAGGACTGGACCGCGCTCCAGGTAGAGAACAAAATAAGAACCTACTACAACAATATTGTGCAGATTAAAAAGCAAATAGAATTCTCGGAGCAAATGCTGGCGAACAACATAAAGCTCTTCCAGGGAGAACGCCTGAAATTTGAGGCCGGGGAAAGCACTCTGTTCTTACTCAACTCACGGGAGAACAAAGTGCTGGAGTCAATACAAAAACTGCTGGAGCTCCGCGCCAAATGGCAAAAAAGCTACTCAGGCCTGCTGTGGGCGGCGGGTACGCTTATTTAGGCTTTCCCTTTGCTTTCGCAAAACCATCAAGGCTGCTGAAGGTAACGTGGTGCAGGAACACCGCCAGTTGCTTGTTGTCTTTAGATCCGCCAAAGTCGGTAAGGCGCGGCAGGTGGTCTTTAAAGAACATCTGGTGATGGGCCGTCTCTATCAGCGTGCTGGCCAGTGAATGCGCGAAAGGGAATGCCGGCCGGTACACCAGGAACACCTCCGCTATACGGTGGCAAAAATCTTTGTAGGGCTGGAACAGCATAGCCTTATTGTCTTCGTTCACATGCTTGGTGAAGTACGATTTGTTCCCTTCATCAATCACTATCTGGTGCAGCACGTTCTTGTCTATGTGCTCCATCATAAACTGGTCCTTTACCTGGAACGTGAGCAACTTAATAACAATGTCTATCTTTTCCGCCGGCTCTGTTACGTTATTGGTGTGGAATACGAACTGGTACTCCATCCACGTCCAGAACCAGGTAGTAATGTAGGTAAGCAGGCGGTGTTTATTCTCAAAATAGCGATAGATGCTGGCTTCGGTGGTACCTATGCGTGTAGCGAGCTTCTTGAAGGTAAAATCCTCAAAACCCATATCGTGTATCATGAGGATACCCGTGCCCACAATGTTCTTTCCCAGCTCCGACAATTCCGGATCGCGCACGTACAACGCAGGATTCATTTTTATCTGAAGCTGTAATTCCATTCAGTAACCCTTTAGAGTATAATTATCGGCAAAGATAGCAATATAACAAACTTAAATAGTATTACTTTTATCAATAACCCGCTAAAGAACTTTACTCAGCAGTACTGCCCATTCTACCGCTGCGGTAGTGCCGGGCTGCGCAGTTCCTTCACCCATAGGGTAAAATTTTTGAAAGCCCCGGCAATAGCAATACTACCCTAACAGCATTACCTTTGCGGGGAATACACTATTATGGTTACAAATCTTAAGGTAGGAATATTGGGGGGAGGACAGCTGGGCGCCATGCTCATGCGCCACGCTATTGACTTTGGGCTAAAGGTATCAATTATGGACGGCAGCCCTTCAGCTCCCTGCGCCATGTACAGCTCATCATTTACCTCCGGCGATCCGTCTAGTTATGACGATGTAATGAAATTCGGCGAGGGCCTCGATGTGCTCACCATAGAAATGGAAGCCGTATCTACCCGGGCGCTTCGGGAGCTGGAAGAGAAAGGGGTGAAAGTATATCCCAAACCGGAAACCATAGAAACGATACAAGACAAATCGGTACAGAAAAAATTCCTTCAGTCGCTCAATGTACCCGTTGCGGCAGGTATTGACATTGAGAACAAGGCCGCCCTTCTGCAACACAAAGACAAGCTCCCCTTCTGCCTCAAGAAGTGCCGTTCCGGCTACGATGGCTATGGCGTAATGGTAGTACACAACGAAAGCGACCTGGAAAACGCTTTTGACGAACCTTCGGTACTGGAAGAACTGATAGATATACAGCACGAAATATCCGTTATTGTGTCGCGCAATGAGGAAGGCGCTATAGGATGCTACGACCCCGTGCTGATGGTGTTTGACAAAAAAAGGAATCTCCTGGACTTCCAGTTATGCCCCGCGCACATCAGCGCCGAGCAGGCATTGCAAGCGCGTGAGCTGTCTATCCGCATAGCGGAGTCGATAAAGCTGGTGGGCATAATGGCCGTAGAGATGTTCATAACAAAAGAAGGAGCGCTGGTGGTAAATGAACTGGCTCCACGCCCCCACAATAGTGGCCACCACACCATAGAGGCCTGTGCCACTTCTCAATTTGAGCAGTTGCTGCGTGCCATACTGGGCTTACCTCCCGGCAGCACGGCTATCCGGCAATCTTCGGTAATGGTAAACATACTGCAGCCCGAAGCCGCACATGCGCACAAGCTGGAAGGGGCGCTAAAAAAAATGATGGGCATGGACGACGTACACCTGCACTGGTATGGCAAGGAAGGAGGACGTGCCGGCAGGAAAATGGGCCATATCACCATAACCGGGAACCACATGGAGCACGCGGCATCCAAAGCAGTAATGATTCGTCATCTTTTAAAATCGATAAATGAAACAAATTAAAGTTGGGGTAGTAATGGGCAGCAGTTCAGACGCTGACATTATGCGCCAGGCAGCGGCGGTACTGAAAAAATTTGGCGTAGCGCATGAGTTCTCTGTGGTGTCTGCGCACCGCACCCCTCACCTGATGGTAGACTACGCCCACCAGGCGGAAGAAAGGGGCCTGCAGGTGATAATAGCTGGCGCAGGCGGCTCGGCGCACTTGCCGGGTATGATAGCCGCCATTACAACCATACCCGTAATAGGCGTACCTATCCGCTCCTCCAACTCGCTAGACGGATGGGATTCGCTGCTCTCCATAGTGCAGATGCCCAACGATATACCCGTCGCTACCGTGGCAGTGAACGGAGCGCACAACGCCGGCCTGCTGGCAGTGCAGATGCTCGCGATATCAGACCCGGAGCTGAGAACCGCCCTTGCGCAGCTAAAGAAAGATAACGTAGAAAAAGTAGCGCGCCAGAACCAGGACCTTACCGGCGCCTGACCTGGAAACTAAGGATAAGTACAATAAACCCCGGACAATGAGAATTGCCGGGGTTTATCGTACTTTTGAGTAGGTATAATGTCTGCTGGCGGCATCCAGTCCTCTGTGCATTGGCTGCTAAAGACTTGTACCAATGCTAACAATTACAACCGTACCTTATGAAGCGCTTACTGACACTGCTGATGCTTGTTCCGTTTACCTCCGGCGCGCAACTGCTGGAACTGGGTATAAATGGCGGGCTATTGCCCGTAGCCAATTACAAAGCGGTAGGCCAGCCGCCCGCCAGTTGGGAGCTTACAAAGGAGTCCGCGTCATCCTATTCTTATGGCGGACGCATAGCGCTCAACTTCCGGAAGATACAGATAGGCATCGCCGCGGAGTATCAAAGCGTGACGCAAAAATCAACCGCCAAAAGCACTGCCGGGGCGCAAGTACCTTTCCTCTTTACCGGGCTGGAAAACAAAGTAGCGGATGGCTTCCTCGCCACCTACCTCTTCCTGAACCGTGGCTGGCAACTGCCGCGCGGCTATCTCTACCTGGGCATCAGCGGGGGATACGGAATGATGGAAATGAGCAGCTACCAGGCTGGCGTAGACATGGCCAACAAACCCGTGCTGGCCGAAACCATGGCCGAAGCAAAAGGATACGTAGCCGGAGGACAGGCGGGGTATGTGCTGGGTATCGCCCGCAGGCTGGGCATCAGCTTTGAAGTGGCTTGCCGTTACGCGGCGCTGAAATCGGAGTATGCCAAGCAGAGCACTACCTACAACAGCGCTGAGTACGACAATACCCTGCTGTATATGCCGGTACTGATAGGGCTGCGCTACCAGATAGGCCGCGGCTGCAGCACTTACTAACACAAGCGGTAGAAGAGGGAATTATTTATCCTTTACAATCTTGATGGTAGCTTCTCTGCTACCGGAAATAACCTTCAGGAAATAGATGCCCGGTGCCGTATTGCCCGGCAGGGAAATCGTTGTCTTTCTCACGCCTGAATCTGCCTTGGCGGTAAGCCTTGTTACCACCCTGCCGCTTACATCAGTAATGGTGCAAGCCACATCATCGGAGAGAGACAGGTTGGTGAATAGATTTATATCGTTACCGGTAGGGTTCGGCGCTACACTGGCCCAATCACTCATGCGGCTGATGACAAAAGGAACGCTGAGCATATCAGCGGCCAGTTGAAAATTAGGTATACCAAAGCCGCGCTGCACTTCCGGCGCCGTATGCACGTGGGCGCTGCTGTCTATCGCCGCACGTATCATGCGCGGGGTAGCGTTAGGCTTGGCCTGGCGAAGGCAAGCAGCCCAGCCGGCTATCTGCGGTGTGGAGTAAGAAGTTCCGTTCCCGGTAATGTAGGCCGTGGAGCTGAGCACCGCCGCCGGAGCGCCCAGTGTTACCACATCGGGCTTTACGTGGCCGGCACCGTTGGGGCCGTGGCTGCTGCTGTTCCATGCATTGCCGTTGGGCAGCACCGCACCTATGGTCAGTGCGCTGTCGGCATCACCGGGAGTCAGTAGTCCGCCGCCGCCTTCATTACCAGCCGTGGCTACAAAGAGTATTCCTTTAGCGGTGGCCATGCTGGCTGCCTGTGCCGCTATCGTGCTGTTGCCATTTAAGTCGGCAGAAGTAAGGTCGGGGTATGGATTATCAAATGTATTATAGCCCCCGGAAATAGAGATCACGTCGGCGCCTATACTGTCGGCGCGCTCAGTAGCGGCCAGCACTTGTTCCATTTCTACCGGCTTTTCAGATGTCAGATTCTCGGTAATATAAAGAGCGTAATAGGCATGTGGTGCCGCACCTACATATGTGCCGGGTACATTCGCCGCCATGGTGCCTAATACCGAGGTTCCGTGGTTGGAGGGTATACTGTAAATGTAGGGGGTATCAAGCACGAAGTTGTGCGTCTCCCAGATGCGGTTCTCGCTGCGCAGGCTATCAAGGCCGGGGTGGGTAGGAACGGCGGCATAGCCATCGTCCAGCACGGCTATAAGAATGCCGGCGCCCTTAAAGCCCTGGTCGTGCAGGTAATCGCCCTTTACCATATCCGTTTGGTCCCAGGTATTACCGTAGTAAGCCGGGCTTCCGGTGCTGCGCGCCATAGTGGCCGGTAAAGGAAGTCCCTCGGTAGGGAGGGAATACTTATCGGGATTAGACACCGGCTGCGGTGCCTCGCGGTTGTGCAGGTTAACAGCAAAGTCACCTACCTGCAGTGTACCCGACACATAAGGAAGCGACTGCACCGGTATTATATCCGCCTGGTCGCTCACCAGTATCACTATGTGATTGAACCAGCGCGACTTAGTATGAAGTATTCCGGAAGATGCCGTAAGCACTCCCTGTACATACGCATCGGGAACGGGAAGGTCGGTACTATCAATAGCAATGCCATCGGCGGTTCTACGGTCGATGGCACGCTGCGAAAGATATGCTATGGGATTGGTGAGCGTATGGGTAGTAGTGTTCTTGTCGGTGAACGAGACACGATAAGCATATTGCTGCGCCCGAAGACCGGCCTGGCAACACACAAATAATAGGGCAAGAAAAAAACCTGTACGCATCATGTTTACTAATTATAGTCTATGGCCCGCATAGTAACAGAGAAACCATCCCTGCAACTACCCGGCTGGCGCACCCAGCGAGTCACTTCGCGGAACACCATGCCTATGTTATATCCGTATACCTCTACTGCATAAGTACGGTCTCCGTAAGAAGCAGAAGAGCTGTCTGCGGGGTCGTAGTTAATGCCGTCGTTTACCTGGTCTACTACCACGGTATTGTCAAAGTTTGCCCTGCCATTAGCATAAGGCTCGCCTACATTAGAGTACAGATAATTCCAGTCGGTAAAGCCCAGGTTATCCGCATCGCCGCCGGAGATGTAGGTATTGCCCTTCCAGGTAATTCCATTCTTAACAGGTAATACCTGCTTAATGAAACGGAAATTGCTTTCCACCACTTCTACGCTGGCGGGCGTAATGGTTGCATACATTACCTTGAATGGTTCCCAGCTCATAGTATCGCGCAGGCGCTTCATCACCTCTATACGATAAGAAAGCCTGTCCTGGTCATCGCGGAACGTATCGGCCACCGTGTAGCGCATCTGGCACTTGCTGGTGCGCACATTGTTATTGCAATCGAAGCTGGACCAGATAACCGAATCCACATCGTATGTAATGTACCGGCCGAACTCCAGCGGGAAGTATACATTGCTGATATTAACGGTGGTATCCTTCTTCCTGTTACAAGAAAACAGTCCGACTGCGATAATGGCGATCAGTATAAAGGGTAATATCCTTTTATTCATAAAAATAAAATAACAGATGTTTCCGTAAATATAAGGAAAGAAACCAACACCACATAGAGAAATTTGCGACAAAAAAGGCGCTACACCGCCATGCGAATGATACCACCTCCAATCACATCGTCGCCCTCGTAGAAAACTGCCGACTGGCCGGGCGCTATGCTATTGACCGCATGCTCAAACCGAACCCGTACGCTATCCCCTTCGGGCATCAGCGTGCTCTGGCTACCGGCATCCTTATAGCGTATTTTGGTTACGGCATCCATTTCCGGCGCTATCGCATCATACTTTATCATATTCAGCCCGCTCACCAGCATTTCGGCCTGCTTCAGCTCGTCTATTTCGCCCAGCACCACTGTATTGGTTTCCGGAACGATACGGGTAACGAACATAGGCTTACCCAGGGCTATTTCAAGCCCTTTGCGCTGGCCTATGGTGTAGAAGGGATACCCGCGGTGCTTACCTACCACTTTGCCATCGGCCAATACGAAATTACCGCCGTCCACTTCTGCCTCCAGTGTAGGAATCTGGCGCTTGAGGAAGCCCCGGTAGTCATTATCGGGCACAAAGCATATTTCGTAGCTCTCAGCCTTTTTAGATAGTTCCTTATAGCCCATATCGTAAGCCAGCTGGCGTACTTCGGTCTTGAGCATATCGCCCAGCGGGTAAATGCTGCGGCTGAGGCAATCCTGCCCAAGGCCCCAGAGCACGTAGCTCTGGTCTTTGGTCAGGTCGCGGGCCTTAGAGAGTACAAAGCGGCTGTTCTCTTCCCGCACCTTTACATAGTGCCCAGTGGCTATATATTCACAGTCCAGCGCGTCGGCCCGCTTCAGCAGCGCCGACCACTTGATGTGCGTATTGCAAAGCACACATGGGTTGGGCGTGCGGCCCGCCATATATTCCTCTACAAAGTTGTTAATGACATGATCGCCGAATTCTTCCCGGATATCGAGTATATAATGAGGGAACCCGTGCTCCACCGCCGCCTGGCGGGCATCGTTGAACGAATCGAGGTTGCAGCATCCTGTTTCCTTTTTGCCGCCGCCGGAAGAGGCATAGTCCCACGTTTTCATGGTAATGCCTATCACTTCATAGCCCTGCTCATGCAGCATCAGTGCAGAAACCGTGCTGTCAATACCGCCACTCATGGCCACCAATACTTTACCTTTCTTACTCATATCAGAATTCGGGAGGGGCAAAGATACGAATAATAGCCCCTCCCCCGATGAACTGGGGCTATATGGCTATAGGCGGCGGTGATGAAGCCCTCACCTAACCTCTCCCTGAAGGGAGCGGACTTTATAAAATTCTTTGCGGTGGGGCTGGACGGACTTATACCCACACCCTTAATTATCGCATTAACGCTCCTCTCCCTTTAGGGAGAGGCTGGGTGAGGGTTCTGTATATTTGTAGCGCGTTATGCAATACTCACTCACATTCCCTACGGGGACAGTCCGGTATATATTCCAGGCCGGCTTTGGCGAATTGAAGGACTATATGGACTTCGACAACTATGTTATGCTCGTGGACAGCCGCATAGTAGAACTCAACAACGGACTGGTCAGCAAACATCCGCATATTATCATCCACGCCCACGAATCTCGTAAAACATGGGCGCAGGTTTCTGATATATGCGAGCAACTCTTGCAACTTAAAGCCGACCGTAACACCACGCTCATTGGTATTGGCGGGGGCATTACCACCGATATTACCGGGTTTGTAGCTTCCATATACATGAGAGGTGTTCCTTTTGGTTTTATTCCTACCACGCTACTGGCTATGTGCGATGCAGCCATTGGAGGAAAGAACGGCATTAACCACCAACTGCAAAAAAACCTCATCGGCACTGTTCAGCAACCGGCCTTCATTTTTTACGACACTATATTCTTAAATACATTGCCGCCCGAACAATGGAGCAATGGCTTTGCGGAGATAATCAAATACGCTTGCCTGTTTGACAGGGCCCTGTTTGACGAGCTGGAGCAAAACGACATCACCCACTACCGCAACCACCCTGAAACCCTGCAACTACTGATAGAGCGTTGCGTGGACTGGAAGAATAATGTAGTAATGAGCGACGAAAAAGAGAGCGGCAGGCGAAAACTCCTGAACTTTGGGCATACCGCCGGCCATGCAATAGAAACACTCCACCAGGTTCCTCATGGCTATGCCGTAGCTGCGGGAATGATGATCGCAGCAAAAATATCGGAGCATGAAACGAACCTGGACCCTCAGGTTACTGAACGGCTGAAAAAGTTGCTGCAGCGCTATGGCCTGCCGGTATCACTGGATATTGATACCGGGAAAGTGATGGAGGTACTGAACATGGACAAAAAAAGAAACAGCACCGGCATCGACTACATCCTATTGAACAACATCGGCGAAGCGGCGATAAAACACTTGCCCTTCCCCACCATCACGCAAGCTTTAGAAACATACGCACATGCAGGCAGTCATTAATCCCGGCACTATCGCAGGAAGCGTAAGAGCTCCCGGCTCCAAGAGCATGACGCAGCGCGCCTTTGCGGCGGCGCTCTTGCATACCGGCACCACCATTGTTCGCAACCCGGGCACCTCTGGCGATGACAGGGCTGCGCTACACATCATACAGCAGTTGGGAGCCAAGGTGCATACACCGGCCAATAACGAGCTGGAAATCATCAGCCATGGCGTGCAGCCGGTAAATAACGAAATAAACTGCGGGGAAAGCGGCCTATGTGCCCGCCTGTTCGCTCCCATCGCCGCTATCAGTCATTTGCCGGTTATCATCACCGGGCACGGCACGCTGGTACAACGCCCGATGCAAGTGTACAAAAGCGTGTTTGAGCAACTGCATGTTACTTCGGGTGACTTTACCGGGCAAATACCATTTACCGTACAAGGGCCACTGAACGTACAGGATATAACCATTGATGGCTCACAGAGCTCGCAGTTCCTGAGCGGCCTGCTGTTCGCTTACGCGTTCACCGCACCGGAGCCGGTAACCATAACGGTCAATGACCTGAAGAGCACTCCGTACATAGACCTGACCCTCTCCATACTGCAGCTATACGGAAAGAAGGTAACACACCACCAGTACCAAACTTTTCAGGTGCAGCCTTCAGTACAGGTAGCAGCAGCCCCCGTAGTGATAGACATAGAAGGCGACTGGAGCAGCGCGGCCTACTGGCTGGTGGCGGGAGCCATAAATGGCGAGGTAACTGTAGAACACATAGATATAGCAAGCCTGCAGGCCGACAAAGCCATACTGGAAGTGCTGCAATATGCGGGTGTCTCCATGAGCATAGGCTTTGACCAGGTAACCACCCGCAAAAGCCGCATCAAGGCATTTGACTTTAACGCTACCCACGCGCCCGACCTCTTCCCCATACTCGCCATACTGGCCGCTTATGCCGAAG
This sequence comes from Flavipsychrobacter sp., assembly GCA_016786665.1. Lineage (GTDB taxonomy): Bacteria > Bacteroidota > Bacteroidia > Chitinophagales > Chitinophagaceae > MKUN01. The sequence goes on from JAEUVZ010000028.1 coordinate 14,172, forward strand.
GCGAAAGCTATATAACCGGGCTGCACCGCCTGTGGCACAAAGAAACCAACCGGGCGGAAACCATTGCCGAAATGCTCCTGTCGCTGGAAGTACCTTTCTCCATAGAAGACGACTACCTGGCCATCACCGGCTGCGGGCAGCCTACCGGCGGCTATGTAAACTCCTGCCACGACCACCGCATCGCGATGGCGGCGGGGATAGCGGGAATCCGCTCCAGGAACAACCTCATTATTGATAACGCCGAAGCGGTGAACAAATCGTACCCGGACTTCTACAAGCATTTACAGTCATTGAACATAAAGTGTAGCTTTACTGAATAATATGAATTCATTCGGCAGAATTTTCAGGGTCAGCATCTTTGGCGAATCGCACGGCGCTATGGTGGGCATCACGGTGGATGGTTGCCCTGCGGGAATGGCATTGCAAGAGGGCGATTTTCTCGCCGACCTGGAACGCCGGAAAGCGGGGGCCTCGGGAACTACGCCGAGGAAGGAAGATGATGCGCCGCGAATAGTGAGTGGTGTATTTAACGGGTACACTACGGGCGCACCCATCACGATACTATTTGAGAATAACAATACTAAGTCGGCCGACTATGAAGCTATTAAGAACACCCCCCGACCCGGACATGCGGATTTTGTATTGAACAAAAAGCACAACGGATTTAATGACTACCGTGGTGGCGGGCATTCATCAGGCAGGCTGACCGTGGCGCTGGTGGCCGCGGGCGTGATTGCCAAGAAAGTATTGCAGGGTGTTTCCGTACAGGCAGTGCTTGCTGAAGCCGGGGGCAACAACGACATAGAAGCGGCCATAGCGAAGGCCGTGGAAGAACAGGATAGCATTGGGGGTATTATTTCCTGTACTGTTTCAGGACTATCATTAGGCATCGGCGAGCCCTTCTTTGACTCGGTGGAGTCAGTTATAAGCCATGCTGTATTTTCCATTCCTGCAGTGAAAGGTATTGAATTCGGCAGTGGCTTTGCCGCTGCTAAAATGAAGGGCAGCGAGCATAATGACGCCATCGTCAATGCCGAAGGCAAAACAGCCACTAATAATGCTGGGGGCATCAATGGCGGCATCAGCAACGGGAATGAAGTTACGTTCCGTGTCGCCATAAAACCCACCAGCAGCACACCCAAAGAACAACACACTTGGAGCAATGCTACTCAACAGATAGAAGCATTCACCGTAAAAGGCCGTCACGACCTCTGCATTGCCCTAAGGGCACCGGTAGTGGTGGAGGCGGCTACGGCATTGGCGCTGGCCGACCTCATTCTTATCAACAAAGCTATCAATCCCTAGAAATGAAGCATATCGTTCTCGTAATCGCGCTAATTGTTTCTTTCAACGCCAGCGGTCAAACCTCTGTGGAACACAAAAATGACAAGTATAAATTCAAAGTAAGTGTTCCTAAAAGCTGGGTAGAACTAAGTGGCCTTGCTGATGAATCAGATTCATTAAAGACAGAATTGCAATGGCAGCTTACCAGTATTTATAGTGGAATCCAGCCTTCTATCATTATCAGAGCTTACAACCGTGTAAGCTTGTCGTCTATACAAAAACTGGCTGACCTTACTTTTAGTGACTTTGACATGAAAGAATTTCAGGTCGACAAAACAAACAATGCCTGGACGGCTACAAACGTCAAACGTAAATACAAAGCCAAGTATTATTTCTTAATAAAAAAAGGAATAAGCTATGTGATTTTCTACCGAAGCAGCCTGGAAACTTTTGATGCCAACCTGCCTGCATTTGAGACTTTCTATAAAAGCATCAAATTCTTATAGTCTGTGAGAAATCAGGCGCTAAAAAGTGTCCTGCAGATATCATGGAGCAATTCAGCTATTATGCATCCTTAGTATTATCCTCTACCAGCAATTTCATCAATTCTTGTATTTCATCCGCTTTCTGCTCTTCACGTTTGTAGCGGTAGCAGAGGGCGAGTTCTTCCAGCATTTTGAAGATGACGCGCTTGCTGCTGAGTGGAGCGAAGTATGACTCCCGGTCGGTAGCGTTTATTTTGCGGAGGTAGGTATCCACGTCCTTTTGTGTGTACACCATACCGCTGATGGGGTCTACGAAGAACTGTATCTGCTGAACGGCGTCGGTTTCGGGATTGAAGAAATTGTGCAGCGTATCTATATAGGCAAACACAAACTGCCGCGGCACATCTACTGCAAATACCGGTATATCCAGCAACTCGCACAGCGCCAGGTAGAGCACGCCCAGGCTGTAGGCGTTGCCCTGCTTACTTTCCATTACCTGGTTGATGAAAAAGTATTTAGGTTCCCGCTCAGTAAGCTCGTGGCCCTGCAGTTTATAATAATTATACAGTATGCTGTTAAATACATTCACCTGCTCCAGCGGAGTAAGATAGTTGTTCAGCTCCAGCCATATATTCCGGCGCATCTGGTCGAACTGGGAGAGTATGGCCGGTATGTTCAGCTCGGGGAACTGGTATTTGGCTACCAGTATAGCGCCTCGCAGCAATTCCGGGTTCCGGGAGCGGGACCACTCCATCAGCTCCTGCTGCAAATCCTGGAAATGCACCCGGTGAATCAGCAACTCGATACGCTCCTGCAGCGATTCGTCTACCGTCACTTCCCAAAGCTGCTCCAGGTTGGGGATGATCTCCTTACCATAATGCAGCAGCTTTTCGGCAACTGTGTCAAAAACCTCATCGTCGGGGTCGTCTATAAGCTTTAGTAGCGCTGATATTTCTTTGTTCTGCTGCATCACCTTTCCGGGTCACTATTAAATTACCACATTATCAGGACTTTTTCCTGCCTCTTGCCACTTTTTTGGGAGGGTTCGCTTTGGCCTCTTCTATTATAGCGTTTACCTCTTCTATGGTAAGGTCGCCAGGGCTTTCCAGCTTATCCTTGGGTATTTTATAGTTGCGCAGGCCTTGCTTTATGTAAGGGCCATAAGGGCCTTTCAGAATTTTTATTTTTTCTTTTTCAAAGATTTTGATGGTCGCTTCCGCGGCCGCCTTTCTCTTTTCTTCTATCAGCGGGGCCAGTTCGTCCAGCTCTACGGTATAAGGGTCCATTTCCTTTTTCAGGGAATAGAACTTGCCATCGTGCTGCGCATAAGGGCCAAAGCGCCCAATATTCACTACCACTTCGTTGCCCTCAAAGAGGCCCACTTTCCGCGGCAGCTTAAAGAGTTCCATCGCTTCCTCAAAGGTGATGGTTTCAATACTCTGGTTGGCGCGCAGCTTGGCAAACCGCGGCTTGTCCTCCGCCTCCTGCGATGTTTCTTCCGCCGCTTTCTTTTTCCCGCGGCCTTTGGGTTTCTCGGCCTGCTCGGGGGTAGCGCCTATCTGTACCATAGGGCCAAAGCGGCCCAAACGCGCGAAAACCGGCTTTCCCGACTCCGGGTCTACTCCCAGTTCGCGTTCGCCTTTGGCACGGCCGGCATGCTCTATGGTATGCTCTACGTTCTCATGAAACGGGTGATAGAAGTTGTCTATCATCTTGCTCCATACCTTTTTGCCGCTGGCTATTTCGTCAAACTCTTCTTCTATCTGCGCCGTAAAGCTGTAGTCCATCACCTGCCTGAAGTGCTCGCTCAGGAAGTCGGTCACTACCATGCCCAGGTCGGTAGGGAACAGTTTTGATTTCTCCGCACCGGTATTTTCCGATTCTGTCCGCTGTGTTACTTCAGCGCCCTTCAGGGTAATGATACGGTACTCACGCTTTACCCCTTCCTTATCCCTGCGCTCCACATAGCCGCGCGTCTGCACGGTACTGATGGTAGGCGCATAGGTAGAGGGGCGGCCAATGCCCAGCTCTTCCAGCTTTTTTACCAGGGATGCTTCCGTATAGCGCGGGTTAGGGCGTGTGAAGCGCTCAGTCGCCTTCATTTCCTGGAAGTCGAGCGCCTGGCCCGCCACCAGTGGCGGCAGCATACCTTCGTTCTCTTCTTCGCCATCCTCCTCGTCGCGGCCCTCGCTGTACACTTTCAGGAAGCCGTCAAACCGCAGTACCTCTCCGGTAGCGGTAAGCGGGTCGGGGTGAGCCGATACATCTATCTTGGCAATGGTACGCTCCAGTTGGGCATCCGCCATCTGGCAGGCCATGGTACGCTTCCATATCAGCTCATACAAGCGTTGCTGGTCGGCATCACCGGCCTTGCTGGCGTTCATGTCCGTAGGCCGGATGGCTTCGTGCGCTTCCTGCGCCGATTCATTCTTGTTTTTATACGCCCGCTGCTGGTAATATTTTTCACCATACTGGCTGAGGATAGCATTACGCGTACCTTCTATAGCCGTATCGGAAAGGTTTACCGAGTCCGTACGCATGTAGGTAATGTGCCCGTTTTCATACAGTTTTTGCGCCAGCAGCATGGTTTTGGAAACGGAGTAGCCCAGTTTGCGGCTGGCTTCCTGCTGCAGCGTAGAGGTAGTGAACGGAGCGGCGGGCGACTTCTTACCCGGCTTTACCTGCACATCCTTTACCTTGTAGTCAGCGCCTACGCATTTTTCTACATAAGACCGCGCTGACTGCTCGTCCTTTATCTTATCAGGCCCTTCGGCCTTAAAAGTTACCTTCTTATTATTAATATCCGGCGCTTGGAAGTGCGCCTCTACCTTAAAACTGCTCTGCGCCTGGAAACGGGTGATCTCCCGCTCCCGCTCTACTATCAGGCGAACGGCTACTGACTGCACACGGCCGGCGCTCAGGTTGTTGCGCATGCTCATTTTACGCCACAGCACCGGGGAGAGCTCAAAGCCCACTATACGGTCCAGTACGCGGCGCGCCTGCTGGGCGTTCACCAGGTCCATGTTAACGGTACGGGGCTTTTGAACGGCTTTTTGTATCGCAGGTTTGGTGATTTCGTGGAAAACTATACGCTTGGTAGTTTCAGGATTAAGGCCGAGGACTTCGCAAAGGTGCCAGGAAATGGCCTCCCCTTCGCGGTCCTCATCCGTTGCCAGCCAAACCTCTTCAGATTTTTTAGCAAGGGATTTTAGCTCCTTCACCACCTTTTCCTTATCGTCAGAAACCTTATACTTAGGCTTGTAACCATTCTTAATATCTATACCCATGTCCTCCTTTTCGAGGTCACGGATGTGTCCGTAACACGATTTAACCTCGAAATCGGTACCGAGTATCTTTTCGATGGTTTTAGCTTTCGCAGGGGACTCAACTATCAGCAGGTTCTTTGCCATTCTTCAGGTTTCCTTTCTATATATATTACGTTCCCCGCGGAAAACGGGTTTTGCAATAATAGGGGTTTGTTTCTAAAAAATGAAAAAGGGCAACATTTACGTTACCCTTTTCCCAAATATGAATCAACAATTAGCTGTTATTAGTGCGCTACTGTTACACGGTTGGTAGCACGCTGGCCATTTACTTCTACCGTAGCGAAGTATAGGCCGGAAGGCAGCCCCTGCGTAGAGAAAGTAACCTTGTTCTGCGTAGTGGTAGCCGCATTTGCTACTACCTGGGTAGCTACTACCTGGCCTACCGCGTTGGTTAAGGTTATTGTTGCCTTAGCTCCTTTGCTTACGCTGAATGCTACATTTACCTCGTTGGTAGCAGGGTTAGGGTACACCTCGCTGCCTGAAAGAACATCCGCATTTACATCGTTTACGTTCAGGGTAAAGCAATCGTTGCACACAATGTGCGCACCTATGTAGTGGTGCTCATAACGGAACGACGCGTCGTTGTTGCCTTCTATCAAAATAGCGGGAAGGTAGTCCTGCGTATTGGTAGAGAACATCAGGTTAGACATGTTGCGGTCGCCGTAGTTGTAGTGATAATACTGCATGTTCTGCCCTGCACCCAGGCCCTCACCTTCGTAAAGAGAGAAGTTGTGGTATTCAGAGAAGGTATCTACACCTGCAGGCCATGTATCGCCTGACTTAAAGGTAATAGTAACAGCAGTACCCTTTCCTGCCGGTATACTCACCGAACCTGGCGCTCCGCCCACCATTACAGGCAGCGACCATGTCTGGATGCTTACAAAGCCGGCAGAGTCTTCCTGGCGGTCGGCGTCGTAGAGTGGCACCTTCCACATTACGCTACCCGATACAGCACTGGCGCGATTGGGCTCGTCTATATCAAATATAGAGAATGCTTTGAGAGTATCAGTGCCCGTCACGTAATTGCCAGCCCAGGAGTCAAGACCGATAGTAGTGTAATAATACGGCCAGAAACTGGTGCCTGCACCGGTGGGTGATACGGATATAATAAGGGTATCTACAATGTTGGCAGAGCGGTTCAGGTTCTTAACATACGCCCCGGAAAAAACGATCGAATCCACTTCGTAATTGTTCCACGGCTGTACTTTAATGTCGTTTGGCTCTACATACTGAGAATTGACATCATTCCAAAGGGAGAAATAGATAGGGTCAATTACCTGTAGTGCGGAACTATAGTTGATGGGTTGCAAGCCATCATTGGTAAAATACTGCATGATAGTGGAGTCGAACCCGATGGGCATCAGCGAGTTAGACATTGTCTGGGTGAGATCGGCCACCATGGCGTAGTGCTCATACCACCTGCTTCCGCCGGCGGTTGATTTAGCAACAGGAGTAAAACCCTCCTTTATCTGGTACGGGTACACAGCTTCCTTAGCTGAACCATTAATTGATTTTGCATACTGGGCGGAGGCGCTAAAGCCAGCAACAGCCGATGCAACAAGTAACAACATCTTCTTCATCACGAATAGTTTAAAATTAATTATCAGTTATTGGCGGAGTTGTAACCACCTACTGAGTAAGACGTAAATTTCGGAAGAAGGTTAGACAATCAGCGTCACGGCGCGGTCAAAAACGGGGGGAAATAAAGGGTGAAAAATAAAAAAAGCGGGTGGCTAAAAAGCCACCCGCTGCAATAACTGATATTAAAAAATGATTAGTGAGCTACGGCGATACGACCGGAGTTGCGCTGACCATTTACTTCTACAGAGTAGAAATACACACCTGTTGCCAGGTTAGAAGTGTTGAAAGTAGCGATGTTGCTCTTAGTAGCAGTAGCATCGATAGACTGAGTACCAACTACCTGTCCTACAGAGTTAGTTAAGGTAACTGTAGCTTTAGCAGTAGCGTTTACAGTGAAAGAAACATTCACTTCGCTGGTAGCAGGGTTAGGATAAGCCTGGCTGCTGGTGAGCGCGCTCGCGTTTACATCGTTTACACCCAGGATAAAGCAATCGTTACAAACGATGTGCGCACCTATGTAGTGGTGTTCGTAACGGAAAGAAGGAGCATTGTTACCTTCGATGAAGATAGCAGGATAGTAGTTAGCAGTGTCAGTAGAGAACATCAGGTTAGACATGTTGCGGTCACCGTAGTTGTAGTAGTAATACTGCATGTACTGATCCGTACCCAGGCCCTGTCCTTCGTAAAGAGCAAAGTGGTGGTACTCAGTAAATGTATCCTGGTTCAGAGGCCATACGTCGCCTGACTTGAAGGTAACGGTAACAGCAACACCTTTACCAGCAGGGATGCTCACAGAACCTGGTGCACCACCTACCATTACAGGCAGAGTCCAGGACTGGATGCTTACGAAACCAGAAGAATCTTCCTGGCGATCAGCATCAAACAGAGGCACTTTCCATACAGAACGGCCTAAAACACCGCTGGCACGGCTCAGGCTGTCCACATCCAGGATAGTGAAACCACGGAGCAGAGAATCAGGACCACTAGTAGCTACATAGTTTGACGCCCAAGCTTGTCCGCCACCTACTGAAGCGTAGTAATAAGGCCAGTTGCTGGTACCTTCTCCTGTAGGAGAAACAGAGATGATAAGTGTATCTACGATGTTAACAGAACGGTTCAGGTTCTTAACATAAGCACCGGCGAAAGAGATTGAATCCACTTCGTAGGTATTCCACGGCTGTATAGTGATGTCCGTTGGCTCTACATACTGAGAGTTAACGTCGCTCCACAGGGTGAAGTAAATAGGATCTACCACTTGCAGGGCAGAGCTGTAATTGATAGCGAAGAAACCGTTGGTGAAATTCTGCTTAACGGTAGAATCGAACCAGATAGGCATCAGCGAGTTAGTCATAGCAGAAGTAAGATCGGCTACCATAGCGTAGTGATCGTACCAGCGGCTACCACCAGCTGTTGATTTGGCCACCGGAGTGAAGTTGTTCTTGATCTGATAGGGGTATACAGCTTCATTAGCTGAACCGCCAACCGATTTAGCGTACTGAGCATCAGCGCCGAAGCCAACCAATGCCGATGCAGCGAGTAAAAATAATTTTTTCATCACAATAATGTTTTTGATTTAATTACAAATAATAGTCGGGTAAAGATAACCATTCCCTAACAATATAGACGCTATCTTTTCAAAAATATTAGGAAGGAAACCGGAAAATTTTACTTTTTTTTCCCGGTATAGCATTCTCTATTACATTTGCGCATCCTTACTATTAATATGCATCCCGAATTTGACAACACGGAAATAGCCTTCCAATACCGGAATAACCGGGAATTAAAGCAAGCCCGGTTTCTTTTTGCCTCTATGGGCTCCCCACTGGTGACCAATATTGGCACAAAAGTCACTAATTGGGCCTTAAAGCTGGGGTTACCCATAAACGGAATAATAAAAAAAACCATATTTAAGCAGTTTTGTGGGGGCGAGACGATGGAAGAAGCCGCCCAAACCGCTGATATGCTCAACAAATATGGCGTTGGGGTAATATTAGACTACGGTGTAGAGGGAAAAGAAGGCGAGTCGGAGTACGACAAAGCGGTACCCGAATTTGTGAAAGCCATAAAATATGCCGCCTCTCAGAGGAACATCCCGTTTATCAGCATAAAAGTGACGGGGTTCGGGCGGTTCGGGTTGCTGGAAAAGGTACATACCGGTGAAAAACTGGCTGAAAATGAAGAAAAGGAATGGCAGCGGATATTTGGGCGGATAGACCAGATATGCCGGGCAGCCGCAGAAAACAATATAATGGTGCTGGTAGACGCCGAAGAAACCTGGATACAAAACCCGGTAAACGAACTGGCCAATACCATGATGGAGCGCTACAACCGGAAAAAAGCCGTGGTGTACAACACCTTCCAGCTATACACTACCCTGGCGCTGCCGTACCTGGAAGAATCGGTTGCCGAGGCGGAAAAACGGGGCTACATACTGGGGGCCAAGCTGGTGCGCGGCGCCTATATGGAAAAAGAACGGAACCGGGCCGAGGCCCAGGGCTACCCATCGCCGATACAACCCGACAAAGCATCTACAGACAAAGACTACGATGCCGCAGTACACTACTGCCTGGAGCGACTGGGCAAGCTGGATGTGTTTATAGGCACGCACAATGAAAACAGCTGCCTGCTGGCCGTAAAATACATGGAAACGCATGGGATAGACGCCCGCAGCCCACACCTGTACTTCTCGCAACTGTATGGCATGAGCGATAATATTTCGTTCAACCTGGCACACGCGGGCTACCATGTGGCCAAGTACCTACCCTACGGGCCGGTAAAAGATGTGATGCCCTACCTGATGCGACGGGCCCAGGAAAACACCTCGGTCGCCGGCCAAACGGGCAGGGAACTGACCCTGATAAACAAAGAACTGAAAAGAAGGAAACTGTAGACGCGCCACCGCTTCGGAAGCGTGGCTGAGCGGCCTGGCAGCAGTGTCGTTTGCCGGCTGGCAACTTCCATAAAGCTATTAATAAAAAGCGCCCCCAACGAGCGGAAAACTCTTTGGGGGCGCTTGTAATAAGGAGCTACTATTATTTCTGCTCTATAACGTAGATATCTTCGTTATCGCGCTTCATCTTGTATTGTTCGCGGGCAAATTTTTCCAGCTTACCGGGGTTGGTAGTGAGCTGGTGGTGTTCCTGCTCCATGCGCGCTATTTCTTTCTCCAGGTAGGCGATGTTGTCTTTGGCCTCCCGGAGTGAACGGGAACGTTCGCGCTGCGAGCCCATATCATTCTGATCGAACCACAGCATCCATGCCGCAAATATTGCGGTGGTAACAACAAACTTATTGGTAAAAAAGCGAACTACCTTTTTCATATGCGCTCCGGATAAATGCTATTTGCCAAAATTAATAGCTTTTGTGGGATAATAGGCAATATCTCCAAGTTCTTCTTCTATACGGAGCAGTTGGTTGTACTTTGCCATCCGGTCAGAGCGAGACGCGGAACCAGTCTTTATCTGGCCACAGTTCAGCGCCACTGCCAGGTCGGCGATAGTAGCGTCTTCTGTTTCGCCGGAGCGATGGCTCATAATCGTGTTGTAGCGGTTGTTCTGCGCCATAGTAACGGCATCTATGGTTTCGCTCAGCGAGCCTATCTGGTTCACCTTTACCAGCAGGCCGTTGGCCGTGCTTTCCTTAATGCCCCGCTCCAGGCGCTTCACATTGGTAACAAACAGGTCGTCGCCCACCAGCTGCACCTTACTGCCAATGGCATCGGTCAGCGCCTTCCATCCTTTCCAGTCATCTTCAGCCATACCATCTTCTATGGAGACGATGGGGTATTTTTTGCACCACTTAGCCCAGAACTCTACCAGTTCCTCGCTGGTCATTATTTTGTTGTCGCTTTTGTGGAATTTGTACTTCTTCGTTTTTTCGTCATACAGCTCGCTGTTGGCGGCATCTATGGCTATAGCCACCTGGTCGCCGGGCTTGTAGCCTGCTTTTTCTATCGCTTTCAGAACGGTTTCAATGGCTTCCTGGTTGCTTTTTATATCAGGAGCAAAGCCACCTTCATCACCTACATTGGTAGAATAGCCCTTCTCTTTCAGCACGGCCTTCAGGTGGTGGAAAATTTCCACCCCCCAGCGCAGCCCCTCGCTGAATGATTTTGCGCCCACCGGCATTACCATAAACTCCTGGAAGTCTATCTTGTTATCGGCATGGGCGCCACCGTTCAGTATGTTCATCATAGGCACGGGGAGGGTCCTTGCATTGGCGCCACCAATGTACCGGTAGAGGGAGAGGCCGGTGGCACGGGCGGCAGCTTTGGCCGCGGCCATGCTTACTGCCAGTATCGCATTAGCTCCCAGTTTGTTCTTGTTCTCCGTACCGTCTATCGCTATCATAGCCTGGTCTATACCGCGCTGGTCGGTTACATCCCAGCCGTATAGTTCTTCGGCAATGGTATCATTTACGTTTGCTACAGCTTTCAGCACCCCTTTGCCCAGGTACAGCTTTTTGTTGTTGTCGCGCAGTTCCACAGCCTCGTGCTTGCCTGTAGAGGCGCCGGAGGGAACAGCAGCACGGCCCATGTGGCCATCGCTGGTATGAACGTCCACTTCCACCGTGGGATTACCGCGGGAATCAAGCACCTGGCGGGCGATAATGTCTGTAATAAAACTCATAGTATAAATTAATTTGCCGCAAAGGTAATGCTAATGCGTTATTGACGGGTAACGAACCGGGTTAATAATTGTGAACCCCATCCCTGCATTTTCATTTTTTTTACTAATTTTCGGGTATGAAACAACTGCTTGCCATTGGCGTTATCGCCTTGTTGATGGCCTCATGCAATCAAAAACATTGCTGGAACTGCCGCATAGATTACAAAAATTCGGTACAATTCCCAGATAAGGACGGCAAACCCGGCACGGGCGTGAAAACCCAGGCGGTATGCGACCGGACCCGCAAGGAAATGCAGCAATACGAAAAAGACAACTCCGTTACTGACGCCGCCAACAACGCATCAGTAACTTACGATTGCGTAAAAGACTACTATAAATAAGGTACCGTTTTGCCTTAGCCTAAAAAAGCCCTCTCAGCCCTGCTGGAGGGCTTTTTTAGGCCCTGTTTGTTAACAAATTCTATGGTTTCCACGTGGATTACACCCATTTACCCCAACAATCACCCTATTCACCCCTTTTTGTTTGCAGGGGGTTCGGGAGGTTGTACTTTTACATTGTCCGAGAGGGAAAGCTGGTAACGAGAAGAACGAAAAGAGAAGCTGCACCGGTTTTCAACAGGCTCCCGGGCCAATAACTAACGGTTTTCATGGTGATAGGGTTTATAGGGGCTGGCCTGTTTTCAGGCTGGCTTTTCTTTTTTTACCAGCCCGATTAGCTGACCGCACCTTTCTTCTGTAATAATTTTATCCGTCGGGTATTACCCACTACCCATAGCACATCGAAGGCTTCAAGCACTACCGCCGATTCAGGATTGAGTAAACGCTCACCGCGTCGCTCTATTCCCACTATCAGGCCTTTGGTCCGTTCCCTTATAGCCGAATCCTTAATTGACTTACCCTCAAACTCCGAACCTTCCGTTATCTCTATTTGCTGCAACGACACTTCCAGGTCAGCCGAATTATAATTGATGATCGCCCTGCTGTTCAGCTCCAGGTATTTCTTAAATGCTTCCACCTGTTCATCAGTACCAATTACATACAGCACATCGCCGGGATATATTTTTTCCAGCCTGTCGGGTACGTGTATGGTGAAGGGCCCCCTGCGTATCATGGCCAGGTTCACACCCAGGTCTTCTCTCAACCTCAATTCCATTAGTGTTTTTCCAATGCCGGTAAAATCCGCGTTGATGATGAAGCTGGTGATATGTGCATCCCAGGGCACAAGATGCATCCCACTTTCCCGCACTTCCACTTCCTCCTTATCATTCAGGTTCGAAAAGAATAGCCCTTCAATTTTGTCGTAAACGTTCTGCATCCGTTTGTAGGTAAGGGTCATGAGCAAAATAAAACCAAGCAGGGAAAGCACTGCCAGGTGATACGACCAAAGGCTATTGATCAAAAAACCTACGAAGAAGAGCGCTAGCCCAAGGCGAAAAACACGCAACATGAACAGCGCACCTCTGTACCGCATATTCTTCTTCAGCCGCTCTGTGGCTTCGGGTTGCACCTTCCTGATAGCGAGCGCCCACAAGAATGGTGAGATGATAATAAGTGTCACTATCGGACCGGCTATCTCTGCCAGGTAGCTCGTACCCCAATACGGTATTACAAACCGCGCCATCAGAAGCACTATCCCCACAATGATTACAGTAAATATCACCGCCTGTACCAGGTTGCTGCGAATCACCAGCCTCCAGTCACTTGTCGACTTAATGGATTGCGCAGATGAACTATACCGGTCTATCGCATCTGTAAATCGCCTGGGAAGCCGGGCATTCAGCCACGCATAAAAAGGCCCTGAGCCTTTTATCATATAAGGGGTGGTAAACGTAGTGATCGCCGAAACAGCAACCGCTATAGGATAAATAAATGCACTGGTCACCTTCAGCGTAAGACCCAGCGTAGCGATGATAAAGGAGAACTCTCCTATCTGTGAAAGGCTCATCCCCGCCTGCACGGAAGTTTTGAGTGGCTGCCCCGAGATAAGGGCACCTGTAGTGGTGCTCAGCATTTTACCCACTACCGTTACCAGTGTTATCAATAGTATGGGGACGGCATACTCCAGCAGCACCTTCGGGTCTATGAGCATCCCTACCGATACGAAGAACACAGCACCAAACAAATCTTTCACAGACATAGTGAGGTGTTCAATCTTGCCGCCGAGGGTGGTTTCCGCCAGTATAGAACCCATGATGAACGCGCCCAATGCCGGCGAAAAACCTACGTTCGTAGCCAGTATCACCATCATAAGACAGAGGGCGATGGAGGCTATCAGCAGCATTTCATCGGTCATGAACGAGCGGGCTTTTTTTAGTATAGAGGGTAGAAAGAAAATACCCGCTATGAACCAGAGCACAAGGAAGAACACCAGCTTAACAATAGAAAACAACATTTCCGTTCCAGCGAACTGTCGGCTGACCGCTACTGTAGAAAGCAACACCAGCAACACGATAGCCACCAAGTCTTCTACTACCAATATACCAAATACCAGGCCCGCGAATTTCTTCCCTTTTACCCCCAACTCATCGAAGGCACGGATGATAATAGTGGTAGACGAAATAGACAATACCCCCCCCAGGAATATACTGTCCATCACGTTCCAGCCAAGCGCCATACCCGTAATGTAGCCCAGAAGCAGCATTACCGCCACCTCTACAATGGCGGTGATGGAGGCTGACCCTCCCACCTTCATCAGTTTTTTAAAACTGAACTCCAGCCCAAGGCTGAACAGGAGAAATATGACCCCTATTTCCGCCCACACTTCTACACTCTTGGTATCGGTAATGGTGGGGAAAAGCGGGAAGTGCGGGCCTACCAGGAGGCCCGCCAGTATATATCCCAAAACAGTGGGTTGCTTCAGCCGCCGGAACACTAATGTAACGATAGCCGCCGCACCCAAAATAAGACCCAGATCTATAATCAATCCCGGTAAATGAACCATATTCTGTGCTTAGTAGTTTCTATTTAACCTTTAATAATTCCATTCCAATGCTTTGCTTTTTCTCTCAATGGCAACAACTCCAGTATACCATCTTTCACCTCGTCGTAAAAGTGCAGCGATACCTGCGTACCCCCCCTCAGGGTCACCAGCAGTTGTATATTGCTGATGTGTTCTTCTACCTTCGTCTTGCCGCTCCTGGCATTTTCTATGTGGCGGCTGCCCGACTGCACCAGCGAGCAGCCCGTTGCATCGGCAATAGCGAATCCCTGCTGCTGCATTACAAGTTCGGAATTATCTACATAATAAACAGCCTGGCCGCTGGTATCTGTAGCTATTGCTCTTCGGCCCAGAAAATCTATATCGCCCAGTGTACGGCCATCCTGGGCAGCCAGTTGCTCTAACTTAATACTAATTTCCTGTTTTTTCTTTTTCGCCTCTTTCCGCGCGGCCGCGGTGAGCATCCATACTACCAGGGCAATCACCACGATGATACCTATGGCTATAACAATTGTTGCATTCATATTATTGACATTTATGCATGAAGAATATGCGTTGCCGTGCAACGCCATTACAGCGAGCCACCAATAGGGCTTCGCCAACAAGAATGTCAATAAATTACCAGAACCAATGCTTGGGGAATATCAGCCTGCTGGCAATAGGCGGCGCATCGGGCGCCGCAAGTGGATGGCGCCTGCGGGCAGCAGTACCGGCATGAGCGCCGGACGTTCCCGAATACGTATTACCACCGGGCAGAAAAGCAGCACACCGCTCACGCAGGGGAGTCTGTGCCTGCGGGCTACCTGCCGCCGAAGACTGCACCAATATGCCCTCGTCCAGCGAATGGGCGCTGTATGTAAGCCAACCCTCGGTAGCGGAGCCCCTGCCCGACTTTTTGCGGGCACTACACTCACTGCCATTCCTGCCTTCCTCCCCTACTGCTGCCTGGGCACCAGTAGCAAAAAGTAAAAAAGCAAAGAGCGGCAGCAGCCACATACATATGTACTTGCGTAATGCCATTGCTGCGAAAATAAGGTATTATTCTTTCAGGCTTTTATAGGGCTATCAGCACAGTGCTGCTTCATGCCTGCTTCAGCCGCCGGAATATTAATGTTATGTTATTTTTTTCCAACCCTTCGGCACTAAAAATCCTGACTCTGCGTTTATGCATAGATAATAATTCCACCATGAACAAAACCACCCTTGGGATACTTGCGTATCTCACATCTTCTTTATTGCCCTTCGTCACCCATGCACAGGAGACCAGGCAAAAGCCTTCCTTTGCCATAGCGGCGAACGTCATACACATAACTGAGGACAATGTTGGGTTCGCTGTTAATTACGAGCACTTTCTTAACCAGCAGCGATCGATCAGCCTGTACCTTCCCTTCAGCTATTCGCTTCCTGTCACCAACACTTATTATTACAAGCGGGCTGCGGAGGAATATTTCCAATTCGACCCTCAATTCCGCACGTATATATCACCGCAGGAAGAGTGGTCGCATAATAAGGGTATGGCCTATTTCTATCCCGGCATCAAATTCTATACAGGAAAGAAAATGTCGCGGGTATCGTATTCCGTAGGAGCATCGCTCCTGGCGGGCATCGGCAGGGCCGAACTGGCAACCGTAATGTACAACATAGACACACTTAACCAGGGAGGCACCCAATATCTGAAGCGAACAGTTTCTGGTACGACCACAAGGGATGTTGCAAGAACCAAAATAGGGATATTGCTCACCAATTCGCTGAACATTCGCGCAAGCAGCCATATCTACACGGGAATTGAAATGGGCCTGGGTTATTCCTATGTCAATAGACAAGACGGCGCAAACCTGCACAGGGGCGTGTTAGCACAAATCGGGCTGAAGCTGGGATATTATAGATAATACATTCTAACAGAGGGCATCTTTCTTTGGGTCATTTCTCCGGCATGACTGAAATATACATGGAAACTCGCTGTCTATGGATTCTCTACAGGTGTTCTTCTATAAACGCTCCCTTCTCCACGATATACTCAATGTCATCCACATCCCTGTTTTTGCTACCTGCTACTTTGAATGCTTCGTATTTTCTCCGAAGTTCCTCATCCCGCTTAAGTCTGTTCCGGAATTTCACTTGCTTTTTTATCACCTCCATATCTTCACTATCAAAGTGCAAGTGAAAAGTCACTTCTCCCGTCTTAGAAAACCAAAACCCATTCATGTAATTTTGGCCTCTTGAGATATATCCCAACTTTTCTAGCTTCTTTTCTATCCGGCGGTCATAGAACTTTCTAAAAGCAACGGCGATATCTATCACCGGGCGCGACATAAGGCCAGGTACTGCAGTACTACCAATATGATGCACTGACAAGATCGAATCTCCTAATGCCTTACTGATCTTTTCTGATTCCTTTTCATACTCCTCCACCCAACTATCATCATGCGGCACCAACACAAACGGCGTAATAGGCTCCTTACCCGAAATAAAACACGCCGGCATTCCGTAAATGTCAAGACCCGTAAGTCCCTCAGCTTGTATCGCCTTCCAAAGCCTTTCCGATATAAACAGTCCTCCGCTTCGTAGATAGAACAGGTCGAGACCCTCATCAAAGCCAGCACTCAATGCGATCTTTATATTTTCCGGTACTCCGGAATGATCAATGTACTCCTGCGCATTTCTAAATTTTAATAATTGAAAGTCTCCGGTAATGATATGCCCTTTCTTAAAGAGTGACTGTGAAAAGTCGATAGCATCATACTCATGCCAGATAAGGTACAGCAGGTTCCAGGCATGCTCCTTTCCATTCCCTCTATCGCTATATACTTTGTAAAAATAATGCGCTCCCAGGTTAAATTGTTCCAGGAATGCCATTGCTTTATGGCTAACCATGAACGGGCAACCGGCCAGTGCAGGAGAAAAACGATAGAAGTCAACCTCTTTAGCAGTTTTCAGTTTCACGGCATTCTCCACCACCACGTCAAAGTCCGGATGCTTATTCTTGCGGTCCCTGTATCTCAGGATGTTGAAAAAATCGAAAAACTGTTCAGCATATTCTTTGCTGAATGCCTTTTCATCAATAATGATCTGTGCCTGGGCATCCCTCAGGCCGGTCACCCGGGGTTCAACACTCAGCCCTAAACTATAATATCTCATTCATCAGGGGTTCAGATACTAAATTTATCAAATGCACACCTAAAGTGGAGAAAATTCTTACTCATCGTGCTGCAAACCGATTAAATTTGCCCGCAAACACAGTATTATCCATGATCTATCATATAGTTGTAGGTGATGTAGCAGGCGACCGGCTGAAAGAGACGATACAGAACGAACCAAGCATGGCCGGGGAAGTACTGGTGCTGAAAGACATACTGCATGTAGGGCCGCTGCGCAAGGCAGAAGGGCAAACCTTCAGTGAGCTGCGCTCGGCCTTCTGGAACGAGGTAGCCGCCAATGACAAGAACCCCGTGCAGGTAGACGATATGGAACGCCTGCTGGAAGTAAGTAAGCAACTGTTTAACGACGATGACGCCCAGGCCTGGTACTGGATGGCACCGGCACCCGCCGATGTAACCGGGTTCCACTGGGTACTGCCTTACCTGGGCAAGCACCTCACCCGCTTCTACCTGGTGAACATAGCCGGGCTTCCCTTCCTGAATGAGCAAGGGAAAGTGTACTACCCTAAGAGCTTTGGGGAGATATTGCCTAAAGAAATAGTAAAAGCCCGTCGCCTGGCACGGCTGGTAACCCCTGCCGAACTGGAAATAGACGGAGAAGAATGGCGCAAACTGGTGGAAGAAAACACCGGCATCCGCGTGCATGAGGGAGGCAAGAAACTGCGCTCCGTGAGCGAAGAACACTACGACAAACAACTGGAGAGTTTCTGCTCGCACCAATACCAGAAGGCATCTAAAATAGTGAACCAGGCGCTGAGCAAATTCAGCGTGCCCACGGGCGACCTGTACCTGGGATGGCGGTTGCGCAAAATGGTCGAATCCGGCCGCCTGCAAATGCAGGGCGATGCTACTAAACAGCTGAAAGACTTTGACGTAAAACTGCCCGGAGGCGACATTACCGCAGAACCACAACCAGGCGCGTAAGCATGGCAAACCAACAGAAGATAGCGAAATGGGCCGGCTCCCTGTACTTTATAGCGCTGGGCGTCATTAACCTTGCCGTGAGCTACCGCCAGGGCCAGGCCGGATGGAAAGACCTGGTATTGCTGGCCTTCCTCTCCACTCCACTGGTGGTGAACCGGAAGATATACTACCTGCTGTTTGGCGGCTTGCTGTTTGTGCTGTCGCTGTATGTATTATACACGGTTTTCAATACCCAAACCATGTATGTGCGCGGGGTGTATGAGTACCACAACACCACCTTCAGCCCCGCGATGGCTTTCTCGCTGGGGTACGCCTTTGCTGCCGTTTCGCTGTTCTTCTCTTACCTGCTGCTGCGCACCGGCCTGAAGGGGTCTGCGGCGAAACCCGTATCTTAGTAAAATGACCATTACTCCCATTGAACTATCGGGGCAGGACGAGCGGGGCTTTACCGCCGAGTACTACCATGAGCGGCTGGGGCAGCAACTCATCATCTTCCGCAAGGCGGGCACCGTGAGCGGGCGCCACTACCACAAAGGGCTATCGCTCACCAAGGCCCCGGAAATTTTTATACTGCTTACCGGCACCTGCACCGTAAACTGGCGCTATGTGAACGAAGAGGCCGTGCAAAGCGCCAACCTGATAGGCCCCGTGAAGCTGGAAATACCCGCGCATACCTGGCACGAACTGGTGATGCACACCGACTGCACCTGCATAGAGCTCAACTCCATCAGCGAGCATAAAAACGATACCTTCTACACTTAACTCTTCCATGGCGGGGCATAACCGCTGATGCGCCCTTCCAATCCCCCCCATTTACCATCCCCAAACGGTAATCAATAGGGTTATTTAGTGTATTTTTGCGCTATATGCCTTTTGAACTGCTATTGGCGGAGGGCAAGGTGAAACCCCAACAGGTAACCGCTTTGCACCTGCTGTCCGCATTTGCCATTATAGGCACCGGTGCGGTGTTGTATTTTTTTTCCATGTACCTGAAGTGGTGGGGTGTGGCGCTGTTGTGCCTGGGTATCGCCCTGCTGACCCTTACGGTAACGCGCAACCGCTGGATGCTGCAACCGAAAACGAACCGTCTCGCCCGTATCATAGAGCTGACCACCGCCCTGTGTATCGCCAGCTTCATGGCCAGCGAAGGCATGTGGCTGCCGGTAGGTATATTCGGTATACTGTCGGTAGTGCTGGTAATGGCTTTCTACTGGGAGCGCGGCAGTGGCGACCAGCATATATATGTATCGGAAGAGGGCATAAAGCTCCCTTTCTCCTCCCGCAGGAGGTTTATAGAATGGAAAGAAGTAGACAGCGTACTCTACCGGTACGGTACCCTTACCGTAGAATGCGATGGCAATAAACTCTACCAATGGAACATCCGCAAGGCACGCTTTGAACGGGAGCCCTTCGAGCAGTTTTGCAGAGAACAGGTGGAGCAGCAACGGGGTAAGCGGGTAGCCGACTGGTAAACCGCGAACGAAAACTGACGCTGATTTTTTTTGATTTTTTTTCGACTGATAACAGATGCTAACAAGTTCACCATACATTTTGTACTCCGACGGGCAGGGCAATATTTTTGAAGATACGTCCCTGTACGTGGTAGGGCGGTCGGGCTGGGATGCCTACCCCATACCCGTAGAAGATTTTATAGAGTTGCCGGATGGTGGTTCTTTGTACGAATTGCCGGGACGCAGGGGCATAGGCATAGACGTGCTGACCGGAGAGATGCGCCTCTGTGAGAAGGGCTGGGCCGTTGCCGCCTTTATACCCCCGGCGCATACCGGCTTCTACATAGCAGCCTACGAAACGATGCCCGATGCGCCTACCCTGCCTTTGTTCTGCTACACGGCCGTGGGCTGGCACAACGAAAAATTCTACGTGCCCGCCACACGTATAGAGCGGGACATCCGCCAGGAGTGTGGTGGCTTTGACGCCGCTAAAGTAACCACCGGCGTGAAGGACATGCTGGAGGCCTACCCGCACAACCGCCTGGTGAAGCACCTGGCCGATAACTGCGCCATGACCTACCACTGCCCGGCCGCGCGCAACTACTTTATAGGCCGCTGGGAATGCCCTATACCTACCTCGCCGGCCTGTAACGCCAACTGCATAGGCTGCATCTCCTTTCAGCCGCAGGACGAGACCATTGTATCTACCCAAGACCGGCTTACCTTTAAGCCTACGGCCCAGGAAATAGTGGAATTCACCGTTCCGCACCTGGAAACCGCACCCTACCCGATAGTGAGCTATGGGCAAGGCTGCGAGGGAGAGCCCCTGCTGATGTGGGAAACCATACGGGAGTCGATAATAGAAATGCGCAAACATACCGGCAAAGGCAGCATCAACATTAACACCAACGGGAGCAAACCCGCCGCTGTAGAAGCACTGATGAAGGCCGGCCTGGATAGCATACGCGTGAGCACCAACTCCGCACGGGAAGAAATCTACACCAAATACTACCAGCCAAACAATTATAAATTTGAAGATATTGTGGAAAGTCTGCGGGTTGTGCGTCGTTATGGTGGGTGGAGTTCCATCAACTATTTCGTATTCCCGGGCATGACCGACAGTATAGAAGAGTATGAAGCCTTGCGGGCGCTGATAAAAGATACCGGACTGAGCATGATACAGTGGCGGAACTTTAACATAGACCCCGATTGGTACCTGGGCAAAATGAACATAGGCGATACCGGGGAGTGCATGGGCATACGGCAACTGATGGACCTGATACAGGAGGAATTCACGGACCTGAAATATGGCTACTTCAATCCGCCGATAGAGCGTATGAAAAACTTTGATACCGACTTTGCGCACTAATCGCGGCCCAGGTGGAAGAGCGAAGGATGAGGTATTTTTTAGTAATTTTAGAGCAATAGAAGTTTTATGATAACTACAACAGCTTCGGAAAAACAAATAGACGTTAAAGCGGCCGCATGGACGATAGGAGTGCACGCGCTGCTGCTGACGATACTGGCGCTTATTTATTTTATCCAACCCACTCTTAAAAGAGAGTACGGCCAGGAGCAACTGATGGAAGTGAACCTGGGCACCAGCGACAATGGCAGCGGTGACGACCAGCCCATGGATGTAAATGACCCCGCGGCGATGTCGGCCAGCGGGCTGAATAATGCCCGGCCGAGCACTGCCTCCTCTGAAATGCTGACCAATGACGAGGAAGACGCCCCGGTGGTGAACAACCCGACTAACAACCGCACGGTAAACCAACACAACACTACCGCTGTAAACCGCAGCCGCAACAACCAGCAAACCCCGAACAACAATACCGGCCGGCAACGTGGCAGGTATGAATACAGCGGCGCTACCGGACCCGGTGGCAACAGCGCTACCGAAAACCGCCCGGGAACTGGAGAAGGAAACACCACAGGCAATGGCGACCGCGGCGTACCCGGTGGCACACCCGGAGCCAGCAACTATATAGGCCACAACCTGGGTGGAAGAGAGATAAGCCCCCGCTCGTTCTCCGCTGAATTCAGGGAAGGGGGTACGGTGGTAATCCGTGTAACGGTAAACAGGGAAGGCCAAATAGTAAACAAAACGGTGGTAAGCGCCTCCAGCGCCGAACTGAAACAGATAGCGCTGCAAAAGCTCAGCCAGGCGAAATTCTCGAAGAATCCCAATGCGGCACCCGAGCAGATAGGTACTGTAACCATAAAATTCAAAGCCCGCTAGATGGATACGCAAACGGCGTACGCACAAGCGCTGGAATATCTCTACAGCCAGTCGCCCCTGTTCTCTAAAATAGGGAAGGCCGCCATAAAACCCGGGCTGGATAACATCCGGAAATTCTGTACCGCACTGGATAATCCCCAGGCCAACTTCCGCTCTATACATATCGCCGGCACCAACGGTTAGGGCAGCACCAGCCATATGCTTTCGGCGGCGCTGCAGGAGTC
>JAEUVZ010000029.1 GCA_016786665.1 Flavipsychrobacter sp.
AAAGCTAAAAAAGAAAAAAACTCTCTAATGGTATTCTATTTCGCAAACCAACTCCTAAAACGCAAAAAGGTAACAGCCTAAGCCATTACCTTTTTACTGTTTATTTTAAACCCGGTAATCCTTTATCCCTTGCCGGGCGTCAGGCCGGTTCAGACTTACTTATTCATCGTAGCCAAAAACTCTTCATTGCTCTTGGTACCACGCATCTGCTGGAGTAGGAAGTTCATTGCCTCATCGGTATGCATATCGGCTATGTGATTGCGGAGCAGCCACATCTTGTTCTGCACATCTTTCTCCAGCAGCAGGTCGTCGCGGCGCGTAGAGGAAGAAGTGATATCAATAGCAGGGAATACACGCTTGTTGGCCAGGCGGCGATCCAGCTGCAGTTCCATGTTACCGGTACCTTTAAATTCTTCAAAGATCACCTCATCCATTTTAGATCCGGTATCTATCAGGGCTGTTGCCAGTATGGTGAGCGAGCCACCGTTCTCTATCTTACGGGCAGCACCAAAGAACTGCTTCGGCTTCTGCATGGCGTTGGCTTCCACACCACCACTCAGTACCTTACCGCTGGCGGGGGCTACTGTATTGTGGGCGCGGGCCAGGCGGGTGATGGAGTCCAGCAGTATCACTACATCGTGCCCCACTTCTACCAGGCGCTTTGCTTTCTGCAACGCAATGGTAGATACTTTTACGTGTTTGTCGGCCGGTTCGTCAAAGGTAGAGGCTATTACTTCCGCCCGTACGCTGCGCTGCATATCCGTCACCTCTTCCGGGCGTTCGTCTACCAGTACTATCATCAGGTAACACTCGGGGTGGTTAGCGGCAATAGCGTTGGCTACTTCTTTCAGCAGCATTGTCTTACCCGTTTTAGGCTGGGCTACTATCAGTCCGCGCTGCCCTTTACCTATAGGGGTAAAGAGGTCCATAATGCGCGTGCTGTAGTTATTACCAGTGCTGGTAAGGTTTAGTTTCTCAAAGGGGAAAAGCGGTGTCAGGTAATCGAACGGCACCCGGTCGCGTATCTCATCGGGCAGCTTGCCGTTAATGGTATCCACCTTCAGGAGCGCGAAATATTTTTCCCCTTCCTTTGGCGGGCGTACAGTGCCTTTCACCGTGTCGCCGGTCTTGAGGCCAAACAGTTTTATCTGCGATGGGGATACATAAATATCATCGGGGGAGCTAAGATAGTTGTAGTCGCTGCTGCGGAGGAAACCATAGCCGTCCTGCATCATTTCCAGAACGCCCTCGC
Organism: Flavipsychrobacter sp.; assembly: GCA_016786665.1. Taxonomy (GTDB): domain Bacteria; phylum Bacteroidota; class Bacteroidia; order Chitinophagales; family Chitinophagaceae; genus MKUN01. Next base: position 1,253 of record JAEUVZ010000029.1, read on the forward strand.
TGGCCACAATACCATCGAAATCGAGATTAAAGTTACTCTGGCGATGGCGGTTTTGCTGATGCTGGTGACCGCCACGTTGCTGCTGCGGCGCTTCTGTTTCTATCACTACCGGTGGCTTTTGCTCACCATCGGTTTCCGCTGCCGGCATTATAATACCGGAGTCTTCGGGCTGTTGCGGAGCACTTGTGTGCGCGGCATCTTCATGCTCCTCCTGCTCCTGCTGGCTGCCTTCCGGCATAGCGGCTGTTGTTTCTTGTTCGGCCTCTTCGATTTTAGGTTTCCGGCCACGGCGCTTTTTATCTTCACCCTCTGCCGGTTCACCGGCTTCCGCCGCTTTCTTTTTGTCGTGCCCTATTTTCTGGGTGGGAGCTGCACCTTCGGCCTTGGGCTTACGGGCGCGGCGCTTTTTATCTTCGTTGTTATCTGCACCTGGCGTCATGGCTTGGCTGTCTAGTATTTTGTAAATCAATGTTTGTTTGTCTAACGTGCGGAAATTGGCGATTTTCATACTCTCCGCTATGTCGATAAGCTCAGGAACGAGTAAATCGTTCAACTGCGTAATGTCGTAAGGCATGCTACGTATTTTCTATAACCTTTTTGTGTGCTTTGTGCTAACCCTTTTTAGGAAGATGTCTCTTTTCAGGAGAAAAAACCAACTAACAAAAAACAGGGAAAAATTAGAATGTGTTGATGATTGGACAGAACAAAAATCGTTCCTCTTTTGCAAGATTACAAATATTTCGCTGAAATAACCAATTTCTTTAACGCTTTTTGGGGTGTTCTTTCAAAAAGGCATCAGCCATACGGCGCACGGTTTCCGGCAGGGGGGTGTAGCTAAACCCGGGGAAAAACCGCAAAAACTTGGTGTTATCGTAATAGTTTTTGCGCTGTGCGGTGGCCGCGGTTTCCCGGGTAATTGTCACCGGGCGGCCCGTAAGTGCATTTTTCAACGCATTGAACCGCCATACCAGCCCCGACATAAACGGAGAAGCCCTGATGTGGGGCGGCTTTTTGCCCAGCGCATCAGCCATCATTGTAAACACCTCTTTGTAGGCATGATTCCCCACACTTAGTATAAATCGCTCCCCACACACCTCACTCTGCATCAAGGTATAAGCGGCGGCTACTACATCCCGAACGTCTACCCATGCGGTAACCCCTTCAGTATAAAAGGGGAATTCGCCATACACCACCGTCATCAGCCGGGCGGAACCTTCCTCCCAATTACCTTCTCCCAATACCGGTGCCGGGTTAATGATCGCCGCATTCAGCCCCTCGCCTATGCCGCGCCACACCTCCATTTCGGCCAGGTATTTGCTTTGGGCGTACGCTGAGTTGTGCTTGCTCTCTTCCCACTCCACATCCTCCGTTATTTCCAGCCCGCTTTCCGTTGCCCTGCCCAGTGCCGCTATGGAGCTGAGGTACACCATTTTGCGGATGCCCTGCTCCAGCGCCTGGTTTACCAGGTTGGCCGTACTTTCCACATTAAAGTGCATCATCTCTTCCCGGTGCGCGGGGTCGAATGATACGCGCGCCGCACAATGATATACTTCAGTTACGTTGTACATCGCCTCGGCAACGTCATACACATCCAGCAAATCGTACTTGTACCAATCTACGTTGGGCAATTCTTTCAGCTCCTGGCCAGGTGCGTTGCGGTGATACAGCGCCCGGACATTTGCCCCCCGGGAAGAGAGCAGCCTAACCAGATGCTGACCAATAAATCCGCTTGCGCCTGTAACAAGTACCATTGAAAAAATAAAGTCAAAAGCTGCCTTTTGACTTTGGGATATGCGTTTATAAAGATTGGAATTGTTTCAAAAATCGTACATCATTTTGCGAATAAAGCCTCAGGTCGTTCACCTGGTATTTTATCTGCGTGATGCGCTCTACACCCATCCCAAATGCAAACCCTGTATAGACCTCGGGGTCTATGCCAAAATTCCGGAGCATGTTGGGGTGCACCATACCGCAACCTAATATCTCTACCCAACCGGTGTGCTTGCACAGGTTACAACCGCTTCCGCCGCAAACCGTGCACGATATGTCCATTTCCGCGCTAGGCTCGGTAAAGGGGAAATAAGAGGGCCGGAAACGGACTTTGGTATCCGCGCCAAACATCTCGGTAACGAAATAATAAAGCGTTTGCTTCAGGTCGGCGAAGGATACATCCTTATCAATATATAGCCCCTCGCACTGGTGAAAAAAGCAATGCGCCCGCGCCGAAATGGTCTCATTGCGGTACACGCGGCCCGGGCAGATAACCCGCACGGGCAGTTCTCCTTTTTCCATGATGCGCGCCTGTACCGATGACGTGTGTGTACGCAATACCCAATCAGGGTTTTGAGAAACATAGAACGTATCCTGCATATCGCGGGCCGGGTGATGCTCGGGCATGTTCAGCGAGGTAAAGTTGTGCCAGTCATCCTCTATTTCCGGGCCGGTGGCTACACTAAATCCAATCTTCTCAAATATAGAAACGATCTCATTTTCCACCACGCGCAGCGGGTGGCGCGTACCTAAAGGCATATCATTTCCGGGAAGGGTAATATCTACCGCCGGGCCTTTCTTTGAGCCACCGTCCTGCAGGTGCCGGAACTCCTCATACTTACCTTCCGCCAACTGCTTAAAGGCATTGAGTATTTGCCCGGCTTCCTTCTTTTGCTCCACCGGCACATTCTTCATTTCCCCGAAAACCGACTTCACTATGCCTTTAGAGCCCAGGAACTTTATGCGATAAGCTTCCAACGCCGCAGCATCTGCGGGCTGAAAAGCATTGATTTCTTCTTCGTGTGATTTAATTATGTCCTGTAAGGATTGCATGGTGGCAAAGATATAGTAAATGCTATTAAACCCGGCATGGCAGTGCGGGCCGGTGAACTATTACCAGCATCTAATCAGTAGCAGGTTACGGCAGTATATTAATAGGGGCTCCCACCTCCACATGCCGGTATAGCTCGTCTATCTCCCTGTTGGTAACGGCTATGCAGCCTTCGGTCCAGTCGTAGCGGGCATGTGAGGAACCCAGGTAGCCTTTGCCATTAGGGAGGCCATGTATCTTAATATCGCCACCCGGGGAACGACCGTTACGCCGGGCACGGGCGCGGTCGTTGTCATTAGGGTACGATATTCCCAGGTTCTTATGGTAGTCGCTGAAGGGATTCTTATCTTCTATATAATAAAGCCCTTCCGGGGTACGGTTATCACCTTTATAGCGCTTACGGCCTACCGGCGAAGGGCCAAGGGCAATGCGGTACGACTTTACAAATTCCCCCTCTTGGTACACACACATTTTTCGTTGTTTTTTGTGTACTACAATGCTATCTATTACTACATATCCCGGCAGCCCGGCCTTGGCTTCTGTTGCCAGTAAAGCCAAAATGATAAACACCAGTACAAAACGCATAGGGGACAAAGCCGCGCGCTTGTGAGCCGAACGCCCGGCGAAACCTGGTAATTGTGTGTGTAGATTTATCATAGTTCAATCATTAAATTTCTCTCAAAACATAACAATTAACTATTGCGTACATAAGCCACGGGGCTACTATTAATGCGTGTCTCTTAAGCGGCAAAAAAATACCTTGCTTAAAGTTAAGCAAGGTATTTGGTATAAAAAAGTTGATTTGTACTAAGGAATGATAAAGTTCCGGTTACCGCCAAATATATAACCTACGGTGAGGCTCATAGACGAGGACTGGTAATTGAGGTTAGAATACGGAGCACGATTAGCAAAACCCTTGCTGTAGCCGGCACGAATGAACAAACCTACAGGGAACTCGAATGCCACATTAGCCTGTGCGCCATAGTCAAGGCGAGCCAGGGAGCTGGGGTTCTTTCCACCGTAATCAATTGCATTGGAGAGTGTGATGGTTTCACCCGCATAGTAGCTGTAGGGAACCGCGTTGTAGTCGGTATTCTCCAGGCGGCCGCCCATACCATAGCTTGCATAACCACCTACGGCAAACCACAAGCGGTGATGTCCTTCCTGGTGTGTTTTCAGTACGAAGTTAACCGGCAGTTCTATAGAGTTGATGCGCCATGTGTAATCATTGGCTTTGTTGTTCAGGTACGTTTGCGATGCATTGCTGGTGCGCATATCCCAAAACAGGCCCGGCTGAAAATACCAGTGATTGGAAAAAGGCACTTCAAGCATACCACCTATCTTAACGCCTAATCCGCTGGAAGAGCTGGTACCAAAACCGGCAGCATCGTTCTGAAAAGACAACTGCGACATAGTAGCACCTATTTCAGGGCCAAAGTATAGCTGTGCGTTTGCTGTTTGAGATAACGTGAAAACAGTAGCTGCTAAAAGAAAAAGTTTCTTCATGTTCTATTCGTTTATGAATACTTTGTTGGCTTATCCTGGGCCAAAATTTTCACCAAGATAAGCAGCAGAACGCTAAAATAAAATAGATTTAGAAAATAATAGCAGAAAATCTTTGGGTAGCACTACCCGTAAACAGCGTGTTTTCTACAGATTTCACCCATTTTATGCCCCGGATAGCGTTGGTAAGGAAGACTTCGTCGGCATCCATGAGTTCGGGCACCGGCAGCGGTTTTTCTGTAATTGTCACTCCTTTTGCCGCCGCACGCTCTATTATCCAGGCCCTCATAACCCCGGCTACACAGCCTTCCGACAGCGGGGGGGTATAAATTCGGTCGTTTTTTATCCAAAACAGGTTGGCAATAGATGTTTCTATAATATGTTGCCGGGTGTTACATACCAAAGCATCATTCCATTTCTGTTCCCGGGCCTGCTGGGCCGCCATGGCGTATATCAGCCCGCCCGCCGACTTCAGGTTGGCATTTTGGTCCGGGCTTTTTTCCAGGCCCTCAGCTATACCTAGCACCAGTCCGTTCTCATTCAGCCGGGTAACCTGTTCCTGCAGGGGTAGGGCCTCTATCACGAAGGCCGGCTGAAAACTATCCCCATCGTAGAGTCCGCCATTACCGGGAAATACTTGCAGGCGGATACGGGACAGTTGCTCCAGTCCATTCTTCCTGGCCGTACGCAACACCTCTTCCTCCAGCATGCGGGGGGTAAAATGCTTCGGCAGAACGAACTTTAGCTGCTCCAGGCCGCGCCATAGCCGCTGCCAGTGGTATTCCCGCAGGCTGATAGCCCCATCGCGCAGCAGCATGGTCTCAACAAGCCCATAACCATAGCGAAACGACCGATTGCCGGCATTCAATACCGGCTGTGCGTCCTCCAGGAGTTTCCCATCCAGGTTTACAAATGCCATGCGCTGCAAATTAGAGTAATTGAGGTAAAATTGGTCGTTTACGATGTGGCGCTTATTGTACTTTTGCACAAACTTATTGACGTATGAAGTTTGACAAGGCAGTGCCTGTGCAATGGCTGGCTGAATTTACCGGGGCGAAACTGGTAGGTAACACGGAACAGGAGGCGACCGGCATTAACGAGATACATAAGGTTACCGCCGGTGACATTTCATTCGTTGACTTTGAAAAGTACTACAATGCCAGCCTGAACTCCGCCGCCACTATCATCATTATCAATAAGGAAGTGGCCTGCCCCGAAGGGAAGACCCTACTGGTGCACCCTGACCCGTTCAGCACTTATGTAAAGCTCGTGCAGCGCTTCAGGCCCTTTGAACCAGCCACCAAGATGATCAGCGACAGCGCGGTGATAGGTGGAGGCACACACATACAACCCGGCACTTTTGTAGGCAACCACGTACGGATAGGACAAAACTGCCTGATACATGCCAACGTAACCATCTACGACCATACGGTAATAGGCGACAACGTAACCATACACGCCGGCACGGTACTGGGTGCAGATGCATTCTATTTTAAGCGCCGCAAAGAACGTGAAGTTCAGTACGACAAAATGCTCAGTTGCGGGCGCGTAGTGATACACGACGATGTAGAAATAGGCGCTGGCTGCACCATTGACAAAGGAGTAAGTGGCGACACCATTATAGGTCAAGGCACCAAACTGGACAACCACATACATGTGGGCCATGGAGCGGTGATTGGCAAAAACGCCCTGTTTGCCGCCCAGGTTGGCATTGGGGGCAAAGCTATTATAGAAGATGAGGTTATTCTCTGGGGACAGGTAGGCGTAAGCAAAGACCTGACCATAGGCAAAGGAGCCATCGTTTACGCTCAGAGCGGGGTGGCATCAAGCATTGAAGGGGGTAAAATCTATTTTGGCAGCCCGGTAGAAGACGCCAAGACCAAAATGAAAGAACTGAACTGGATAAAGCGCATCCCCGAAATATGGGAACGCCTGAAAGCCGCTGCAAAAAGCGAGAATGAAGAGCAGTAATGCCTGTAAAGAAAAGGCTTACAGCAGCAGTGGTTGCCACTCACTCTTCAGCAGGCCGGTAACCACCAGGTCTTCCAGCTTACCGTCTTTCAGGTAACTCTGGCGCAAAACACCTTCTACCTTGCAGCCCAGGCGCTCCGCTACTCTTGCGCTGCGGGTATTTTGCGGCATAAAGCTCACCTCCACTTTGTTGAGTGATACCTTACTGAATAGAAAATCGATAAAGCGCACCAGGCATTTGTACGTAATACTTTTCCCCTGGTATTCCTTGCTTATCCAGTAGCCTAGTTGTCCTTTCCCGAGTTTTTGGTCCCAATGGTGCAACCCTACTTCACCTATTATCTGCGTTCCTTTAAAAATGCCCAGTACCAGGGCCTGCTGGTCGTCTTGCCACTGCATGCACTGGTGTATGTACTGTAGCGAGTGGTCGGCCCTTGTAGTCACGTCTACCCAGCTAAGCCATGGGCGCAAGTGCTGCCTGGAAGCCTCTACCGCCTCAAATAATATTGCCGCATCTTCCACCGTGTAGCTGCGCAGCAATATATCATTGTCTATGAGAACAGAGACCATTGTACCTGAAAATAATTAGTGCTTAAAGTGTCGCTGCCCGGTAATGACCAATGCCATGTCGTGTGCTTTACAATACTCTATCGTATCGTTGTCGCGCATGGAGCCACCCGGCTGTATCACTGCTTTTATTCCTGCTTCGTCCGCCATCTGTACGCAGTCGTTGAACGGGAAGAAGGCATCGGAGGCCATCACTGCGCCTTCCAGCGAGAAGCCGAACTGCCCGGCCTTGATGATTGCCTGGCGCAGGGCGTCCACCCGGCTGGTCTGACCGCACCCCTTGCCTATCAACTGCCGGTTCTTTACCAGGGCGATGGCGTTCGACTTCAAGTGTTTACAGACAATGTTGGCAAACTCCAGGTCAGCCCTCTCTACATCCGAGCAATTACGAGCCCCTGCTTCCGTCCACGTATCGAAACTGGTGGTATCGGCATCTTGCACCAGCACACCATTCAGAATGCGCTTAAACTCGCGCCTTGGGGCAACAGCGCGTTTCTGCTGAAGCAGGATACGGTTCTTTTTGCCTTTCAGCACCGCGAGTGCATCATCGCTAAAGGCGGGTGCTATCAGTATTTCGAAGAACAGCTCATTGATTTTTTCGGCGGTTTCCTTTTCTATTGTCCGGTTGGTAGCCAGTACACCGCCAAACGCACTCTCGGGGTCCCCGGCAAGCGCGTCTACCCATGCATCCGCTACATTATCCCTTTCCGCCAGTCCGCATACATTCGTATGCTTTACCACCGCAAAGGCCGGATTTTTAAATTCTGCAATTACCTGGCACGCGGCATCCACATCTACCAGGTTGTTGTAAGACAGCTCCTTGCCGTTCAGCTTATTGAAAATGTGGTCTATATCCCCGTAAAAAGCTGCTGGCTGATGCGGGTTTTCTCCATAGCGCAGCACCTGCTTGTTGCCAAAGGATAGCTGAAAATTAGCGCTGTCGGTATCATGGTTAAAATAGTCGGAAATAGCCACATCGTAGTGGGCGCATTCCATAAAGGCCGCGGCGGCCATTTGTCTTCTGTCGCCCAGGCCGGTAACGCCACCCTGCGTCTCCAGCAGGTTAAGCAGATAGCCATACTGGCTGCGCGAGGCCACAATGCACACATCCTTATAGTTCTTGGCGGCCGCCCTGATTAGTGACACACCGCCTATATCTATCTTCTCAATTATTTTTCGTTCGTCGGTACTGGCTTTTACAGTCTCTTCAAAGGGATAGAGGTCTACAATTACCAGGTCAAGCATTGGTATCTCGTATTCCTTTACATGCGCCTCATCTTCAGGCAGGTCGCGGCGGGCGAGGATGCCGCCAAATACTTTCGGGTGCAGCGTCTTTACACGGCCGCCCAATATAGAAGGATAGTTCGTTACCGACTCCACCGCCGTGCACGGGATGCCCAGTTCCTCTATAAATGTTTGTGTACCACCGGTAGAATAGATGGTCACGCCCAGTTCATTGAGCTTGCGGACAACAGGCTCCAGGCCTTCTTTGTAAAATACGGATATCAGTGCTGATTGTATCGTGCGTTCCATACCAGAAAAATATTAAATTAAATTGAAGAGCGGAGCCAAACCCTGGCTGGCGAGCGCGAAGATAGTAAGGATATGGTAAATGCTGCTATTCTTCCAGCACAAATGCGCCGTCATTCACTGCATGCAGGTCTACTCCCATCTTCTGACAGAAGGCCCTCCAACTATTAAGCTCATCACCTCCCAATGTACTGCTAACCACAATAGCCGCAGGATGATATACCTCACATATACGCTGCACCTGCGTCAGCCTTGCACTGTAAGCTACAATGGCATAATCTACATCGGCAGATGGCCTGCTAAAGCTGGTATCCCGCAGAATGACCACGTCGTGTCCTCCTATGGCGAGAACAGATGGCGACCAGGCGGGCGCCTCCTCCAGCGCCTGCCAGCCTATATGTGCCAGCCTGCTAACATATTCCTTTTTCTCCGGCGCTGTGGTATCGCTTTCCAGTATCCGGAACGTTCGTCCTGAAATATGCTCTATGTGCCGGGCCTTACCTACGTTATACACCACCAGCCGGTTCTGCCGCCCATCGCGGTACCAATGTGCTGCCAACAGCACACCCACTGCAACACCACAAGCTACCGCGGCATACAGTGCCGGACGGTAGCGGCGTAAAAGGAATGCCGCTGCACCGGCAATGAACGCATAGACCAGCAATGTTTCCGCAAGCGAAAGCCGGAGTGTCTGCAATGCAGCCACCTCCAGTTGCTGGAGCCACTCTATTACCCCAAAGAATACTTTTACTATCCAGCAGGTGACCGCTCCCAGTACTGAGGCAACGCCAGGTAAGGCGCTGATACCCAGTATAGCCATGCCCAGTATCAGAACAAGGCCCATCAGCGCTACGGCCACCACATTAGAGACCACGAATGTTAAAGGGAAAGAATGAAAGTAATAAATTACCAGCGGTGCTACCAGCACTTCCGCCGCTATACTGGCCGCGGCAACACTCCAAAGCTTCCGTACCAGTTTATTAGCCGGGGTTACCCACCTGTATACATGCCGGTAGAACAGCACCAATGATAGCACGGCCACAAACGATAGTTGAAAACCGATAGCATACAGCCATAAGGGCTTAACCAGCAGTAACAGGAATGCCGAAGCAAATAGATGATTGAGCGTATTGGTATCCCTCCGCCGGTACAGCAGGAATCCCGCTGACAATATAGAGAACATTAACGCCGCCCTGGCTGCTGACGGAGCCCCGCCTGCCATCACTACGTAAAACCAGACTACGGGCATAGCGAGCAGGTACTTTATCCACAGGTATTTCTTGTTTCTTATCCATGCCAGCAAACCCAGTATCAGCACAAATAACATAGCTATGTGACCACCCGATATGGCTATTACATGCACGATGCCCGTATCGGAAAACGAATCCTTTGTATCCTTATCCAGGTTTGTTTCATCACCTACCAGCATCGCCTGTATGAGCCCGAGCGCTCGTGCGTCATCTATAAAACGGGCCAGTGTTTCCATGCTCCAGTCATGAGCCTTTTCTGTAGTGCCGCTTATCGAAGGGTCTGCCCAGCGTATCTCCCGCACATCATCATAGTCGATAAACTGTTGGTGAAAAATATTGTTCCGGGCACTATACAGTGCATAGTCGAATTCGAAAGGATTTCCGGTATTGCCTACTGGCATCCACCTGTTGGCTACCAGCAAAGAATCGCCTTTGGCGGGTGGCCGCATTATAGGGTCTTTATACAGGTACACCAGTGCTTCGCCTCTTGTATCCAGTAAATCTGCGGGCAACTGGCTTTTATACACATTCACCCGCAGCTTCCATGCCTGCTCCTTTTCCAGCGGCGTTTCTTTAATGTGCACCCAAAAGAAATCAGCCTTATTAAGGGTATGCCCATACCAGCTTTTGCACGAACGGACATCATCGGCAGCGCAAAGAAACACCCCGAGGCATAACAACAGCACATGAACGAGCATCGCCGGCCAAAGCTTTCGCTTATCAACTCCCGCACGATGCAGCACAAAAGCAACCACCAGCAAATAAATACTTAGCGCACAGGAAAGGAACGTCCAGCGTTGCTCCGAAAATGCCGGGTGCAATAAAACACCCGCCACCAAAGGAAGCAGTAAAGCAAAGAATGGCGCGGACTCCCAAAACCGGGCGCGCCTTAATGGCCAGCGTTTCATAGCTGGCATTAATATACAAAATAGAATCTTACGGAAGCGAGGCCGGCTGGCTTAATTCTTTCAGTCGTTTACGGGCGGTTTGCACGTAGGTACTGCCCGGGTACCGGACGATCAGGTCTTCATAATAGCGCCGGGCGTCCTCTGGCTTGTTCAGTTTTACATCATAGAGCTGTGCCGATTGAAATATCGCGTCATCGCCCAGCACATCAGTACCATACTTATTCACCACTTTCTCGTAGTACGTCAGCGCCCTTGCATAATCCCGGTGTTTATCCGCAATGCGCGCATGCAGCATTAGTATATCATCCTGCAGGCTGTGCTTCGGGAATGCCTCTGAAATGCTATCCAGCAGCGCGGCAGCCTCCTTGTCTTTGTTCTGGAAAAGCAGCAGGTCGGCGTAAGCAAACCGCGCCAGCGCATCGGTATTACTGTCTTTCGAGTTTTCGGTTATCAGAACCGAAAGCGAAAGCGCATCGTTGGCTATCAGTTCGCTGGTAGAAGCCTTCAGTACTTTTAGCTGGCCCTGCGCCCAGGTAAAGTCCCCGCGATAGTACGACAGCTTCGCATTCCTGAAACGGGCTTCCTCACCCAGCATGTCCTCGCGGTTGGCCTTATCTACCTGGCTGTAAAGCAGCGAGGCTTCCCAGATATTACCAAGCAGCACTTGGTAGTCGCCCATCTGCAGCTTAGCCATACCGGAAATGTCCTTGCGAACGTGTGGTTGACTGATGACCAGCTGCAATACGTCGATTCCCTTCTGTGGCTCGTTGGCATATAAGGCCAGCAACGTAGCATACTCCCTGGCTGTTTCTGTAGCATAATAGTGCGGAACGTCTTTCAGAAATGCCTCATAGGCGGCGGAAAGACGAGCTACGTCCGGCTCTGTGTATGCGGGGTTCTCTTGCAATTGCTGGAACTGCATGGAAAGTTTTTCCGAACCAGCCGTGGTATAGAACTGCTTCTCCGTTCCTTTCTCCAGTACAGCGTCATATGCCTTAGTGGCCACTTCATACCGGCGCTCTTTACGGGCTATCCGCGCAAACTCCATCAGCCGGAGGCCCTCCTCCCGGTTTCTTTGGTCTACGGCCTGCACTTGCACCAGGGCTCCCTCCCAGTCATTCTTATGGGTGTAGAGCCAGGTCAGCAACTCCACATAATTTGCATTGTTGGGCTGCTCATTAATTTTTTTAATCAGCGCTTTCTGTAGTTGCTGCATTGCCTTCGCATCATTACCTACCAGCTCCAGCAAAGTCGCCTTTGTACTTTCCAATCCACCCTGCTGCCAGGGGCTGCTCTGTATAAAGGTTACAACCGCCTTTTCCAGTTCTCCTTTTTTTGCATATAGTCGTGCCAGTTGCTCCCCGTAGAAATAGGGGTTGTTCAGTATAGAGCGGGCGCGTTCATACGTTTGTACACTATAGTCATCCAACTCCATCCGCTGAAACAAATTCACCATACGGATGGTGATCATCTCGTCGCCTGTTATGAGGCCAAGTGCCTGGTCAAATAAATCATTGGCTCTTTTAGTTTTACCCTGTGCCAGTTCTATTCGTCCCTGGTTAATCAGTTCTACGGCTTTTAGTCGCTCTTGCACCGGCGCCCTGGGAAGTAGCTTTTCCGCATCTTTATATTTCTTTGCCTTCAGTAGCGCATCAAAGTATTCTTCAAAGAGTTCCGCATTGGGTTCCGCCGCATAGAGGCGCTCATATAGTTCTATAGCTTCCGGGTATTTCTTATCCAGGGCAAGATGACGCGCCTTTTGCAAATCGCCACCCTGGGCACCAGCCGGTGCGGGGGCCAATACCAATAGTAAGGCCAGCGACATAGTGCCAAGAAAAAGGTTCCACCTGTATGCGATACGGGAAAGAGTCATTTACGCAAATTATGGATTTTAATCGGGCTAAACCGACAATGCCCGGGAAGGGGTCAATTATTTAGGTTTTCTTTATAAACAAACTCGCGGCCATTGAACTGGTAGACATGATACCTTTTCTCATCCTTCGATACCGGAGCCTTTACATTAGCGCTGCGCACCACCGGAACATAGATAGAACGCCCGTCGGGGCTTATTTTAATATTGGTGTCATCTTCCGACCAGTTGCCCCTGATAGCCTTGTCTTTACTCACTTTCAGCGTCGTCTTCAGTTCACCATAAAAATTAAATACCGCAACCGGGGCCAGCACGGAATCTATCGCAAACGCCTGTATCTCGTGTGCGCCCTCGTGCCCTTCATTGATACTGAAGGACATCACCAGGTATATAGGCCGGTTGTCTTTATCATATACGGTGTTTATCTCTGAGTAGCAGTCCTGTACATTTCCCATCTTACCGGGCTTTTCGGCTATATCGGCCCAGGTTACCCTTTCTATCGCATCTCCTACCCGGTACTGTACCAGTGAGTTAAACCGGTGCACTTTCTTGCTGGTCCAGGTATCCCAGCAATACACACGCAGCTTCTTATCCTCAGAGGTTACAATATTGATTCCCTGGAGGTTGCCGTCTATATCGCCTACTTTCTGAAATTCTTCATAAATAATGCCGGGCTTCACATCGCACATGTTCTTCAGGTAGGCCATCAGACCTATGTTGGCGGCCCACAGGTTCTTCCGGCCCTCATTCGTGGTGTCTGCCGCGTGAGTGTCTATATCATCCAGGTATTCGCCCATGGTCTGCTCCATAGCTACCCGGTGTACTTCCTGTGCCATGATGGAACCGCCTGCCACAACGTAAGCAATCAGCGAAAAAAAATGAAAAATGGCCTTTACACGCACAAACAAATCAGTTTCCCTGCAAATTTAACAGTTGAAAGCCAAGCTCAAAACTTAACGGGCATGTTTATCAAAAACGAAATAGTCACCATCAAATTTATAGACGAGCGAGCGTGATGTCACCTGCTCATTATCACCCACTATCGGAACGTACAGCGTCCTTTTATCCTCGCTCAACCGCAACGTGTTCCGCTGCGCTCCGGTGCTGTCATCTATATTGGAGTGGTAATCGTAGGAGTAGCTGATATCATTAAGATTTTTTGTGGCTGTCTTAAAAGCAACAATACTATCATTCAGGCGTCCGTCATCCGCTATGGCATATGCGGAAATACCATCGGCCACATCTCTGCTGGAAGCGATAGCACGAGTATGCGCCAGGTAAATTGTACCCCGTGTTTGCGTAGTTATCGTGTGCAATTTCGGATACCATACACCTATATCGCCCGATGCTATATCGTTAAAGGTCATCGTCGCTGCGCCTGTGTTGGTACTGTATTGGGCCACACTATTGAAGAACCGCATCGTACCCCCGGTCCGGGTGTCCCAGCAATAGATACGAAACTTCCGGTCGTCCGAAGTGAGAATGGCCATGCCCAACGTGTCCACACCCGGGAAATCCACATTCAACAAAGCGGGATAAGTCACAGAGGCATACTCCAGGTACCTGAGTAATGCTGCATTTACTATTGCCAGCGTATCGTAATTATCGTTCTCTTTTGCCCCGTCAATAGCTAGTAGGTAAGCCCTGATGGAATCAGCAAATGCGGGTAGCTCCTTTGAGGGCTCCACCCTCACGCCTTCCTGTTTCGCTGCTACGCCTTTCTCTTCCGGCTGCGACGCACATCCGGCTACCAAACAAATTATCGCCAGTAAATACAATAGCTGGCGCATACTAGTTTCGCAAGGGTTTACCTGTCTGTAATATACTTTGCAGGCGCTCCAGGGTCTTCCGTTGCCCGCACAGGCTCAGGAAGGCCTCGCGTTCCAGGTCCAGCAGGTATTGTTCCGATACGTAGCTGGCGCTGCTAAGGTCGCCGCCACACATTACATAGGCCAGTTTCTCTGCAATATATTTGTCGTAGTCTGAAATATACTTCCCTCTCCACATACCGTGAACTCCAGCCATCAAGCCGCCCAGGCCACCCCTACCCTGCACTTTCACTTGTGTCTTGGGCAATGGTTGCGTATAGCCTCGCTCCCACAGCTCCAGCACTTTACGCTTGGCATCTGCTACGCGCCTGTCCAGGTTTACCGATATGGAATCATGTCCCGGTCGCAGCACAAAATTATCGAAAGCCTCGTGCGCCGACGTAGAGACTTTAGCGGTGCCTACGTTAATAAATAGTTGCTGCAGGTAATTTACCTCTACGTCTTCCTTTATATTTCGTTCCCATGCGCGCACAGCCATCTCTTTGGTGCCGCCCCCACCGGGTATCACACCCACACCCACTTCTACCAGCCCTATGTAGCTTTCAGCGGCAGCCTGCACTGCATCTGCATGCAGGCACATTTCGCAGCCCCCCCCCAGCGTAAGGCCATGCGGAGCCACCACTACAGGTACCGAACTATACCGCATACGCATAGTAGTAGCCTGGAACTGGCGGATGGCGAAATCCAGCTCGTCATATTCCTGCTCAGCGGCAAACATAAAGATGAGTCCCACATTTGCCCCGGCACTGAAGTTAGCGCCGGAATTGGCTATTACCAGTCCCTTGTACTTCTCTTCGGCAATGGCTATACTCTTTTGTATCCCCTCCAGCACTTCGCCCCCTATGCTGTTCATTTTTGTATTCCAACTGAGGGCTACTACGTCGTCACCTATGTCAACCAACTTGCATACTGCGTTCTTCCAAACGATCTTTTCGTCCAGGTGTTCAAGGAGTATGAGATTGCCGGTACCCGGTATGGGCTGATATTCACTCTTACGGATATCGTAGTATTTGCGTTCGCCGTTCTCTGTTTTGTAGAAGGACTTAATGCCTTTCTCCAGCATTTGCGGAACCCAGTCGGCTACTTTGTAGCCACCCGCTTTCATTTGCTCCAGCACTTTGGCTACCCCCAGCGTATCCCAGCTTTCAAAGGCGCCTATTTCCCACCCAAAACCTGCCTTCAGCGCATCATCAATCTTATACAGTTCATCGCTAATCTCCGGTATGCGGTGCGAGATATAGGAAAACAGCAGATGGTGAAATTTTTGATAAAACGCACCGGCCTTATCCTGCCCACCGTACAGCATCGTTAGCCGCTGCTTCAAATCGTCAACCGGTTTGGTAGCTTCCAGCGTAGCAAACTTTGTTTTCTGCTTGGGGGCATACTCCATTGTTTGCAGGTTCAGGGTATATATCTCCGATCTGGGCTTGCCAATCGGTGCTGCCTTTTTCTCATCGCCCCTGCTTTCCGGGGACATGGTGAAACCCGCCTCTTTATTCTCAGGCGGCGGAGGGAGCGTTACTTTTTTATAAAAGCCCTGTCCGGTTTTATCACCGAGCCATTTATTTTCCACCATCTTCTCCAGGAAGGCGGGCATTTTGAAAATATCCTTTGCTTCATCCTCGGGTGCATTCTCGGGTAGCGCTTTCGCCACATGCACCAGCGTATCCAGCCCCACAATATCGCCGGTGCGGAAAGTTGCCGACTTAGGCCTTCCCAGCACCGGGCCGGTTAGTGTATCAATTTCATCTACGGTCAATCCCAGTTCCTGCATCGCTTTAAAAACGGCCATGAACCCGAAAACACCCACCCGGTTGGCAATGAAGGCGGGCGTGTCTTTGCACAGTACCGTTTGCTTGCCAAGGTGCCGGCTGCCATATTCCATTAGGAAATCAACAACCTCCTTTTTGGTATCGGGTGCTGGGATGATTTCCAGTAGGCGCAGGTAACGCGGGGGGTTAAAAAAGTGCGTACCGCAGAAGTGCTGCTGAAAGTCTTCGCTGCGTCCCTGGGTCATCAGGTGAATAGGTATGCCCGAAGTATTGGATGTGATAAGTGTGCCGGGTTTACGGTGCTTTTCTATTTTATCAAAAACTTGCTGTTTAATGTCCAGCCGCTCTATAACTACTTCTATTATCCAGTCGCAGTCGGAAATGCGGTGCAGATCGTCCTCTGTATTACCTGTCTTTATCCTCGAGGCTACCTCTTTGGTGTACACAGCGGAAGGTTTGCTTTTCAGCATCGCCTGGAAAGCGTCGTTGACGATCTTGTTGCGGTCGCCTTCTTTAGCGGGGATATCTAATAGTAAAACCTCTACTCCTATACCAGCAAAATGTGCTGCTATCCGGCTGCCCATCACACCGCTGCCTATGACGGCTACCTTACGAATTGCCCTGTTCATCTCATTACATTTTAAACCTCACACAATTTAACCACGTTTCTCTACATTTTGGCGATTTATCTGGCGGAATACCGCACATCGGGGACAGGCAAAATAGTTTAGTATGTTTTTAACTTATCTACTGCTGTGCCAGCGCCTTAATGTAGCAAATGATGGCTATTTTCACGCTATGTTAAGTATTCGCCACATCGTAAAGCAGTATGCGGGGCAGCGCGCGCTGGACGATGTAAGTATGGAGATAGAAAAAGGAAAAATATTTGGGCTGCTGGGCCCTAACGGAGCCGGCAAAACCTCCCTTATCCGCATCATCAACCAGATTACCGCGCCGGACTCCGGCGAGATACTCTTCAACGGCAAGCACCTGAACCAATCGCATATAGAACGAATAGGTTACCTGCCGGAAGAACGAGGCCTGTACAAAAAAATGCAGATAGGCGAGCAGACCGTATACCTCGCACGGCTTAAGGGCCTCAGCCAGCAGGAAGCCACCAAACGGGCGAAAGACTGGTTTGTAAAGCTGGGCATTGAAAGCTGGTGGACCAAAAAGATAGAAGAACTCTCAAAAGGGATGGCGCAAAAGGCGCAATTTGTCTCTACCGTTATTCACAACCCTGAGCTCATCATACTGGATGAGCCCTTCAGCGGTTTCGACCCGGTAAACGCCGAGGTGATCAAAAACGAGATACTGGAACTAAACCGGCAGGGCGCTACCATCATCTTTTCTACACACCGCATGGAAACCGTGGAAGAGCTCTGCGACTCCATAGCCCTGATACATAAGTCAAAGAAAATACTGGACGGGCGGGTAAAAACTATTAAACGGGCTTACCGCAACAATACCTACAAACTGGAGTACCACGGCGCAGAACTGGCAGTAACCGATGATGCCCCCTTCGAGGTAACCAGCCGTAAGAACACCGAAGACGGACACGAAATGACCGTACAGTTAAAAGAGGGCCGAAGCGTGAATGACGCCCTCCTCTACGTCATGCCACTAACCGCTCTTACCGGGTTTCATGAGGTAGTGCCAACCATGCACGAGATCTTTATTGAGAAAGTAAACGAATTACACTAAAGCATGAACAAGATACTACTCATCATACAGCGCGAATATCTTTCCCGCGTAAAGAAGAAGTCATTTATATGGATGACCCTCCTGGTACCGGTGCTTTTTATAGGTATGTACTCATTGCTTATTTACACCGCGGTAAAAGGCGATGAGCTGGGCGACCTGAAAACGGTACTGGTGGTAGACGAGAGCGGGCTGGTAAAAGACAAATTGAAAAACACCACCAATATCACATTCGCCTACAGCACCAAAACATACGCCGACGAACGGAGCGGCTTTAAGGATTCAAAATACAATTACCTGCTGCGGCTGCCTGCCACACTAAGCGGCGCACAGATACTGGGCGAAAAGAAACCCGGCGCTTCCCTGACCGGCAACATAGAAAGCCAGGTGAACGAACTGCTTAAGAACAAGAAACTGCTGGATGCCGGAATTGACATCAACATACTGAAGGAGGCGGAAAAAGGAATAAACATTGAAGCGCTGCAGATAACCGACGAAGGCGAAAAGGAAGCCAACGCTATGGTAGCCTACGGGCTTGGCTTTATCGCTGCCATACTTATATACATGTCGTTGTTCATTTACGGCGCACAGGTAATGAGGGGCGTAATAGAAGAAAAGACCAGCAGGGTAATAGAAGTAATTATCTCCTCCGTAAAGCCCTTCCAGCTCATGCTCGGTAAAATCATAGGAGTGGGAATGGTAGGGCTCACACAGTTCATACTCTGGATTGTTATCAGTGGCGGACTGATAATAGGAGCCGGAGCAATGCTCGGTAGCGGGAAAACGGCTGAGCTGGCACAAACGCAGCAGGTATCGGCCGGATACGCTCCCGGCGCACCCAATACAGTGCAGATAGCCAGCGCCACCGACAGCCCCGATAAGCTGGCCAAATTGCAACGCCAGCTGGCCGATATACCCGTAGGCTATACCCTGGGGATATTCCTGTTCTATTTCATCTTTGGCTACCTTATTTACAGCGCTGTATTTGCTGCCGTAGGCTCCGCGGTAGATAACGAAACCGAAACGCAGCAGTTCATGATACCCATTACCCTACCCCTTATATTCACTTTCGCCTTCTCCCTGGGTTTCATTATCAACAACCCTGATAGCTCCATATCCGTCTGGCTGTCTATGATACCCCTCACTTCACCCATCGCCATGATGGTTCGCCTGCAATACGATGTTCCCGCATGGCAGCTTATTACCTCTATGGCCTTGCTCGTGGGCGGATTCATATTCACCACCTGGGTGGCCGCCCGCATCTACAGGGTAGGCATCCTGATGTATGGCAAAAAGGTAACGTACAAAGAACTGGCCAAATGGTTCTTCTACAAAGAGTAACCCTGTATCTGGAATTTCCCCGGTAAAAGGGATTGGCCTGACGGTCAATCCCTTTTACTTGTTTACCCGGCAAGTCAAATATTAATCGTGGTTAATCCGGGTTCTGAACTATTTTTGCAGCCTTATGAGTAATAAAGTTCGTGTTCGATTTGCCCCCAGCCCTACCGGTGGCCTGCATCTGGGTGGCGTGCGTACTGTTTTGTACAATTATCTTTTTGCCCGGCATCATGGCGGTGAGTTTGTACTCCGCATAGAAGATACTGACCAGACGCGCTTTGTAGAGGGCGCTGAAGAGTACATTTACAAATGCCTGGAATGGTGCGGATTGGAACCCGACGAAAGCACGAAGAAAGGCGGGCCTTACGCTCCGTACCGGCAAAGTGAGCGCAAACACCTCTACTACCAGTATGCGCAACAACTTGTAGACAAAGGCTATGCCTACTATGCATTCGATACGCCGGAAGAACTGGAGCGCAGGCGCTCAGAAATGGCCAAAGACGGGCATGCCGGTACCAACTTCCAGTACGACGCCACTACCCGTAGACAAATGCGGAATTCGCTATCGCTGAGTACTGCTGAAGTTCTGGAACTACTGGACAAGAACACACCCTATGTGATACGCATAAAAGTGCCCTTTGGGCAAACTGTAACATTTACCGACATGATACGGGGCGAGATAACCTTCGACACCTCACTGGTAGATGATAAAGTACTGCTGAAAGCCGACGGCATGCCCACTTATCACCTGGCGGTGGTAGTGGATGATTACCTGATGAAGATTACCCACGCCTTCCGGGGCGAAGAAT
This sequence comes from Flavipsychrobacter sp., assembly GCA_016786665.1. GTDB lineage: Bacteria > Bacteroidota > Bacteroidia > Chitinophagales > Chitinophagaceae > MKUN01. Next base: position 21,122 of record JAEUVZ010000029.1, read on the forward strand.
GGCTCCCAAGCGCACCCGTACACCTCCTCCTATGGAAATACCTGGGCTGGGAGGCAGACATGCCTCAGTGGGCGCACCTGCCACTGATATTGAAACCCGATGGAAACGGCAAGCTCAGCAAGCGTGATGGTGACAGGCTGGGCTTCCCCGTATTCGCTATGGACTGGAATGACCCTAAAACAGGCGAAACCACCAGGGGTTTTAAGGAAATAGGCTTCCTGCCGGAAGCGTTTGTAAATATGCTGGCCATGCTGGGCTGGAACCCCGGCAAGGAGCAGGAGCTGTTCTCGCTCAGCGAACTGGTACAATATTTCTCCATAGAGCGCGTGCACAAGGGTGGTGCTAAGTTTGACTACGAGAAAGCAAAATGGTATAACCAGCAACACATACACCACAGCAGCGACGAAAAACTGCTGCCATTGGTAAAGCCATACATTGTGGCTCATGCCCCTGCGGTTGACGATACATATCTACTGAAAGTCATCGGCCTGGTAAAGGAGCGCTGCGGACTGCTACCCGACTTCTGGGAGCAGGGGCACTTCTTCTTCGAAACACCGGAGATAAAGGAACTGGATGCTATAAAAGCAAAGTGGGATGACAACAAACGTTCATTCTTCAATTCATGGAAAGAAAACCTTAGTAGCGTTTCTGATTGGGAACATACAACCATTGAACAGACCTTTACGGATAGCCTGCAACAGCATGGCCTTAAAAAAGGTGATATCATGCTGCCATTGCGCATTATGCTGGTAGGTGGCAAATATGGCCCCGGAGTATTTGTAATAGCCGAGATGATAGGCAAGGAGGAGACACTAAAGCGTATTCAGAACGCGCTTAGCCTGTTGTAAGAAATCAGTCACCAGGTGACGCGTTTATTCTCCTGGTGGTTCATCAAACAGGGACTATACTAAAAGAAAAAGCCACTCAATACAGAGTGGCTTTCCTATTTGATTTAACTGTTAAGACGATATTCTAGTGCGCTTCCTCACCAGGACGAAGCGGGGTGGTCTGCATAATGAAATCATTACCGTTTCCGTCATCCTTGTAGTCATAAGCCCAGCGGTGTACTTCAGGTATTTCACCAGGCCAGTTGCCGTGTCCGGGACGGATTGGAGTTGTCCACTCCAGCGTTGGCGAACCCCATGGGTTCATTGTAGTCACCTTACGTCCACGCCAGATGCTGGCGAAGAAGTTGACAACAAACAACAGCTGGGCGAAGAATACAGCTATTGCAGCGATACTGATGAAAGCATTGAGGCCATCAAACTTATTGAACGACACCCACGCACTGTAATCATAGTAACGACGAGGCATACCGGCGATACCTTCATAGTGCATTGGCCAGAAGATCAGGTACGCGCCTATAATGGTAGCAAAGAAGTGTATGTAACCCAAGGTAGGATTCATGAAGCGGCCAAACATCTTAGGGAACCAATGATAGATACCGGCGAACATACCAAAGAATGCAGATACACCCATTACAATGTGGAAGTGCGCTACAACGAAGTAGGTATCGTGCAGGTGATAGTCAAGCGCTGAGTTACCCAGGAAGATACCGGTAAGGCCACCAGAGATGAACAGCGACACGAAACCTATCGCAAACAGCATCGGAACCGTAAAGCGGATGTTTCCTTTCCACATGGTAGTCAGCCAGTTGAACACTTTAACCGCAGAAGGAACAGCGATAAGTAATGTTAACAGTACAAAGATAGAACCCAGGAACGGACTCATACCGGTAACGAACATGTGGTGCGCCCAAACCAGGAACGCCAGTACCGCGATACCCGTCAGCGAAATGATCATGGCAAAGTAACCAAAGATAGGCTTCCGGCTGTTGCACGAAAGAACTTCAGATGCCATACCCATACCCGGCAGCATAATGATATACACTTCGGGGTGTCCTAAGAACCAGAATAAGTGCTGGTAAAGGATAGCGGAACCTCCGATGTTCGGCAGAGCCTTACCGCCAACGAATATCTCGGAAAGGTAGAAGCTGGTACCGAAATTACGGTCAAATATCAGCAGTACGAAACCAGAGAATAATACGGGGAAGGAAAGTACACCCAGTATTGCGGTAAAGAACAGCGCCCAGATGGTAAGTGGCAGGCGCGTCATGGTCATACCTTTCGTACGCATGTTCAGTATCGTAGCAATGTAGTTAAGACCACCCAGCAACGACGACACAACGAACAATGCCATACTTATCAACCATAAGTCCATACCCAGGCCAGACCCCATGGAAGCTTCCTTCAGGGCACTGAGTGGCGGATAAGTGGTCCACCCTCCCGATGCAGGACCTGTTTGTATAAACAGGGAAACAAACATGAACACACTGGATATAAAGAAGAACCAGTAAGAAAGCATATTCATGAACGGAGATGCCATATCACGGGCGCCTACTTGCAGGGGTATAAGTATATTGGCGAAAGTACCGCTCAAGCCCGCCGTAAGTACGAAGAACACGAGGATGGTACCGTGCATGGTTACCAGTGCGTAATAGAATTCTGGATTCAGTTTACCACCTTTAGCCCACTCACCCAGGAACTTCTCCATAATCGGGAATGTATCGTTGGGGAAACCAAGCTGGAGGCGGAAGAATACAGAAAACAGCGCACCAATGATAGCCCAGATGATACCGGTCACCAGGAATTGCTTACCGATGATCTTGTGATCCTGGCTGAAAATATACTTTGTAATAAAATGCTGCTCATGGTGCTCATGACCATGGTGATCATCATGCCCTGAATGCGTATGGGCTACATTCGGCCCTTGAATTATTACTTCGCTCATTTTTATACTCATTATGGCCAATACTCCGGCCGATTTCTTCAAATTAGTTTTTTGATGCTACAGGTTTAGTTGTATCAGCTGATGGAGCTACAGGGTTAGTTTCCGGTACGGAAGGAGCTTGCGTTTCCGCATAGTAGGTCTTCTGAGAAGCCAACCACTTGTCATACTCTTCCTGTGTCTCCACTATTATGGTACCGCGCATAGAGTAGTGGCCTTTACCACACATCTGGTCGCACGATATTTCATACACGAAATTCGGGTCGTTTGTCTTCTTTCTCATTTCCGCAGTAGTAAAGCGTGGGGTGAACCACATAGTGGTAACAATACCCGGCACGGCATCCATCTTCATACGGAAGTGCGGCAGGCCTACGTCGTGAATCACATCGCGGGAGCCGATTATCAGCTTCACCGGGCGATTCACTACCAGGTGCATCTCACCATTTTGCGCTACTATATCATCGTGGTTTTTCTGGTCGTTCCAGTCCATACCCATCACATTGTTCGCATCATCAATCTTGCGGAAGTCGCGGGCGCCCAAAGCACCATCTTTGCCCGGGTAACGCACCAGCCAGTTAAATTGCTTGCCTATTATCTCTACGGTTGCGTGCCCTTTAGGCGCTTCGTCAGTTACTTTAAACCAGTATTTCAAACCTATTGCTACCAGCGCGGCCATCGCTATCGCCGGTATGGTGGTCCAGATGATTTCCAGTTTGTTATTGTGGGCGTAGTAGAATGCAGTACGTTTCTCAGTAGCCTGGTAACGGTAAGCGAACCAAAACAGTATTGCCTGTGTTGCCAGGAAAACGGTACCCGTCACCCACATGGTGGTAGCAAACATGTTGTCATATTCCTCTCCCTCAACGGAAGCAGAATCAGGCAACAGGCGGCCTTTCAGTGCCTCGTGGCACTCCCATATTCCCCACAAGCCCAGGAAGAAGAACGCCACCAGCAACCAGGCCATCAGCCGGTTGGTCTGCGCGTTCACCTTCGTTTCGTCACGAAGTATGGTAGCGTACTCGCTTGCTTTCGCAATCTGGTAAACGATAATAAAAACCAGAAGTATCAATACTATAGTTAAGGATCCCGACATGGTCAGTTCAGCTTATTATTTACTTAAATTATTTATTCAATTTCAATCTTCTATCTAAAACACTTTAGCTATTAGCTTTGGTGTATCACCGCCTCTTTCAACAACACGTTATTAGTAGGTACCAGTGACGATTTAGATAATGTAGTGGCAACGCTCAGTATCAGTACACCTACGAAACCAGCGAATATTCCCATTTCATACCAGCTCAGGTGCCAGTTTACACCCAGTGGCTCTGGCATGATCATGTTGTAGAAATCCAGCCAGTGGCCGAAGATGATGAGCATAGCCATAAACGTTACCGTAAAATAGTTGCGCTTGCTCGGGCGTGCCATCAGTATCAGTATCGGCATTACGAAGTTGATAATAAAGATAGCGTAGAACAGGATGCTGTATGGGCCCTGCTGGCGCAGCTTGAAATAAATCGTTTCTTCCGGAATGTTACCGTACCATATCAGCATGTACTGGGCAAACCATACATACGTCCAGAAAATAGAGAATGCGAACATGAATTTACCCAGGTCGTGCATGTGCTCTTTGGTTACCAGTTCCAGGTTGCCCTGATTCTTCAGGTAGATAACAAATAACAGTATCAGCGACATACCGCTTACGAACGCACTGGCAAAGGTGTACCAGCTAAACATCGTAGAGTACCAGTGTGGCTGCACGCTCATTATCCACATCCACGGCGTAGTGCTCATTTGGGTGAGGGCATACACTACCAGGAAGCCACCGGCCCATTTCATAGAGTTCCAGTAGATTTTAGTGCTGTTCTTGGCAGCTTTCTCCTGCGCCAGCGACAACGAACGGAACTTGCGGCCAAAAAATGCCCACAGAGAAACAGTAGCGATAGTGAAGCCGGCGAACATGTACGGGTTCAGGAAGGCCTTCTTACCCATCAGTATGTTATCACCTTCCGGGTGTACCCAGTGGTAAATAGGATTATGTCCGTCAATATTAAACACGAAAGCTACACACAGCAGCACTACAGCGGCTATGGCGCCAAATATCCATACGTTAGCGCCTATCGCTTCGGGCACACGCCTGTAAGCTACTATCCAGCCACCCTGTGCCAGGGTAGAGGCCGCCTGTATGAATACACTCACGGTGCATATCATCACGAAAAACACAGCGTTCTGAAGCAGTACAGCCCAGAAACGGGTCTTATCTGCGTGTTGCAATGTATGGTCGGCATTATTGCTTCCCAATAAGGTAAATACGCCCACCAGCAGGGTTATGATGCCGACAGCTATAAGCGCTAAACTCATATTTCTCAACCTCGCCGGTACCTGAAAACGTTCGTTCATTTGAAAACTTTTATTAGAAGTACGTTTAATTTTCTTTTACTCTTTTATTAATGTTTCGCTACTGCCGCCGAATCAACTTTGGTAGTGTCGACAGCCGGAGTAGTGGTTCCGCTGGCGCCAAATGTGTATGCTGCACCATTATTCTCACTCTGCACTTTCTTAATGTAAGCCACTATCATCCAGCGTTGCTTTATGTCCAGTTGGCTGGCGTAAGAGCCCATTTTATTCTTGCCATACTTTATAGCGGCATATATCTGGCCGGCGGGCATGTTCAGGTAGTTGCCTTCTTTAAAGTTGGCCGGCTTAGCCGCAAATTTACCTTCACCTCCTGCATACAGCGGACCGTTACCGTCCAGTTGCTGACCGTGGCAAATACCGCAATAGATGTCGTATATGCGTTTTGCCTCCTTTATATCCGCGTCATTAAAGCGCAGCGCGGTAGTATAAGACTTATAAGCCAGGGTATCGCCCTCTTTAAGGTGATCCGGCAGTTCATGGCCCATTGCTATAGTACCTTCTACCGGCTTGCGGCTGCTCATACTATCAGCAAAATTCGGGTTGTATGTATAAGCATCGTAAGCCTGAGAGTAGGTCATATCCGGAGCGTATATCTTGCCCGGATTCCTGCGCATATTGCCGCTGTTGCAGGCCGTAAGTCCCAGTCCTACCAGCAGGGTTGCTACTACTATGCTTTTGGTCCTATTCATAAAAAAGTTCTGATTCAATTTTCTTAATGTCTAAAAAGTGTTGTTCTGCTGCAACTAGCTTAATTCGTAAGCTTCTTTTTTATCCCAGCGTCCGTACCACCACTCTGACTCCGCTACCTGTATGTTTGTTTCGATAGCTCCGGTTGACTTCAGGTAATCTAAAGCTTCCTGTTCGCTGGTTTCGTCGTTTATCTCCAGCACTATCAGGAACAGGTCATCGGTCTGCCGCGGATGGAATACGTGCTTCTTTACTCCAGGCATTATCTGGTTAAGATAGCAGAACGTAAGTACCATACCTACTGCCGCGAATAATACCGTTAGCTCGAACGTGATGGGTATAAATGCAGGCAGTGAAAAGTGAGGCTTACCGCCAAAGTTTACCGGCCAGTCCGACAGGAATATCCACGACATGAAGCCGACAGCCGTACTGGTGCCGCAAAGACCGTAAATGAAGCCGGCGATGTGCAGGTCTGTTTCCTTCAGTCCTAGTGCGCCATCAAGGCCGTGCACCGGGAATGGGGTATACACATCATGCAACTTATATCCGCTGTTACGCACTTTCTTTACCGCAGGAAACAGTACTTCCTCGTCATCGTAAGCCGCTACCGCAAATTTCTTTATAGCCATTGTATTAATTTGTCAATCAGGCGTTTCGCCAATTAATCAATATTTTATTATCAGCAGCGATGGTCGTTATCCGCCGCCGGGTTGTTCACTTTAGTGTGCGTGAGCCTGCTCGTGCACAAAATCTTCCAGGCTCTTCTCTTCTATCACATTCATCTTCTGCTTGTAGCTCTCGCCAGATGTCTTCAGTACAAACTTGATTTCCGCAACAGCGATTACAGGGAAGTACTTGGCAAACAGGAAGTAGCAGGTGAAGAACAGGCCGAACGTTCCCAGGTAGAAACCTACTTCCGGCCACGTTGGGCTGTAGTAAGTCCAGCTACCGGGTATGTAGTCGCGGTAAAGCGAGGTAACGATGATTACGAAACGCTCAAACCACATACCTATATTCACCACTATCGACATGATGAAGGTAAACGGAATGTTACGACGGAGTTTCTTGAACCAGAAAAGCTGAGGCGACACCACGTTACAGGTCATCATTGCCCAGTAGCTCCACCAGTATGGACCCATGATACGCCATTTGAAGGCTTCTTGTTCGTACAACACGCCGGAGTACCACGCCATGAAGAGCTCAGTAAGGTAAGCCACACCCACGATAGAACCCGTAAGTACGATTACTTTGTTCATCGCTTCCAGGTGCCCTACGGTAATGTAGTCTTCCAGGCCCAGTATTTTACGGGTAACTACCAGCAGGGTATTCACCATCGCGAACCCGGAGAAGATCGCACCCGCAACGAAGTACGGAGGGAAGATGGTAGTGTGCCAGCCCGGTATTACAGAGGTAGCAAAGTCAAAAGATACGATAGTGTGTACCGAAAGTACCAGGGGGGTAGAAAGACCCGCCAGTACCAGGGCAAGGGCTTCCTGGCGCTGCCAGTTTTTGGCAGTACCCGTCCAGCCGAAAGAAGCTAAACCATAAAGGCGTTTGCGCAGCTTGGTTTTAGCACGGTCGCGGATAGTTGCGAAATCCGGGATAAGGCCAGAGTACCAGAACAGCAGTGATACGGTAAAGTACGTAGAGATCGCAAATACGTCCCAAAGGAGTGCCGAGTTGAAGTTAGGCCAAAGCGGTCCACGGCTGTTAGGCAGTGGCAGTACCCACATCGCATCCCATACACGTCCCATGTGGAATATCGGGAACTGGCCCGCACACATTACGGCGAAGATGGTCATCGCTTCTGCGGCTCGGTTTACACCCGTACGCCATCCCTGGCGGAACAGCAGCAGTATAGCGGAGATAAGCGTACCGGCGTGACCGATACCTACCCACCATACGAAGTTGGTGATATCCCAACCCCAGCCTACTGTACGGTTAATACCCCATACACCAATACCGAAGTAAACTTCCCAAAACACCGAGAATACGCCGAACAGAAGAAGTGCAACCGAGAAAAAGAAGCCCACATACCACATGCGGCCCGGTTTCTTTTCAATTGGGCTGATAATATCTTCCGTGACGTCGTGATAAGTCTTATGACCATCTACCAGCGGTTCCCGTACAAACGATTCGTACTTAGTATGCATAGCACGTAATTAGTAAAAGTTCTTTATATACCGTGGCTTTTAAGGGCCACTTTACTTGTTCAATTATTTCAAAAATTCACTTCCTGCCAGTTCCGCACTATGCGTGTGGGCGCTGAGAGAAATCATCGTTAGGGAAAATGGTCTCATGTCCCTTTTCTACACCAGCCGCATTTACCAAGTCTGTGTTACGAACCTTAGACAAGTAGTTGATGTTCGGCAGGGTGTGTATTTGTTCCAGTACATAGAAGGTACGCTCCTTCTGCTCTTCCTTGCGGATTTTCGAGATCTTGCTTTCCGGGTCGTTTACGTTACCGAATACGATACAACCGGAAGCGCAAGCCTGCTGGCAGGCGGTACGGGCTTCCCCGTCTTTCACAGGGCGGCCTTCCTTCTTGGCGGTAAGCTTGGCATCCTGCAGGCGCTGAACGCAGAAGCTACATTTTTCCATTACACCACGGCTGCGGACAGTTACATCCGGATTCAGCACCATGCGGGTAAGATCGTCGTTGATGTCATCGCGGCGGTAGTCTTCATACAGGTTGTCATCAAAGCAGTCAGCGCCGTTCCAGTCCATCCAGTTAAAGTGACGCACTTTATACGGACAGTTGTTCGCGCAATATTTGGTACCAATACAGCGGTTATACGCCATTTGGTTAATGCCTTCTGAACTGTGGTTGGTAGCGGATACCGGGCAAACGTTCTCACAAGGAGCGTTGTCGCAATGCTGGCACAGCATCGGCTGGAAGATGGTCTGGATGCTATCCGGATCTTCTACCTTACCGGCGAAATAGCGGTCGATACGCAGCCAGTGCATTTCATGCGACTGGATAACGTGTGTTTTACCTACTACCGAAATGTTATTTTCAGCCTGGCAGGCTATCACGCACGCACCGCAACCCGTACAGCTATTCGTGTCTATCGACATTCCCCAGTGAATACCCAGGTGCTCGTAATCAGGGTAAAGAGTACCGTTCTTGCGGAATCCTTCTTCATCAGGTACCGCGCTTGCGGCAGCTACAGCGTGGCCCGCAGCGGCAGCGGCATGTGTGTCATGTCCTGCTTCGGCGCCTTCATGCGCACCACCATGGTGCTCAGCGTCCTTTTCCCAGGGCAGGGCCGCATATTTATTTATCTCTGCAGCACGCTCGTTCAGCAGTGCGTTAGGATCTTTTTTGAATTCTTCAAGCGTAAATTCGTGCAGTATCGGGCGGCCTTCATAGCTGGCGTGCGTTTGCACCTGCGCTATCGCATGTACTGTATCCGTCTTGGTTACGGTAGCAGTAGCTGAATATGCATTAAAGGTTGTGCCGTTTGAGGATATCAGGGGATATGCGTTCTGTCCGGTCTTCGCGGCGGCGCGGCCCACTTTTTCGTCACGTCCGTAACCCAGGGCTACAGCAACTACTTCGTTGTGCATACCAGGCACTACCATTACCGGCAGTTTTATTTCCGTGTCGTTTATCTTGATGCTTACTACACGCTTTTCAGGTACTACTTCGTTAAGCGCGGTAAGCTCTGCATCCATTTTCTTCGCCAGCACGGGAGACATACATGCGTAGTTGTCCCAGGTGGCCCTTGTTATCGGGTCAGGCATTTCCTGCAGCCATGGGTTATTGCTCCATGCGCCACCGTAGCCTATCGATACCTTCTCATACACCATCACCTCTACTGCGGCACCCTGAGTAGCCTGTATAGCTGCGGTAGCAGCCGCCAGGTTGCCAGCAAAGGAGCCACCACCCATTGGCATGGCAGCAGGTTCTATTACACCATTTTGCAGGGCACGGTCAAAGTTCTCCTGGCTGCCCAGTTTACCCGTCCAGTAGCTCTGCCAATAGTCACCATAAGTAGTGGTTTCACCAGCCCATATCAGGAGGCTATCCTGGAACGCGCGTGTTTTGAACAGCGGCGCTATGGCTGGCTGCATCAGGCTATAGTAGCCCGATTTAGGTTCCGCATCACCCCAGCTTTCCAGGAAGTGATGGTCAGGAACGATGAATTTACATTTCTGAGCGGTCTCATCCATGCGGTCAGCGAAAGACACTGTAACCGGCACTTTGGCGAGGCCTGCCTCAAATTTCTTGCTGTCGAAGTATTCATATACCGGGTTCAGTCCGTGAATGAACAGTGCGCCTACCTGGCCGTTGTTCATCGCGTCTACCAGCATCATCATATCTCCGTCTATACCCTGCTTGTAGTTGCTGGTTACTGCGCGGTTTATGGTGGTGCCATCAGCGCCTATCGCACTGTTAATAGCGTTTACTACCGTTTGTACATGTACGTCGTTCGATCCGCAAACTACCAGGCCATTGCCCTTCTTCAGGTCAGCGGCGGCCTGGGTGATCATCGCCTTCAGCTTCGCGCTGCCGGTAGCAGGAGCGGCACCAGTGGTAATGGCATTGTACAGAGCTACTACTACAGCGCCCATTTCAGATGGCTTGCAGGTAGCGCGCTCATCCGCAGCGGCACCGGTAATGGTATGGTTCGACTCTATATGGTAGTGCTTAGACATTTCCGTATTCCGGGCGCTGATGTTGCGGCCTTTGGAATACTGCCAGGAGAATTCTACCGGAGACAGCCAGGTACCAAGGAAGTCGGCTCCGAGGCTGACAATTGTCTTTGCTTTATCGAAATGGTAAGAGGGTAAAGCACGTTTTCCATAGCTGGCCTCATTTGCCAGCAGCATGCCCGAGTAAGAAACCGGGTCGTAAGTTACGTGCTTGGCAGAAGGATACTTGGCTATGAATTTGGCTATTACGTCTTTAGTGGTCGGGCTCAGGATGGTAGAAGTAAGGATATAGGCAGGTGCGGTATTACCAGCCAGTGCTTCTTTAATTTGGCGGTCAAGCGCGTCAAAGGTTACTTCTTTGCCTTCCGCAGCGGGGAAACGCTGGCGGGTTTTATCATACAGGTTCAGTACCGAGGCCTGTATGCGGGCCGACGTACCACCACCGGTAATAGTAGAAAGCTCATTACCTTCTATCTTAATGGGGCGGCCATCGCGTGTTTTTACTACTATCGGTGCATAATCGCCACCGTCTGCAAAAGTAGACGCGTAGTAATTAGGCACACCGGGCACAATGTCTTCCGGCTTAATAGCGTAAGGAATCACCTTCCGTACAGGCATTTCGCAACTGGCAGCCAGGGTGGCCGCGGCGGTGCTGAAACCTAAGAACTTCAAGAAGTCGCGGCGGGGAGTGGTAGCATCAAGCAGGTTACCGCTCAGGTCAAACGGCAGAGACTCATTAAACTCATCTGCCACCTCATTTTCTGCTGCAGGGTTCTGCAACTGTCCAATGCCCTTCCAATATTGTTTTTGACTCATATTGTTCGATTCGGTATAAATTGTTTCCGAATAATTTTTAAAAAATCTTTTCAATTAAGCCGCCGAAGCGGGTACTGTGCTGGCTTTAGTAGTGACAACGCTGACACTCCAGGCCACCTATGTCTTCTACAGTTACGCCTTCACGCTCACCCGATTTCAGTTCTTTATGATATTTTTCGAAGATCGAGTAGTAGTTGTTGCTCTCAAACTGCACCTTGGTCTGGCGGTGACAGTTGATACACCAGCCCATCGACAATGGAGAGAACTGGTACACTTCGTCCATATTCTGAATGTCACCATGGCACTGCTGGCACTGTACTTTACCTACCGCTACGTGCTGAGAGTGGTTGAAGTACACGTGGTCGGCCAGGTTGTGGATTTTAGTCCAGGGTATCGGGCGGGAGTCGATTTCACCATTAGGCTTACGCTTGTAGGTACCGGTCTTTTCATCCCAGCCTGCGTAGTCATACAGTTTTTTGATTTCCTCGGTACCGTTCACCTTCACGCCCTCTGCAGTATACAGCGGATGCGTTTCTTCGCTGGTGTACTCGTTTATCTGCATGTGGCAGTTCATACACACGTTGGCGGAAGGTATCATCGCCTGGCGGCTCTTTTCAGCGCCGGCGTGACAGTAAAGACAGTTTACCTGGTTAATACCCGCGTGTACCTTGTGTGAGTAGAAGATAGGTTGTTCTGGCTGGTAGTTTTGCTGGCGGCCCATTTCTATCGCGCCGTTTACTATCCAGTAACCGCAGAAGATAAATACAACGATACAGGTAAGGGCTATCACCACTTTGTTGCGGTACAGGGGAATTTCATCTTCAGTAGGGATACCTTCTTTCTGGTGAGCCGCACGACGAAGGCCGCTGTTCACACGCCACAGGATAACACCCAGCAGGAACAGGATACCGGTTAAAACACCATACAACCAGGTATTATCCTCTTTAGGGGCAGTTGCACCACCGCCGGCAGGAACTGCAGTTGTAGGCGCTTTATAAGAATTAACATACCCTACTATCGCGTCAATCTCCTCGTCAGTGAGGTTAGGGAACGCGGTCATCGCGGTCTTGTTATACTCATTGTATATCTTCTGGGCGTATTCATCGCCACTGGCGATCATACCGGCCGAGTTTCTTACCCATTTGTGGAGCCACTCCTTGCTGGGAACGCGACCGTCCACCCCTTGCAGGGCAGGGCCGGTAGATTTCTTCACCGGGTGGTGACAAGAGGCGCAATTTGAGGTAAAAAGAGCCTTGCCATCCGGCTGGGCGATTGCCGTGCTGTTTATTAAAAGGACACTAAAGAATATAAAAGCGCGCTGGGCGAATCTCCGGATCATTGGCTTAATTGATTCTGACACAGGAATAAATTTGAAATTTAACTTTCCGTTTAGACAAAGCTGGGCAAAACTACAACATGAACGGCAAAAGTTGTACACATTTTATAAAAAATGTTTTTCAGTACTGGCGCGGCTTTCAGCATGTTTTTTGTTATTAATTAAAACCAAATGTCATTTTTATGTCACCCTAAAAATGACCATCTAAGTCATGGATTTGTAACGAATAAGGCGGGGCTCTTTCCCGATTATGAAAATGGCAACCCCGGCTTCGCGTCCCACTTCCACCTTAAATGCTGCCGGTTCTGCCCCCATCCACCGGTATGCTCGTACCGTTCACATATCCCGCTGCCGGCGAGGCCAGGAAAGCGACCATTGCCGCTATTTCCTCCGGCTTCCCAAAGCGCCGGGCTGGTATCTCGTCTATCATCTCCTGGGCTACAGCATCTTGGCTGTGGCCGGTTTTAGAGGCTTTGTTGGTTATTATCGCCTCCAGCCGGCCGGTTGAGGTGGCTCCGGGCAGCACGTTGTTCACCGTTATGCCAAAGGCCGCCAGCTCGTTCGCCATCGTTTTGGCCCACGAGGCTACCGCGCCGCGTATGGTGTTAGAGACACCCAGCCCCTTCAACGGTATTTTTACCGACGTGGAGACCACATTTATGATACGCCCGTAGCCCGAGGCTTTCATTCCCGGTACACATGCCTGGGCCAGTATATGGTTGCAGATAAGATGTTGCTCAAATGCCAACAGGAACGCCGCCGTAGTAGCTTCCGCTATGGGGCCGGCCGGCGGCCCTCCTGTATTGTTCACTAGTATATGTACCTGGTTATCCGCCAGGAACGGCTGCAGCACTCCTGCAAGGCTCTCTGGCTGGCTAAAATCGGCCACCAGGTAGCCATGAGCCTGCCCGGCGGGTTGGGCCAGTGTGGCCACTGCTTCTTTCAGCCGCTCTTCGTTCCGGGCTATCAATAGGCACCTGGTCCCCAGTTCCGACAGGGCTTGCGCACTCGCCAGCCCTATACCTTGCGTACTTCCGGCCACCAGCGCGGTCTTCCCCGTCAAATCCATTGAAAGCATGATTCAGTCGTTTTATGAAGGGCGAAAATAGCATGTCTGCGGCAATTACCTTAACATAATTGCTCGTTAAGCAATAGCAAAGCCGGCGTTAACCATCGCCGTTTATTTGGTCTTCCCACCATCACGGGGCCATCTTTGCTCCAGCAAACAAAACAAGAGGACATGAAACAGCTTATTTTCTTACTGATGCTCCTGCCAGGGCTGGTAAAGGCAGACTCCTTCCAATACAATCGACTCATCACCTCGGTGGAAGGCAGCGACAACTTCTCTATGGATAAAAACAGCGAAGCCCGGGTAGCGGGAATTATTGAAGTCGCCACCGACCGGATAGCCATAGACGGCGCCAGCTACGAGCTGAAACCCATGAAAAAGGAAAATTGCTTCAAAAGCAAGAACAGCATATTCCGCCTGGTTTATTCCGGCAGCAAACTCTTGTACGTACAGCACTTCAGCAGGGGCAAGGTTTACAGCTACCGCATACAGCACCAGGCGCAGCCCGCCACAGGCCGAAACGCCGGGTAACCGATACTTTATAAACAAGAAAGGAGAAACACAAACCAAAAAGCGCCCCCTGTTCGTGGGGGGCGCTTTGCTTTTCAGGCAGGCGCTTCCTTATCCAGTGCCTATTCCTTATTTTTACCATTGAGAACCAGCGTAACAGACTATGGCATTACTAAGATTCAGGGTTTATTGGGAAGACGATGACCAGATATACCGCGATATAGAGATAAAGGCAACCCAGACTTTCCTGGAGTTTCACAAGGTCATACTGACGGCTTACGAGTTTGACGGCAAGCATACCGCTTCGTTCTTTGAAAGCAACGATCGCTGGGACCGCGGCCGGGAGCTCCACTCCGAGGTACTCGTGAATAAAAAAGACGCTCCCGCGCTAAGTATGATGCGTACTCCCGTAAGTGCGCTGGTAGCCAAGCCCGACCAGAAATTTGTGTACGTTTACGACCCTGCCAAAAACTGGAGCTTCCTGGTAGAGCTCATTGGCGTGGTGAAAGATGAAGACCCCAAGCACACCTACCCGCGTGTCTTTCGCAAAGAGGGAGTAGGGCCCGCCCAGTATGGTGTTAAGGGCGTGAACCCCGACAAGCTGATGGAAATAGAGGAAAAGTACGACCTCAGCAACGAGGATATGATGGAAGGCTTTGGCAACGAGGGCGAAGACGGCACTACCAGCTTTGGCGGAGACGAATCATACAGCGAAGAATAACAACTCAACTCCCCGGGAAACCAATTCAATTTTGCACGCCTCTACTCCGATAGTTTACGTCATAGCCGGGCCAACTGCGGTGGGGAAATCAGCCATTGCTATTAACCTGGCCAGGCGGCTGGCTACCGCTATTGTTTCGGCCGATAGCAGGCAATGCTATATGGGCATGGCCATAGGCACGGCGCAGCCTGCTGAGGAAGAACGGCAGGGCGTTCCGCACTATTTTATCAATGAGTTCCCCGTTACCCGCCACATTACTGCTGCCGGCTACGAGGAGCTGGCACTATCTTACCTCAGCGATATATTCAGCACCCGCACCACGGCCGTGGTATGCGGGGGAACGGGGCTCTATATCAAAGCCCTCTGCCAGGGGCTGGACGATATGCCGGAAATAGACGACAGCGTTGCACAGCAGGTAAACGCCGCATACCACGCCGAAGGCCTGGCCTGGCTGCAGCAAAGGGTAGCGGAAGAAGACCCGGAGTTCTATGCCATGGCTGAAACCGGCAATCCTGCCCGCCTGCTGCGGGCGCTCATTTTCAAGCGATCTACAGGTAAAGGCATACTAAGCTACCGCAGTGGCCAACCCAAAAAGAGAAACTTCCGGACCCTAAAGATTGGACTGGAGCTGCCGCGGGAACTACTCTACCAACGGATAAACGAACGGGTGGACAATATGATGGCAGATGGCTTGCTCAATGAAGTAAGGGACTTGTATCCGCAGCGCCACCTGAAAAATCTGCAAACCGTGGGATACACCGAACTGTTTGAGTACCTGGAGGGCTCTTGTAGCCTGCAGGAAGCAGTAGCCCGCATAAAGCAACACACGCGAAACTATGCCAAGCGGCAAATGACATGGTTCAAAAAAGACAAGGAGTTTACCTGGCTGGATGCCAGAGATGAAGGAATAGCAGAGAAGATATTAGCCATAAAGTAAAGCGGCTGCCTTTGTAAGGGCAGCCGCTTTGCTTTATACGGTGTTAACACTATTTAGCTTTAGACGCGGTAGTGCTGGAAGAAGATGAAGACGATGATGAAGATGATGTTGTTGTTTTAGACGAAGCGGTTGTTTCGTGCTTATCAGTGCACGCAGTGGCCTTCGCATCACCATCCTTCTTGCAACAGGCTTTCGCGGAAGCTTCCTTCTTGCAGCAAGCTTTGTCACCTTTCTGATCTTTCTTGCAGCAGCTCTTTCCATCACCGGCAAATGCTCCACCAGCAATCATTACCGTCGCTAATAACAATGTGAGTTTTTTCATTTCTATTAAATTAAGATAATTTCAAAATCGATAAGCAATATTACGACAAATGCGCCAATACGGTCACACCGCCTTTTACTACATCTCCTATTTTAACATCTACTTTGGTTCCTGCCGGCAGGTACACGTCCACCCTTGAGCCAAACTGTATAAAGCCAAACTCATCATTTTGTTTCACCTGCTGCCCTTCTTTTACATAATATTTTATGCGGCGGGCAAGCGCACCGGCTATCTGGCGCATCAGTAGTTCTACGCGGTCGTTTCCTATTACCAGCGTAGTACGTTCATTTTCCGTAGACGATTTAGGATGCCACGCCACCAGGTACTTGCCCGGGTGGTACTTCATATACTTTACCACACCGCTTATCGGGTTGCGGTTTACGTGTACATTCAGCGGCGACATAAAGATGGATACCTGCAGGCGCTTATCTTTAAAGTACTCTGTTTCAGTGGTTTCCTCTATCACCACTACTTTGCCGTCTGCCGGGGCTACTATCAGGTACTCCCCCTCCGCATGTTGGCGGTTAGGCAGTCGGAAAAACCACAATACCCAAAACCACAGCAAAAAGAACACAACGTTCAGCGCAACATTGATAACAGGCCAGTCTACCAGGAACCGAACCAGCACAAAACCCAGTAAAGCCCAGATAGCCGACGCTATCAACACGTATTTATAACCCTCGCGGTGTAGTTTCATGGGGGCAAAAGTAACCACGATTCTGTTGATTTTGATGATTTGCCCCTATAATTGGTAAATAATGTTATGCCGCGGCTCTGGCAATGGCCAATCAACTTTTAATATGGGCTTAAAACATAAACAGGTATGCATACACAAAGGCAAACGGGGTGGCTACCAGCAGCGAGTCGAACCGGTCTAGTGCGCCGCCATGGCCAGGCATCATAGTACCACTGTCTTTTACTCCCGCCAGCCGCTTCAGCTTGCTTTCCAGCAGGTCGCCGGCGGTACCGGCCACGGAAGCACATAGGGCCAGCATTATCCAGTCCACCATCCGGTATTCGCCGGTATAGTACCCAAATGCAGCTGCGCCCGCTATGGTCAGCAGGGCCCCTCCGGCGGTGCCTTCCCAGGTCTTTTTAGGCGATATGGGAGAGAAGGGCGTTTTACCAATAAACGAACCCACCAGGTACGCCATCGTATCATTCGTCCACAGCATCAGTATCAGGGCCAGCGGCAGTATATATCCTTCCCGCCGGTACATGATTACCAGCATCACCATAGGCAGGAATATGTAAAACAGCCCTGCCAGCGCCTGCAACGCCGCCGCCAGCGCTGTGCGCTTGTCCAGCACCGCCAGCAGCAATATCAGTATGGGGAAGAACAACAGGAAGAAGAACGGCGCGGGCGTCAGGCCTTTAAAGAAAGAAGACAGCAACCACACCCAAACAAAACAGATGACTTGTACGGTATTCTCCATCCAGTCGGGCCAGTAGGTATCGGGCTGTATTTTTCGTACCAGCGAAAAGTATTCCCGGAAACAAAGTAGCTGGATAACGCTCACCAGTGCCACAAACCCGGTATCATTCCAAAGCAATCCCGTCATCATTATGATGCAGAAAATGATCGCGCTCCCAAGGCGGGTAAAGAAAGTAGGCCAATTCAGTGGCATCAGTGAGATTTAGATAGCTAAGTTAAACCGCTTTTTCAGAAAGTTCCTGTTCTGTGTAATCATCCGCCCACGACAGGGGCATCGGGGTACGGTTCCGTATAAGCAGGTACAACGACACCGCGAACACAAGAGCACCCGCTACGGTAACGTACGGCGGCAGTTGGTCGTTGGCTATCATCCCTTTTACAGAGGCGCTCCCGCTACTGCCTATATAGAGCAGGATTACCTGCAGCCCGTTATTCAGAAAGTGGCCCAATATAGAGAGATATAAAGAACCCGTAAGGTAATAGATGGTACCCAATAACGCTCCCGCCAGGAAGATTGCTGGAAGGCCATATATATTGTTGTGTACCAGCGCGAACATTACCGAGCTTAGTAGTATCGGGAATACAACACTCCGGCTGCGCCGGGCCGCGAAACGCATAAACACTCCCCGGAACAGGAGTTCTTCGCCTATGGCGGGAAGTACCGCCATTATCAGCAGCACTTTGGCAAAAGAACCAACACCCGACATCCGCAGCATTGTCTCCAGCGATGCCTCATACGCCTTTTGCTGCGCCGCCACTTCCGGCCCAAAGTCAATCAGCTTCATCCAGTTCCCTATCTGTAGAATAATGGGTATTGCCCCTACCATCAGGAAAAGCACCAGCACCCATTGCACCGGCTTTCCGGGTTTCCGCAAGCCCAGGTACCCGGCTGGCCGGGGATGGGTAAAGTACGCGAACAGCAACGACGAAAGAAGGAACACGCTGATGGAAAAAAGTACCTGCAAAACGAACGCGGCATTAATAACCTTCACCGGGGCACTGGCATCTATCTTCACCAGTTCGCTCAGGTCCACATCCATGATGCGCGGCACCAGACCATAGCCCAGCCCGAACACAAAAAAGAAGAACAAGATGGAAATCAGTAGTATCAACTGTATCAATTGCATCCACCAGGGATAACTTCGCCAATATCTATTGAACATTCGCTTTATAATTACCGGGCAAAGGTAGGATACTTATAACCAAGCGTTAAATCCAATTTACGGTTAGGCTAAAAATCAAATGATGACTATATTGTTTTCTAAAATCCTATTCTGAAACTTTTCCTATGAAACTTTTCTTAAAGACACTTATTGTAGTGTCTATTTTATCAGTCTCAACCGGTTTTGTCCGTAACTGGAGTCTGTCTATCGACCTATTTGTAAGTTTTGGAGCCTTTTTCCTTGCCACATGGTATTTCACAAACAAAGTCAAATCCATAAATACGCTTCTGCTTCTTTTAGTAAATATCTTGCTGATAAACGTAGTCGTCACATACCTATTAGACGGTAAACTACCGCTGCTTGGCCTACCTAATATCTTGTGTATGATAGCGGGAACTTTGACCGGTTATTTCTTTTATACAGCAGCAAAAAAAGTCCATAAAATCATCACGCTTCTGCTGGGAGCTATTACCTGTATCTCCTTATATGCGACGCATGAAAAATGGGTTCACTATTTAAATTTCGGGAATATTTCAGGCAGCGTCGCTGAACCTGGCATTTCAGATGTTAGGTTTTATAACAAGCAGGGCGAGACGATTAATGCAACCGACTATACCAGCAAAATAGCCATTCTCGATTTTTGGAACAGGGGATGCCTGGTGTGCTATCAAAAGTTTCCTAAACTACAGCAACTGTACAATAAATATAAATCCGACCCGCGAATCGTAATTCAGGCAGTTAATATTCCTTTAGAAGGGGACAATGCAGGAATAGCTTTCGATATCGTTGAACAAAAAGGTTATACATTCCCTGTAATAATCGGCGCTAATAATGCTGACTCTATTTTTCAGATTAATGTCTACCCAACAGTTATTCTGATAAATAATGGCAAAATAATTTACCGGGGAGGGATTGAACCGGCAATGGCAGTTGTAGAAGATTTACTTCGTTAGGCTATCTTTTATACCCCAGCCCAACCATTAGCATTTTCACCTTTATTAACCTGTACCCTATACCAATACCTGCAACTTTTCCGTTCTCGTATCTGTTAATGTGTTATAAAAAGGAACATAATATCCCTTGAAGCATCGTAATCTTTCGCTAATTTTGCCCATTAAACATTCCCCAGGGAACACAATGGAAATACCCGCAGGGCCACTACTCAGCCAGATAAACTATCCCGCCGACCTTAAAAAGCTGGATAAAACACAATTGCAGCAGGTATGTAATGAATTAAGGCAATTCATTATAGACTGCGTAAGCGTGCATGGCGGCCACTTTGGCGCCAGCCTGGGCGTTGTGGAGCTTACCGTAGCGCTCCATTATGTGTTCAACACCCCCGACGACCAACTGGTATGGGACGTAGGCCACCAGGCTTATGGCCATAAAATACTTACTGGCCGCCGTCAGCAGTTTCATACCAACAGGAAGTATGGCGGGCTCAGCGGCTTCCCTAAGCGCACCGAGAGCGAATACGATGCATTCGGCGTAGGCCACTCCTCCACCTCCATTTCGGCGGCGCTGGGTATGGCCATTGCCTCTAAGCTCAATGGCGGCCTCCACCGGCAGCACGTAGCCATTATAGGCGATGGCGCAATGACCGCCGGACTGCCCTTTGAAGCGCTCAACCACGCAGGCGTCAGCAATGCCAACGTGCTGATTATCCTCAACGACAACAACATGTCCATAGACCCCAATGTGGGCGCCCTTAAGGAATACCTTACCGACATTACCACTTCGCATACCTGGAACAAGCTGCGCGATGATGTGTGGCACTTGCTGGGCAAGCTGCCCGGTAAGGAATTCCAGAAAATTGGCTCCAAGCTGGAAGCGGGCCTCAAAGGGATGATTTCCAAATCCAGCAATCTGTTTGAGGCTCTTGGCCTTAGGTATTTTGGCCCTACTGATGGCCACAATGTGCTGAAACTTGCAGAAATCCTCTCCGACCTTCGCGATATACCCGGCCCTAAGCTGCTGCACATCAAAACAGTGAAAGGGAAAGGCTACGACCTGGCCGAAAAAGACCAGACGCTGTGGCACGCACCCGGCACTTTCGATAAGATAACCGGAAAGATCAACAAAAAAGTAGTAACTGTACCCGAACCACCCAAATACCAGGACGTGTTCGGCCATACTATTATAGAACTGGCGGAAAAAAACCCGAAGATAATGGGCATCACCCCCGCCATGCCTTCCGGCTGCTCCCTCAAGTACATGATGGAAGCCATGCCCGACCGCGCACTGGATGTAGGCATTGCCGAGCAGCATGCCGTAACACTCAGCGCCGGCCTGGCCACGCAGGGCATGAGGGTTTTTTGCAACATCTATAGCTCCTTCATGCAGCGGGCATACGATATGGTGGTGCACGATGTAGCCATACAAAAGCTCCCGGTGGTTTTTTGCCTAGACAGGGCGGGCCTGGTAGGCGACGATGGCCCTACACACCACGGCGCGTACGATATTCCCTTCATGCGGTGCATACCCAACATGATAGTGAGCGCCCCAATGAACGAAGCCGAACTCCGCAACCTCATGTACACCGCGCAGCTGGAGCAGACGAAGTATCCCTTCGTTATCCGCTACCCACGCGGCCAGGGCGTAATGCCCGAGTGGCGCACCCCCTTCCAGGAAATAGAAATCGGTACGGGACGCATGATTAAGGACGGCAGCGATGTAGCCATCCTTACCATTGGCCACCCGGGAAACTTCGCGGTAGAAGCCTGCAGGCAACTGGCCGCGGAAGGACTGGACGTGGCACACTACGATATGCGTTTCGCCAAACCGCTCGATGAAAAGCTGCTGCACAGCATAGCGGGCAGGTTCCATAAGATTATTACCGTAGAAGACGGCACTATTGTGGGCGGATTCGGTAGCGCCGTTCTGGAGTTCTTATCAGAACACCACTACACACCCGAGGTACGCATGCTCGGCATCCCCGACCGCATAGTAGAGCACGGTAAACCGGAAGAGTTACACCGCGAATGTGGATACGATGCACAGGCTATTGCCACCGCAGTTCAGGCTCTTGTAGCCGCCGCGCCTTCACTCGCATAGCGCAACCCCATCAACAACTGAATAAATTACATAAAACAATATTCGTTTGTGCTATGGTTTTTATGCTAATATTTATTAATATTGGTAAAACAACCAGTATAGATATGAAAAAAGTATACGCTCTTTCGCTGGCGTTGGCTTCCTTTGGAACCGCACTAGCGCAGAATAATGTTTCTACAGGCACTACGAAATATGTATTGCTGGAAGAAGGTACCGGCACATGGTGCCAATATTGCCCTGATGGACAGGTAGTTATGATGCAGATATTGGCCAACTCCGCCAACCAGAACCGCGTAGTGGCGGTAGCACTGCACGATGGAGACGCTATGGCAGTTCCAGCTATCAATACTATGATAGACACATACCTCCCTAACTGGCCAAATGGCGGCGTAGACAGGGTGCTGAATACAACCTCCAATAAGGTCTTCATGAGCCGTGGTTCATGGCAGCAATACGTAACACAACAGTTAGCGGTAGCTCCAGGCTTTCAGGTAGATATACTCCACGATTACAACAATACCACCCGTGCATTAACTGTTACCGTTCGGGCAAAAGCGCTTACTGCTCAAACTGGTGATTACAATATCAACTGCTATATAGTAGAGGACAGCGTAACCGGTACCGGCTCAGGCTACAACCAAATTAATGCATATAACAATACAGCGGGGCATCCTTTCTACCAGGCAGGTAACCCAATCGTAGGGTTTGTACACCGCCACGTGGCGCGCGCTACACTAGGCGGGTCGTGGGGCACTACTGGCGTTATAGCCACCAATCCTCCTGCAAATGGAACATATGCCAAAACATACAGCTACACACTGCCAGGTACTACAAACTATTCCCGCTTTAAGATTGTAGCATTTGTTACTAAACACGACGCTACTACCCCCAACAATCGCATTGTGAAGAATTCCATGGAAGCTCACGTAACACCTGGCTCAGGCAACACCCTGGCAGTTTCAGAAGTAGTCAACAATATTTCTGAAGTTACCATATTCCCCAATCCTGCTTCCGAAGAAGTATTTGTAAATGGCATCATCACCGAAACCAGTGATGTGAATATCTCCATTACTAATTCAGTAGGACAGATAGTTGCTGCAAAAAATATTTCAAAGGTTTCCGGCGAACTGAACACTTCTATGCAACTTGAGGAACTCTCTGGAGGGCTCTATTTCATTACAATCACCACCAATAACAGTAAAAAGACAGAACGCCTCGTTATCAACAGGTAATCCGTACAATACCATTTCCGGAAACGCTGCAGCTACACGGCTGCGGCGTTTTTGTTTTATGGTTACTAACAACATTTCCCTATATTTGCTTTAGCGTAACCCCCTGCAACACTCCGCCACACCTCCACGGCAGATACGTGCACTCTTTCAATCTTTTTACGCTTGCAATGCTAACGGTGCTTTCCTTTAGCCAATTCATTCAACTTTTTTAAAAACGAACATGGAATATAATACAACACGAAGCCGGATGCTGATGCCCGAATACGGCCGGAATGTGCAGAAAATGGTAGAGTACCTGCTCACCATAGAAGACCGCGCCGTACGCCTTCGCAATGCCGAAGCTGTAATAGAACTGATGGGCACACTAAACCCACACCTGAAAGTAATAGAAGATTATAAGCACAAGCTCTGGGATCACCTCCACCAGATGACCGATTTTCAGCTGGATGTGGACTCACCCTACCCTAAGCCTACCCGCGAAGAGGTATTTCAGAAGCCCCAGGTGCTGGAGTACCCCCAGAAAAAGATAGCCAACCGCCACCTCGGTATCAACCTGGAGCAACTGCTGAAAATGGCCCTGGAAGAAAAAGATGCCGAAAAAAGGCAGGGCCTCACCCAGGCCATAGGCTACTACATGAAGCTGGCATACACCAACTGGCACCGCGAGCCCGTACACGATGATATGATCAAGAATGAACTGGCCCTGCTGTCCAATGGCTTGCTGCAATACGAAACCGGGGGCTATCGGGTACCGTTCGATAACCGCACCAACTTCAAGCAGCGCCCGCAGGGTGGTGGCGGCAACCGCAACTTTAAAGGCAACAACAACAATGGTGGCAACCGCAACTACGGAAATGGTGGTGGCGCCGGCGGAGGCTATAAGAACCGAAATAAATTCAAGAACAAAAAATAAGCAGTCCTTTTACTACTATGGGTGCATTCGAAATTCGCGGAGGCCGCCCCTTGAGCGGCAGCATTATTCCACAGGGCGCTAAAAACGAAGCGCTGCAGGTATTGTGTGCGGCACTGCTTACAGGCGAGCCGGTCACCTATACCAACGTCCCTTCCATACTGGACGTAAACACGCTGATAGAGCTGCTGGAAGACATGGGCGTAAAGGTGACCCGCCCCGAACCAAACACCGTTATCCTGCAGGCAGACAATGTGAACCCCGATTTCTTTATTGATAAAACATTCAAGAAGAAATCCGGGAAACTCCGCGGCGCCGTAATGCTCGCGGGGCCGCTGCTTTCCCGCTTCGGCAAGGCACACATTCCACAGCCCGGGGGCGATAAGATAGGGCGCCGCCGGCTCGATACCCACATCCGGGGCTTTGAACGCCTCAGCGTGAAGTTCGACTACGATGCGGAGGAAAGCCTCTTTGTACTCGATGGTTCTGAAATGAAAGGCGCCCACATCTTGCTGGAGGAACCCTCTGTTACCGGTACTGCCAATATCATTATGGCTGCCGTGCTCACCCCCGGCATCACCACCATATATAATGCCGCCTGCGAGCCATACGTGCAGCAGCTCTGCAAAATGCTCAACAGCATGGGCGCGCGCATACAGGGCATCGGCTCCAACTTCGTTACCGTAGAGGGTGTCGACAGGCTTCATGGCTGCACCCACCGGCTCCTGACAGATATGATTGAGGTAGGCTCTTTTATTGGCCTCGCCGCAATGACCAAAAGCGAACTGACCATAAAGAACGCCGATGTAGCCCATCTCGGCATTATACCCGAAACATTTCAGCGCCTGGGTATTGAGCTGTCCATACAGGGCGATGACATCTACATACCCGCACAGGAGAACTACCGCATTCATAAATTTATTGACGGGGGCCTCCTCACCGTTTACGATCATCCCTGGCCAGGTTTCACCCCCGATTTGCTCAGCATCGTCCTCGTGGTAGCCACACAGGCCAGAGGAACCGTATTGGTACACCAGAAGATGTTCGAAAGCCGGCTGTTCTTTGTCGATAAACTCATAGAGATGGGAGCCCAGATAGTATTGTGCGACCCACACCGCGCCGTAGTCATCGGCCTCGACCGCCAGATTCCGCTGCGCGGCATTACTATGGTATCCCCCGATATACGGGCCGGGGTAGCCCTGCTTATCGCCGCACTCTCCGCGCAGGGCAAAAGCATCATACAGAACATAGACCAGATAGACCGCGGTTACGAACGAATTGACGAACGACTCATAGCATTAGGAGCCGACATAAAACGAATAGAACAATGAAATGGATAATATCCCTGGCCATAGCCGCCACACTCCTTACCAGTTGCGGAGGCAATAACACACCCTCCAAAACCATACCCGGCGCAGCCGGTGTACACCTGTACGATATGATGGACGAAGACTCCACCGAACAAAAAACAGACACCACTAAAAAATAATAACGAAGATGCCCCCGCAAATTGCGAGGGCATCTTTCTGAAAGCCTATTCATTAGTCAGCACTATTTTTTGAGTTGCTCTGTCGGCATCGCTATATACCGTCACATAATACACGCCTGGCGAGGTGTCTATCTCCACAGAATACTTCCTTGTCTGCGGCCTTTCTAAGCTAATTATCCGACCTAGCACATCTGTAACTGTCAATTGACGTATGATTTCATTACAACTCACATATATCTTTCCCGTTGTAGGATTGGGGAAAGTGGTAAGCACAATATTCCCGCTAGAGATCAAGGGGACATTCATCGGGTTGACCCATTTAAACAAAAACCCATTTTGAGTATATGGATAGGTACTAAGTTGATATACACCCGCTCCCGGATCAAAATCTACCGTATCCTGATAGCTTCCGAAGGCAACGATGTTGCTATGACTGTCTAGTATGCATTGTCCAACACCTTCATCCCTTTTACTACCTATCTGGTGGACCCAAACCAAATCACCGGAAGCATCCAATTTCAACAAGAAGAGATCCATGTCATTAATTCCATCCGTTTGCGCGGTAAGGTTATGTTGCTGAGGGCCAGGGTCAAAGTCGCAGGTACTTTGAAAATCCCCATATAAGTAAATATTACCTACCCCATCAATGATTGCCGAAGTAGCACGTTCTATTCCGGCTCCTCCTATCTGTTTTACCCATACCATAGACCCTGACATATCTAGTTTTAACAGAAAAATATCCCACATGCCAAAGCTGGTAAGGCTAAACGTTCCTGGCCCTGGATCAAAATCCGAAGTGCCGGTAAATATGCCAGAGACAAATAAAGCGTTATCACCTATTGTTACTCTACCGAAACTGACACCACCATCCATCTGCTTCGACCAAACAGGTGTCCCGTTGCTATTCAACTTAGTAATATTTACCACCGGCTCTTTACTTATCACATATACATTCCCAAGCACATCAACATCCACACCATATGCTTCATCGTCCAAAGCTGTACCACTTACGTACGCCCATACAAAATCACCTGCCGCATCCAGCTTTATTACAAACACATCACGGTTACCTGCCGCAGTATCGATATATATACCCGGGCCGGGGTCTAGATCCGTTGTCCATTCGTAGGTTCCTACTACAAAAATATTACCGTTGTTGTCCGGCTTTATTTGGCTGCCATCTGAGGCACCCCCATCACCTATTTGCTTTACCCACTGGAAAGTACCCGACGAATCAAGTTTTAGTATGTAGCAGTCAGGGCCATAAATAGATGTGAGGGTTTGCGTACCGGGACCGGGATCAAAATCAATCGTACCAGAGAAAGCTCCAGTAAGAAAAATATTGCCCATATCATCAGTCGCCATATGACGAACCGACACGTCCAGTCGCTTGACCCAAATAAAGTTGCCATTTGCATCTAGTTTCTGAATAAATTTACTTGCTGAACCAGTCATCGTATAACTCCCAGGCCCAGGGTCAAAGTCAACTGTTCCAGAAAAAGAGCCATCGGTATAGAGGTTATCAGATGCGTCCTTACATAAAAACCCTGCAACGAAGTCACTCTGGCTATCACTAACAAAATCTTTCGCCCACAAGAAACCTTGTGCCCGCACGCTCGGCCCTGCAATCAACAACCATATCAGGCACGCTACTATTCTTTTCATAACGATAGCTTTACTCCTATAATACACGAATAAAGATACTATATTATAAATATTATTACGCGTCTCCTGCCTTTCTTTCAAAGCCCAATCCTGCGCAACCGGAAACACAGTACCCGAAAACAATACACTAAGAAGCCCCGCAAATAGCAGGGCTTCCTGGTACTAAAGTAGAGTTATATCCTTTAGGCGGCGAAGGGCTACACTTCCACCTTCGGCGTTACAATAGGCATGGTCTTCACCTGCTTCATTTTGGCAAATCCGCCCAATACGTTTCTCAGGTTATCATATCCCTGCCGCTTGAACAGTGAAGCCGCTATCACCGAGCGGTAACCGCCCGCGCAGTGTATATACAGGTTGTTGTCCATTTCTACCGATGCGATGTTGGCTACATCCGTCAGTGTATCCAGGGGTATGTTCACCGCCCCTTTCACGTGGCCGGCTTCATACTCGGTCGGCTTGCGCACGTCCAGCACTTCCAGCCGGCTATCATGCGGAATGTCCATAGCCAGCTCGTCGGCATCTATATCAATGATCATATCTATCTCTTCACCGGCGGCTTTCCATGCCTGTAGGCCGCCATCCAGGTAGCCCTGCACGTTATCAATTCCCACCCGCGCCAGTCGGATGATACTCTCTTCTTCTTTCCCTTCCTCGGTTACCAGCACCAGCGGCTGGTTAAAGGGTAAGATACTGCCCGCCCATTCCGCAAAGCGTCCGTCAAGGCCTATGCTGATGGCGTCGGGCACAAACTCCTGCGTAAACACCGTAGCTGGCCGCGTATCCAGTATCCACGCACCACCGGCCACCTTGTCTTTAAAGGCCTCCACGGTCAGCGCCTGCATCGCCACGCCCATCACTTCGTCCATAGTAGTATAGCCCTCCTTATTAATGCGGGCATTAATGGGGAAATACGCAGGTGGCGTAGAAAGCCCGGAAGTTACCGCGTTAACAAATTCTTCGCGGCTCATATCCTGGAGGGCGTAATTGCTTTCTGCCTGCGCGGCCATGGTGCTGTATGTTTCCGGGCCCAGGTTTTTTCCGCACGAGGAGCCGGGTCCGTGAGCAGGGTACACGATAACATTTCCGGGTAGCCCTTTTATCTTCTGCAGGGAGTCATACATCATCGAGGCCAGCTCTTCTTTGGTCATGTTTCCGCTAAACAAGTCCGGACGGCCTACATCACCTACAAACAGGGTATCACCGGTAAATACGCAGTAAGGCTTATCCTCTTCATCGTTCAGCAGGTAGCAGGTGCTTTCCAGTGTATGCCCCGGCGTATGTATCGCCTTTAGCTTCAGCTTGCCTATGGCGAAAACCTCCCCGTCCGTGGCCTCATGTATCGGGAAGCCCGCTTTGGTTTTCGGGCCGTACACTATCGGGGCCCCGGTAGCTTTGGCCAGTTCCAGGTGGCCGCTCACAAAGTCAGCATGAAAGTGGGTCTCAAAAATGTACTTGATGGTTACACCCATTTCTTCGGCTTTCTTCAGGTACGTGTCCACATCACGGAGCGGGTCTATTACAGCCGCCTCGCCTTCACTGGCTATAAAGTATGCTGCCTCACTCAGGCAGTTGGTATATAATTGTTCTACGTGCATATGCATTGTTTCTAGAGAATGTAAATAATGGTGCTGCATTTCGCATTATTCCCAGCCGTCAAAGGTACGTTTTATCCCAAAATCGCTCTACGGGTATAACAAAAGCCAATGGCGGTATCAGGGCGCCATTGGCTTTCACGGTCAGCTATCTACCGAGCAGGCGTTAATCGTCTCTCCGGTTCAGAAATATCATTATGTAATACAGCAGGGTGGCCAGCGAGCTGATAGCAGCTACCACATAGGTACGCGCCGCCCATTTCAGCGCGTCTTCCGCCTGCTCGTGTTCACCGCGGGAGGTGAGGCCCGTGCTTTCCATCCACTTCAGCGCGCGAGAGCTGGCATCATACTCTACCGGCAGGGTCACAAAGGTGAAAATAGTGGAAAAGGCGAACAGGGCTATGCCTATCAGCAATACGGTTTGGTTCCCTACCCCAAAGCCCAGCACGCCAAGCCCCGCCAGTAGCACCCACTGCGACAGCGTGGTGGTAATGTTTACAATAGGCACCAGCTTGCTCCGCAGTTGCAGCATACTGTAGGCCGTAGCATGCTGCACCGCGTGGCCGCACTCATGCGCCGCTACCGCTGCCGCTGCTATGCTTCTGCCGGCGTATACATCCGGGCTCAGGTTCACGGTCTTATTAGCCGGATTGTAGTGGTCGCTCAGGAAGCCCCCTACCGATACTACCTGCACGTCGTGTATGCCATTGTCATGCAGCATGCGTTCCGCTACTTCTTTACCACTCAGCCCTTCACTCAGCGGCACCTGCGCGTATTCATGAAATTTACGCTTCAGTTTTCCACTCACCGCCATACCGATGAACATCAGTATCGCAGCCAATACCATATATCCCATGTAAGCACTCATCGTTCTATCTTTTTTACGTTTTAGTACATCAAATTCCCTACCAATTGGCAAAATGGCAGCAACGGGTAGTAAGGCGTCACGGCAAAGCCACGCGTTTTATACTTTGCTTAACAAATGGTGCCACCACATGACAAAACGCCACTGAAAAAAGCCCTACCGTCGTTTCTTCGGCGCGGGTTTCTTCACCGGCGGTTTCGCGCCGGTCTGGCTCATATGTAGTTTCTGGCGGTCGTAGTTCACGGGCAGTCCCAGTGCCTCATATATATAGTCCTGCGCCACGGTACGCACACTCAGGCTGTTTATCTTGCCATTCTCCGCCGATGGGTTCACCCGGTTAGAGAGAAACACGAATACTACACCCGTTCCCGGGTCGGCCCAGGCGCAGGTACCGGTAAAGCCCTGGTGCCCGAAGGTATATCCCGTAGCGCGGTTGCCCGCAGGCCCGCCGTCATCCCGGCTCTTTTCCGCTTTGTCAAATCCATAGCCTCTCCGGCTGATGGCCGAATTGTATGAAGTGAACAGCTTCACCGTCGCTTCTTTAAAATACCGCTTGCCGTTGTAGGTGCCCTTGTTCAGCAGCATCTGGAAAATTACCGCCACGTCGCGGGCATTGGAAAATACTCCGGCATGCCCAGCCACGCCGCCAAACATTGCCGCTCCCGGGTCGTGAACGTATCCTTGCAGCAGCTGACCGCGATATAGTTTATCATCTTCCGTAGGCGCTATCTCCTGGGCCGGGAATTTCGCCAGCGGGCGGTAGGTCATCGTGGTCAGCCCCAGTGGTTTGTAGAATTGCTCGTCCACATATGCGTCTATCTTCTTGCCCGTTAGCTCTTCCACTATCGCCGCAAGGAAGTAGAAGTCCAGGTCGCTGTAGGTATACTTCCGGCTTTCCAGGGGGCTGGCCAGTATGGTCTCCCATATTTTTGCAGGGTAGTCTTTTTGCAGGTACATGTTCCTGGCCACTTCCACGGTGTGGTCGTTATCTCTGCTGCTGCTGTACAGGGTGGCAGAGCCTACCGTCTCTTTGTAGAAGGGTATCCAGCTCTTCAGTCCCGCCTGGTGCAGCAGCAGGTCTTTTATTCTCAGCCCGGCTTTGTTCGTCCCTTTGGTCCAGTCCAGGTAGTCTCCCAGGGTTTTATTTATATCCAGCTTCCCGGTTTCATACAGCCGCATTACCGCCAGGTTGGTAGAAAGCACTTTGGTCAGCGATGCTACATCATATATCGCATCCTTGGTCACTTTTTTGGTTTTCTCATACGTGTAGTACCCAAAGGCCTCGTCATAGAAAACCTTGCCGTTCTTCGCCGCTATTATACGACATCCGGGGAAGGCCCGGTCGGCTATGCCCCGCTGTATAAAGAGGTTCAGCTTATCCAGCGCTGTCGGGTCTGTTACACCCGCATCCTGTACAAATTCTACTGTTTCCAGTTTGGCGGCCGGCGGCCCCGCAGGCGGTGTCGCCTTTTCCGGCACTGTCACTACAGCGGGCTCCCCGGTGCCAGGCTTCATTTCCGGGCAAGGGGTTACGGGTAGCCGGCCCGTGGCCTTTTTCCTGCGCAGCAATACGCGCGCCACGGTCCCTTCCGCAATGTCATCATCTTCATACGCCACTATTACGGAACGGGTGTTGCACATCCCCTTCAGCAGGTACGGATTGCCAAACAGCACTATTATCACATTCTTTTTCATCCCCGCCTCCTTCAGAAAGGCCAGTTGTTTTTTATCCAGTCCATAGCTCCCGCCAGAGGGGTAGAAGGTCAGGTCGTGCACCCCTACCACCACAGCGTCATAATAGTCCAGGTGCTTGCTCGCAGCCAGGTATTTATCATCACCACTGCCTTTGGCCAACCACTTCGCTTCCACCCTTCCCAGCGAGTCCTTCAGTATCTCATAAAGCGTGCTTCCGGAGGTGTTGATGCCTACGTACCCTACGCTCATATTCTCGCGCACTTTACCCAGCAGTTCGTTGTTATCTTTTACTAGTGTTACCGCTGCGTTGGTCACCTTTCGGCGTACCGTTTCTATGTCGCGATTCAGGTCTTGGGTCACATTCTGTGTTGCCAGTGGCTGCCAGTTGGCAAGTCCGGCGTTATACTTCGCGGCCAGTATTTTCTTCACGCTGTTTTCCAGGGCCTGCATCGATACGCGACCGCCGGCTAATGCTTCCTTGATCTTTGCGATAGCCGTAGGCACATCCTGCGAAAACAGCAATACATCATTACCGGCTATAAAGGCCAGCACATCTACTTCTCCCGCAGGGTAGTACTTGGTCACACCCTTCATATTCAGCGCGTCGGTAAATACCAGTCCGTTAAAGCCCATCTTTCCCCGCAGTTGGTTCACTATAGTATTCCGGGAAAGTGTGGTGGGCGTATTCTTACCCTTCTCCAGTGCGGGCACGTTCAGGTGGGCGATCATTACACTCTGAACGCCCGATTCTATCAGCCGCTGAAAAGGGTAGAACTCCACCCGCTCCAGCTCAGCCAGCGACTTGTTTATTACCGGCAGGTCGTGGTGAGAGTCCGCATCTGTGTCACCATGGCCGGGAAAGTGTTTGGCGCAGGCCATCACCCCGTTTTCCTGCAGCCCGCGCATATAGGCTATACCCATCTCCGCCACACGCGTCTTATCCTCGCTGAAGGAACGGAAATTGATGATGGGGTTGTTCGGGTTATTGTTCACATCTACTACAGGGGCAAAGTTTATGTGCACCCCCAGCCGATTGCACTGGCGTGCTACGGCCACCGCCATCTCGTACACCAGGCCGCTGTCACGGGTAGCCCCCAGCATCATCTGCCGCGGAAAATTCTTTACACCCGTCAGGCGCATACCCAGGCCCCACTCCGCATCCATCCCCACCAGCAGCGGAACGTTCGCTATCTTCTGGTATTTATTGGTCTGTACCGCCTGGGCCTCCGGTGTACCCTGCATAAATATTACACCGCCTATCTGGCGGTTATTAATAAGCTCTGTTATTTTCCCTTCGTTATAGTCCTTCCCGCCTGAGTAGGCCGCCACCATAAAGAGCTGGCCTATCTTCTCCTCCAGTGTCAGGCTGTTATACGTATCATTCACCCATTGCTGGCGGGATGGCTGAGCCTGCCCCTCGATGGAAAAAAATAAAATAACCGTCGCAGCTATGGCTGCAACTACACTTTTTACTAACGACATGTAACAAAAATAGCCTTAAATAAACACCTCCCTGCAAATCAGGTCATACATTTTTACACTACTATGTGCAAAAAACTCATAAAATACGCCATATCCCACAATGCGGCGCGGGCTGGCATATTTCCGTTATTTTTGCGCCAAACCATTACTACGGTGCCGGATATTATTCAATTACTGTCAGATCATATTGCCAACCAGATAGCGGCGGGCGAGGTGATTCAGCGCCCGGCATCGGCGGTGAAGGAACTGATGGAGAACGCCATAGATGCCGGCGCTACCGAAA
The DNA here is from genome assembly GCA_016786665.1 of Flavipsychrobacter sp. Taxonomy (GTDB): domain Bacteria; phylum Bacteroidota; class Bacteroidia; order Chitinophagales; family Chitinophagaceae; genus MKUN01. The sequence continues at coordinate 54,246 of JAEUVZ010000029.1, forward strand.
TTCAGCTGGTGGTTAAAGACGCCGGGAAAGAGCTGATACAGGTAATAGACAACGGTATCGGCATGAGCCCCACCGATGCCCGCATGAGCTTTGAGCGCCATGCCACCTCCAAAATTCGCAACATCAGCGATTTGTTTACCATCCGTACCATGGGCTTCCGCGGAGAGGCGCTGGCTTCCATAGCCGCCGTGGCACAGGTAGAGTTGCGCACCCGCATAGAGGATATGGATACCGGCACCCGCCTGGTAATAGAAGGAACGGAAATAAAAACTGCCGAACCCGTCGCCACCGCTAAGGGCACCAACCTGATGGTGAAGAACTTGTTCTACAATGTTCCCGCCCGCAGGCATTTCCTGAAAAGCAATACCACGGAGTTCCGCCATATTATTGACGAGTTTACCCGAATAGCGCTGGCGCATCCCGGCATAGCGTTTCGCCTGTTTCACAACGGTGCCGAGCAATTTCACCTGGAGGCCGGCAACCTGAAGACTCGTATCGTAAACCTGCTCGGAAACTCATACGAGAAGAACCTCGTACCCGTAGAAGAAACCACAGACCTGCTGCACATCCGCGGGTTTATTGGTAAGCCGGAGGCGGCTACCCGCACCCGGGGCATGCAGTTCTTTTTTATCAATAACCGCTTCATCAGGAATGCATACCTGAACCACGCGGTGATGAATGCTTACGAGGGGCTTATAGAAAAAGAGGCTTTCCCTTTCTATGTACTCTTCCTGGAGGTAGACCCCTCCAAGGTAGACGTGAATGTACACCCCACCAAGCAGGAAGTGAAGTTTGAAGACGACAGGCTGATGTACACCTACCTCAACGCCGCCGTAAAGCATGCTCTCGCCCGCTATAATATAGCCCCCTCACTCGATTTTTCCCTGAGCGCTGAAATACAGCAGTTACCTTCGGTCCAGTTGCCGTCCACTCAGCAAAACCGCGAGGACGTGCAGAAGGGCTATCTCTTCAATAATTTCACCCAAAAGGGACAAGCGCACTTTATTGATAAAAACGACGGCCTGAAGCATTGGCAGGAATTGTACGCCATCGCCAAACAGCCCGGCTCTTCCGATAATGCCATATCGCTGCCTTCGCAGCCCACGCTCCATGCCGATAACGACGACCCGGCCAATAGCAAGAACGCACTGCTGGTGCAGGGCTCCATGCTCCTCACCACGGTGAAGTCGGGCCTGATGCTCATACATATTCGCCGCGCGCAGGAACGCATCTGGTACGAGCGGCTATTGGAAGAATGGAATTCCGGCAATACGCCTTCTCAGCAGTTGCTGTTTCCCATCACCTACGAAACCGCCACTGCCGATGCGCTGCTGCTTACAGAGGCTTTGCCCGATCTGGCACGAATTGGCTTCGATATCGCGCCCTTCGGCCCTAAAACGTTTATCATCCAGGGCACTCCTACGGCACTGCCTTCCGGAGAAGAAAAGAACCTGCTCGACGAGGTGATAGAGCAACTGAAGCATGGCGCATCCGATGCCGTGAACAACAAACGCTCCGAAATATTGCTCACGCACGTTGCCCGCAGGCTGTCGCGCAACAAGCAGGGCATACATCAGCCCGAAGCACAACAGGCTCTTATAGATGAGCTTTTTGCATGTACGCAACCTGAGTATACACCCGATGGCAAGCGGGTATTTACCATCATCCGCCGGGAGGCGCTCGATGAGATGCTGGGCTAATGTTCCCTGAACGGTGCATATATGTTCATTTTCAGTAACTTCGCCCTCCTGTAATTTATTTAAAGTTCAATGTCTGCGCTTAAATTTTACCAGCTAACAGTTAAGGAGGTACGGCCCGAAACAGCCGATTGCGTATCTGTATCCCTGGAGGTTCCCGGCGAACTGATGGAACTATTCCGGTTTGCTCCGGGGCAGTACCTCACTTTCCGGAAGCACGTGGCGGATGCCGAAATACGCAGGTCTTATTCCATCTGTGCCAGCCCGAAAGACAACGAACTGCGCGTAGCCATTAAAAAAGTAGAGGGGGGCCGTTTCTCCGGTTACGCCAACCAGGACCTGAAAAAGGGAGATGTGCTTGATGTGATGCCGCCTATGGGCAAATTCACACCCAAAGTAACCGATGTAGCACAGAAGGAATACCTCGCTGTGGCCGCCGGCAGCGGCATCACCCCCATCATGAGCATCATGAAAACGGTGCTGGAAGATGAACCCAACAGTACATTTACACTTATATACGGCAATCGCAGCCGCAACTCGGTTATTTTCCGCGAGCAGATTGAAGGATTGAAAAATAAGTACATGCAGCGGCTTCGCCTGTTCCACATCTTGAGCAGGGAGTATATGGATGTACCTCTCTTCAACGGGCGCATAGACGCGCAGAAAATAGAAGAACTCGGGAAATCCCTCATATCGGTTCCCGGAATTCACGAAGCATTTATCTGCGGCCCCGAAGACATGATTCTATCGGTAAAGCAAAAGCTGGTAGACATGGGTATGCCTTCCGCCAATGTTCATATTGAGCTCTTCACTTCGCCCGACCAGCCAAAGCAATCCCATGAAAACTGGGCGGCCGAACACGCCACCGACGAGGGGCCAAAGAGTAAAGTAAGCATTACCCTCGATGGAACAACCTTCGATATGGAACTGGCATACAATGGCGAAAGCATTCTTGATGCGGCACTGCGCCACGGTGCCGACTTGCCGTATGCCTGCAAAGGAGGCGTATGTTGCACCTGCAGGGCCAAGGTAACCGAAGGGCAGGTAGATATGGAAGTGAATTATGCCCTGGAACCCGACGAAGTGGAAAAGGGCTTCGTACTCACCTGCCAGGCACACCCTAAAACAGACAGGGTCATTATCGACTTTGATGCACGCTAATGGATCGTTACGGGTATGCACACCGTGCTGCCCACACACTGGTCAAAGCATCCGCTTTGACCCAACATAGCCGAAGTATTTACTTCGGCCCGCCCAAACCACCTGCACAGCACTCTCCACGAAAACCCAAATACAGATTAACTACCAGTCCTTACGCCTCATCTGCTTTTTCTCCGAAGACCGCCGCTTGTTTTCAAGCCTTTTCTCCTTTACGGCACGGGGCAGGTTACTCTTCTTCCGCTTCTTGGGCACTACCAGGCTTTGAGTTACCAGCAGCAGCAGCTTCCGGAGCGCTATCTGTTTGTTTTCCAGTTGCGAACGGCTTTCCGTAGCTTTTACCGTAAGCAGTCCTTCCTTAGTAATGCGGTTCGCCAGCCGGGTAGCGATACGTTCTTTTTCTTCCTCGGTAAAAATTACTGAACGGTCAACCTCCCAGCAGGCTTCTGCCGCTGTTTCCACTTTGTTTACATTCTGCCCGCCTTTGCCGCCGCTCCTGGCCGTGCGATAAAATACCTCGGATGAAAAATCATTCATAGCAGCGCAAAAATACGGCACGGCGGGCCTTACTTGTCCAAATTAATAGCGGCACCGTTAGAAAATAGGAAACACGCTTATTATATTTGATGTCATATAGGGGGTTTTAATGAGCCAACAAGAGGACTACAGCAGCTTTTTTGGCCGGGATGATAAGCCAATTGAGTCTGAGCCGGAACTGGAGGCCTACAGGGAGCGTATCATTGCATCAGAGCGTACAGCCGGTGGCATCAGGGGGCTTATCGTTATCCTGAATGCCATAGCTTACTTTCTGCTGGTACAGACAGGCTTCTTCCAGCCGGAGCAAATTGAGCATCATCCGTTACTGGCATACATCGTGCTGGGGTTATCCTTTCTGCACGGAGCCTACATTTATCTCAGTCGCCCGGGCGAGCAGTACCCGGTTATGTTTGTCAGCTACTTCGGGTATGTAGCCGACATTGTATTTATCACCCTTTGGCTGTACGCCACCGGTGGATACGGTTCTCCTTTCTTCGTGCTCTGGTATGCATCTATTGTGCTTACAGCCTTTCGGTTCAATTGGAGGATTGTGTGGGCCACCTCCCTCATTTACGTCGTTTCCTATGTATCGCTGGTGCTGGTTCTCAGCCAGGTACACACCTCAGCGCAAATTACGGAGCTATTGCTCCGCTGCGCTTACATTGTGGGCTCGGGCTTCATAGCCTCGCTTATCTCCCGGGAAACATTGGTGCAAACACGCGAAAAACTGGAAATGAAGAACATGGCGCGAAGCCTGCTCCTCACTCAGCGCGAGCTGGAAGAAAACAAAGAGCAACTGGAAGAACTCACCCGCCTGCTGGAAGCCCGGGTTACAGAGCGCACCAAAGACCTCGATGTCAGCACGCGAAATTTCAGCATGCTGCTCGACTCTATCCACTTAATTACCTGGACGACCAATTCCGGGGGTAAGGTCAATTATTTCAACAAGGAATGGGAGCGCTTCTTCCGTGGCACCATAGACGGGAACAACCTCAGCGACTTCGTGCATCCTGAAGACCTTCCCGGCATGAAACAAAAATGGCTGGGCGTGCTCGAAAATGGCCAGGAAGCCGGCGGCGAGTTTAGATGGAAACGCCACGATGGCGAATGGCGCCGCATGCTCGTAAATATTATCTGCCTTCGGAACGACCACAATCAAATAGTTATGTGGATAGGTACCGCAACGGATATAACCGGTTAAAACACTAAATTTACCTTTTAGAACACCTGTTTCGCATATCAAAATCATGAAAAATATACTGATGGGCCTTTTGGCCGCTGTTGCACTTACGGCTTCTTACGCTGCCGGTGCCCAAACCGATAAAGCCACACTCGCGAAGGAACTGGAACAAAAGGCCATGGAAGTGTACCAGCAACGGGCCGACACAGGCATCGCCCTGTTCCGCCAGGCGTCCGACCTCTACAAGCAGGCGGGGAATATGAAAGCGGCCGCGGCCAACCTCCAGAACGCCGCTATCGTGCACGAACAGGTAAGGCGCGACAACTTCAAATCTATGGAAGTAATGAAAGAGTCGCTCCTGCTCTGGCGACAGACGAAGGATAGCGCCGGCACCGCCAATGCATATAAATACATCATGTCGCAGCACGCGAAAATGAACGATAACATGAACGCCTTCAAAAAGGCGGATACCGCTATCCGGTACTATACTGCGCTCAACGATGCTGGCAATATTTCTGCGGTGTACCTCGCTCTCGCCAATATGTTTGAAAGCCAGCGCCTGCCCGACTCCGCCATCAAGCAAGCGTTAAAAGCCTACGATATCCAGAAAACGGTAAAAGGTTCTGATGTAGCGCTTTACCGCATCAACAGTACATTGTTCCGCTTATACACAATCTCGGGCAATGCCGACGCGGCGAAAGACTTGCTGAAGAAGAATGAAAAAGCAATAAAGAAGCTCACCCTTACCAGCGACGACAAACTCAATCATTATTACTACACCTGGATGTATTACACAAAGACAGGCGATACTACCAAAGCGGCGGAATACAAGGCTAAGTACGACGCACTACGAAATAGCACCAAATAAACTCTCGGTAAAGGTGGCCCAGCTATATTTTGCCTTCTCGGCCACCAGGTTCTCTTGCAGGCCGGGCAGCGAGTGGGGCTCAAAGAATTTCAGGATTGCATTAGCAATGGCAGCAGGGTCCGGTTCCGTTACAAAGCCTACTTTGCCGTCAGGAACCACCTCGGGCAGCCCGCCCACATTGCTCACCACCATCGGCTTTTCAAAATGATAGGCCACCTGCGATATACCACTCTGCGTCGCATTATGATAGGGCAGCACTACCAGGTCGGAGGCGCAAAAGTAACGGCGCACTTCGCTATCAGGAATGAAATCCGTAAATAAGTGTATGCGGTCACGTAGCTGGTATTTGTCTATCAGGTCATCATACACCTGCCTGTCGGTATAGAACTCACCGGCTACTATCAGCTTTATACCGGCGGTTTTCAGCCGCTCATCGCCCATGGCTTCCAGCAATATATCCAGCCCTTTGTACTTGCGTATAAAGCCAAAGAAAAGCAGGTATTTTTCCGTGGGGGCCAGGCCCAGGGCCCGGCAGGCCTCCTCTTTGCTCAGCAGCGCGCCAAAGTTATCATATAGCGGGTGCGGCGCAAAGGTCGCGGGCTTATCCGTAAACGTTCTCAGGTCTTGCAATACGTCTTTGCTCATGGTCACAAAGGCGTGTATCGGCTTCAGGAAGTATTGGGTAAAAACCGTGTCTCCCGGCCTCTTTTCATGCGGTATCACATTGTCTGCTATGCACAGTATGCGGGTATGCTTATTCCGGCGCACGATGCGCAGTATCGTTCCCAGTGCTGGGCCCATAAACGGGAGCCAGTAGCGCACGATGATAAGATCATGATGGGCCTTTCTCATCCTGGCCCCTACCGAGAACCAGTTGAAGGGATTGACCGAATTAATGACGGTATGTATTTTTAATCCGGCGGGAGCGGGGTCGGAGGTGTATTGCGAGGTGCCGGGGAAAAGGAACGAAGGGTATTGCAGCGAGTAGGAGTAAATGCACACCTCGTGGCCCGCCAGCTGAAGCTCTTCTGCCAGTCGCTGGTTAAAGGTTGCCAATCCGCCACGCAGGGGATGCGCCGGCCCTATTATCGCTACGTTCATGCAAAGAGTGTTTTGAAATCTTCCTGCACCTGCAGGTAATCCTCCGGTATGCCAATGTCTATAAAGTACGCTTCGCTGGTGTAGGCGAGAAAAGCACGCTCACCTACATATGCCTCCAGGAAGTCCTTCTCAAAAGAAAATTTCTCCGGCAGGTTTTTCCCAAGCAGGTAGTTTTTATTAAGGATGTACACCCCGCCGTTAATAAGGCCGCTCTCCCGCTGCTGCTTCTCTTCAAAAGAGCATATGCGGTGCGCCTCATCCTCGTTTACCACGCCATACCGGCTGAAGTTGGTCATCCGCTTCAGCGCAAGCGTAGCGGAAGCCTCCGCCGCACGATGGGCCGCAAATTGTTCCGCCAGGTCTACCCGGAACAGGGTATCACCATTCAGCACCGCCACATCGGCATCCTTTGCGGCTCGCAGCGCCAGTTGTATGCCGCCACCCGTTCCCAGTGGTTCTTCTTCTATTACCCAGCTTATCTCGAACGGCCACTGGTTTTGCTCCAGCCAACCCGTAATTATCTCATGCTTATAACCCAGCGACAGCACCACCCGGCTGCATCCCTGCTGCTGCAGGTACACGAATAGGTAATGCAGGAATGGCCGTTCATTTACCGGCGCCATGCACTTGGGGTAGTCGCCTATAGTGCCGCGTAGCCGCGTACCAAGGCCTCCGGCCAGTATTATACACTCCATGTAGAAAGTCCTTGTTCGGTAAATTGGTAACGATGGAAATCTCCGCCAAAGGTCGCCAGGGCTGCCCGCACTTTGTAGTGGGTAGTGCCGGGGCAGTAGAACATCATAAATCCGCCCCCCCCTGCGCCGCTTATCTTGCCACCGGTAGCGCCGGCGCGCAATGCGGTATCATACAGTTCATCCATCGCGGGGTTAGATATCCCCTGCGCCATTTGTTTTTTGAACCGGAACCCGTAGTCCAGTATCGCGCCTATGTCATCTACTTTGCCTTTCAGCAGGGCCTCCTTCATCATACGGGCCTGCTCCTTCAGTTGGTGCATCGCCTCTATCGATTTTTCATTCTTGTCCACCACGTTCTTGCTCTGCGCTTCTATTATGGTAGAGGAGAGGCGGCTGGTAGCCGTAAAGTACAGCAGCAGGTTATTCTCCAGTTCGTGCAGGTATTTATGTTTTATGCGCAGGGGGTTCACTATTACAGAGTTGTTCCCGTAAAACTCCATAAAGTTGACACCGCCAAAGGTAGCGGCGTACTGGTCTTGCTTGCCGCCTGCCATTTTAAGTTCTTCTCGTTCTATTTCATACGACATATGGGCAATGTCATATTCTCCCAGGGGCAGGTTCATCCACTCCCGGAAAGCGCCTAGTATAGCCACCATCAGGGTAGAAGAAGACCCCAGGCCCGAGCCTGCAGGGGCATCTACCGAGGTGGTCAGCTTAAAGCCCGAGGGTACCGCACCGTAGTCGGCCACTATCCGGTTATATACGCCTTTAGCCAGCTCCAGCCGGCCATCTAGCGGCAGCGAAGGGGTTAGTTCCAGTTCTACCCTTTCGCTGCGGTCCATTGCTTCCAGTATCACCACCGGCTCATCCAGCGGCTCAATGGAGGCATAGGCATACAGCGAAATGGTCGCGTTCAGTATAGCGCCACCATATATATCGCAATAGGGACTCACATCAGTGCCGCCGCCGGCAAGTCCAATACGCAGCGGGGCCTTACTTCGGTAGATCATCAGGAACGGTATTAAACGCGACTAAAATAAGGAAACTATACGGATTTATCGGGTTTGCGCGCACCCAGGGCGCAAAGGTAGAACACCAGTACACCGGCTGCTGCGCCAATGGCATCCGCCAGTATGTCCTGCAGGCTCTTACTCCGGCCCAGGGATACGAGCAACCCTTGCACCTCTTCCACCAGCCAGCCCAGTACAGTACCCGCTGCAAAAGCGATAAGCAAGGCCCGCAGGCGCGTGGATGGCGCCGAACACAACCACAAAAACGAAAACACCCCGAAAAGAAGGAAATGCACCCATTTGTCTATAAGGGGGATACGCACATCTGGAAACTCCTTCCCGGGCAGGAAGCATAAAATAAAAATGAGCAAGGCCCACAGTACTGTGAAGATCCTTGCTCGCTTTTTATAAGGTGATGTAGAAGCAAATGCGTCTTTCAGCATACTAACCTACTAACTCCTGGTAGGCAGCAGCATCCATAAGGTCATTTACCTCGGCCATATTATCAATAGTCATTTTTATCATCCAGCCATTGCCGTACGGGTCAGAGTTTACCTCTTCCGGGTTGCTTTCCAGGCCGGGATTCACTTCGGTAATAGTACCGGACACAGGCAGGTACAGGTCAGACACGGTCTTTACCGCCTCCACAGAGCCGAAGATTTCATTAGCGCCCAGGCTTTGTCCTTTCGCACTTATATCCACAAAAACTATATCACCTAGTTCACGTTGAGCGAAATCAGTGATTCCTACCGTGGCAACATTGCCTTCTACTTTTATCCATTCATGGTCTTTGGTGTACTTGAGCGCTTCAGGAAACTGCATAATCGTATTATTTTTTAGTGGCGTAAAAATAAAAGAAATTTATGGTAAAAGCCATCCGGCAAAATTTTGTTTTTATGAATATGTTCTTGCGGTGATTGTAATCATCTTTTACAGCTAATCAACAGGTTAATCACAGCAAATGAACAAGCTTTTAAACAGAGCTTTAACGGCTGCCTTCCGGGCGGTTGAGATAAAATATCGGTACCTTTGCACTACACCCATTGCTTGATGAACCTTATTTATTAAAAATAAAACACAGTTTATTAATATTATCTGCGTTTTCAATTTCTGGTATTGATTCTATATTTTTCCACACCACCCCTATTCACACCGCGTTAATTACTTCTTTACCAAAAAAAGGGGCGTTTAGATACTTTCGTTGAGCGTTGCTCGCACAGCGCGTTAAAGATTTATTAACCCCCAATAATGTTTCCAGATATGAGCACCAAACAGGCAAGAGGAAAAGGGCTTTCATTTCCCCGTCACTACACCAGCGACAGCATTAGCCCCTACGATATGTTTGAGTACGATTACCGCACCTCGGTAATACGCAACCCAAACGGTGAGAAAGTGTTTGAAATGACCGATGTAGAAGTACCAAAGCATTGGTCGCAGATAGCTACAGATATCCTGGCTCAGAAGTACTTCCGCAAGGCGGGCGTGCCGCAGCCGGATGGAACTACAGGACGGGAAACTTCTATAAAGCAGGTAGCCCACAGGCTAGCCGGCTGCTGGCGCAGCTGGGGCGAGCGATACGGATATTTTGCTTCCACCCGCGACGCACAGGTGTTCTACGACGAACTTGTCTACAGCATACTGCAGCAAAGCTGCGCACCCAACTCACCGCAGTGGTTCAACACGGGCCTCTTCAGCAGCTACGGCATTGAAGGGAAAGCACAGGGGCATTATTATGTAGACCCCGTCACGGGCAAGCTGGAGCGCTCGCTCAATGCATACGAGCGGCCGCAGCCACACGCCTGTTTCATATTAAGCGTAGACGACGACCTGGTAAACGACGGTGGCATTATGGACTTATGGGTGCGCGAAGCCCGCATCTTCAAGTACGGCTCCGGCGTAGGCACCAACTACTCTAACATCCGTGCCGAAGGAGAAAAGCTGAGCGGCGGCGGTACCTCCAGCGGACTCATGAGCTTCCTGAAAATAGGCGACCGGGCCGCGGGGGCCATAAAGAGTGGCGGCACTACCCGCAGGGCTGCAAAAATGGTCTGTCTCGACCTCGACCACCCGGAAATAGTGGACTTTATAGACTGGAAGGTGGAAGAAGAAAAGAAGGTCGCGGCGCTCATTGCCGCCGGTTACTCTTCCGACTATGAGGGCGAAGCCTACCGCACTGTCTCCGGGCAGAACTCCAACAATTCCGTACGCATACCCAATGAGTTCTTCCGGCGGCTGGCCAATAACGAAGATTGGGAAATGACCGGCCGCAGCGACGGCAAAGTGATGAAGAAAATGCCCGCGCGCGAGCTGTGGGAAAAAATATCATACGCCGCCTGGCGCTGCGCCGACCCGGGCACGCAATACGATACCACCATCAACGAGTGGCACACCTGCCCCGAAGGAGGCGCTATCCGCGCTTCCAATCCCTGCTCCGAGTACATGTTCCTCGACAACACAGCCTGCAATCTCGCTTCGCTTAACCTCCGCCGCTTCTTCAACGAGGCAGATAACAGCTTCGATGTCGCAGGCTTTGAATACATGACCCGCTTGTGGACGGTGGTACTGGAGGTATCTGTTCTCATGGCACAGTTCCCTTCGCCGGAGGTAGCACAGTTAAGCTACGATTACCGAACCCTCGGCCTGGGATACGCCAACCTCGGCTCTATGCTCATGGTGAGCGGCATACCCTACGACAGCGAAGAAGCCCGCGCTATTGCGGGAGCCATTACAGCCATTATGAATGGCGTGGCTTATAAAACGTCTGCGGAAATGGCGCAGGCGCTCGGTGCTTTCCCCAGGTACGAGGAAAACAAACACCACATGATGCGCGTAATGCGCAATCACCGCGCGGCCGCATACGATGCCGTAGACGCCTACGAAGGACTGGAACTGAAACCCATGGGCATCAGCGCGCGCTACTGCCCCGACTACCTGCTGAAAGCAGCCACCAGGGCCTGGGACGAAGCCGTACAAATGGGCGAGCAACACGGATACCGGAACGCACAGGCTACAGTGATAGCTCCTACGGGAACAATAGGGCTGGTGATGGATTGCGACACTACCGGCGTAGAGCCCGACTTTGCCCTCGTGAAGTTTAAAAAGCTATCCGGTGGTGGTTATTTCAAAATAATCAACCAATCCATACCTGCCGCCCTGAAGAATTTAGGATACACTCCCGAACAGGTAGATGCGATAGTGAAATACGCCAAAGGACACGCCACGTTTGCCGGCGCGCCCTACATCAATCACCAGTCGCTGAGCGAGAAAGGCCTGATGGGTGAAGAACTCAAAAAGCTGGACGCGGCCGTAGAAAGCGCTTTCGAAATAGGCTTTGTATTCAATGCCTACACCTTAGGGGAAGAGTGCCTGAAGCGACTCGGTTTCACACCCGAACAGTACTTCGCTGCCGACTTTAGCCTGCTACACGAAATGGGCTTTAGCGATGAAGAGATAGAAGCCGCCAACGACTACGTATGCGGCACCATGATGGTGGAAGGAGCCCCCTACCTGAAAGAGGAACACCTCGCGGTATTCGATTGCGCCAATAAGTGCGGCCGCAAAGGGGAGCGGTACATCCATGCTCACGGGCACATCCGCATGATGGGTGCCGTACAGCCGTTCATAAGCGGCGCGATTTCCAAAACCATCAACCTGCCCAACGAGGCAACGGTAGACGAAATAAAGGATTGCTACCAGCTAAGCTGGCAACTCGCGCTCAAGGCATGCGCCCTTTACCGCGATGGCTCTAAGCTCAGCCAGCCCCTCAGCAACAAAAGCGACAAAAAGAAGAAGGAGGAAACCAAAGAAGAGGAATCCTCCAGCCAGATGATAGACCTCGGCCAGCTTACAGTGGAAGAACTGTTTGAAGAGGTAAACAAGCGCGTACAGGCCAGCCCCGACACGCAACTGAAACGCCAGCTCAGCCGCATAGTGGAGCGCAAGCAATTACCGGCCAAACGACGCGGGTACACCTTTAAGGCAAAGGTGGGCGGCCAGCCGCTCTTCGTCCGTACCGGGGAATACAGCGATGGTACTCTGGGAGAGGTCTTCCTCGATATGGCCAAAGAAGGCGCTACCATGCGCAGCCTCATGAACAGCTTCGCCATTGCTATTTCGGTGGGGCTACAGTATGGGGTGCCGCTGGAGGAATACGTAGACAAGTTTACGTTTACCCGCTTCGAACCATCCGGCATCGTAGACCACCCGAACATCAAAAACGCCACCTCCGTGCTCGATTTCATGTTCCGCCTCCTGGCATACGAATACCTCGACCGCTCCGACCTGGTGCACGTTCCCGACCCCGGCAAGCCGCTGCACGAAGAAGAACCTGCACAAGAGTTATCGCAGGTGCGGGTTACCGCACCACAGCCGGCGCAAAAGCCCAAAGCAATGCCCATAGCCCCGGCAGCTACCGGCACGCAAAATGCCGCCGAACTGAAAAAGCTCATGGGCACCAGCGCCGATGCCCCGGCCTGTCGCAACTGCGGAAACATAACGCTCCGCAACGGCACCTGTTACATGTGCCCCAATTGCGGCACCACCACGGGTTGCAGTTAATAGAGAAATGCACAAGTAGTACATTTAAAGCCCGGCGCCACCATCCCGCCGGGCTTTTCTTTTTCATTTTTGGCACACTTTATGGTTATTACCGTTTATTAATTTTTCCTCATCTTTGCACATACACAATTTTTTTGAAACATGAAATCTAAATTTATCCTCTTCGCGCTTGCTTTATTGCCGTTGTTCTCGGCCGCTCAACCGCTCATTACAGGTAACCTCACCATCTTCTCCGAGGACGGTGATAAGTTCTTCCTTATTCTGAATGGCGAACGCCAGAATAACGTCCCCCAAACCAACCTGCGGATTGAAGATTTGCAGAATCCGTATTACAATGCTAAAATCATATTTGAAGACAAGAGCATTGCCGACATCTCTAAAAACAACCTGGCTATTGCAGACCCGATGAACGGTCAGGCCATGGACGTAACCTACAAGATTAAAAAAGACGGCTCCGGGAAGGCGAAGCTGCGTTACTTTTCAGCCATCCCCGTAGTGCAGGGCTACATACCGCCTTCTAATGTATATGTAATGCACTACGGCAATCCCGTGGGCGTTATGGGCGGTGGTGCTGTTACACAAACTACCACCACCACTACTACACAAACAGGCACTGTGGGCGCTAACGTGAACATGAACGGCCTGAACGTGAACGTACAGGTCAACGACCCGCTGATGAACAGCAGCGTAACGCAAACCACCACCACCACTTCTTACTCCGAAGGCTTCGATACACGCCGCGGCGGTGGCGGCGCACCGGTAAACGACTGCTATGCCATGAAGAGCGGCAATTTCCAGTCAGCCAAAGCCACTATCAGCAACGAGAGCTTTGATGAAACACGGTTGTCTACCGCTAAAAGCATCCTCAATACCAACTGCCTCACTACCGACCAGGTACTGGAGCTTTGCCAGCTGTTCTCGTTTGAGCAGTCAAAGCTGGATTTTGCTAAATGCGCCTACGGCCGCACGGTAGATCCCAACAACTATTTCAAAGTAAACAACGCTTTTACTTACTCTTCCAGCAAAGAAGAACTGAACAGGTTCATCGGGGGGCGGTAAGTCGCAAAACGGTTATTGAAAAGCGGCTGGTAGTCCCGGCCGCTTTTTTATGCCCGCCGGTTGGCACTGCGGGCTGCAAAACGCTACAGCTCTTGAACAAAGCGAAATAATTTCTATTTTTGGATTATGGACGACAGTCATGAACAGTTACGATACCCGATAGGGCGGTACGAAGCGCCGGAGCGGTACGACCCGGAATTGCAAAACGAATGGATTTCTGCCATAGAAGCCTTACCCGGCTGGCTCGATCTCTGCATAGAAAATCTCGACGAACATCAGTTACAGTCAGCATACCGCCCCGGCGGATGGACGGTGAACCAGGTCATCCACCATATCGCCGACAGTCACATGAACGCCTACATGCGCCTGAAGCTGGCGCTTACAGAGGATAGCCCGGTGATAAAACCATACGACGAAAGGGCCTGGGCGGAACTTTCCGATGTTGAAACCGTTCCCGTAAATGTATCCATTACACTGCTGCACGCGCTGCACCGCCGCTGGGGCCAAATGCTCCGGAACATGCACCCGGAAGATTGGGAACGCACCTATTACCATCCCGAGTACGAAGAACTGGTTCCCCTCTGGCAAATGACCGACCTCTATGCCTGGCATGGTCGCCACCATATGGAACAGATTCGGCAGTTCCGTCAGCGCATGAGCTGGTAATGCCATCTCCTTTATACACTGGCCTGCATAACCGGGCGAAAGGGGGAGGAAATTGCTTCTGTACAGCACACAAACACATTCGGCCCGTAGGTTCGCAACCAGCCGCACCACACCTGGCACACATTAGTGTACAACTTTACAATTTTCCACCTTACCTTTAAACCATCAAAAAATATCCGTATGCAGACAGGTATGCTCCACCTCCACAATTTTCTTCGCTGGCTCATCGTGCTATTCGCGCTGCTCACCATTATCAAAGGCCTTAGCGGGCTCAGTGGCAGGAAAGCATTTACCAAAGCCGATAAGCGGTGGTCCCTGTTCCTGATGATATGCGCGGATATACAATTGCTGCTCGGGCTTTACCTCTACTACGCCCGGGGCTGGTTCAGCGTCCTCACCTCTGGCGCTATGGATATGAAGGAGAAAGTACAGCGGTTCTGGGCCATAGAGCACCTCTCCGGCATGCTCCTTGGCATCATACTCATACACCTCGGCTACAGTGCTGCCAAGAACGTAAAGCTGCCCGATGGCACCCGCTACAAGCGCATGTTCTGGTTCACACTCATAGCCGTTATAGTTATTATGGCCACTATTCCCTGGCCCGGTCGTGAAATAGGCATTGCCAAACCATTATTCCCGGGCATGCAGCCGTAACCAATAGTGAGAACCATACTTCAACCCTTTTACACGGCCTGGGTACTGGTTACCTTCATAGCCTGCCTGCTGGCGGCGTTTCCGGTGTTCTTCATTATAGCGCTGTTCAATAGCGTATGGGCGCGCCGCACCATATGGCGGGTCATCCGCTACTGGTCCATCGGCTGGCTATGGCTCATTGGCATGCCGGTCAGGGTTTTGGGCAACAGGCCGCCCGGCGATAAGTATGTCATAGTGGCCAATCATATCTCCTATCTCGATACACTGGTGATATTCCCGGCTATCCGCTTCTATTTCCGGGCGCTGGGCAAGTACGAAATGTCGCGCGTGCCCATACTGGGTTTTATCTACAAGCAGGTAGTGATATTGGTAAAGCGCGATAACCCGCACAACCGTGCCCGCAGCATGCGCCTCATGTGGCGCGTACTACACAGGGAAAGCAGCATCATCGTTTTCCCCGAAGGCACATTCAACGAGGGCAATACCCCGCTCAAAGATTTCTACGACGGGGCCTTCCGCCTCGCCATCAATGCACAGACCCCCATCCTTCCCATTTTGTTCCCCGATACCCCCGACCGCTGGCACTACAGCGCCTGGTGGAAGCTATGGCCGGGAAAGAATAGGGCCGTTTACCTGGACCCCATCAACACAACCGGACTGGAAGCCGGCGACCTCCCCGCACTCAAAGAGAAGGTCTACAAAATAATGGAAGCGGAACTGGTGAGGCTGGGGTATAATACTTGTAGTGCGATATAACCACCGAACATGGCTCTCTAGAAAATAGCTTAACTTTCAAGTTGAGGTTTTATTCTTTTTCTGATAAGTTTCTTCGCTAAACTATACTTGCTACCACTTAACGTGAAAACTGTATTACAAGGTTCTGTAGTTTCAAATATCTCATTTGTTTTCGGATCTATAAACTCTGCATATCCCGTTTTATCACCAACCAACGCACTTTCACAATTAAACTTTAAAACAAAGTCGGCCTCGTTTCTATTATCTACTACTTGCCAATATCCCCAAGCCTTGACATGATTTTTAATTTTCTCCGTATTGCGCTTGTCCAAAGGATGTAAATAGACCTTATTATTCTTTACCAACCTAGAGTCAATTTGAGCGCTAGCGAAGTTTGTCAAGACTGTCAATAGGATAATAATAAAATTTAATTTATTTTTCATGTGTTCTTTTTTATAAAACTATCTGTGTGTAAAATACACACTAATACTAGTTTGTAGAAAGATGGCATACTATCTTCATGCACAATGATATGGGATTACGTATCATTTAGGCACTCTATACTATAAATTATACTTCACAGTCCCATTACAGAGATATCTATGGGGGAGGTACTTTTATTTCCGTAATTTTGCGCAAATTTTTTGAAGAGTCATGGCTTTACAAGTAGGCATCGTAGGACTACCAAACGTAGGTAAGTCAACCTTATTCAACGCGGTGAGCAATAGCGCTAAAGCGCAGGCTTCCAACTATCGCTTCTGCACTATTGAGCCCAATGTAGGCCAGGTAGATGTGCCCGATGAGCGCATCGCTAAGCTCGCAGAGCTGGTGCAGCCGCAGCGCGTAGTACCTACCACTATAGAATTTGTAGACATTGCAGGGTTGGTAAAGGGCGCCTCCAAAGGTGAAGGCCTGGGAAATAAGTTCCTGGCCAATATCCGCGAGGTAGATGCCATCGTGCACGTTATCCGCTGCTTCGAGGACGAGAACATCCTCCGGGAAGAAGGAGAGATCAACCCTGTAAGCGATAAGGAAATAATAGATACCGAACTGCAGCTGAAAGACCTCGACAGCGTGGAAAAGAAAATAGCCCGCACCGAGAAGATAGCCAAGAACGACCCCAAAGCCAAGCGGCAGCTGGATGTACTGGTAAAATGCAAAGCGCACCTGGAGCAGGGCAAGAACATTCGTGGCCTGCAGTTGGAAGGAGAAGACCTGGAAGCCATCGCCGACCTCTTCCTCCTCACGCAAAAGCCCGTGCTTTATGTAGCTAATATAGACGAGTCCGCCATTCACACCGGTAATAAATATTCTGAAGCGCTCGTAAAGGTAGCCACCGAAGAAGGCGCCGGCGTTATTGTAATGAACAACTCCATCGAGGCGCAGATATCCGAAATGGAGAACCAGGAAGACAAAGAGCTCTTCCTCTCTGAGTATGGCCTTACGGAGCCGGGTCTCAACAGGCTGATACGCGCTGCCTACCAGCTCCTCAATCTTATTACTTACTTTACTGCCGGCGTGCAGGAAGTGCGCGCCTGGACCATACACCGCGGATGGAAAGCGCCACAGGCCGCCAGCGTTATTCACACCGATTTCGAAAAAGGATTTATTAAGGCCGAGACCATCGCTTACGACGACTACGTAAAATACGGCTCGGAAGCCTCCGCACGGGAAAACGGACGGCTTCGCATAGAAGGCAAAGAATACATAGTTCAGGATGGCGACGTGCTCCACTTCCGCTTCAACGTATAAAACAAAAATCCCTTCCGCAAGAAGGGATTTTTGTTTTAAGTTTGATAAATCCCCTTTTCGGGGGAAATCTTTTGTTTTAATATTGACACTTATTAAGTAACCAAAAACAATTTCCCTTTAGGGAACAGGGGGTATGAAATACACACCAATAGCAAACAAGCTGTACACGCAGAACCGGGCGCGTTTTGCGAAAAAGATGAAACCGAATTCTGTGGCAATATTCCCGGGAAACCACGTACTTTCCACCAATGGGGATGCCCTCTATACCTACAAGCCCAATTCCGATGTGCTTTGGCTGTCAGGTATCGTGCAGGAAAAGTCTATGGTGATACTGTATCCTGATAACCCCGACCAGTCTGCCCGCGAAGTATTGGTACTGATACGCCCCAACGAGCACCTGGAGAAATGGGAAGGGCACAAGCTCCGCAAAGACGAAGCGACGGCTATCTCCGGCATCAAAAACGTGCAGTGGCTCGATAGCATAGACCCTGTTCTCCAGGTAATGATGCACCACGCCGACAATGTGTACCTCAGCAGCAACGAGAACGACAGGCTGGACACCTCGCTGTTCCGGCCCGACCTGCTCTTCGTGCACGACATCATGAAACGCTTCCCGCTGCACCATTACGAGCGGGCCGCCCGTATCATGAAGGAGCTGCGCGCTATCAAAACGAAGGAAGAAGTAGAAGTGACACAGGTAGCCGTAGACATTACCGAAAAGGCATTCCGTCGCGTAATGAAGTTCATACGTCCCGGCGTCTGCGAGCATGAAATAGAAGCGGAGATTACCCACGAATTCCTCCGCAACCGCGCAACAGGCCATGCCTACGGCTGCATCATCGCCTCCGGAGACCGTGCCCGGGTACTCCACTATGTAGAAAACAACAGCGAGTGTAAAGACGGCGAGCTCATCCTCATGGACTTCGGCGCTGAATATGGTAATTACTGCGCCGATCTTACCCGCACCATTCCGGTAAACGGAAAATTCACCAAACGCCAGAAGGAAGTGTACAATGCCGTGCTCGATGCGCACAACTATGGCAAAAAACTCCTGAAGCCGGGCATCCTCTTCACCGATTACGTGACTAAGATGAACGCCGAGATGGAAAAACAGGTACTGAAGCTCGGCCTTATTTCCAAAGCCGATATAAAGAACCAGGACCCGGCCAATCCGGCATACCGCAAATATTTCTACCACGGTGTTACCCACCACCTGGGCATCGATGTGCATGACCTGGGCACCCGTACCGAAGCCGTAAAAGAAGGAATGCTCTTTACCGTAGAACCCGGGATCTACATCGAGGAAGAACAAATGGGTATCCGCATAGAAAACAACATTTGGGTGACCAAAACAGGCAATGTCGACCTCTTTAAGAACATTCCCATAACGGTGGAAGAAATAGAAGCCGCAATGAAAAAGAAATAGTACAACGCTGTTGTCTGAAAAGCGGGTAGCTACCGCGAGCGTAGCTACATTTCAACCATAAGCGATACTACGAGTATAGAAGAGAGGCCGTTTCATAAAGTTGAAACAGCCTCTCTTCATATTATTGCGGCCAGCGCACCTGCATTATCATCCGCTTTCACTTTGTGGATATCTTACCTTCCCAAAACCACTGGGAATTTAGTAACTTACTATTCCGGTTCACCTGCATGGGCCATGCGCTCACAATGCCGGTTATCGCCACCTTGTTAGTTACGAGACACCCCGGGAAAACCGGTTAAAATGAGTTAAAACAAAAGTCAATTCTCGACAACTAAAAGTAAAATCTGGTTAAAGTAAAAGTAAAATCTCGCCAGCTATAAGTAAAGTAAAAGTCAAAATAGAGTCCGCTAAAAGTCAAATTTGAAAACACATTTTCTTTGATTATCAACGAGTTATCAAGCAATCCACACCTTCACTATTAAACACACCCACCTTATTTAATCATCAGTTAATCCCGTCACCGTTTCCAATACACACGCTCCGGCAGCTATATTACACCAAATATTCTTGAGCCAATTAGCCCGTAGAGAGTGTCGGTTTATACGTCTAATACTAGTGAAGCCATACTATATATGAAGCAGGTATTATTATTGTTCGCAGTTCTTTTATCCATCCCGGGTACCGCCCAGCGGCTGGTGTTGCGGGCGGGCTTGGGCCATGCCTTGCCACTTTCCAACTCTCGGCCGGTTTACCTCACTGGCTTCCCGTATACCGGGGGAAGCAAAAACCCCAGCGACAATGCCATGTTCGAGGTAAAGAAAGCTTCAATGTTCTCGGGCACACGAGCGGTAGCTGCCGTAGGCTTCATGTTTCCCCGGATTGGATTTGAGATAGCGGCGGCAACGGTTATCAGCGCGGTGGAGTATAAGGTGGCTACCAGCCTGGGCGATGTGTATCCCGCCGGCAGCGAAACGCACATACGCCAGTCCATTACCAACCCTACTCTGCTCCTTCCATCTGCGGTAATGAACATACCCGGCAAAAAGCTGGATGTATCTGTAAGGGCCGGCCTCGCCCTGCCCCTGCATGCCCGTATGCAGGTTGAGTCTGAAACATTCAGCAATGGCAACCGGTTTTACGACCGCTCAGAGCTTCGCTCCTCTTTTGGCTTCGGGCTGGCATTTTCAGGCGGTGTGGAGTACAAGATTACGTCAAAGCTGCGCGCCGGGCTGGCGCTCGATATAATTACCATGACGCTGAAAGCAAAGCAGCTGACACTCAAGGAGTCTTCAGCAAATGGAGAAAGTACTTTTCCGGATAAACTGGCTTACGAAAAGCAAACCCTTTATGTAGACGATATGAGCAGCTATACATTCAGTTCCGATGCGCCTCGGCAGGCACCCGGCTACTCCATCCCATTCGGCACCAAAGGACTATCTTTAACCATTTCCATGATATTATAAAGGCGCCTTCCAGCGCCTTATAATGAATGTCTATCGCAGTCTGTCCAGCGATTTCACCAGTTTCTCATCTTTCCTGATGCCCATAAAGGCCAGTACCAGGAACACAATGGAAATAAAAGGCAGCACCATCCCTATCCAGTACGAATCGTTAGCGATGCCGCTTTCACTGATAAAACGGGTAACGTACATCATGCCTACGGTAATGAAAGAAATGGCAGCTACAAAACTTACCAGTACTATCCTCTTTTGGCGCTTCCTGTTCCCATAAAGGAATATGGCAACGGCGGGCAAAATCGTCATTACCAGGGCGGCAAGCAGCAGGGGCATCCTCTGCCCTACCTCCAGGTACATGAGGGTATCTACGCCGGCATTGTCTACATGGCCGCGGTACAGCGGAAAATAGAAAACTCCTGCGTTTACCAGCGCGGCTACTAATAACCAAAGACTCTGAATGCGTTGTATCATAGATTGTAGATTAAGTCAAAGATTAGTTGATAATGTCTTTCCCAAAGTACGGCTGCAGCACGGCGGGCACCTTTACCCCCTCCGGCGTTTGGAAGTTCTCCAGCAGGCAGGCCACTATACGCGGCAGGGCCAGCGAGCTGCCGTTTAGCGTATGCACCAGTTGAGTTTTCCCGTTGCTGTCCTTGTAGCGTATTTTCATCCGGTTAGCCTGGAAGTTTTCAAAGTTGGAAACCGAGCTCACTTCCAGCCAGCGCTCCTGTGCGGCGCTGTACACTTCAAAGTCGTAAGTGAGTGCCGATGTAAAGCTCATATCCCCGCCACACAGGCGCAGGATGCGGTATTCCAGCCCCAGGCTTTGCAACAGGCCTTCCACGTGGGCCACCATACCCTCCAGCACCTCATAGCTTTTGTCGGGGTGCGCTAATTGGATGATTTCTACTTTATCAAACTGGTGTACCCGGTTCAGCCCGCGCACATCCTTGCCATAAGAGCCAGCCTCCCGGCGGAAACAGGGAGAATACGCGGTCATTTTTACAGGCAGCTCCTGCTCCGGCACTATCGTATCCCGGTACACATTCGTCACGGGCACCTCGGCGGTGGGTATCATGTAGAAGCCGTCCTGGTTCATATACATCTGCCCTTCTTTATCGGGCAGCTGTCCGGTACCATATGCGGTCTCGGCGTTCACCATATGGGGTGGGTAGTATTCGGTATAGCCGGCATCCAGGTTATAATTCAGGAAGTAGTTGATAAGTGAGCGCTGCAGTTTGGCTCCCTTTCCTATATACACGGGAAAACCGCTTCCGGTTATCTTATTGCCCAGCTCAAAGTCAACCAGGTTATATTTTTCCATCAGCTCCCAATGCGGCAGCTTTTGCGCGCTCAGGTCGGGGCGGGTGCCTCCCGTACGCACCACCTCGTTTTCTTCCGGGGTTTTGCCCGCAGGCACGGTGCCGTGGGGCAGGTTGGGCAGCTGCACTATAAGCTCATCCAGTTCCGCACCCAGGGTGTCTACTTTTTGGGATAGCTCCTTCGCCTTGTCTTTATTGCTGGCTACCTCCGCTTTCAGCTTTTCCGCTTCTTCTTTCTCCCCTTTTGCCATCAGTTGGCCAATACTCTTAGATGCCGCATTGATGGACGCAGCTACCGAATCGCTTTCCACCTGCGCCTGGCGGCGCGCCTCGTCCAGCGAAATGATCGTATCTACCAGCTCCGGGTTCTTGAAATTCTTCTTTTTCAGCCCTTCCAGCACCAGGTCTTTATTCTGTCTGAATAATTGTATCGGCAACATATCTGCAAATTGTGGGGCAAATATACTAATTGGGGATTTGCCATAAGAGCAATAAAAAGCCTGCCGCACGGGCAGGCTTAAAAATTATGACCAGAATACGGTGTTTAAGGCACTTCTACCGCGTTCAGTATCTCGTTTATTATCTGTTCGCTGCTCACATTTTCCGCTTCGGCCTCGTAGGTAATGCCAATACGGTGGCGCATTACATCGTGGCACACAGCGCGTATGTCTTCGGGTATTACATAGCCCCGGCGCTTGATGAAGGCATACGCCTTGGCCGCCAGGGCCAGGCTGATGCTGGCGCGGGGGGAAGCGCCATAGCTTATCAGCGGCTTCAGCTTACCCAGCTTATACTCATCCGGGAAGCGGGTAGCAAAGACGATATCCAGTATATACTGTTCAATCTTCTCGTCCATATACACCTCGCGCACCAGCTTGCGGGCGTCTATTATATCCTGCGGGCTTACCACCGGGTTGATGGGCGACATACCCTGGGGATTGAGGTTATACCGTATGATGTGGCGCTCCTCTTCCTTTTTGGGGTAAGATATGACCACCTTTAGCATAAAGCGGTCTACTTGCGCTTCGGGCAGCTCGTAGGTACCCTCCTGTTCTATGGGGTTCTGGGTGGCCAGTACCAGGAAAGGCTCCTCCAGTTTGTAGGTGCTATCGCCAATGGTCACCTGGCGCTCTTGCATGGCCTCCAGCAGGGCGCTTTGCACCTTGGCGGGAGCCCGGTTAATTTCATCGGCCAATATAAAGTTGGCGAAGATAGGCCCCTTGCGCACGGCAAACTCATGCGCCTGGGGGTTGTACACCATTGTGCCCAGTACGTCGGCGGGCAGCAGGTCGGGCGTGAACTGGATACGGGCGAACCGTCCCTTAATAGCCGAAGCCAGCGACTTGATAGCCAGGGTTTTAGCCAGGCCGGGAACGCCTTCCAGCAGCACGTGGCCATTGGCCAGCAAGCCTATCAGCAGGCGCTCCACCATATGCTTTTGCCCCACTACCGACTTATTCAGTTCCATCATCAGCAGGTCTATAAAAGCGCTTTGCTGGTGTATCCGTTCATTCAGTTCCCTGATATCGGGTGCAGTATTCAGTTCCATATTCTAGTAGTACACGTTTAAGCAAGTTAACACCTTAAAACGGTTTCAAAAATAATAATAGTGTGTATTACCTCTATACCCGGGTTTGTAAAAATTGACTTAAAGTTTTGCCGGCCGTACCTGGGGCCATTCCACCCAATAGCTCCTCTTTTTGGAGCAACGCGAAATAAATTTGACTTTTGCACTATGGAAAATTTCGAACAAAGATGGATAGATACGGAAACCATGCTCCGGGAGCGGTTTGGCAAGCTGCCGGATATGGAAGGTATCCTGTTCCTGATTGGCATAAATGAACTGGGGGAGGTTCCGGGACGCAAATTCTCGAAAGAGCAAAAGCAAGACCTGATGCACATAGCGGTTTGCAAGCTGCTCAGCCAGCGGGGCTACTACGAATTTGAAGGCATAGACGGCGACGGCTGGCCACACTACATGATGGTGAAAAAACCAGAGGTAGAAAACATGGCAGGCCAGGAGCGGATGCTGAAAGAATGTATAGTGGAATACTTCTCCTGATAAACCAATGCCGCAAATATTAAAAAGGAAACGCCCCCCGGTTGTCGGGGGGCGTTTCCTTTTAGTTATCTAAGAGAAAGATTACCTAACAACAGTCAGGCGCTGAGTAGCAGTACCTGCTTCTGTTTTAATAACTACGTTGTATGCGCCTGCAGGCAGGTTGGCCGTAGTGATTTCCACATTTTGCTGTCCTTTATCCATGTTGCCGTTAGTAACAGTAGTTACCAGGCGGCCCACAGCGTCCATTACCTGGATAGACACATTACTGCTGTTGCTCAGTACAAACGACAGCGTAGCCTTATCCTGTGCAGGATTAGGGAACAGGTTCATGTTAGAGTTAGCAGCGCTGAATTCGGTCACACCCAGTGGCGAACCCGGACGCAGGTTGATGTTATCGATGAACAGGCTGTTACCGAAACCGCTGGTAGCGCGGAACGCCAGCATAGCACCGTTAGGCACTGATGTAACGTTTATGCTGCGCTGCTGCCAGTTTGACTGCTGAGAAGGAAGGAAGCGGCTACCATCGGTAGTAGCAGGGGCCGTATTCAGGGCCGCACCTTGCTGGCTCCATACGGAAGTCCAGGTTTGTCCGCAGTTGGTAGAGTAAACTACTTCCAGCCTATCAGGCTCAGGGTTACCTTGTGTATAAGGCGCGCTGGCAATCCAGAAATCAAGGGCTTCAACGGCACCTGTCATATCCGCGCTTGGGAAGATAGCGTAGTTCGCTTCGTTAGCCGCATACGACCAGTTGTCGTGGTACAGGAAGTATGTACTATTCGCCTGTCCGTAGTTTTGGTTGGTAACACGGGTAGTGAAAATTTGCTGACCGTTGCTGTTGGCATCATACATGATCCAGTTAGCAGGAACTTGTCCGCCGTTCTCAAAACCTTCAATAATAGCCAGCGGGTTGGTAGTGGTGTTGTGTACATTCACCATTACATATCCCCAGTTGTTCACCAGGTTCACATCGGTCTGGCCATTAGGCATTGCCAGTGAATCCTGAATGAAGTGTACGCCCGGAGTGAGCGAAACAGCTGGCAGTGCGACGTTAGCAGAGGCGCCGGCAGCTACGTTACCTGTCCAGGCCTGTGTCAGTGTCCAGGCACCGTTATCCACTTTGGTGTAGATGTCAGCGGACGTAAGCGCAGCGGTACCTGTGTTCTTCAGGGTTACCGTAGGCACTACGGAAGCGGAACCGCTTACGCAATACAATGAATTTGGCGTAGTGATGCCATCTGATTTCACATCAACAGGTATAGAAACCGGTTGTGTGCGGGCAGCCTGGGCTACTACCTTGTTCGCGTCGTCTTGCAGCCACAGGATAACAAACGTACCAGCATCTGCCTTGTCTATGTAAGAAGGTACAGGGCCTGAAATAGTGTAATTCTGAGTTTGTCCGTTTGTCCAGGTGTTAGGAACCGTTTCCCCTGTTGCGTTCGGATACATTTTACGCATTACGTTGTGAAACTCTGTTTCACCGTTAGAGCCCGGAGGAGAATCGAACAGCAGGTGCTCTACCAGCGCCGCGCGAAGCCTCATCTGTGAACCGTTGAACGCACCGGAAGAAGTTACGGTTACGTTGATAAAGATAGAGTCCGCATCGCTGGACCATGAGTGTGTAGCGGTGATGGTGAACGGAGTAGCTACGGCATAAGCCGCGTCTACAGTAGCCTGCGTATTGAAGCTCACGTGGCCCGCATTCTGGCCAGTGCCTAAAACAGCACCATCAGAACGGCCATAGGGAGCAAATGGAGTGGAATAATACGTCATACGCGCCTGAACATCTACCGTATTCTGGTTGTAGATAGGACCCGCAGAAGGAATAGGCGATTGATATTTCAGCAGGATAGTCTTGCTGGTGTTAGCTGCCATCAACGCGTTCAGCGTTGGGTTAGCCGCGGCGCACGGGCCGCAGTTCTCGCCGGAGAACTCTTCGTACAGCACCAGGCGCTGCTGTGCATTAGCAGAGATAACTGCAGCAGCAGCCATCATTGATAGTAAAACCTTTTTCATTAGATTGACTTTTTTAAAATATAGATACCGAAATTAGCCATTTTTTCTTTATTCTAACCAAATTGTTATTTTATTTTTCCCGCTGATTTTTAATACTTTTGCATCGCTAAACATTTAGCACGGGGTGCCTTACTATACAGGCTGAGATTATACCCGCTGAACCTGGACCGGGTAATGCCGGTTAGGGAGTTTTATTCAGCTGCCTCTTTCTGTATGCATATAACCGACAACTGACGTATGTATCGTCGTGTCCGTTTGTGCATGCGCCCCGGCTTAGGCTTTATTCAAGTTTCACAAATATGAGAAAGAACAAAGTGCTTATTGCCTCCTTTATGGCAATGGCCGCGACAGCACAGGGCCAGCAGGCAGATTCAACACAGCTAAAAGAACAGAGCCTGGCGCCGGTGGAAATCCGCGCCTTACGGGCCGGCACCAAA
This sequence comes from Flavipsychrobacter sp., assembly GCA_016786665.1. GTDB lineage: Bacteria > Bacteroidota > Bacteroidia > Chitinophagales > Chitinophagaceae > MKUN01. Next base: position 80,632 of record JAEUVZ010000029.1, read on the forward strand.
TCGCCCTTCGCTAAAACCGAGGTATCGAAAGAAGACCTGGAAAAGGTGAACCTGGGGCAAGACCTGCCCATCTTGCTGCAATACACCCCTTCGGCCGTAGTAACCAGCGATGCGGGGGCGGGCGTGGGCTACACCGGTATCCGTATCCGGGGCACGGATGGTACCCGCATTAATATTACCCTGAATGGCATACCGGTAAACGAGGCCGAATCGCAGGGGGCGTTCTTTGTAGACTTCCCGGATATGGCTTCTTCGGTCAATTCCATACAACTGCAGCGCGGGGTGGGCAGCTCCACCAATGGTGCGGGCGCCTTTGGCGCTACTATGAGCATCAGCACCCTGCAACAGATGGAGAAAGCCGGCGCGGAAACCAACATCAGCGCCGGTTCCTTCAACACACAGAAATACACCGTGAAAGCCGGTACCGGCCTGCTGGAGAATGGCCTCCAGTTTGACGTACGCCTCTCCAAAATAAACTCGGACGGCTTCCTGGACCGCTCGGCCAGCGACCTGAGAGCGCTGCAGTTTGTAGCCGGCTGGAAGGCGAGCGAAAACACGTCGTTCCGCTTTCTGCTGATGACCGGCAAAGAAAAAACAGGCCAGGCCTGGAACGGTACGCCAGAGGAAAAACTTCGCGGGAACGACAGCGCGCTGATGAGCCACTATACCAATAATGCGGGCGTGCTGTACTTCACCCGGCAGGACTCAATAAACCTGTTCAGCTCCGACCCGCGCCGGTACAACTACTTCACGTACAACGACCAGTCGGACAACTACCAGCAAGACTACTACCAGTTCTTCTTTGACCATCGCTTCTCTAATAAGCTAACGGCTAATGCCGCCCTGTTCTTCACCCGTGGGCAAGGCTTCTATAATGAGTATAAAGTGGGCCAGTCCTATTCCGATTACGGGCTGAGCGACTACATCACCCCCTCAAACGACACCCTTACCAGTACCGACCTGATACGCCAGCTATGGCTCAGCACCAAATACTATGGCGGGGTATATTCCTTAATGTACACGCACCAGAAAACACGCGTCACCCTGGGGGGCAGCGTAGCCCTGTACGACGGGGAACACTATGGCTTTGTGAAATGGGCGGAACACAACATTCCCGCCGACCACAAATGGTATCACCTGCACGCCAACAAGAGCGACATAAACTTCTACGGCAAAGCCGAACAGGAAATAGGCAAGAACCTGACGCTGTATGGCGATCTGCAATACCGCGCAGTATCGTATGAGATGAATGGATTTCGCAAGAACCCTACTATAGCGCACAGTGTATCTTACGGCTTCTTTAACCCAAAGGGCGGGATTAACTATACGCTCCGCAACACCGCCAGCCAACGGCAACGGGCCTACGCTTCCGTTGCAGTAGCCAACAAAGAACCTAACCGTGATGACTTTGAAGCGTCGCCCGTTAATCTACCCCTTCCGGAGCGCCTCACCGATGTAGAAGCCGGCTACGAGATAGCGGGACGCAAATGGAACGCCTCGGCCAACCTCTACTACATGATGTATAAAGACCAGCTGATACTTACCGGTAAGATAAATGACGTAGGCGCCTACACCCGCACCAACGTGGCGGAAAGCTACCGGGCAGGTATAGAACTACAGGCATATGCCAAGCCCGCCTACTGGATAGCCTTCAACGGTAACCTCACACTCTCGCAAAATAAAATACTGAACTTCAACGAATACCAGGATGACTATGACGACAGCCTAGGCCGCCAGAAAGTAATAGCACACGGCACTACGGATATCGCTTTCTCTCCCGGTATTATAGCCGGGGGCGGGGTTACCTTCAGCCCATTGAGGAATATGAGCCATGGCCAGCAACTGGAGCTGGACGTGATGGGCAAATACGTAGGGCAACAGTACCTGGACAATACCAGCAACGACGCGCGCAGCATAGACGCCTATGGCCTTTGCGACATCCGCATCCGCTACTCTATAAAGATGAAGCCCTTCCGCGAACTGGGCTTCAACATTATGCTGAACAACGTGCTGAACAGGCAGTACGAAAGCAATGGCTATACCTATAGCTATGTGTATGGTGGCGCCACCACTACGCAAAACTTCTTCTACCCCCAGGCCGGCTTCAACTGGCTGGCCGGGCTGAATATAAAATGGTAACATTCCCCCTATAAGGGTGATACTAAAATCAAAATGCCAATCGTTAAGGAACTTTAACAGATTGGCATTTTGTCGTATTAATCAATATATCCATTTTTGCTGACGTTTGTTGTTCACACCACAACCATCCTTCAATGAATTTTCGCCTGTTCGTCTCCTTGCTGCTGGGCACCCTGCTCCTGGCACTTACATCAGGGGCGCAAACCCTCACTATCAAGGGGAAAGTAGTAGACACCACCAACTCCAACAATCTTCCTTACGCATCGGTGATGCTGATGCACGCGAAAGACTCCGTAATGGAGACTTATACGCGCGCCCGACTGGATGGCTCCTTTGAGCTGCACCCGGCATCGGCAGGAGACTACCTGATAATGATCACTTTCCCTTCTTTTGCCGACTATATTGATGTAATAAGAATGGAGGACAAGCAAACGATAGACCTGGGCGAGATACCAATGCTTTCCCGGGAGAACCTCCTTTCGGAGTTCGTGCTGTACGCCAACAGAGGCGCGATAAAAGTGAAAGGTGACACTATAGAATATGTGGCCGACAGCTTTAAAGTAAAAGACAATGCATCGGTGGAAGACCTGCTGAAAAAACTACCAGGACTGCAGGTAAATAAAAACGGTGAAGTAACAGCGCAAGGAGAGAAGGTACAAAAGATACTGGTAGACGGAGAAGAGTTCTTTTCCGACGACCCGGCGGTGGTGACCAAAAACCTACAGGCCAACGCGATTGATAAAGTACAGGTATTTGACAAGAAATCGGAACAAGCGGAGTTTACCGGCATAGACGATGGACAAAAGATAAAAACCATCAACCTGGAGCTTAAAGAAGACAAAAAGAAAGGCTTCTTTGGCAAAATAGAAGCCGGTGGCGGCACCGGGGAGTACTTCCAAAACCAGGGAATGATCAACCAGTTCAAGGGTAAACGGCAGCTTTCGGCATTTGGCATCATAGCCAACACGGGCAAGGTAGGGCTTGGCTGGCAAGACCGGGACAAATACGGCAGCAGCGACGGCGGCACCTTTGAGATGGATGAGGATGGCGGATTCATCCGTAACATGAGCAGCAGCGACGACGACATGGAAAGCTGGAGCGGCCAGTACAACGGGCAGGGACTGCCCAAAGCCTGGACCGGAGGTATACACTACGCCGACAAATGGAAGCGGGACACCAACCACGTGTCGGCCAACTACCGGTTTGCGCAGCAGGACGTGAATACCGCAGGCAATACCGTAACCCAATATGTGCTACCCGGCTCCGGCTTAAATAAATACGAGAACAACGACAACTTCAAAACCGGCCTGCGCCACCGTGCGGATGGAATGTATGAGCGTAAAATAGACAGTCTCTCTTCCATTAAGCTAAGTGCGAGCGGCAACTACGCCCTATCGCGGAACCGCTCTTTTTACCGTGCGGTGAACCTCTCCTCAGAGATAGATACTGTAGATGGTATTGCTGATACGGTCAACTCCATGAACCGTACTACCGTGGGCCAGTCGGGTAGTATAGGCCAGGGTGCGGAACTGGTGTACCGGAAAAAATTCATGAAGAAAGGGCGCAGCCTTATCGTGAACCTGAACGAAAGCTTCAAGCGCACCAACACTACTGATACTACCGTGTCGGACATCTCCTCGTATATTGATACCATCCCGTTCAACATACCCCTGAATCAATACCGGGAGAATGAGTGGAACGCCTTTAACCTCTCTACACGCATTAACTATACCGAGCCGCTCTCCAAGGTGGCCTTCCTGGAGCTTAACTACGGGCTGAATATTAACAACAGCGACATTATACGAAACACCTACCGCCGAATAGACACGGCGAACAACGGCACCCCCCAATACCTCACTACCCTGGACCCCAACCTGAGCACTAACTATGCTTACGACATAATGACCAACAGCGGCGGGGCCAACCTGCGGTTCATCTTTAAAAAGATAAACGTTTCCGGTGGCGGCTCCGTCTCTTATGCCAACTTTAAGCAGACCGACCGCCGTACAGACACGCTGCCTAAGTTCAACCTGAGCTACAACCGGCTTAACTTCTTCCCCAGGGCCACGCTGAACTACAAATTCAACCAGCAAACCAACTTCTACTTCAGCTACAATGGCGCTACCCGCCAACCTACGATAGACCAGATACAGCCGGTACGAAACAATATTGACCCGCTTAATATCGCCAGTGGCAACCCTAACCTGAAGCAGGAATTCCGGCATACGTTCACTACCCGCTACAATGACTATAAAGTAATGACCGGACGCTACATATGGGCTAATGCTTCCTTCAGCATGGTGCAGGGACAAATAACCATGGTGGATAACATAGACGCTAATGGTATCCGCAGCTACAACTACCAGAATATAGATGGCAACTACAACGGCTGGGGCTACATAGGCTACGGGAAGCGGATACAGAAACTGAATATAGATGTGGGAGCCTACGCCAATGCAGGCATCAACCATAGCAACACCTTTGTGAACGGCCGCAAAAATGTGAGCGACAATAATTACTATGGCTTCGGGCCGGATGTACGGTACGACAAGGATGAAAAATTCTCTGTTAATTACCGACTGGTATTCAACTATAATGACAACAGGTCGACGATAAGCACCAATACTTCCAACTACTGGACCCAGGAGCATAACCTGAACGCTGAAGTGCAACTACCCCTCAAATTTGAGCTGGGTACGGAAGTGGAATGGTTCATCCGCCAAAAGACCGCGGTGTTTACGACCAACAATGATGTCTTCCGCTGGAACGCTTATGCGAGCAAGAAATTCCTGAAGAAAGGCAACCTGGAACTTCGCGCGTATGTCTTCGACATACTGAACCAGAACAAAGGCTTCCAACGCTTTGCCCAGGGCAACCTGATAACCGAGAATACCTACAACACAATAACCCAATACGGTATGCTGAGCCTGATATGGAACTTTACGAAGATGTCGGCAGGAGATAAGCCCGCAGGCGCAGATGGTGGAAACGTGATAGAACTAAAATAACAGAACATGAAACAACTGATATACATATGCTGTTTGCTGGGGCTGTACACAACAGCACAGGCCCAGTATACCGTAAAAGGCAAAATAGAATTTGAGAAAAAAATGAACATCCACCGTCAGTTCCAGGATGAGAGCGAGGGCGGAAACAACGACTGGTTTGAGCGGATGAAAACACAAATCCCCAAATTCAGCGTTAGCTATTTTGATATGTACTTTAACGGGGATAAGGTGATATACAAACCGGGGAAAGAATCGGAGCAAACGTTTAAGATGTTTGGGGAAGGACCGGCTACTAAGAACACGGTATACACCGACCTGAAAGGACAAAAAGTAAACTCTCTGAAACAGATATACGAGCAGAAGTATAACGTGGAAGACAGTATGCGCGTGCTGAAATGGGTAATAAAGGACGAAATACGCACCATCGCCAATTTTAAATGCCGGAAGGCGGTGAGCAAGATATGCGATAGTGTATATGTAGTGGCCTTCTATACCGATGATATAATGGTGAGTGGCGGCCCGGAAATGTTCAGCGGCCTGCCGGGCATGATACTGGAACTGGCCATACCCCGGCTGTATACCACCTGGGTAGCCACGAAAGTAGAATTGCTGGAACCCTCAGAAACAGATTTTGCCTTTGACCCTAAAGGAAAGAAGGTAACCCAAAAAGAACTGATAGAGCAGCTGCAGAGCAGCTTTAAAAACTGGGGGAAATACGCAGCACGCAGCGTATGGTGGTGTGTACTGTAGCAATCATATTTTTAT
>JAEUVZ010000046.1 GCA_016786665.1 Flavipsychrobacter sp.
CATAAAAAAGGTTCAGGTCCTGGCTGCTGAGCGTATCGGTCTTTACGTAGGTGATATTGATAGGATACAGCTGATGCTCGCGTCTTATATCTTCCCTCCAGTTGTAACCATAGGACAGCTTGTAGGATATTATCCGCAGCAAGTCTGACTGTGCTTCCAGGCTGGCCCCCGCTTTTATGAATGTGCGGGGCATAAAGCTACCATTTACCCTCGGCCTGAAGAAAGGAACCAGCAGCCGCGGGAAAGCCACGCTTGTCTCTATTCCTCCTTCGTAGATATCGGGGCGCCGGTTGCGGCCGGATGTGGCAGCACCGCTAACATTACTAGCGCCGCCATACTGCACCTCGTAGCCTCCATTCAGCTTTACGGTAAACTCCTCCGCACCCCTGAATGTATTGCGGTTCTTCCAGCTGATGCTTCCCTGGGTACCGACCCGGCTGTCGTTCTGCGTCATAGCGCCAATCTCAAAGCGGATAGATTTTTTGGGGTAAGGAGTCAGGTAATAATGTACGTCTAGTATCGAATCGTTTACCGGTTCAAACCGGTTTTTAACGAATTTAAATACGTTGAGGTTTATCAGCCGGTTCAGCGTAGTGTTGTGGTCAGTTCTGTTGTACTCATCGCCCGGCTTGAAATGCATGGTGTATGCAAACACCGATGGGCGGAAACGCTTGCGGGTATCTACTACCTTGTAGCCTTCATAGTCTACAGCGTCCGCCTTATTAGTATCCAGGTTAGAGCCCCGCAATCGGAAGTTGGGATATATATACACGTTGCGGATGTTGTAAATGTTGTACATCTCCTCCGCTACTTCATCATCGTCTTTCAGGGTAACGTACAAATTTACCTTGCTATCGCCTATAGAGGTATCGGCCTTTATCAGCAGATAGTCGGCCTTAAAGTAATAGTACCCTATCTCCTTCAGTTGCTTGTCTATCCGTTCCCGTTCTCCTTTTATGAGGTCCAGGTTATAGGGGGCTCCGGGTTTTAATAGTGTGCTTTCTCTCAGGCTGTAAATATCTTCCGCCAGGGTAGAGCTGCTGTCGTTCCGGAAGATCGTTTCGTTGATGATGTATTGTTTGCCTGTCTGAACCCGGAAAATCGCTTTTGTCTTCTTGCGTTTTGTCTTCAGCTCACCCGTAATAGCTGGATAAAAAAAACCTCTGTTCTGCAATGTATTAGCCAATATCTTCCGGTTCATTTCCATATCTACCGTACTGGTAAGCACGGGTGGTTCCCCATTCTTTTCCTTTAGGCGATACAAGATCCCTTTTTCTTTATTTCGCGCCACATGGGTATAGATGGCCAGGCGGAAACGTATACCCAACAACTTTGAGTTAGGCTGAGGTCGAACTGATTTTGACAAGTCGTTCTCCAGCACGTTTCGCTGCTTCCGGGTAGTCTCTCCATCTTCTATGGATACAGAACTACCGGTAAACAGGGATTCTCCCGCCGGCAAATGTTTCACGTTACTACAGGCGGAAACCACCAGCAATAGTGTGAATAAAAAAAGTAGCTTGGTATGTTTCGTCATTCTTTACGCGCTGTAGTTGTTCCTGCCGTGTTTACTTCCTTCTTCTTCTCTTCGGTCCGTTGTTCCTTCTTCAGATTGCGGTTACGATTCCTCCTGAATAAGTGAGCAAAGCGATTATAGTCCATGCTGATAATGAAATTCAGCCCTGTTTCCGTAACAAAACCCTGCAGTGCTCCTTCATCGTAAGCCCTTCGGTAAGCCCTTACCACATAACGTCCATCCGTACTAAGGTTATAGTCTGCTGCCAGGTTGCCGGGTATGTAGCTGGTGTTCTGGTTTGCATTGCCCGACTGTGGGCCTTGCAATTCAAAGTCGTTGCCAATAGTTACCCGAAGGCGGTCGTTGAGCAGGCTCTTGGACGCGTTCACGCTGAGGTCAGTCCTATCTCTTTTTGAACCGGTGGTATAGTCCTCTGACTGCGCAAGGTCTACTGAAATGTCAATGCCCTTTACAAGGTCGCTGGCAAACTTGTTCAGCTGTTCTCCCAAAAAACGGCTGACACTTTGCTTGGCCGTATATGCCAGGCCCCCACCTGAATTGCTAGAGAATGGATCGTCGGAAACAAACCTATTGAGCAGCAGCACCGCAAACACCTGCTTGGTGAGTTCAGACGTATCAAGCCTTACCTGAGCCAGTTTGCTTCGTACCAGCTCCAACTGATCGGGCGTCATCCGGTAGACCTTATCTTCCGGTAGCTCTATATCAAACGTAATGGCTGGCTGCATGATCTTGCCTCTCAACAGCAATTGTATATCAAATGGTAAGCGCTGCTTGTAATAATTCAACTGCGCCGGGTCGGGCACCTGGCGCTCTACCAGGTCGTAAGAAGCGATATTGGCCACATATACCGCTGTAATGTTCACATCCGCATCCAGTGGGTCGCCCGCAAATACTATAGTGCTTCCCGGCTGTATGCGGAATTTGCGTTTAATAAAGCTATAATTGAGCTGGTAGGCGCCGTCTTCAATGGTATACGCGCCCGCCAGGGTTACCTTGCCATCATTACCCACATTGGCATTAAGCGCCGCTTCCCCTTTTACGTTTACAAAGTCGCCGGTTGCTTTATCGATAACCATGCTAAACGCCGCTTCCTTATCAACAGAGAGCGTTACATTGATGTTGGAGCCGGGCATCAGGCGGAACAATGCCGTGTCTTCCGCCTTCTTAACCACCGGCAGGTATTGAGTGGAATCGCTCATGTTCACAAACTCCACTATTCCCTCCGTGCTTACAATGGTGGGGTCGCTTTGCGGCGACACTACTGTAAGGTCGGTGCCCTTTAGTACACTTACCTTACCATCTACATTGGGTTTCGTAGGCGTTCCGTGAATCCCTATATCGGTTGTCAGGAAGAGCTTCCCATAAAACAAGTCGTTGTCCTTAGCCTCTGAGTTAAGCACCTGCCAGTTGCGTGCATCTACATTCAGGTTCATCTCCATGGTGCGCAGCGCAATACTGCCATCTATGGTACCCTTGTTGCCAACGCTATCAAATATTTTAAACTGGTCGAAATCTATTACATCCCCATTGAAGTTGATGCGCTCTGATGGCATTTTGAAACGGGCGTTCAGCATGCTGATAGTGGTTACCAGGTTATCGGTATATATCTGCCCGTTCACCAATGGTTGTTTTGTTGTCCCTTTCAGAGCCAGCTCCCCTTTCAAACCTCCGGAACTGTTCTTTATCTGCTTCTGCGCTATCCCTTCAAACCGCTTCAAATCCAGCTGCCGGATATTCAACAGGAAGTCAAAGTCATTACCCCTTACAGGCTGGGTATAATAGTTGCCGTTAAGCGCTATGTCATTACCCAACCCGTCAATTTTCATATCTACCGCTACCGTATTGGGTGTTTGTGTATTGGCCTTCACACTTACGTTCCCTACCGTATCGCCCATTACAGAAAGGTTCCGCACCTGGACATCTCCGGTGATTACGGGTGCCTGCTGCAGGTTCTCCGCTACCACCTTCCCTCCCAGCACGCCATTGGCCAGGTTAGTATCCTTGCTGATAATATTGGTGAAATTCCCGATGACAAAATTGTTCATCTCCACGTTCAGCGGAGCGGATGGGTCAGGCGTTTCGCTATTGATGGTGATGGACTGACCAGAATTATTAATGCCGAAATTCTGAACATAAAAACCATTGTCGCCAAAAATGATCTTGTTCGGGCTTAGTACATTCCACTCGTCGTAGTCCAGCTTCAACCCCGGCAGCATGGAAATTTCCCGCTCGTTATCCTGCTGCTGCATATTGGCGGCTATCACAAAGCGTTCTGTCCGGGATGAATCGGCAATGCTAACGCGGGTAGTGAGCACATTGTTGCGGATGTCTCCCGCAACCTTTGCAAACCAGAACTGTAAACTTCCTTGCTCCAGCCGGTCTACAGTCACCTCGTAGTTCAGCGACGAGTCGGCACCCGTTACGGTAGCTTTACCATTCTCAATGGTAGTACCGGCATACTCTACCCTGGGCATAGTAGCCTCCAGGCGCAGATTCCGGGTATCAAGCCCCGCTTCTATGTGTATCGAATCCAGGAATTCAAGCCCCGGCAGAATCCCGTGCAGTATTGGCCGGTCTCTCACGTCTGCTACCAACGACAAATCGTAGGTACCAATAGCCGTATCTGTTACCGATTTCTCAGCTTTCGCTACCAGGCTGTCTTGTTTTGCTACCGTGCTGTAGTGGCGGCTGATATGCTCCTGAAGCACATCGCCGGCACGGGTAAGCGGTATATGCCCCGTGATGCGCGCCACCAAGGCATCAAAATTCAGGAAGATATTCTGTCCCGAATCTACTGATGGCCGGGATACCACCACGAAACTGTCGGTAGCATAGCGCTGGCCATTGGCCACAATGAGCGGGTCTAACCAGGTAAGCGAAAAGTTGGGGTAATCAGGATTCAGTTCAGGAGCATCAATATGTATTTTGCCCCGGGTACGGAGTTCTGACTCGTACAGGTTCAATGCCTGGAAATTGATGCTGTCTATATTGATGTCTCCTTTCGCGGAAACATATTCTCCACCCAGGTCGGCCTGGCCATTAATGTGCAGGCGGGCGTTAGGATCTTCAGAATTCAGGCGGATGTTGGCTACTTTGCTGGTTACATCTCCGGATATATTCACGCTATGGTAGTCATATCCCTTGAACTGCGCCTGTGATATACTGGCATCTATCACGGCGCTCATGGTGTTCATATCAAAGCCGGTACCTGTAGCATTCAGCATTGCGGTAACCACGCCCATCAGTGTATCCTGCCGGAGGATACGGCCGATATTCAGTTTGTCGGTACGCACCTGCATCGCGTATTGCTCTTTCCCTTTGCCAGGAGACATCAGCAACTTGCCATCCAGGTACACATTGCCATCGGAAGTGAATATGGTGAGACCCGGAGTCTGGTAGTCCATTACCCCACCTGACACACGCCCTGTAACGCCAAACCTATCGGGTATGCGCACCTGTGCCGTTGTTTCCCGAGGTACAAAGCCGTTAATATCTGCTGCGGAAGATGCCATCTTCACGATGTTCAGGTCGTAAGCCAGCCTGCGGGAATCGGCCACGTTGCGAAGCGTTCCGCTCAGGTCTACTTCAGTACTGCCCAGGCCTGCAAGAAATAAGCGCTGTATCTCCAGGGAACGAAGCGAACCCTCCAGAATTGCTTCCAGGTCCAGGTGTCCGTTTCGGTTGCTTCGCAACACATCCTGCGACGCCAGGGAAGGAACAAACAACAGTACATCATGAATCCCTATGCGGCTTTTTACCAGGTTGGTCTTTACCGTCATTACATTGGGGTCGCGCTGCATGGCCTCCGTAGATGGCCATCCCACCTCCGCATAGTCGCGAAGTATTGTTTCAGAAGTCTGTAGAAACAATCCATTCAGTACTGCGCCTCGTGGGTGATAAATGAAATCGGTTTTAAGCTCCCGGAGTTCCAGCCCGGAACTTTCACTAAGGGCTATGTGCGCTATATTTCCCGCAATAGTATCACCGGTAAACACTATCGCTTTTGCCTCCAGGGCCAGGTTCTTTACATCAAGGTGTGCATAATCAATGCTTCCTTTCTGGCGGGGCATATTGTCGTTATCCATTGCAAAGTGGATATCTGATAGACCGATATCCGCTACACGAACCTTCCAGTTACCCTGCTCCAGAGTGTCAGCAACCTCTTTTGCCGTTTCTTCCATTTTGGCGGGCGCAACCGATGTTTTACCCATCCATATACGGGCGGTAGTTTTCTGTAGTTGTAGTTTCTCAATATCTACTACCTGCCCGGCCAGGTCTATTTTCTTTGGCCTGGCATGTAAGTGGCCCACTTCATAGCCCATCTTCATTTTATTCAGCACATCGTCTGATGAAAAGGATACGTCCTTTAACTTCAGGTCGTCTACAGCCAGCTGAATGGGCGCTGATGCCGTGGTGTCTTCCGGTTCAGGCGGCAGATAAGAGGTATCCATGACCATGTTAGCGTGCAAGCCCTCCACTTCCAGGTCACGTACATGAAATTTCATTTTAACCGGGTCAAACTCCCGAAGGCGCAAATCCAGCTTACCCAGGGTGAGCCCGAAACGGCTTCCACCGGTATAGTCGTCAAAACGGAAACGTATGTCCGCCAGTTCTACCTTATTTACATCAAACGTAAGTGAAGAAGTGTCGTTGGCCTCTTTAACTTCTTCCGGCTGGTCAGTCTCCTTACCCGCGAAGGCATCTATAATATAACCAAAGTTGAAAGCGGTATCCGGAGCGTTGCGGTAAATGTGGGCGTTCACGCCGGTGAGTTCCAGCTTGCTCACCTCTACCTTACTGCTGATGAGCGCCAGCATATTTACATTTATCTTCAGCTTACCTACCCTTAGCAAGGTATCGTTCGCCTGGTCTTTAAATAGTACGTCTTCCAGGGATATTACTTTAGGCAAGCCATATCCCAGTTTGCCAATGCGTACTTCCGTCTTTAGCTTGTCTGCAAGGAATTTTTCCGCCTTGCCTCTTACAAACTCCTGGCCCGACGAGGTATTGAGCCACACCACCACCAGCAGTATTATCAGTAATAAGCTACCTACCGTGTAACCGGCTATTTTTAAGACTTTGCGCATGTATGTGTAGACTATATAAAAACTATACCGTTAAGGATGAGCTTATATTATCATAAAGATAATTCAATTAGGAATTAGCTGATGCGGCGTTCCCTGGTAGCCTGTACCCACTCTTCCCGCCCGCAAATGGTACAGGTATGTTTACCCAGGTCATTCATATATTCGGTATAGCCACAATACCTGCAAGAGTAGTGTGCCGGGTGGTCTATTATTGCTATTGACTGCTTGAACTCTTCGGGTAAAATTGGCAGGCCCCACAATACCTGGTCATCCTCGTAATAGAAAACACTGATATTACCGTTCGTTTCCATTATAGCCGCCCTTATCTGTCCTAACTGGGAAATGCTGTAATTCCGCAACTCGGCAAAAAACTCATCTGCCGCCAGCGACTCGTGCTTAAACGCATGATAACAGAAGCGGCCCTCCTTCACCAGGTAGACGGGCTCCCCTTCTACCGCTTTTTCAAATCGCTCGCTCCTGTTCAGCAATCTCATCACCAGCTTGTAAATGATGATAATGGTGGCAAAAACCACAAAAGCCGTCAATATCCCTACCTCCTGGTAAAACATTGGGTCCCCTGCTGCTGAGCCCATGGAAATGATAATCACCAGTTCAAAAACAGACAACTGCTTTACACCGCGCTTGCCCAGCAGGCTGATGGCGACGATAACGGCAATGAACATTACCGACGTTCTCAGCAGCACTTCCAGCAGAAAGGAAAAATGCTCTTCTCCGAGCAGTATCTTTTTAATATCCATCCGGGCTTAATATATTAATGGCACACTGCAAAAGTGTGCCATTAACTATCCTTATTAGCCGCAGGGCCGGATGTTACATATTTCTCCTGTACTGTCCGCCTACTTCAAAAAGGGCCTTGGTTATCTGCCCCAGTGAGCAATATTTTACTGTCTCCATCAGTTCCTCAAAGATGTTCTCGTTGTGAACCGCTTTTTGTTGAAGTGCTTTGAGCATTTGCTGGCCTTTATCGCCACTGCGCTGCCAAAGGTTCTGAACGGTTTTAATCTGGAATTCTTTTTCTTCCGTGGTAGAACGTATCACTTCCTGCGGAATAACCGTAGGCGAACCCTTTGAGCTCAGGAAGGTATTTACCCCAATGATAGGATACTCCCCGGTATGCTTCAGTGTTTCGTAATAGAGGCTTTCTTCCTGTATCTTGCTACGCTGGTACATCGTCTCCATGGCACCGAGTACACCGCCGCGTTCCGTAATGCGGTCAAACTCGGAAAGCACCGCTTCTTCTACCAGGTCAGTAAGTTCTTCTATAATGAAAGAGCCCTGGAGCGGATTTTCGTTTTTAGCCAGGCCAAGTTCTTTGTTGATTATCAGCTGTATGGCCATTGCGCGGCGAACACTTTCTTCAGTAGGCGTGGTGATGGCCTCATCGTAAGCATTTGTATGCAGGGAGTTGCAGTTATCGTATATCGCGTAGAGCGCCTGCAAGGTGGTACGGATATCGTTGAAGTCAATCTCCTGTGCATGCAGGGAGCGGCCGGATGTCTGGATGTGGTACTTGAGCATTTGCGACCGCTCATTGCCACCATACTTAAACTTCATCGCCTTGGCCCAAATACGGCGCGCCACCCGGCCTATCACACTATACTCAGGGTCTACACCGTTGCTGAAAAAGAAGGACAAGTTAGGTGCAAAATCGTCTATATTCATTCCACGGCTGAGGTAATACTCTACGAACGTAAAGCCATTGGAAATAGTAAACGCGAGTTGCGATATCGGGTTGGCCCCGGCCTCAGCAATGTGGTAACCGCTAATGGAAACGGAATAAAAGTTACGCACTCCTTTGTCTATAAAGAACTGTTGCACATCTCCCATTACCCGCAGCGAAAACTCGGTAGAGAATATACAGGTGTTCTGGGCCTGATCTTCTTTTAATATGTCGGCCTGCACGGTTCCGCGCACCGCCTGCAGGGTTTCTGTCTTAATCTTCTGGTATACATCATGCGGTAGCACCTGGTCACCAGTTACCCCCAATAGCAGCAGGCCAAGCCCGTCGTTACCTTCGGGAAGGGAACCATCCGCCCCGCCACCAAAAGTGGAAGGATTGTATGTAGGGCGGCTTAATCCCTTTTCGGCGTATATAGCTTCTATCTTCTTGTTCACCTCGTCTACCAACCCGTTGGCGCGAATGTACTTCTCACATTGCTGGTCTATAGCCGCATTCATAAAGAAGGCGGTAATTGTTGGGGCCGGGCCATTGATGGTCATAGAAACCGATGTTTTCGGGTCGGCCAGGTCAAAACCCGAATAGAGCTTTTTAGCATCGTCGAGGCAGCACACGCTTACGCCGGAGTTGCCTACCTTTCCATAAATATCCGGGCGATGGTCGGGGTCCTGCCCGTAAAGGGTCACACTGTCGAAAGCGGTACTTAGCCTCTTTGCCGGCATACCCAGCGATACATAGTGGAACCGCTTGTTAGTGCGCTCAGGTCCACCCTCGCCGGCAAACATTCGGGTAGGGTCTTCTCCTTCGCGCTTAAAGGGATATATACCCGCGGCATACGGAAACTCTCCCGGGAAGTTTTCGGCAAGCGCCCATTGCAGTATCTCGCCCCATGCTTCAAACTTAGGCACTGCTACCTTTGGTATCTGCGAGTGTGAGAGTGATTCGGTATGTGTTTTTATTTTCAGTTCCTTATTACGCACTTTAAAGGTGTAATACTCACCCATGTACTGGGCTTTCTTCTCCTCCCAGGTTTCCAGCAGTATCTTGTTCTTGGGGTCAAGGTCCAGCTCGGTTTTAGCATACACTTCCTGCAGCGTTTTTATCAGCCGGTCCTTATCCTCAATATCCTGTCCTTCTATAGTCTGTATCGTTTTGCTGATACCGAACAATTTCTGTGCAACACTTGCCTGGTCTTTCGCCCACTTATCGTACTTACGGTTGTTCTCCGATATTTCGCTCAGGTAACGGGTACGAGCCGGAGGGATGATGTATATTTTTTCGCTCATCTCGTCGGTAATGGTAAATTCCGACTGGAGCTCGGTGCGCCCAGTCTTCTTTACCACTACATCCATCAGCGACTTATACATGGTATTGGTACCGGGGTCGTTGAACTGAGAGGCGATGGTACCGTACACCGGCATTTCATCCACATTTTTATCAAATAATTTGTGATTGCGCTGAAATGTCTTTTTTACATCCCTCAGTGCGTCCATTGCACCACGCTTATCAAACTTGTTTATAACTACAATGTCGGCGAAGTCCAGCATATCTATTTTCTCCAGCTGGGTGGCCGCACCGTATTCCGGCGTCATTACATACAAATTCAAATCGCCGTAGTCGGTTATCTGTGTATCGCTCTGGCCTATGCCCGAAGTTTCCAGTATAATCAGGTCAAAGCGCGCTGCCTTCAGGATATTAACCGCATCTATGATGTACTTAGATACCGCCAGGTTACTCTGGCGGGTAGCCATAGAGCGCATGTACACTCGAGGGTTGCGTATTGCATTCATCCGGATACGGTCTCCCAGCAGCGCACCACCGGTTTTCTTTTTAGAAGGG
Organism: Flavipsychrobacter sp.; assembly: GCA_016786665.1. Taxonomy (GTDB): domain Bacteria; phylum Bacteroidota; class Bacteroidia; order Chitinophagales; family Chitinophagaceae; genus MKUN01. The sequence goes on from JAEUVZ010000046.1 coordinate 10,160, forward strand.
TCTACTGATATTATCCCGATGTGCTTCTCCGGGAAATCGAGCAGAAAACGACGAACGATTTCATCTACCAAAGAACTCTTACCGGCACCGCCCGTACCGGTGATGCCCAATACTGGTGTTTGCGACTCGCCCGCCTGCTCCTTCACCCTGGCCAGCATGGCCTGGGTTTCGGGCATATCATGATAGTTCTCCGCGGCTGATATCAATCGCGCTATCGATTTTGCTTCTTTATCTCCTATGTGCCCTATCTCCCCATTCAATACATTCCCTACAGGAAAGTCACTCTGCTGCAGCAGGTCGTCTATCATCCCCTGCAGCCCCATTGCACGACCATCGTCGGGAGAATAGATACGTGTAATACCGTATTGGTGCAGCTCTTCTATCTCCGAAGGAAGTATTACGCCGCCGCCGCCGCCAAAAATCTTTATGTGCCCGCACCCCCGCTCGTTCAGCAGGTCGTACATGTACTTAAAATATTCATTGTGCCCACCCTGGTAGGAAGTGATAGCGATAGCATTGGCATCTTCCTGTATGGCACAGTCTACTATTTCCTGTACACTTCTGTCGTGGCCCAGGTGAATCACCTCGGCGCCGCTTGCCTGCATCACCCGTCTCATGATATTAATAGAAGCGTCGTGCCCGTCGAAAAGGGAAGCGGCCGTTACTATTCGTACTTTATTCTTAAGGCTAAGCGATGGACTGGTTTCTGTTGACATCATAATATCTTGATTGCCGGAATTACCGGGTTGCAAAGTTACGAAATGAAGGCTTCAAAAGGTAGGGTTTGCCGCACATACATAGGGCTGGCGCGGAAGTAAACTGTAATGGAATTACCTGGCATTCTATAAATGCGTAAGGCCCCGCTACTGCGAGGCCTTACTTATACGTTTAAGCGTTTACTGACTATTCGTCGTCGTCGCCGCTCTTAATGCGAACTTTTTGTTTTTCCCTCTTTGCTTTCAGCTTAGCTTTCTTAGCAGAGTAGTCATCGTCAGCTTCTTCTTCGTCTTCAACGATCTTCATGCGACGAACTTCAGCACCTGGTTCGCTGTGGCTACCGTGATGACGGCCATGGCGATGGCAAGCGATGTTCTTAGAGATACCAATGTTAACTGTGCGGCCGAAAGTAACACCGAAAGAGTTACCAGTCATGTCAGGAGAGTTAACAGAAGCAGGATTTCCGCTGATAGAAGAGAATCCGATACCACCGATGTTAAAGTTCAGGGCGAGGCCTTTGTGAACGAAAGCACCGATTGCAGGATACCAGGCACCAGTTACACCAGTGTAGGTAGATTTGTTGCTCAGACCTTCAGTTTGTACAGAACCAGCGATGTAGCTCAGTTCCATTTGGTTGAATATAAAGAAGATGTTACCAACATAGTGCGTATAACGCCAGAAACCGCCAACAGACCAGTCTTTATTGATGTCCCTGTTCAGGCCATCCATAGTTGGGGTCCTCATGTTGTTGTAACCGCCCTGCAGACCGAGGGTCATGTGGTTAGAGAATTGATAACCCACACCAGGATTAATACCCCAGGCAGTTGTCTTGTAATCGTAAGAACCGTAATCTACTGTGCTGGTAGCGTAAGAAGCATTACCATACAGCAACCACGTGTTTTTTTGTGCATTAGCAGAAGCAAAACCGCCGATAGCCAATAAAGCAAGGAGCAATTTTTTCATATAGAACGTGTGTTTGTTTGTAAACAAGTTTAAGACTACAATGATAATTAATGTTAACCAAATATGCAATAGTGCCTGCAACAAACTATTCTTTTTCTCTTCACTCACAGGCCGTAACACCTGTAAAACCTTGCATCTTCGTAAGAACAGCAGCAGCGTTAGCAGATACTGCAAGCACAAATAAAAGGACAAAAAATTATTAATCAAAGCGTTTTGCAAAAATTTTTTGGCGTTTTTCCGCCAAAAGGCCTTCTTCCCCTCGCTAAAGCCGCTAATTTACTGTGTTCCAGCCCCCTCAGCGGGTTCTGCCAACTGTTTATCCTTGCCGTAGGGCAATTTGCATAAGATTGCTACTTTTGAGCCCTCATGAAGCATTTACCCAATATTCTCACACTCTGCAACCTGCTCTGCGGATGCGCCGCCATAGCTTTCGCGCTGGAATCGCACCCTTATTGGGCTGTTAATGCTAGCGAATATGAAATAGTTTTCGGAACCGAACAGCTCTACTGGGCCTCTGTATTTATAGGTATCGCCGGGGTATTTGATCTGCTGGACGGTGCCGTGGCGCGTGCACTGAAGGTTTTTTCCCCCATTGGCAAAGACCTGGATTCACTGGCGGATGTTATTTCCTTTGGCGTAGCCCCCTCTATGATATTGTATAAAATGCTGTGGGCGGCCTACATGCGGGAGCCCAACGCCTTATCGGTAAGCATGTGGTCTATGCTGCCCGCATTCCTGGTGGCCTGCTTTGCGGCGCTGCGACTGGCGCGTTTTAATATAAACGCCACACAACAAAAGTGGTCGTTTACGGGTATGCCGGTACCCGCCGTAGGCATTATAGTAGCCTCGTTTCCGCTGGTAGACCTCTTCTACGGGCAAAACGCCGTAACCAACAAGCTGGCCTCAGCCTTGCAAAGCAAATGGACCATCTATGGCATTATAGCCCTGCTGTGCTGGCTGATGGTATCGAAACTGCCCTTCTTTAAGCTAATGCCGGCCAAAAGGCAGATAAAGTATATGTGGCCCCAAATAATATTGGTGCTGGCTGCCGCCGCTGCAATACCTTTGCTGCACGTAGCGGCTATACCGGTACTGTTCGGGCTATATATAATATTATCGCTCGTATACCGGGCGCCGGAAGAAGCAACCACCCAAACTGCAAAAATTTAATAACTCAACTTATAATGAAATACACGGCTCATATCAACGTTATGCCCCTGAAAGAATTGCTGGACCCGCAAGGCAAAGCAGTAAACAGCGGCCTGCACAATCTAGGACTGCTGCACATACAAGAGGTGCGTATTGGCAAACACATAACGCTGAACATAGAGGCAAACAGCAAGGAAGAAGCCGAGCAAATGACACAGGAAGCCTGCAAGAAACTGCTCGCCAACCCGGTGATGGAAGCGTTTGACTTTAATGTAGTGGAAGGGTAACCCCTGCGCCCTCTAAAAGGGCAACTATGTTATTTACTAACAAAGACAATTAACCCCTTAGGGGCTGGGGATATGCATCTTTACCTCGTTCCATCGCCTATTGGCAATCTTGGCGACATCACTTATCGTGCTGTTGAAGTGCTGAAGCAGGCAGATGGAATCTTGTGCGAGGACACCCGCACCAGTTCTGTACTGCTGAAGCATTACCAAATACAGAAACCACTAACCCCGCACCACCAGCATAATGAACACAAAATGCTCGCTTACCTGGTAGAGCAGCTGCAAAGCGGGAAAACCTATGCGCTTATAACGGATGCGGGTACCCCCGGAATATCCGATCCAGGCTTCCTGCTGGTGAGGGAGTGCCTTAAGATGGGCATCCCCGTAACGTGCCTGCCCGGCGCTACTGCATTTGTTCCCGCGCTGGTGCAATCGGGTATACCATCCAACAGTTTTGTGTTTGAAGGTTTCCTGCCCTTGAAAAAGGGCCGCCAAACCATGATGAAAAAGCTGGCGGAAGAAGAGCGCACCGTGGTACTGTATGAGTCTCCGCATCGCCTGGCGAAAACACTTAAAGAACTCTCCGAGCACTTCGGCCCGGGCCGCGAGGCCGCGGTTTGCAGGGAGCTGACTAAAATGTTTGAAGAAACCCGTAAAGGCAGCCTGTCTGAGCTTGCCGTACACTACGAAACCACAGCTCCTAAAGGAGAAATCGTATTGGTTATTGCCGGGAAGGAATAAGCCCGCTTTCACTTCCTACACGCGGCCTGTGCTATCCGCAATTAAAAATCGAGACTTATTTTTTGTTTGGCCTCATAGTTTATGGGGATATTGACAAACACCCCGTTTCGCCCGGCCTTTACGGTTCCGGTAAAGCGAATAGTAACTTCCTTCCTGCCCAGCGCCTGAACGAGATTACCCAGCGCACCGCCCAGGTTGGCGTCCAGCACTACCGGTACCAGGAACGTATCTTTCCGTGGAATGGTGAGCGTAGTGTCCAGGGTAACATTGCCAATTTTCTGGTTGTCCAGGAACACATCTGCCAGCGCGCTCTTAAATACCAGCGGGTAGCCATTGGGGTTATATAATTGTATGTCGGCACCCAGCTGCGTTTTCGAAAAACCCACGGTGTTGATGCGTATGTTCCGGAACCCCCGGTATTCCAGGTCCTTTGGTTGTGCGCAACCGCTGAGCATTACTATAAAAATAAAGGCTGCCGCTACTATCCTGTTCATTTTTCTGTAATTGTAAATGGCTTGATAATCTATACAATTATCAAGCCATTATTAGTTATCAGTTTACAGTTTGCAATTAACCGCTTACAGCCCTGGTTAATCTTTTTTTATTCTGTAAATCTCAGTTCAAATCTTATTTCCGTGCCATTGCTTTTTCGGCAGCAGCTACTACGTTCTCTTTGTTGAGGCCGTATTTTTCCAGCAGTTGGTTTGGTGTTCCGCTTTCTCCGAACGTGTCCATTACAGCCACATACTCGTGGGGAACGGGGTTGTTGCGGGAAAGTACATTTGCTACCGCATCGCCCAGGCCACCGTTTACCTGGTGCTCTTCCGCCGTTACCACACAACCCGTTTTGCCAACAGACTTTAGTATAGCGGCCTCATCCAGCGGCTTAATGGTATGCATGTTAATCAGGTCGACAGAGATGCCCTTTTCGGCAAGTATTTTGGCCGCTTCCACCGCTATCCATACCAGGTGGCCACAAGCTATAATGGTTACATCTGAGCCTTCGGCCAGCACTTGCGCCTTACCCAGCTCAAACTTCTGGTCAGGTGCGGTAAAGTTGGGCCATTTTGGGCGGCCAAAACGTAGATAAACCGGGCCCTGGTGTTCTGCTATTGCTATGGTCGCCGCCTTCGTTTGGTTAAAATCGCAAGGCACCACTACCGCCATACCCGGCAGCATGCGCATCATACCTATATCTTCCAGTACCTGGTGGGTAGCTCCATCTTCCCCCAGCGTTAAGCCGGCGTGTGAGGCGCATATTTTCACGTTTTTTCCGCTATACGCTACCGACTGGCGAACCTGGTCGTACACGCGCGATGTAGAGAAGTTGGCAAACGTGGTAGTGAAGGGTATCTTGCCGCCAATGGTAAGCCCGGCTGCAACACCTATCATATTTGCTTCCGCTATGCCGCATTGTATAAAACGGTCGGGAAATTCTTTAATAAAATCGTTCAGTTTCAGGGAGCCGGCAAGGTCGGCCGTAAGGGCCACTACATTGGGGTTAGTGCGTCCCAGTTCCAGTATACCCTCGCCGAAGCCTGAACGGGTATCTTTTTCGTTGAGTATTTGTATGTCTTGTAACATTGAAATAGAAAATGACCGGGCAAAAGTACGCTTATCATTTGGTTAAAACATAGCCCCATTCCTTCAACCAGCCAATGATTTTTTCTTTATAGTCCCCTTGTATTATAATAAACCCATCTTTGACACTTCCCCCTGTGCCACATTTGGTTTTCAGTTGCTTGCCCAAGGCTTCCATATCTTCCCCCCTTCCTACAAAACCCTCCACCAGCGTCACCAGCTTACCCGCCCGTTGCTTACTGTCCAGTTTTACCCTAAGCTTCTGTTTTTCCTTTGGCAAGGTTTCCGCATTTTCCTGCGGTTCGTCATAGTCATTAAAGTAATCCTGGTTGGTAGAGTACACCAATCCATCGTTCCGACCTTTATTTTTCTTTGACATGGGGCAAAGGTACAATCTGAACCAGGATTCTTTAGATTTTGAGGATATCACCCTGCACGAACTTCTCGTAATAAGCCGGGTTAACCTCCTCTAATACCGATTCAACACTTATTCCCGGTTTAGTGTATCCATTATTATTGTCACAGGCCCATCGTTCACCAGTGCCACTTTCATATCTGCCCCGAAGGTTCCGGTAAGTGTTGGTTTGCCTAATAGTGCGGTCATCTGAGTGGTAAAATATTCGTAGAGCGGTATGGCCTGCTCCGGCCTTGCCGCACGGATGAACGACGGGCGGTTGCCCTTTTTGTAAGACGCATGCAACGTAAACTGGCTCACTACCAGTACTTCGCCACCGGCCTCCTGAATATCCTTGTTCATCAGGCCGGCCTCGTCGCTGAACACGCGAAGTTGCGCTATTTTCTTGCAGAGCCAGTCTGCCTCTTCTCTTGTGTCCGCCGCTTCTATGCCCAGCAATACCATAAACCCGGGGCCTATCGCCGACTTCACTTCCCCATCTATAGTGACACTTGCTGTGGAAACCCTTTGTATTACTGCTCTCATGTTTTTATCCGGCGTTTAGATTGACTATTCACATCTACACCGCTATAAAATTACGGTTAACGCCGATAATCCCTAAAATCCCCTTTAGTCGCAGTTCAATCGTACCTTTGCACACTAAAATATTGATCCCTCCCCAAAAGGGGGAGGCCAGGAGGGGCACATATTGAATTCATTCAACGATACCATAGTAGCATTAGCAACGCCACCCGGCGAGGGAGCCATCGGCGTTATCCGCCTGAGTGGTGCGGATGCCGTATCTATAGCCGACAATATCTTTAAAGGAAAAAAGCTTTCCGACCAGCCTTCACACACCATCCACTTTGGCAGGGTAATGGATGGAGCTACCATTGTTGATGAAGTGGTGGTGAGCCTGTATAAAGGCCCCAAAAGCTATACCGGTGAGGATGTGGTGGAAATAAGCTGTCACGGCTCCAATTATATCCTGCAAAAGGTTATAGGCCTGTGCCTTGCCAAGGGCGCACAACTGGCTAAAGCGGGGGAATTTACGCAACGGGCATTCCTGAATGGCCGAATGGACCTCACCCAGGCGGAAGCTGTCGCCGACCTCATCGCCAGCCAGTCGGCTGCATCGCAGCAGGCCGCCATGCACAACCTGCGCGGCGGCTTCAGTGAGCAATTAAAAGCTATGCGCGAGCAGCTCATTAAGTTCAGCGCGCTCATAGAACTGGAGCTCGATTTCTCCCAGGAAGATGTAGAATTCGCTGACCGCACACAGCTATATACACTCATCAACGAAATGACTACCGCTACTACCGGACTGGTACATTCCTTCAAGTTGGGCAACGTAATCCGCAATGGTGTAAGCGTAGCAATCGTAGGCAAACCCAATGCGGGAAAGAGTACATTACTCAACGCCCTGCTGAATGAAGAGCGCGCTATCGTCAGCGAAATTGCAGGCACCACCCGTGATACGATTGAAGAAACACTCAATATTAACGGCGTGCTGTTCCGGCTAGTGGACACAGCGGGCATCCGCGAACACTCTACAGACGTGATAGAGAACATCGGTATGCAACGCAGCAAGGATGCTATGAAAAAAGCTGACATCATCGTTTATCTCTTCGATACAGTGAATGGTATTCCTGCTGATGTAGTAGCACAAAAAGATGAACTAGAGAAAGAAGGAATAAAATACTTGCTCGTTGGCAACAAAGTAGATGCTATTGGGATTGAAGCAGCCAGGGAGAAATTTTCGGATTGCGATACACTGTTCATCTCTGCCAAAGAAAAAGGCAATGTGCAGCAGCTGTTACAAGCCCTATACAACATAGTTGTAGAAGGAGAAATAAAGCAGGAAGGCACGGTCATCACCAACGCCCGCCACCATCATGCGCTGCAACAGGTACTGGATTCACTCACCGATATACGCAACGGTATGGACAGTAACATTCCGGGAGACCTCATCGCCCTCGACATCCGCCGTTGCCTGCACTACCTCGGTGAGATAACGGGTGAGGTGACTACTGAGGATAAGCTGGATTATATTTTTTCTAAGTTTTGTATCGGGAAGTAACTCTGTACGCTAACCAGCTAACTGACTGGCAGTAATGATACATCCTCTACGTAATAGCGGGAGACGGGCACAACAGCCCTTCCTATTACAACACTCTTGCTGCTGAATTTTTCGATTTTGCTTCTATTTACGACGAAGGCCCGATGTGTCTGAACAAAAATATGGCGCGGTAATACTTCCAGCAGCTGCTTAATAGTATACCTGCTTCTAAAAACCTTTCCGCCAGCACCGGTATGGAATAGTAAGTAGTTCCCGTCCGACTCTATATAGTGTATCTCATCAATGGCCAGCTCCACATTATACTCGTTTTCCTTTACTGTTATAGTACCGCTGCCGCCATCCTTCTTTTTCGAGTGCCTGATGGCGAGCATTACTGTGCTCAGTATCTCTATATTCTTGAATGGCTTAGTGATATACGAATAAGGTGTTGTCGCTATCGCCCTGTTTACAAATTCGTGGTTGTCGTATGCCGTGAGATACAAAAACGGGATACCATAACGCTCCTGTATCTGTTTGCCAACATCTATACCGTCCGGCCCCTGCTCACCCAGGTGTATATCCAGGATGGCCAGGTCTACCTTACTGACATTACTTTCAAGTAGCGCCAGGGCCTCCCTCGCATTCTTTGCTTCCAGCACCTGGTAACCATTTTCTGCAAGAACCTTTTTTGTTAGTCTCCGGTTCAGAAAATCATCCTCAACCAGCAAAATTGTATTTCCTTCCATTGCCTGTTACTTAAAATACAATGTTAATTCAAACCCATTTTTGCCATTACTCTCAGCCCTCGCATCCAGCTGGTCTATAAGCCCCTTTATAATCTCCATCCCTAATCCCTTTTCTCCCTTCCTGTTAAAATCGTAGCCGGAGCCATTGTCTGAATAATACAACCTTTTTACACCTTTACTGCCCTCTTCTGTAATGGATATTTGTATAATACCTAGTCCCCGCTTCCCGAATGCATGCTTCATACTATTACTTACCAGCTCAACAACGATAAGTCCTAATGGCAGCGCCTTCTCTATAGATAATTTACTTACGTCACAGCAAAGCTCTAACGATACATCCGTCTTGCGTTTCCAGTACGACTCCTTAACAAGCTCTGATAGCTCGCCAATGTACTTCTTCAGGTCTACCTCGTTTATATTGTCCGATATATTCAGTTTTTTATGGAGCAGGGCCATAGAGTGTATTCGGTTTTGATTGCCCCGTATCAATTCATCTATATTGTTAAAGTCCACCGATTCTTTCTGTATTTCCAGGATACTGATAACGTGTTGCAGGTTGTTTTTCACCCTGTGTTGCAGCTCTGAAAGTAATACCTGTTTCTGCTCAAGCGTCTTCATCAGTTCTTCCACTTGCCGACTGATCACCTGGTTCTGCGACCGTATCTTTCGGTTCTTTCTGATTACAATAACAACAGTAATAGCAATAACCGCAAGGAGACAGGTAATAAATACAAGTTGCTGGTTCTTCGCCTTTATTACGGCTTCTTTCTTATCACTGGCATACTGCTCGCTAATTTCCTTCAGTTTTAGTGTTTCATTCTTACTCAGCTCACTGACAAAAACCTCATGGTACTTCTTCAAATAATGATATGCCGAATCCCTCTCATTAATCGCCTCAAAAAGCCTGTACCTTACTGCATAATTTATTGCCAGCACATCTGTGCCCGTACGTTGAAGTATGGAAAGTGCGGAATCACTATACATAAAAGCCTCTTTCAAACGACCCCGACTTAAAAGGCTGTGGGCAGCACCTGTCAACTGCATGGCGGCAGATGAAAAGTCCTCTATATCCTCAAACATTCCAGCTGCTAACCCTTTATAATGCAGCGCCTCATCGAACCTTTCCTCTGCCAACGTATTACCCAGCAACAGGCAGGCATCCCTCCGCTCCCTGAAGTTATGGTACTTTGTAGCATACTCCAGCGCAGTTTTAGCATAGCGAATAGAAGAGTCGATCTTTCCTACCTGCCGGTAATGAGACGCTATACGTATGCAATACTCACTATAAACACTTTCTAGTCCTTTTTCCCTGTATATAACATACGCCTTATCTAGGTAACTTCGGCAAATGTCATGTTCATTCATCACCTCGTACATAATAGCTACCACCCAATAAGCTCGGTATAACCGCTCCGGCAGGTTATGCTCTTCCGCCTCCTCCATGGCTTCAAGCGAAATACGCAGCGCCTCCTGGTGATTCTCGCGCAGAGCGTACAGTATTGCCCGCTGCAGCCGTACATCAATCTTGTATCCCAGAAACTCCTTGCTCCTGTAGTGCTCCTTCAGCAACTCATATAGCTCATCGGCTTCCCGCACTGCCCTTTCATGATTCTTGAAATATTTTATCATAAGGCTATCCAAACCTGCTACCCTATGAGCAATAGCAGCCTGCTCATCGCGACAGTAAGCCACTTGTGCCATAAGAAAACATGCTATAAGAAAATAAGCCCTCATCAAAAAACCAAAGCGGTCAAAGCTAAAAAAACGGATCATTTGAGACACCCCCTACACAAAATCTATTTATAGTCATACGTGTTTTTTTAGACAGCTATAAAATGGATAAGCCTTTCAGACAATATTATTCTGAAAGGCTTATCTCACAGGGTAGGGTTCTATCTTTGTTATGAAAAGATGCTAATGGGCAGCCTGATTAGCTGCGCCCCTTGCCAATTGTCGACGATCAAGACCACTACTTCTTAGCAACTATCCGTACCGCAGTACCATTGTAGTTTCCTTCAATAGTGAGGCTGCTGCCACTTACAGTAAAACCAAGTATATCTCCTCCCAGATCTATCTCGGTGCCATTATTCCTTATTTCATATTTGTCTGAGACGTTCTGCGAACCGCCTTGCAGATCTATCAACGCCCAGGTAGCAGTACCGTTATTCTTGTCTTCCTTCTTGTATGTCATGGTGAAAGAATTCAGCGCGCTCTGCATGCGTTCTTGCCCATTCTCCGTATAAGAAGTTACTGTCCAGGAGTTAGCACTGATTGCATTGTTTTTTGACTCATTGGCATCTACGGTAGCAGTGGGCGTTGTAGGAGCCGGGGTGTTCTTTTTGCAGGAAGCAAACAATAAGCCAATGCTCAGGATGGCGACGAAAAAATGATTGAACTTCATAAAATGTAAAATTTAATTTTTGTTACTGTGATTTTAGATGTTTAACAAAAGATGTGTTTCTATAGCATGTCTATCCCGGCAGGTAAGGCAATATGATTCTTGCAAGCATCGCTTGGACCTTAAAACCCAGGAAGAAAATTTTGGATGTTTAGATAATTCTAACTTTATACTTCCAGCTCAGGTCGCTGAACTCTACCGACAATTCGCTTCCGCTAGCCGTGTTTATTACATACACATAGCACCTTATCCCCTTCTCGTTTATACACTCCCATTTGTGCTCATTCTCCCCTTTCCTGTTCTTGCTGACACCATGATCCCTGATGATATCATATACCTGTTCCTGGTCAGAAAATATTTGCATGCGTTTGTTAGCATCATCTATAGAGATAAGTATATCTACATTGACAGGTGATGACCAGCGTGTCCACTGGCTGGCTCCCTGGGCTTTCTCCCTGAAAGAGAACGTAGATGCTTTGCATTTAGTTATTTGCGCCTGTACCATACCGGCAAAGGCAACCGAAAAAAGAATAGAAAGTAGTGTTTTTCTCATTGAAATATTAAGCAACACTTTTAATTACTTTAGCATGTTGCTTTCAGGCGCAAAAGTATTGGCAGGCCTGGTACATCTATAAAATCGGGGACAGAACGTCCATTTTAGGGACAAAAGATATTCGGTGAACTATCAACTGACGGCTACAATTCAGATAGAGGCTCACCCATATTGCAAACGAGCCTGCCCTAAACGGCAGGCTCGTTTGCAATATGTCTACTAATTAAGCGGCCTACTCACATTTCCCCAGCACTATCCGGGCTATCTCTATTGCTTTGGCTTTGTTCACTTCTGTATCATCGCTCAGGTTCACGCCTATTTCTACTTTTACTCCGTTATTCAATATATGAAGCTTCTCACTCACCTCGTTCCAGGCGGCGGCGTCACCCACACCTTCTACAGGCCGGTAGGATTTCAAAATCTTACCAAAGCTGCCCGTCATGCTTTTTGTGGTGTTCTTTGCAGTGCTCTTGCTGATGCCTGCTTTCTTTAATTTTTCGGCAGCCGCATTCGCCTCCGGCGTACTATTACCTTCCAGCGCTTTGTCCATCTGCTTATCCACTACGGCATTCATTTCCGCAATTTGCTCCTCTGTTTTCTCGCTGTATCTGTCTTTAAATGCAGCCTCCGTCATGGTCTCAATGCACCCAATGGATATAATGTCGTCCTGCGGCACCTTTACTGCCACATTCTTCATCAGCCTTCCATTTCCCTCCCATTTATAAATGCACTCATGGTAGGCGGTGCTTTTGGTTACCTTGTTGTATTTGGTTTCTGTTGACGCAGCGTCTTTGCCTGCCTGCCCTGCTGCTTCCGTTGCCGTCAGTAAGTCTGTCAGCTTCTCTGCATATCCTGCCAGGCATCCATCGCCAGGCGATGCGCTTTTCGCACCATATTTCTCTATCGTTTTATCAAGTCCGGATGCGTTCCCGTCATCGCCTCCGCAAGAGGATAATGCTATCAAGGCTATACCAGCAATGCACGCTATAGTATGGAGCTTTCTCATAAGTACATTTTTTATTGATGTAAATATGGTAAGAAAGCTATCGCAGAGGCTCATGGGATAAAGCCATTTATAAAAATGGCGGAAAACCACTAGTTAGTCAGCCCTTTTTCTATGGCCACTTTTACCAGTCCCGCAATGTTCTTCGCTCCTGTCTTTTGCAGCAGGCTGGCACGGTGGGTTTCTACGGTATTCACTGATATAAAGAGTGTATCGGCTATTTCCTGTGTGGTACACTCCTTCATTATCAGCTCCAGAACTTCTTTCTCCCGGCGGCTGAGTTTAGGCACGTAGTCGCTGGGGCGGTGCCTGTAGAGCGCATCGGCTACTATCAGCTTTTGTATTTCTTCGTGTATATACTGCTCGCCGCGCATCATCGTTCGTATACCCTGCAGCAGGTCGTCTTTAGCTATATTCTTTAGCATAAAGCCATTCGCCCCTGTGCGCATGGCGTTCTTTACCACGGCGGGTTGCGTCAGGCCTGTTATCATGGCTATTTTCATTCCTGCATGTTTGCGGGTATATTGTTTGCACAGTTCAATACCATCTTCGCCATTCAGGTTTATATCCAGCAATAATACATCGGGGGCGCCATGGGTAGCTATTTTTTCATCCAGGTCTCGGCTGTGCACAAATCCACCCCAGTAGGTATAGTCATCCTGGCCATTTACAATACCCGCTATTGCATCTGCTATTAACTGATGATCGTCCAGAACCGCTACCGTAATACGTGACATCCGTTATTCTTTTTGGAGCATTATTTCAATATAAACAGAGGTACCCTTCTGCCTGTCCGATTTAATATTTATCGAACCATTAAGATAATTAATTCTGGACTTAATATTCGCCAATCCTATTCCTTCTTTTTTTGGTGCACTATCATCAAAACCGGCTCCATTATCCTCTATGGTGATGCTCAGTGTATTGTGATGACGATGAAGCTGTATAAAAGCCTGTGTAGCCTTCGCATGCTTAATAATATTGTTTACCAGCTCCTGCACTACGCGATAAATGGCCAATTCAGTAGAGGCGGCCATGCGCTGTTCTATCCCGAGCGACTCATATTCTATATCTACCAGCTTACTCTCATTTATAGAGAGGCAATATTCCCGCAGGGCGCTATCCAGACCCGCGCGCATCAGCGTTTCGGGTAGCAGGTTGTGGGCAATACGGCGCGCTTCTTCTGCCGCCCTCGATACCAGGCTTCCGGCTTTTTGTATTTCCGGTGTTTGTGCAATGGTAGCCTCTGCAATGTTACTCAGCTGCATCTGCGATGCAGCCAGTATGCCACCCAGTCCATCATGCAGCTCGCGGGCTATGCGGGTGCGCTCTTTCTCTTCCCCTGTCATCAGCGCTTTCAGCAGGGCTATATCTCGCTCCTGTCGCTCCGCTATCGCCCGCTGCTTCTGGGCCCGCTTCGATTGTACGTATATGGCCACTACCAATAGCACTATTACCAGGGCAACAACTACCACTGCATAGAGCATTTGCAGTTCGTCGTTCTTTCTGCGTATGGCTTCTTCTTTCTCCGCCAGCGATTTTTCCTTCTTTTCTGTTTCGTAGCGTATATTCAAATCATTAATTCGGGCTGTCACCTGGTCGTTGTACAAACTGTCACTTACCGACTTGTATTTTTTCAGCATTTCGAGGGCGCCTGTGGTATTATTGCTTTTGTCGTACAGTTCATACATTCCGCGGTAGGCGGTCTTCAGCAGAGGCAGATGGCCTATCTGCTCGAAGTATCCTACAGCCTCTTTCATCTGGCTGATCGCCTGTGGTACCTTTCCCTTTTTATCGGCCAGTGTGGCTGAAGTTTGAAGCGCCCTGGCCAGTTTAAATATCGCCCCTTGTTTGTTTGCTATCGCCAGTGCCTTATCCAGAGAGGCGTCTGCCGCGGCCAGGTTGTTCTTATCCATTTGCAACAGCACATCATTCAAGTAGTTCTCGAAAAGGAGCTCTTCGCCATTGTCAAAGTTCATCACTATATCGCGTGCCAGGTTGTTGTAATAAAGGCCTGAATCCGGCTGATGCATTTGTATATATACAGAGGCGAGGTTCACCATGGTAGAGGCGGCGCCCAGCGAGTCTATTTCTTCCTGCACCCCTACCGCCTTGCGGTAATAGTAGGCGGCCTGTTCCTTTTGCTCGTCCTGGAAGTAGACATTACCCAGGCATACTAATGTCATAGCGGCGGCTATGCTGTCTTTTCGTTGCTCCTGCAAGGCCAGCGCCTTGTGAAATTCTTCCATTGATGTGATCATGTATCCCTGCTGGGCATGGATGATGCCGCTGGTTACATAGCCCATTGCCGCGGCATGAGTGCTCTTTGTTTTACCGGCATGAAGCAGTAGTGTATCGCAATAATGGGCGGCCACTTTCAGGTTACCGATTTTCATATTGTAGTCCGCTATCGCATAAATACACACTGCTGTTAAGGAGTCGGCACTAATCCGGCGCGACATCTCCAATGCCTGGTGCATAATGAGCAGGGCAGAGTCAGGGTTCACGCGGCCCAGCAGGCTACCCCCCTTCAGGGTAAGAAAAGCTTTGTCCGGCGTTTCGTTCTTTATCGCCGCTGCTTGCTGCAGGGCCTTGTATGCGTCGGCCCGCTGGCCATGCGCCGCTGCGGCCCAAACCACCATTGGTAGCAACAGGTAAACAATACGTTTCAATACAGGCATCGGTAGCAACATATTCATCGTTTAAGTGGTCAAAACTATATATCTGGTAGTGAGGTACAAAGCATTACCTGGTAGAGTGCTACAAATTCACGGTTTTCCGTGATATTTTTTTTTGGCGGTTACCCATCAAACAAAAACGAATGTATCTGCGGATTTTTGTCTTCTCAAAATTGCTAACATCTAAACGAAGGTATATGAAACTGAAAAACATTTACATCTCTGGTTTGGGCGTCCTGTTGCTGGCAGCTTCTTGCAATCCTGACGATACCACCACTCCCCAACCTGCCGGTACGCCCAGGGTTTTGGACTGCTTCATAAATTCCACTACCACCCTTACCGACCACAACCCCGGCGGTATTGACTACATTGTAGAATGCGACGTGGAAATTGCCAATGGAGCTAACCTGGCTATTGAACCCGGGGTAATTATTGAGTTCAGGGAGAATGCCTCGCTGTGGGCGATGGAAACGGGTACTCTGAGTGCAGTAGGCACCCCCGATAAGCCGGTTGTTTTCCGGCCAGCAGACGGTGCGCGGTGGGATGGCATTGTCATTAAATCTGCCAACGCGCAAAGCACCATGAATCATTGCGCTATAGAAGCAGCAGGCACCGGCGATATCACTTTCTCGCACGTAGTAGCCGGCTTTATTAAAGATTATCAATCTTCTCTCACGGTATTTGGCAAGGCCAGCCTGAATAATATAACCATTGCAGGGTCTAAGGGTATGGGATTGTCACTAAGCACTTCCTGCACACCTCAGCTGGCCAATATCAAAGTCAGCAACTGTGCCTTGTATCCCATATACATGTATGCCGGCCTGCTGAACAGCTCTGTTGACCTGGCATCCTGCACCTTTACTACTAATAACCAACAGTATATTGCGCTGTACTCCTTTTCCTCCAACAACGTAGTAGACAACCCGGTAGATATAAAAAGAACGCCGGTGCCTTACCTGGCCACTGAGAGCCTCTACTTTAAGCACAATACACTCATCCAGGCAGGGGTAGAACTGGCCGTAGACGAGGAACTGGCCCTGGGTATTGAGAATGCATACATGAAAATAATGGGTACCGCCAGCCAACCCGTTACCATACGCGGTAAGGAAGCGGGAGCGGGGTATTGGTATGGCCTGCTGGTTAACTCCGACCTGCCAGAAAATGTATTTGATTACCTCAACATATCCGGTGGAGGATTTGGAAACCTGGGCCATGTGGCACCCAAAACCAATATAGGCGTTGCCGATGTACAAAAGGCCAGCCTTACATTAAATAATTGTACCTCTACCTACTTCAATGGTTGCCAGGTATCTGTGAGCAGCACGGACGGTGCGCTGGTGAACAATAGCCCATCCATTAACATTGTTTGCACACACTAACACTAAGAAAACGCCAGTACCCCTATTGATTTCAGGCATATAGAGCCGGCCGCTTGCAGCGACGGCTCTTTTGCATTGTCGGAATCCCCCACTGTTTTTGTCGCTGAAGCACACCTTTCGGTTGCATAATGCTTCCTATGTTTGCAGTAGAAAACGATACAACATGGGAAACAACAAGAAAATAACGGTAGAAGCAACCGTAAACGCCCCGCTAACGAAGGTATGGCAATACTGGACCGAGCCGCAGCACATTATGCAATGGAACCAGGCCCATCCTAGCTGGCACTGCCCCAGGTCGGAAAACGACGTGCGCCCGGGTGGTACGTTCAGCTCCACCATGGCGGCCAGGGACGGCAGCTTCAGCTTCGACTTCGCCGGCACGCACGACCAGGTAGAAGAGCACAAGCTGCTATCCTCTACCCTAGGCGACGGCCGCACAATGGAAGTTCGCTTTACACCGGAGGGCGATGCCACCAAGGTGACTGAAACTTTTGAACTGGAAGATCAGAACCCCGAAGAAATGCAGCGCGGTGGCTGGCAGGCCATATTAGACAGCTTTAAAAGCCACGTGGAAAATAATTAACACTGAACCGGGATAAAGGGAGGTTAAAAGGGTTATGCGGGGTTAAAAATGCTCGTCCGGATACGGTCAGTGCCTTTAATTAGCGGGGCAGATGATTATCACGCATCAGTTATCATTCCCTATCTTTACCGGCATTAATGGAACAAAAGCACTTTTACGACTTCGACTTTCATGACCTGTTGCTGGACGGTATAGACGCCATGGGCTATGAATATGCCACCCCCGTTCAGGCACAAGTGATACCGGCCATACTGGAAGGACGCGATATAATAGCCGCGGCGCAAACCGGCACTGGCAAGACCGCAGCTTTTCTGCTGCCGCTGATAGAAAAACTTCTTAGTACCCCGCACGAGCAGAACACCATTAATGCGATGGTGATTGTGCCCACCCGGGAACTGGCGGTGCAGATATCGCAGGTGCTGGAAGGCCTGGCATACTACACCGACATCAGCTCTATAGCCATATATGGTGGCAGCGGTGGCGAGGTGTTCGCTACCGAGAAAAAAGCGCTGAGTACCGGGGCCGATATTGTTATCTGCACGCCCGGCCGCATGATAGCCCACCTTAACATGGGCTATGTAAAGCTGGCAGGCTTAAAGTACCTGGTACTTGATGAGGCCGACCGTATGCTGGATATGGGCTTCTACGAAGACATCATCAAGATTATACAGGAAATGCCTAAAGACCGGCAGAACCTTATGTTCTCCGCCACTATGCCTCCCGCCATCCGGAAACTGGCTAATACGATATTGAGAAATCCGGCTGAAATATCCATCGCGATATCTAAGCCACCGGAGCAAATCGTACAGCATGTCTTCTATGTATTCGATGCACAGAAAATACCGTTGGTAAAGCACGTATTGCAGAACGGGAAGTTTGAAAGTGTTATTGTATTCTGCAGCAGCAAGTCTAGTGTAAAAAAGCTCACGGAAACACTAAAACGGGCCAAGTTCTCCGTTGACGAAATCCATTCTGACCTGGAGCAGGACAAGCGGGAACAGGTATTGATAGACTTTAAAAGCAAGAAACTGAAAATACTGGTAGCCACCGACATACTCAGCCGGGGCATACACATTGAAGACGTAGACCTGGTCATCAACTACGATATACCCCACGACGGCGAAGACTACGTGCATCGCATAGGCCGCACTGCACGGGCGGCCAGCAAGGGTACCGCCCTCACATTTGTGGGCGATAAGGAACAATATAAGTTCCGGAAAATAGAGCAATTACTGGGAAAACCGGTAGAAAGAGGCATCGTTCCTCCGGAGTTGGGCCCGGTACCCGATCCCGGCCAGGACCCCGGGCGACCACCAAAGAAAAAACACAATAAATTCAAACGTCGGAAGTAATATTCACCTGGCAGCTCCCGTTCATCGTACGGGAGCTATTTTTTTATGCTCTAAAATCTTAGGCAACCCTAAAACAAATTTGTTAGACTAACCTAAATTAATATCTTTGTCGTATCGAAATATAAATTTCGTGCATAAGGCAAGGAACATAAGAACCATACTACTATTAGCCCTTATCCTGCTCTCCCAGGGAGCGGCCGGTGCGCGTATCATTACCGGTATGGTGAAAACCGGGCAACATGCCGAGGGGGTTGCGTATGCACATGTGGTATTACTGAGCACTGCGCTGGGGGCCACCGCCACCGAAAACGGCCACTTTACCGTTACTATACCTGACACTATATCCATAGGCAGGCTGGTAGCTTCTGCTGCGGGTTATCGGCCAGACACCCTTGCGCTAAGGCCGGACAAGGACGAATATATATTCCAGCTGGGGGGTGAAGGTAACGCACTGGCAGAAGTAGTGGTTTCAGGAACGATGAAGGAGGTGTCTAAAACGGACAGCCCGGTGCCGGTAGAGGTATATACCTATAAGTTCTTCCGGGCCAACCCGACCCCGTCTATTTTTGACGCATTGCAGAATGTAAACGGGGTACGCCCGCAACTGAATTGTAATATCTGCAATACCGGGGATATACATATTAACGGGCTGGAAGGACCCTACACCATGATACTTATAGACGGGATGCCCATAGTAAGCGGCCTCTCTACCGTATACGGGCTGAGCGGCATACCACAATCGCTGATAGAGCGCGTGGAAGTGGTAAAAGGCCCGGCCTCCACGCTGTATGGCAGCGAGGCCGTAGGTGGGCTCATCAACATTATTACTAAAAAGCCCGGCAACGCACCGCTTCTTTCCGCCGATGTATTTGGTACCAGCTGGGGTGAGATAAATACCGACCTCTCCGCTAAGCTAAACGCGGGAAAGAAAGCCCAATCGCTGCTGGGTATAAGTTATTTTAATTATCAGAACCCGGTAGATAATAACAAGGATGGCTTTACCGATGTAACGCTGCAAAACAGGATCTCGGTATTTAATAAATGGAACTTCGACCGCAAAGAAGGACGGATATTTTCCCTTGCCGGTCGACTGGTGTATGAAGACCGCTGGGGCGGGCAAATGAACTGGGGAAAGGAGTTTCGCGGGGGTGACAGCGTGTATGGCGAAAGCATCTATACCCGGCGCTGGGAGCTCTTTGGTATATACCAGTTACCGGTAAAGGAACACATCACCTTCCAGTTCAGCGCCAATGGCCATAACCAGAATAGCGTGTACGGAACAATGCCTTACGATGCACAGCAATATATCGGTTTCGGGCAGACGACCTGGAGTAAAGAACTGAAATGGAACAGCCTGCTGCTAGGCGCCGCCTTCCGCTATACCTACTACGACGACAATACCCCGGCCACCGCCACTTTCGACACCCTGGGCCATGGGCAGAACCTGGCGGCACATACCTATCTGCCCGGGCTTTTCCTGCAGGATGAGATCAGCATTAACCAGCACAATAAATTACTGCTGGGCATGCGGTACGACTACAACTCGATACACGGAAATATCCTTACGCCCCGCCTGAATTATAAATGGAGTTCGCCCACCAGGGACAATGTGTTGCGCATTAGCTTCGGTAATGGCTACCGGGTTGCCAACGTCTTTACCGAAGACCACGCAGCACTCACCGGCTCCCGGCAAGTGGTATTCCTGGAACGCCTGAAACCCGAAACCTCCTGGAACGGAAATATTAACCTGGTAAAGAAAGTTTACTCGCGGCAGGGCAACACGATGAATATAGACGCCACAGTGTTCCACACCCGGTTTACCAACAAAATCATAGCCGACTACCTTACCGACCCTAACAAAATCATTTACGATAACCTGGAGGGGCACGCCATATCGCAAGGGGCGTCCCTGAACCTGGACATAGTGCTGGCATGTGGCCTGAAAGCTATGCTGGGCGGCACATACATGGATGTGTATAGTGAAGAAAGCGGAGTGCGGACGCCGCAGCTCTTTACTGAAAAATTTACCGGCGTATGGAATATAGGCTATACCCTTCCGCGAACCTCGCTCACCATAGACTATACGGGAAACGTGTATAGCCCCATGCTGCTGCCACTGCTCAGCGATACTGACCCCAGGAACCCCTACTCGCCCTGGTGGAGTATCCAGAATATACAACTTACCCTCAAGCTCCGGAAGAACCTGGAAGTATATGGCGGTGTAAAAAACCTGCTGAACTGGACACCGAACAAGGGCAACCCATTTATTATTGCCCGTGCAGACGACCCGTTTGACAAAAACGTGCAATTCAACAACGATGGACAGGCCATAGCCACGCCCGGGAATCCCTATGCGCTTACCTTCGACCCCTCCTACGTATATGCGCCCAACCAGGGTATGCGAGGCTTCCTGGGGCTGCGGTGGTCTATCAATAAGTAATACATAGAACATCCCGCGCATGCAAACACATGTTAATTAACAAGTTTTGTTGTAAAAAACGCCGCAACTGTTCACAAATTAGCCCAAATCCTATATCTTTAGTCAACGATTCTAGCAGATTAGTCCCATTCACCATCGAGATTTTTATTGGGTAATTTTTTACAAAATTGATATGAGCATTTTTACAAAAAGAAAGTTCAGGAATGGATTATTGTCGGTATCTGTGTTGTTATCGGCATTGAGCTATGAGGCATCAGCGCAAAATGCAGGGGAGAACATCCGCCGCAACAGCCGCGATAACAGCCCTAAATCCATCACGGTGCCGGAGAACTCCGGTTACAAGCCGGCCGACGCGCCTGCGCTGTTCAATCAATACCTGGAGATGAATCCCGGAACGGATCAGATGGTGCTGGCCAACACTACCCGCAACCAGATGGGTGTGGTAATAGACCGCTATTTTCAGCATTATAAGGGCGTTAAGATAGACCGCGCAGCCTATACCGTATACTCTAAAGATGGAAAGGTGAAGTTCCTGACCGGTAACTTCTATAAGACCAGTCCGAACATGGCAATAACGCCTACACTTACCGAGGGACAAGCCTTCGCCAAGGCGTTAAGCTATATAGGCGCCCAGCAGTATATGTGGCAGGATGCCACTGAAGAAAAGGCGTATAAAGAAATAATGAACGACGCAGGTGCATCGTACTTTCCCAAAGGAAACCTTGTATTCATTGAGAAGCTGAACAGCAACAATGAGTGGGATGGCCAGCTGCACCTGGCGTACAGCTTCAGCATATATGCTAAAAAGCCGCTGAGCCGGGACTTGGTGTATGTAGATGCCGCTACGGGCGAGATACTGCACAAGAAGCCACAAATAATACATACCGCCGCTACCGGCACTTCGCTCTACAGCGCCACGGTACCTATGGAAACGGGCTTTGTGGGTGGTAACTACCGGCTGAACGACTCTACCCGTGGTAACGGCATCTTCACCTACAACTGCAACAATACAACCAGCTACGCTAACAACAACTTCATTAACGCACTGCTGAACTGGACAACCCCCGACGCCGGCATAGACGCGCACTGGGGTGCCGAAATGGTATATGACTACTGGATGAGCCAGCAGGGCCGCAACAGCTTTGACAATGCCGGCGCTGCTATCCGCAGCTATGTACACTACGATGTTAACTACAACAACGCATTTTGGGATGGTATCCGCATGACGTACGGCGATGGTACCGGCACCGGGAACGGAGGCTTTGACCCGCTAACCAGTATAGACGTAGTAGCACACGAAATTGGACACGCCGTTTGTACCTATACCTCCGACCTTGACTACGTGGCGGAATCGGGCGGTATGAACGAAGGCTTCAGCGATATATGGGGTGCGGTAATCGAAAACTGGTCAAACCCATTTGAAGCCGATGCGGAAGCAAAAGACCCTTGGCGCATAGGAGAAGAAATAAGCAACTCCGCACTGCGCAGCATGAGCAACCCCAATGCCCATGGTGACCCCGACACCTACCAGGGTACTAACTGGGTATCTACCACCGGCCCCTGCAACAGCGGCAACGACTATTGCGGCGTACACTCTAACAGTGGCGTGCTCAATAAGTGGTTCTACATACTGACGGTGGGCGAAAGCGGCACCAACGACATAGGCAACGCTTACAGCGTTACCGGCCTGGGATGGACCATCTCCGCGCTGATTGCCTACCAGACGGAACAGGCCCTTGTGAACAATTCTACTTTTGCTGATGCGCGTGCCGCCTCTATCAGTGTTGCTTCGGCATTATACGGCCCCTGCTCTCCACAAACGGAATCGGTGACCAACGCATGGTACGCCGTTGGCGTAGGCGCTGCATTTGTGCCCTGCTATCCTGTTATCGGGTTCAGCAACCCTACTGCGGGCATCACAGAGTGGAACAACTCCACCGCCTGCCCATCCAGCACGGTTGTGAACCTGCCGGTAACCATTAATACCGCCCCTACCGGCGGCAACGCCACTGTAACCGTAAGCGTTATAGGCGGTACCGCCGTGAACGGGCTAGACTACAGCCTGGCAGGCGGCTCGCTCACCTTTGCAGCGGGAAGCACGGCTACACAGAACGTGCCTATTACCATCTTTGATAATGGCGCCATCAACGACGATAAATATGTAACCCTACAGCTAAACCTGACCGGCAACGGCAGCAACGCACAGCTGAGTACCGTTACCGATACCATACGCGTGAACATCATAAACCAGGACAACGCCCCTACAGCGGGCAGCACCAACGTTCTGGACATCTTCACCTCCAATACCACGAGCAACGCCAGTTCGCCATTCCAATCGGCCTACCGTCGTTTCCGTATCCAGTACCTGCTGACACCGGCGGAACTGATTGCAGAGGGCGTACAGCCTGGTGTGCCTATTTCGGCACTGGCCTTTAACGTAACGACCAAGAACTCTACGTTTGCCTACCAGAGCTATACTGTCAGCATGGCCAATACCAGCACCAACAGTTTTACCGGCGGCTTTAGCACCACACCGCTCACGCAGGTACACTCGGCCAACTTCACCACTGCCGTAGGATGGAATACTCTTCCGTTCTCTACCAACTTTACCTGGGATGGCACCAGCAACGTACTGATAAATATATGCTACACCAACCCAGGTGTTGCGGGCAGCAATGATATCTGCGCCGGCTACCAGGGCGCTACACTCACGGCCTACTCGCGCAATACCAATACTACCGGTACGCTGGGCTGCGCCCTTACAAACGTGAGCAACACTTCGCCTGCACGGCCTATCATGCGCTTTACACAAACTATTCCGCCAACGGCAATAGAAACAACCAACGCCAGCAGCCGTGTATGGAATGTGCGCGCCAATACTGAAGTGTACTTCTACTCCACCGCCGACAGCCAGCTTATATCGGGCATCCGCAACATGAACAACAACCTCGGTTGTGTTACCGGCAGCCTGACTGGGGCCGGCAATGGCTTTGTGCCGGCTACATTTGGTGGTGTTAACCGTTCTGCAAAGGAATTTACCATTACGCCAACTATCAACGGAAGCACTACTACCTACATAGGAACCATGTATATGACCACCACTGAAATGAACGGTGTGGACCCAAGCACACTCTTCCTGGTGAAGACCAATGAGCCTACGGATGCCACCATACACATGGGCAACTCTACCATTGTTGCACCTATCGTAGCTGCCAATGCCAACTTTGTTTCCTTCTCCGCCAACTTTACCGGTTTCTCCCGTTACTTCTTGACGGACGGTCCGCTGCCTCCGCCTCCGCCGGTTATCACCCCGGCCACCTCCACCACCTTCTGCCAGGGCGGAAGCGTGATGCTGAACGGTAACACGGGCTTCGGCCTTACGTATAGCTGGTTACTGAATGGCGCGCTAATACCTGGCGCTACCACCAGCAGCTACCTGGCTACTGCTGGCGGAAGCTATCAATACATTCTTACCAACTCTGTAGGAGTAAGTGATACTTCGGCCGTAACAGTGGTTACGGTTAATCCGGCACCTCCGGCGATAGCTACCCCAACCGGCCCTACCAGTGTGTGTACCGGCGGCTCCGTAACGATGAACGCCAATACAGGAACCGGATATAGCTATCAATGGCGACTGAATACCGCTAACATACCCGGCGCTAACTCTTCTACCTACACTGCGACCGGCAGCGGCTTCTACACCGTAGTGGTAACTTCCGGCGGATGCTCCGCTACGTCTGCGCAGATAAATGTTGTGGTGAATTCTACTCCGTCGGCCGTAGCCGGCAGCAACTCACCGGTATGTACCGGCAGCACGCTGTTCCTTACCGCCAACGCCGTACCCGGATGCACCTATAGCTGGACAGGACCTGCCGGCTTTACCGCTAACATCCAGAATGCATCGCTGGCCAATGTGCAGTCAGTAAACGCCGGAGACTACTACCTTGCTGTCACCAATACCAGTACCGGCTGCGTGGGGTATGATACAGTATCCGTTACCACGCAGAATGGCACCCCTCCGGTACAGCCTGGAAGCATATCCGGACCTACGCCTATCTGCCAGAACGAGACAGGCACCTACACGATAGCACCCGTGCTGGACGCGACTACGTACACCTGGACGCTGCCGAACGGATGGTCGGGCTCCAGCACCGATACCTTTATTAACGCAACCATAGGAGCCAACTCCGGAAACGTAACCGTTACCGCCAACAATGCCTGTGGCAGCAGCGCCCCGGTTAGCTTCGCCGTAACGGTAAATCCCGCTCCGGCCACACCAGGTGTTATTGGCTCTATTGTTTATTGCCTGAACGAAACACCGGCCCAGCTGACTGCTACCGGCACCAACCTGCTGTGGTACACCGTGCCTACCGGCGGAACCGGCGATGTAAACGCCCCCACGCCTACTACCATTGCTACGGGCATTACCCCACACTATGTCAGCCAATCGGATGGCATCTGCGAGAGCCAGCGCTCTATTATACTGGTTACGGTTAATCCGCTGCCAACCATCAGCATTACGCAAGTGGGCAACGCTCTTACCGCGAGCGGCTCGTACCCCTACTACCAGTGGTACCTTGACGGAGTGCTTATAGTAGGTGCCGTAAACCAGGTATATGTAGCCACCCAGGACGGGATGTATGAAGTAGTAGCATCCGACATTAATGGATGTGAAGGCTCCGCTTCGGTTACTATAGCCACCAATAGCGTGGCCGGCACCGGCGGCACACAAGAGCCTCGCTTCTATCCCAACCCAACTACCGGGATGTGCTGGCTGGAACTGCCACATGCTTCTGCTAAAACGGAGGTGCTGATAACCGATGTTGCGGGCAAGATCATTGAACGCCGGATGGTGGAAAATGAACGCAAAGTAGCCTTTGACCTCAGCAAACTGGCCAGGGGTGTATATATGGTGAAAGTGGTGACCGCCGACAAAACATACACGTCGCGGGTAACCCTCCAATAAATATTGACCAACTACCCAAAAGCAGGTTGCAAACGTTTGCAGCCTGCTTTTTTGCTTTTGCAACGTCCCCGGCTCCCATAATGAAATTGTACATTATCTTTGCGCCCAATGACACGCACAATCTACACCCTCCTGGCCGCGATAGCTATCGCTGTTACAGGTTGCACGAACAGGCAGGTAACCGAACACTGCACTTTTCCTGAAGAACCCACGATACGGGATATCAGCATTTCGCTGATTAACTATGCCGACTATAAAGACCTGCTGGTGAATGGCAAATACGAAATTGATTCCATCCGTGTTATCCAGCCCTGCTCTCCCAGTACGCCCATCACCGTGCGCAGCGGCAGCGCTACCCGTACGGACAGCAACATTGTGGTGAATGCTGTCTCTTTTGATGGCATCACCACCTTCAGCAACTGGAGGGATTGCAACAAACTGGCAGTATGGTGGAGCAATAACGACCTGGATACTGTCCAGTTTGTGATGGAGAAAGTTCGTTGCGCGGGCAAGTGCTGCATTTCTTACTACCCACGCATTATTGTTGACGGCGTTACGTTCAACCCCGACAACGCCGTTACCGGCGATGATGGTAAGCTCCACTTCCTGCTGGTGAAGGCTATTCCTTAGCCATGCCCCATAAGGCATACCGGCATATGGCCGATGTTGTTATATTTTAGGCTTTTGGCCTATTCTTTAGTATTTTCGCGCCCACATGTGGTATCGGATAGCAGCTTTTGTCATTAAATTCCGCGTGTCGCTGATGGTGCTTTTGCTAGCCGCGACCGCCTTCATGGGTTATCATGCATCTAAGGTGCAGCTCAGCTACGAGTTCACCAATGCCATCCCAACGGATAACCCTAAATACCAGGCCTACCAGTCGTTCCGGAAGCTCTTTGGCGAAGACGGCAACCTGATGGTGATAGGCGTGCAATCGAAAGACTTCTTCTCCGATGATTTTTTTAAGGACTATGCCGCACTGGTAAAGGAAATAGAAAAAGTAAAAGGTGTAGAGAATGTACTGAGTGTACCCGGAGCTATCACACTGGTGCCCGACTCTGCGGAGGCCAAAATGAACGTGGTAAAACTGATGCCCGCCGATGGAGCGGTAAACGCAGCCAGCTTCCGCGACCAGTTCGTCACCCTCCCTTTTTACAAGGGCTTCCTGTATAATGCGGAGGCCGATGCATACCTGATGGCGCTCCGCATTGACAAAAAAGTGCTGAATTCCGCTAACCGTACAGGCATAGTAAACAATATCCTTTCCCTGGCCAATGGATTCGGGAAGCGTCACAATATAGAACTCCATTACTCCGGCCTGCCACTGATACGCACTATGATGGCCGCGCAGGTGCAGCAGGAAATGCGGCTGTTCCTTATTCTTTCGTTTGTTCTTACGGCGGTGATACTCTTCCTGTTCTTCCGATCGGGCGTGGCGGTAATCACCTCGCTGCTGGTGGTAGCCGTAGGGGTTATCTGGTCGCTGGGCACTATTACACTCCTGGGGTACAAAATCACCTTGCTGACGGCACTTATTCCATCACTCATTGTAGTGATAGGCATCCCCAACTGCGTGTATTTCCTTAATAAATACCACGCGGAATACCACAAGCATCCCAATAAAGTAAAGGCCTTGCTGCGCATGACGGAGCGCATGGGTATCGTTACTTTATTTACCAACCTGACCGCGGCAATCGGATTTGGCGTATTCTTCTTTACCAAGAGCGCGATACTGAGGGAGTTCGGCCTGGTAGCGGGCATCAACATCATGGCGATATTTGTCATCTCGCTCATCTTTATCCCGGCCCTTTTCAGCTTCCTGAATCCCCCCAAAGGCAAGCACACAAGCTACCTGGAAAGCAAATGGATGAACAACCTGCTGATGACGCTGACCCGCTGGGTGTTTAACCACCGCATGTGGGTATATGCCGTTACGGCCGCCATATGTGGTGTATCGGCCGCGGGCGTGCTGCGCCTGCAGACAGTAGGCCACATAGTAGACGACCTGCCTAAAGATGGTAAGGTTTTCCAGGACCTTAAATTCTTTGAAAAGAACTTCCGTGGCGTAATGCCGCTGGAAATAGTGATAGACACCCGGAAGAAGGGCGGTGTAACACTGAAAGTGATGAGCAACATGGACGAGCTCGTCACCTACCTGAACACCTTCCCGGAAATAGGGCACTCCCTGGCCATTACCGAAGGCATTAAATTCATTCGCCAGGCTTATAACGGCGGCGACAGCGTTTACTACAGCATGCCCACCATAGATGCGCTGGAACTGGCACCTTACCTGAGCGCAAAGGAAGGCAGCGGGAAAAAGACACAGTTTACGCAACTATTGTCGGCATTTATGGACAGTACGCGGCAGAAGACGCGCATCAGCGTGAACATGGCCGATGTGGGCTCCGTGAGGCTACCGGTACTGCTCGACAGCATAAGACCCAAGGTGTATGAACTGTTTGACAGCACTAAGTATGACGTGACCTTTACCGGGACGAGCGTGGTGTTCCTGGAAGGGAGCAAGTTTATTATCAATAGCCTGCAGGAAAGCCTGATGCTGGCCTTCCTGATGATATTCGGGTGTATGATAGCCCTGTTCCGCTCGTGGAGGATATTACTTATCTCTATGGTAGTGAATATTGTTCCGCTGCTGATCACTGCGGGTATCATGGGCTGGGTAGGCATTCCTATTAAGCCATCTACCGTGCTGGTGTTCAGCGTAGCGCTGGGCATAACTATAGATGTGACGATACGCTTCCTGGTGAACTTTAAGCAGGAGCTGCAGCGCCACGATGACGGTATTGCCAACAATGTGCAGCGCACCATCCAGGATACCGGATTGAGTATTATTTACACATCGCTGATACTGATAGCAGGCTTTGGGGTATTTGCCTTGTCTGACTTTGATGGAACGAAGTCGCTGGGTTACCTTACCTCGCTGACACTGCTGCTGGCGATGGTGACGAACCTGACCCTTCAGCCGGCACTGTTGCTGTGGATGGACAAAGCCGAAAAGAAACGTGCTACTATCCTGATAGACGAAAGCGAAGTAGAAGAAGAAAAGGAAGAGAATTAAATCCTGACTGATAGATAATATTAGCCCCCGGTATGGAGCCGGGGGCTTTTTTTGCGTGATAGTTTCCAGCCCCCGTTTGCTCTTGTTTGGAGGCTGGTTAGACTGCTTCGTTCCTCGCAGTGACAACGGGATGAATAATTCTAATGAATGAGGGTTGCGGTACCATACATCATCTTTGCAACCTTGATGCGCAGTATCCCTTGCTGGAGCAAGGCGAAGACCTGGAAGCCAGAGCTTTTTTGCGTGATAGTTTCCAGCCCCCGTTTGCTCTTGTTTGGAAGCTGATTTGGACTGCTTCGTTCCTCGCAGTGACAGGGGGAGATCCTTCTTTGATGCACTCTCAAAAAAGAAAGGGTAGCTGGTAGCTACCCTTTCGCATACACCTTAATTATTCTTTATTTCTTTTTGCCGCGCTCAGCCTGTGCCTTTTGCATTTCTTCTATGCGCTGTGCCCATTTAGACGGGGCTGCGGGCTTGTTCTTGTTTTCCTGTAGTTGAGCGTGTATTTTCTTCTCATCAATGATGTACTTCTGTATGATGAATTGCTGAAGGATACTGATCATGTTGGAGAAGAAGTAGTAGAATGTCAGGGCCGCGGCCATCTGGTTGAACACGCCTATCAGGATGAACGGGAAGATGTAAGGCATCCATTTCATCATGGGGTTGTTCGGGTCCTGGCTGGTCATGTTGCGGTTATAGAGTGCCAGGAAGAGGCTCGATGCGGTCATCAGTATGGTGAACAAGCTGACGTGGCTTCCGTACCCGGGAATGCTGAATGGCAGCGACGCGATGGAATCGTAGGTGGATAAATCGTTGGCCCAGAGGAACGACTCCTGCCTAAGCTCAATAGATGACGGGAAGAAGTAATACATGGCGAACAGTATCGGCATCTGGAAGAGCGTTGGCAGGCAACCTCCCAGCGGATTAACACCGGCGGACTTGTAGAGCTTCATCTGCTCCATGCCAAACTTCTGCTGGTCGTCTTTGTACTGCGCTCGGAGTTCGTCTATTTCCGGCTTCAACACCCGCATTTTGGCGGCAGAGAGATAACTCTTGTACGTGAAAAAGGAGAGTATCAGGCGGATGAAGATGGTCATGAGTATGATAATGAGCCCGAAGTTGCTGATGAAGCTGCTCAGGACATTGAATATGGGTATGATAAGCCATTTATTAATGTACTTTACAAAGGCCATGATACCATAGCCAAGGGGAACCATATCATCCAGGTCTATCTTATACTGGCGCAGTGTTTTGTAGTGGTTAGGGCCAATGTACCAGTTGAAACTCGCCACGCCCGACTTCAGCGGCATATCGAATGTAGATACCTGGCGCGATACGTGATTAGTATCCAGGTTGTTGGTCACCTTTATACTTCCGCGGCTGAGGCCTTCGTCGGCTATAAATGCGGTGCTGAAGTATTGCATCCGGTAGCCTATCCAGTGTGTTGTTTCGTTGAGCGGCTCGGTACGGTCTTCGCGTATGGTGAAGTAGTCATGATCCTCGTTCTTGAAGCGATAATATACCTGGCTATTGTTGCGTTCGGCGGTAATGTCGTGCTCGGTGTGCTTCGCCTGCATTTGCCATGTTACAGGCAGGCTGTTAGCCGTCATACCATTCAGGCGTATACTGCCATCCAGCATATAGTCGTCTGCGGGAAGCTTATAGGCTATGAGCACTGTTTTACCGTCTCCCAGGTCGGCAGTAAACTCCAGTACCTGGCTTCCGTCGGCGTCGGTACGCGTTGCCGGGGTAAAGTAGAGGTCTTTGGTAGACACCGCGCCATTATTGATAGGCAGAATAGCACTCAGCTCATTTTCTTTACCATTGTACAGGTACAACGGTTGCTGCGACGATGTTTTGTAGCCCAAAATGTTGGCGCTCAGTGGTTGTGCCCCTTTCGTAGAAAACTCCAGTGCCAACTTTTTGTTCTCCAGTTTCACCGTCTGCGCCGTACCGCGGTAGGCGGCGGGGCGATTGTCTTGCATGGTATCTTTTGCACTATCAGCAACGGGTACTACAGCCGGTGCAGCGGCCGGGGCTGGTTTAGCTTTCGCCGCTGCTGCTTCCGTTGCCTTTTTTTGTTCCAGGTATTTATCCTGCTCGTGGTTGTTGTAAAATACGTAGCCAATTACCAGCAACACCAGCAGCAAAAATCCTATAACCGAATTACGATCTATCATTTCGGGATAAAATAAGGCTGCAAAGGTAGTTATTTAGAGTTTATAGCCTAAATGCGAACAGATAACTAATTCCGTTTCATTATAATAAATTGGTATTCCCCGGTGCATTATCGCTTTTCGGATTTGTATTGTATTAATCTTATTAATAATTTAGACGCTGCAAAAAGCACTTTCTATATGTTTGGCAAAGAAAAGGCAAAAAGTACGGCATCCCCGGCAGGCATAGTGTTATATCTGCGGGCACCACGCTTCAGGGCGACCTGTCGTCGGATACAGACATCCGCATAGACGGGCACATTACAGGCCACATCCATTGCCGAGCGAAAGTAGTGCTGGGCGCATCTGCTATAATAGATGGCGACCTGGAAGCGGCAAACGCGGATATAATGGGCACTGTAAACGGAAATGTGACGACCAGCGAACTCCTGTGCCTGAAGTCGGGCTGTATCATTAATGGAGATATCTCGGTGGGTCGCCTTGATATAGAAGCCAATTCTGTTTTCAACGGCAAATGTACCATGACACTGCCGGCCAAAGCGCTGCCTGCTTCGCCTACTGCCCCTGAACCACCCCAGAAGCAAGACCCGCCGCCACCACAGGCTTCTGTAAAGGAACCAATAACCGAGAAAAAAGAGGCCAAAAAGCCCGTGCTGGTGATAGGCGAGGAAGAAGTGGGCGCCGTTCAGCCTACTTTACTCTAGAAAATACTGCAATTCGTTGTTTAAGTCCAGGAAGGGATGGCTTTGCTGCAATCCCTTTATTTTTTGCACGTATACGTCCCTGAACTTCTGGTGCGCCTGTGTTTCCGGAAAGCGGGGGCGATGGTTTCGTGCGGCGGCTATGTCGTGCACCTGCTGCATCAGCAGGGCAGTATCGTTGTGTATGCAGGCTTTTACAAACTGCTCCCATACATAGCTGGTAGCCAGGTAATTGGGGTGAACAAAATCAATATCGAAGTAGCGATAGTCGCGCAGAATATCCATCACCAGTTCGTATGCCGGGAAGTAATGTGCCTTATCGTAGCGGGCGCAAAGCTCGTGCACCGACTCTATCAACCGTGCTTTGCTGCGGTTGTTGTCCACTACGCCATCGCGTATGTGGCGCACCGGGCTGATGGTAAACAACACATTCACATGGGCATTCTCCCGGAACAGGGCTTCCAGCGTATTGCTCATCGCAGCGCATATATGGTCTATGCCCAGCAGGCGCTTTTCAAACCATTGCGCCGGGGCGCGGTGGTTGTTGGCTACCGGGCGCGCACCCGCTACCAGGTAGTATTGAAAGGCCGAACCCAGGGTTATAATTACCCAGTCGGCTTTCTTTATAAACCCGGAGGCGCTCACCTGTGACGCATTAATACCCGCCAGGGCTTGGCTGCTGCTGGTGTGCGAGAAGCGGGTATGGTGGTCCCAGCTATTCCAGAGCTCGTGAAGCAGGAACAGGTCATCCTGACTGTATGTCAATCCCTGCAGGTAGCTATCCAGGCTATGAGTAACACTCAAGGGATTGAAGAGGATTCCATGAGGATTGGACAAAACCTGGAACTTGTGCGCACTGAGCCGCTCAGAAATATGCTCAGTAAAGCACGAGCCAATAAGCAGTATACTGTCCGTGTACTTAATAGGCCTGGGCAGCCGTGGAATATCGAGCGTTAATTGCAATTGCATAAATTATAATATGCAGAAAATGAGCGTTAAAAATACCGAAATATCTCCCTATCGATATTATTACTACGGCAGATTTTCGATAAAAATGTATATTACATTAGCCCAAATGGCATAGTTGTCCGCCGTTATGGCATTATCTTTAGGTATGGTTTAAAAATTGTCTTACACTTCCCCAATAAGAATCTCTAGAAAAATTTAAGAAAAATGGATCCAAAAGAATTTCAGAAATACGCCGTGAAGCATCACGGTATCAGCAGCCTGACGCTGCACAATTACTCTTCTTCGCTGATGAAGATGCCGTCGGCCCTTACTCCATATATCATTGAAGAGCGCCCTATGAACGTAGCCTCCATGGACGTGTTCAGCCGCCTGATGATGGACCGCATCATCTTCCTGGGCGAAGCTATTAATGACTATGTGGCCAATATCGTTACCGCCCAGCTGCTGTTCCTGGAAAGCACCGACCGTAACCGCGATGTGCAGATGTACATTAACAGCCCGGGTGGCAGCGTATATGCCGGATTGGGTATCTACGACACGATGCAAATCATAAACCCCGACGTTTCTACCATATGCACCGGCATCGCCGCCTCTATGGCCGCCGTGCTGATGTGTGCGGGAACCAAAGGCAAACGCACCGCCCTGAAGCACAGCCGCGTGATGATACACCAGCCGCTGGGTGGAGCTGAAGGCCAGGCTAGTGACATAGAAATCACCGCTCGCGAGATAGGTAAGCTGAAAAAAGAACTGTATGAGATCATTGCTTCTCACTCAGGACAGAAGTTCAGCAAAGTGGAAAAAGACAGTGACCGCGACTACTGGATGACCGCCCAGGAGGCAAAAGACTATGGGATGGTAGACGAAGTGCTGGAACGCAACCCACGCAAAGTAATAGACACTGACGGTAAGTAGTACCGGTAGTATATAAAGAGAAGAAGGGTTCCTTGCGGGAACCCTTCTTCTCTTTATGCCGTATAGACTGCGCCGGCTACTGTATAGTAATCTTAGTGACCCAGGTCTTGTCCTCGCCCACTATACGCAGTGAGTAGGTACCCGGGGCCAGGTCGCGAATAACCACGGTTTGCGTTCCTGTATTTACGAATGAGTATTGTGCTATTGATTTACCCAGCAGGTCGCTTACCTCCAGCTGCATCGGCTTACCAATCATCTTGTTCAGTGAGAGGTTAAAGGTGCCGCGGGAAGGATTGGGGAACAGCACTACATCGCTATTATTAGCTACATCGTTCACGCTCACCACATCGTTCTCTACTATGTTAGAC
>JAEUVZ010000056.1 GCA_016786665.1 Flavipsychrobacter sp.
CACGGCCACACACCCCACGTTCCTGCCCAGCTACCACATACACACAAACCCAGAAAGCCCCCTTTAGGGGGTTGGGGGCCGACCCCACACCAATCACCCCAACCGTTGTCACTGCGAGGAGGCACGACGAAGCAGTCTAACCAGCTTCATGGAAACAAAACATAAGCAATACCCAACACGGGCACCCCCCCCATCCACCAATCCACCCCAACCGTTGTCACTGCGAGGAGGCACGACGAAGCAGTCTAACCAGCTCCATTGAAACCAAACACGAGCAATACTCAACACGGCCACACACCCCACGTTCTTGCCCAGCTACCACATACACAAAAACCCAGAAAGCCCCCTTTAGGGGGTTGGGGGCCGACCCTACACCACTGCGAGGAGGCACGACGAAGCAGTCTAACCAGCTTCATGGAAACAAAACATAAGCAATACCCAACACGGGCACCCCCCCCCATCCACCAATTAACCCCTCAACCTCCTCCTAGTCCTCGTTAATAATCCTAAATATTAACCCTACTCCCTTCATTCCTCCCTTATTCCTGCTATTTTTGTACAAGTCTAATACACACAAATGAAAGTTGTAATATTTGCGGGCGGACGGGGTACTCGTATTTCAGAGGAGTCGGCCCTGCGGCCCAAGCCAATGATTGAAATAGGCGGAAAGCCTATACTTTGGCACATCATGAAGATATATGCCGCCTACGGCCATACAGAGTTCATCGTATGCCTCGGTTACAAAGGGTGGATGATAAAGGAATACTTTACCAACTACTTCATGCACAATACGGATGTTACCGTCGACCTTTCTAATAATTCTATCGAGGTACACAACAATTTTGCCGAGCCATTTAAGATATCACTGATTGATACAGGCCTCGACACAATGACAGCGGGCAGGCTGAAACGGGTACTGCCCTATGTGGGCAACGAGCCTTTCATGCTCACCTACGGCGACGGAGTAAGCGATGTGAACATAGACGAATTGCTCCGGTTTCACAAAGCCAGCGGGAAAATATGTACCATGACGGCGATACAGGCAACCAGTCGCTTTGGGGTTATCAAAATGGAAGACGACGGCACTATAGATAGCTTTGAGGAGAAACCGGAAGATTCAGGCACATGGATTAATGGCGGCTTCTTCGTTATAGAGCCGGAGATAGCAAAATACCTTCCCGACAATGCGGACGATGTAATGTGGGAGCGTTATCCCATGGATACACTGGCGAAGGATAGGCAGATTGCCGCTTACAAACACCACGAGTTCTGGAAGTGTATGGATACGTTGCGCGATAAAGAAGAACTGGAGCATCTTTGGAACACCGAACCTATCTGGAAGAAATGGTAACCGAACAATATTTACGGAGCATTTACGAAGGCAAGCGCGTATTTGTTACAGGCCATACAGGCTTTAAGGGCTCCTGGCTCATACAGGTATTGCAATGGCTGGGCGCTGATGTAAAGGGGTATTCCCTCGCTCCTGAAAAGGACAGCGACCTGTACAACGAAATAAATGGCGACGATATTTGCTATTCTTCTGTAATAGCCGACCTGCGTGACCCGCAAACATTGCACGGAGAAATGGTGCGATTCGAGCCGCATTTCGTATTTCACCTGGCCGCTCAGGCGCTTGTGCGCAGAAGCTACGATCAGCCGCTTGATACCTTTATGGTGAATGCGCAGGGTACGGCCAATGTGCTGGAAGCGCTCCGTTTTATGAAGCACCCATGTGTCGCACTGATGATTACCACCGATAAGGTCTACGAAAATCCAGAACGCGGCACTGCTTTTAAAGAAGAGGATAAGTTGGGCGGATACGACCCCTATTCTGCAAGTAAGGCCGCGGCGGAGATTATTGTATCCTCCTACCAGCGTTCGTTCTTCAATCCGCTGAACTACAGCCATCACGAAAAGGCGATAGCTGCTGTGCGTGCCGGTAACGTAATAGGTGGTGGTGATTTCTCTGATGACCGCATAATACCCGATATTGCGCGTGCTTTGGAGTTTGACGAAACGGTAACGTTGCGAAATCCGCAGTCCACCCGCCCCTGGCAACACGTACTGGAACCTTTGGGGGCTTACTTGTTGCTCGCGGCTAAGATGAGTGAGGACCCTATAAAATACGCCACTGCTTTCAACTTCGGTCCTACGCCGGAAGATGTCCTCACGGTAGAAGACCTGACCAAAATATTCCTGGAGCGCTTCGGCAAGGGCAGTTATAAAATAGAACAGCAGGAAAACGCGCCCCACGAGGCTAAACTGCTGGTATTGGATAGCAGCAAGGCCGAACGGATGCTTGGCTGGAAACCAAAACTAAATGCACGCCAGGCTATAGAAATGACAGCCGATTGGTACGCCGGCCGCAAGCATACCGCTGCCGAAAAATGCCTGGAACAGATAAAAAAATACTTCGAACAATCGTAGCCATATGTGGAAGGTGGAAGATTTGCCGCTAAAGGATGCTAAGCTGATAACGCTGCCTGCCTTTGCAGACACACGAGGCACATTCGTAAAGACTTATCACGAAACCATCTTGAAGGAAGCAGGCGTAGATTTCCACCTGAAGGAAAGCTACTTTTCCCTCTCTAAAAGGGATGTGATACGCGGCATGCATTTCCAGTTGCCGCCACACCATCATTCCAAAATAGTTTTCTGCCCGCAGGGCGCTATACTCGATGTAATAGTCGACCTCCGAAAAAGCTCACCCACCTACGGGCAGCACTACGCTCACGAGCTTTCGGCGGAAAATCATCTGGCCTACTTCATCCCCGAAGGCTTCGCCCACGGCTTCAAATCCCTTACCAACGACGCTATCACCTACTACCTCGTCTCCTCAGAATATAGCCAAACCCACGACACCGGCATTCGCTACGACTCTATCAAATTTGATTGGGAAGTGGACAAGCCAATAATCTCCGAAAGAGATTTGAGTTTTACAGCGCTGCACGATTGGGAAAGTGTGTTTTAGAGAATGACAACTGATATCATAAAGGAAATCAGCATAAATGATGAGCATTGACTCAGTATAATCCCCACCACTCGTCCTCATTTGCAACGCACCTAATTTTCATCCTCCATCTGCCGGTGAGCCTCCTCATCCAGGTCATGCTCACCCTCCAGTATTTCCTCCTGCGTGGTGGGGGCTATTGGCTTCTTCTCCGATTGCTTCAGTTGCTCATGTGCGGCTTCGTCCAGGTCTTTTTCTTCGCTCAGTGGTGTTTGTTCGTGTGTCATATATTCAATCGTTTATACAGTACAGGTAAAAGACTATGCCATTAACCACATTATTACACAGCCATGGTGCGGCAGTCTGGCTGCGCAAAGCAGGCAATCCATTTGCCACTTCGGTCAATCGGTAAAATTATTACCTTGCATCAGTTACACATATATAGATGAAATATTCCCTGCTTTTCTCCCTGCTGCTGGTAGCCATTTCCGCTTCAGCAAAGAAGAACGATAGCCTCGATATCAAAATTGGCCAGATGATAATGATGGGTATCAACGAGCGCATCTCCTTGCCTGCTACCGATCCCCTGATACAGGATTTAAAGGCCGGTAAGTTGGGCGGCGTGGTCATTTTCGAGAAAAACCTGGCGAAGTCTCATACCAGGGATAGTCTTATATTATTGGTTCAGAACCTGCAGCAAAGTTCCCTGGTGCCGCTATTTGTTTCCATAGACGAGGAGGGCGGCAAAGTGCATCGCCTCAAGGAGAAGTACGGCTTCTTTTCCACACCCTCAGCAGCGTACCTGGGTGAGGTCAATAAGTTCGATTCCACCCGGTACCATAGCCGGCGCATAGCCGCCCTGCTCAGGGAACTCGGCATCAATTTCAATTATGCGCCGGCACTCGATATGGCCGTAAATCCGGAGAATACCGTTATTGTAAAGAATGGGCGCAGTTTTGGAGCCGACCCCTTCCTCGTGGCAACGCACGCCCAGGTGGTGATTAATGCCCACCACGAGTATGGAGTGAAGACCATTTTGAAACACTTCCCTGGCCACGGTAGTTCTGCGGGCGACTCGCACCTGGGTGTTGTACATGTGTCCGGAACCTGGCAGTTGAATGAACTGACTCCATACGACGAGCTTATTCGTCACGGCTCCATTGATGCTATTATGACGGCGCACATCATCAACAAGCGCTGGGACCCCGATTTACTTCCGGCTACATTATCCGCGAAGACGGTTAACGGCCTCCTTCGCGGTCTGCTGGGTTACAAGGGTGTGGTCTTCTCCGACGATATGCAGATGGACGCCATCAGCGATAACTATGGCCTGGAAAAGGCTATTGTGCTGGCCGTAAATGCAGGTGTGGATGTGCTCATGTTCGCCAACACCGCCCCTAAAAAGGAAAAGCTGGTTACGGCTACCCAGGTCCACGACATCATAAAAAAGCTGGTCCGCAAGAAGAAGATTTCCCGGGAACGCATTAATGAGGCCTATGAGCGCATTATGGCGTTAAAGAATAAGCAATTCTGATACCTGTTTGCAGGTCAGTCCGGCAAACTCCGTATTTTTGAAGTATGAGATTGGTTTTAGTTATGCTGTGTATCTCCCTGGGGAGCCTGTTGCCCTCCGGCAAGCTCGCCGCCCAGGTTACTAATAAAACGACCGTTTTTCAGGGCCATCCCAAAATGCTCATTAAGAGTGTGGTCTACAATTTCGGAAGTGTGCCGCTCGGCTCGCAGGTCATAGCCACCTACGAGCTCAAAAATGCAGGCGATGTTCCTATCCTGGTCGATAAGGTAGTGCCTCCCGCTGGTGTTACCGTAATTACATACCCGGTTCGCCCCATGTTTCCGGGAGAGGGAGCGGTCATAAAGGTGCAGGTAGATGCCGGGAAGCCGGGTTTGGTTAATAAAATAATTCTGGTTCACTCTTCCGACAAAAAGGTTCCGCATAAGTTATCGGTGAAAGGCACGGTTAAGCCTCGGGGCAAATAGGCAGGTTAAATAAAGACATTCAAAGAGAACAATGTGATGAGTATTCGTAGGTGGTTAGTGGCAGTGATAGTATTGGTAGCGGGTATGTCACTCCCGGCGCACGCTGCTGCGGACGGAAAGGATGGTGCTAAGCTGGTTGATACATTATTCACGCTGGAGGATGCGGAAAAGATCCTGGGAGAAAAAACGCATTTCACCAGCTCGCGCAGGTCTGCCAAGACTTTCAGCGATATTTACGTGGCAACATACACCGCCGATGCGAAAGATAAAAAATCGGGTGTTACCGGCGAGTTGGTCTGTCAGGTAGAATGGTATAAATCGGATACCGGTGCCCGCCGTAAGTTTGCTGACCTGAAAAGGAACAACGACAAACGCGAAGGGGTAGAAGCTATTCCTGGTATGGGCGATGAAGCGTATTCTTATGGCGATGGGGAAACGTTTTACGTAATTCTGGTACGAAAGGGGGCCAGCCTCCTGCGTATACGGGTCGAAAAGGTTACAGCTCATTTCTCTTCCGATGCCATAGAAGAAGTCGCCGAACGAATCACCGACAATCTCTAGAAAATGAAAGTAGCAGGATATATAGCGCAGCATATACTGGACGTTTACCAGGGTGGAAACTGGACCGAGGTAAATGTTGCTGATACACTCAAAGACGTAACGCTCGCCGAAGCGAATACCGTTACCGCAGCATCAGTAAATACAATCG
Source organism: Flavipsychrobacter sp. (assembly GCA_016786665.1). GTDB lineage: Bacteria > Bacteroidota > Bacteroidia > Chitinophagales > Chitinophagaceae > MKUN01. The sequence continues at coordinate 5,658 of JAEUVZ010000056.1, forward strand.
CCACACTGGTGAACCACCTCACATTCTGGAACCGCGCTATGACAGCCCGCCTGAATGATATCGACATGGATATCCCCGACACCAACGGCTACGATGACCCCCGGCTAACAACAGAAGCCGACTGGCAGCGCCTCAAAGATGAACACATAAAGTCCGCTCACGAGTTTGCCGATACGGTCCGCAGCATTACCGAAGAGCGCCTCCATCAACCCATTGTCCCAGGCCGTTCCTCAATCTACAAAAACGTTCAAGGCTCGGTAGAGCACATCCATTATCACCTCGGGCAAATAGTACTCTTGAAGAAGCTGATAAGGAATTCACATTAATAGAATTCCCGTTGTTGCCGAGGCACAGGCTAAAACACATCTACCCCCACAGTTCCTCTCCTGTTGCGGAGGCACGAAGCAATAGGAGAGGTGGCAGAAGGCCGGGGTGAGGTATCGGTTCAAAATCCATAACTTTGCGCCACATTCACGAAAAATATAGTATGAAACTCAATAAAGTCCTCGATATCCTCGGTATCGAAAAGCTGAACGAAGGTGCATCTACAGGTGCTAAATGGCAAAAAGCCGGTGGCGAAAAGATTGATTCGTACACCCCCGTTGATGGCAAGCTCATCGCTTCTGTGAATGGCGTTAACCGCAAAACATATGATGCCGTCGTAAAGCAGGCTGAAACTGCATTTGCCGAATGGCGCATGTGGCCGGCACCCAAGCGCGGTGAAGTAGTTCGCCAGGTAGGTGAAGCCCTGCGCAAGTACAAAGAGCCCCTGGGCCGCCTCGTTTCTTACGAGATGGGCAAGAGCCTCCAGGAAGGTTATGGGGAGGTGCAGGAGATGATAGACATCGCCGACTTCGCAGTGGGCCTGTCGCGCCAGCTCTATGGCCTCACCATACACAGTGAGCGCCCTAAGCACCGCATGTACGAGCAATGGCATCCGCTGGGTGTGGTGGGTATCATCTCTGCGTTCAACTTCCCGGTGGCGGTATGGAGCTGGAACAGCTTCCTCGCCTGGGTATGTGGGGACACCACCGTTTGGAAACCATCAGAAAAAACACCACTGACAGCGATCGCTTGTCAGAATATAATAGCTGAAGTATTCAAGGCGAACAACGTACCTAATGGCGTGAGTGGCATCGTTATTGGCGGCCGCGAAACAGGTGAGTGGGTGAGCAACGATACGCGCATCCCTTGTGTGTCGGCTACAGGTTCTACCCGCATGGGTAAGGCGGTGGCGGCTGCGGTAGGTCAGCGCCTGGGCCGTTCCCTGCTGGAACTGGGCGGGAACAACGCTATCATCGTTTCAGAGCATGCCGACCTCGACATTGCCCTGCGCGCGATACTCTTTGGCGCGGTAGGTACTGCGGGACAACGTTGTACTACCACGCGACGCATCTTCGTACACGATAAAGTATATGAAGCTTTCAAGAAAAAACTGGTTGCTGCATACAAGCAACTGTCGATAGGCGACCCGCTGGATCAGAAGAACCATGTTGGTCCGCTGATAGATAAAGACGCCGTACAGGCCTACCTGAACACACTGGATGCCATCAGGAAAGAAGGCGGCAAAGCCGTAATACCGGGTGGTGTACTGGAGGGTAAGGAATACAAAAGCGGTTGCTATGTAAAACCTTGCATCTACGAAGCGAACAACAACATGGAAATAGTGAAGCACGAAACGTTCGCGCCCATACTGTACATGATGAAATACAGCACGTTGGAAGAAGCGATACACATGCAGAACGACGTACCGCAAGGCCTCTCTTCTTCCATTATGACGCTGAACATGCGCGAAGCGGAAACATTCCTTTCCCACATGGGCAGCGACTGTGGTATCGCTAACGTGAACATCGGGACGAGCGGCGCTGAGATAGGCGGTGCCTTCGGTGGTGAGAAAGAAACAGGTGGCGGACGTGAGTCAGGCTCTGATAGCTGGAAAGCATACATGCGCCGCCAAACCAACACCATCAACTGGAGCGACCAGCTGCCATTGGCACAGGGGATAAAGTTTCATGTGTAAGTGAAGATATAGTTTTAGAAAAGGCCTCCGCTTGCGGAGGCCTTTCTGTTATCATTTAACTGGTGCGGGAGTTAACGCAGGGTCATCCAGCCAATTGCTTCATTCCCTAATCATGCTTCACCCAAACCAATTCCTCGGTATTATACCCCAGCGCCTCGGCTTTCTTTAGATAATCTTTCTTCACTGATTCGGGGAGGGTCTTGGTGCGGGAAAGTATCCAGAGATATTTAGTGTTGCGGCCGGCTACAAGTGCGTATTGGTATTCATTGTCCAGCGCTATCACATTATAACCTGAATAGAACGGCCCGAAGAACGATACTTTCAGTCTGCCTTCATTAAGGTCGCCTGCGGGTTTGGCTTTGCCTATGCTGCGTTCTTGTTTTTTCTTTTTGTAGTTGTAGCCCTTATTGTCCACCTTTATATCGCCGTTCTCTTTCAGTGAATAGGTAGCCGTTACATTGTCCAGGTTCCGTTCCCAGCTGTAGTCCAGCCGGGCTATCTCATACCAGGTGCCCAGGTACTTTTCCTGTGCAAAAGGTTTCACGGCGGTTGCCCCTTTGGGTATTCCCGCGCAGGAGGTGAACAAAAGTATGAACAAGGCGAATATTGCGGCCGTTATTAATAGCTGTTTCATGATTGCTTTTTCAGGAGCGTTTTAAATATGATGCCAGCAGTATATTCATGCAGAAGCCTCCCCGTTTAGTGTGGGGAGGCTTCTGCTATTGATGTATTGCCTAGTGGCTGCTCAGTTTCTCGCGGGTCTTGGCAATGTTCTTTTTCATAATGTCCAGCGCTGCGTCCAGTGCGGAAGAAAAGTCCCTTCCGTTCGCGCTCGCTGCTATGGGTTGCAGGCCCTCCAGGCGGGCTTCCAGCAGGCACTTTTTATCATCTGTTCCGTCCTTCGGGCCATTCTCATCGCTGAAGTGTACTTCCACACGGGTCAGGTGTTCGGCAAAGCGGTTCAGGTCGCTCTTTATGGTTTCGGTAAATTGCTCACGGCTTCCTTCGCTCAGGTGCGCATTATTGTCCGTATTAATTTGTACGATCATGTTAATCTATTTAGTTCAGCAATTTACCACACAAAATTATACCAGCCTCGGGCAAAACGTTATAGCTCTGCTAATATATTCCTTCGTTTTTTACGCCAGTCCCCTATATCGTGGTACTTTTCCGCATTTTTGGCGCATTGTTTGCTTTCCTTATTCTACATTGCACACATTATGAAGAAAGGCTACCTCTTTTTTCTCTTTTTCTTGCTCATAAGCGAACTGCGCGCGCAGGATTCCGTCGCCACGCCTTACCAGGTCGACTGCGACCAGGTTACCTATCAATTCAGCGATATGGCCACTTACTACTATGGCCAGTACAACGATGATTCCCTCCAGTATGCGCTCGCTGCCTGGGAGGCGGCCTGCGGCGTTTCCGAGCCGCTCGTGTCATTCAAGGTATTATATGCTATTGAGAAGGGCAACTTTACAGAGACGCTCTACGATGAGAATATTGTCCGCTACCTACAGGAGTACCTCGCGCGCGCCGAGGGAAGTACCGATAATTATCCCAATGTACCGGCCGACTACTACCAATACCTCCGCGATATGGCCAAAGGCCTTAAGCCACTTTCCCTTCCACCCCTGGAGAGGGTATTGGTAGACTACTACGCCACTCTGAATGAGGATGTGCTGGACAATATGGACAGCGTACAGCTCTCGGGTACACTACTGTACGATAGCTACACTGCCTATAAGCAGCGTATGTACAACTTGTTTGGTCGGTTCCACATCAGCGTGGAAGCAGGTGCCTGGATTCCCGACGGCGATATTGATGTATTGGGCAGCCATCCGCTGATAGGCTTCCAGATGGGTAGCCAGTGGAAGAAAATTTCCGTAGACCTGGGCATGAGCATCCGCTTTACCAATGCGCCCAATTACTACGATGTAGACTACTATGGCACTACGGTAAGCACCAATCAGCATACCGGCGTTTACATAGGGCTCGACGTGGGCTATATTTTCAAGCAGGCGCGCAGCCACCAGTTCCGGGTGCTGGGGGGTATAGGTTACGATGCCATCACCGTTATCCGCAGTACCGACGAAGAACAGTACAATGGTAAGTTCCTGTCGTCGGTCAATCTTAATGGTGGGATGTCTTACCGCTACTACCTTAGCCGGAAGCACTACCTGGGCCTTATTGGCAAGTACAATTTGTTGTTCTTTAAGAACTCCGGCACTTCCCTGGCGGGCAACGCATTTACCATCAGCCTGGCTTATGGTTTCCATTAATTTCGGTAAGTGCTTGATTTTCAATTAATTGTTACTTAATTTAATGGCATTGTTTTTTTAGCTCAGCGGTAAAAGGTCATATGAGGTTAAGCCTGCTTTCAGAAGAAGTTTGCAACGCATTATTGGAGGAAGATTTCCGGTACTTAAAGCTGGTACACGCTGCCGAGTACGCGGGCAAAGAGTATTTTTTATACGAGCCCGTTCGCGACAACCAGGCTGTGGGGGCGGCTTACGAGCCTATTGCCGTGCCGGCGTTACCTACTGGTGAGGTGCGCGCTTATGTATGCCGCTGATGCACGAGCGGGTTGCTAAAACACTACCGTGGCCCGAATAACCTACCTTTGCACCCGCAATGTCATATTCCATAGATAATATCCTGGCCAACCTCAAGATTGAGGCGCTCAACGAAATGCAACTCGCCAGCCTGGAGGCTAACAAGGCGAACGATAACGTGATGCTGCTTTCCGCAACAGGCTCCGGGAAGACACTGGCCTTTTTATTGCCCGTGCTGGAGCAGCTTGATTTCTCCCTGGTAAACACCACGCAGGCCCTCATAGTGGTGCCCTCCCGGGAGCTCGCATTGCAGATAGAGCAGGTGTTCCGCAGCATGGGGACGGGCCTCAAGATTACGGCCTGCTATGGGGGGCACAAGCGCGAAATAGAAGAGAACAGCCTACTGCATCCTCCAGCCCTTATAGTGGGCACTCCCGGCCGCCTGGCCGACCACATACGGAGGGGAAGTATTACCATAGGTACCATCCACACTTTAGTGCTCGATGAGTTTGATAAATCCCTGGAGCTGGGCTTCCAGGAGGAAGTGGGTTTTGTTGTATCCAGCCTGGGCGGCCTGCGCAAGCGTTTGCTCACTTCAGCCACCGAATCGGTGGAAATGCCGGATTTTCTCGGCATGGAGCAGCATACCCTGCTGAATTTTATCAACGGAGAAGATGCCGAAAACGCACTTACGCTGCAGTACCTGGTAAGCCCCGATAAAGACAAGGCCGATACCTTGTTTCGCCTTATATGCGCCAAGGGCGACCGCCATACCATTGTGTTCTGCAATCATCGCGATGCCGTAGAGCGCACCAGCAACATCCTGCACGAGAAGGGCGTTATCAATGAGTTCTACCACGGGGCTATGGAGCAGCGCGACCGCGAAAGCGCGCTCAGTAAGTTCCGCAACGGTACGGTATCCGTATTGGTCACTACCGACCTGGCTTCCCGAGGCCTTGATATACCCTATATCCGGTACATTATACATTACCACCTGCCTCATACTCCGGAAATATTCACGCACCGGAATGGCCGCACTGCCCGCATGGAAGCGAGCGGCACGGCAATCCTTATTTTATCGCCGGAAGAGACGGTGCCTGAATACATACCCGCCGGTACCATAGAAGAGATACACCTCCCCGATACGGTGGTTCTGCCCAAGAAGCCCGACTGGGTGACCCTCTACGTGGATGCGGGTAAAAAGGACAAAGTGAATAAAGTGGACATAGTAGGCTTCCTGGCACAAAAGGGCGGCTTGAAGAAGGAGGATATAGGCCTTATAGAGGTAAAGGATTTCTGTTCGTTTGTGGCCATACGCCGCGGCAAGGCTACCCATACGCTGCACCTTATCAGGAACGAGCGGATAAAGAACAAGAAGGTACTTATTGAAATAGCCAGGTAGGGGTGGGAGAGTGGCGCTTTCGGCTGGCTCCTTTAGCTGCCACAGGGCGGTTATCTTTCCGGCAGCCTCATTTACTTGAGATATTATCGTTACCTTGCGCCCTGCTGCAATTGCAGCTGTCAAGCAGGTTTGTATTTTTCTTATTGGGTGGTAATTTTTTTCTGCCCAGGTTCTGATTAGTTAATTCCGCCTTGATTTTTTTATTTTAATACGAGGCTTGCGCATGCCAGTTATTATTTTTTTTATCGCCGTTTGGTATTTATCATTATTCTCTCAAACCTTTTTTAATCATCGCTACGCATCGCATGCCGCATTCCGGATGAGCAAGGGCTGGGAAAGGTTCTTTTTCATCTTCGGTTACATCACACAGGGGGCGCACTATATGAGCCCGCATACGTATGCTATTATGCACCGGTTGCACCACGCGCACACCGATACTGAGGACGATCCGCATTCACCCGGATTTTCCCGCAATTTTATTATGATGATGTGGAGCACCCAGAAAGTGTTCACAGATATACGCGTGGGAAACAGGGTAGTGGACGAGAAGTACATGAAGAATCTGCCGGAGTGGAAGGGGTTCGATAAGTGGGCGAGTTCCAATCTGTCAAGGTTGCTATGGGTGGGCGCGTACATTACCTTCTTTGTTTTCTTTGCCACCTCCCCCTGGCAATGGTTGTTGCTACCGGTTATCATTACCATGGGTATGGTACACGGAACCATTATCAATTGGTTCGCCCACAAGGTGGGATACGCCAATTTTGTAGTGAAGAATACATCAAAAAATCTGTGGCTGATAGATATTTTGATGCTGGGCGAAGCTTACCACAACAATCACCACAAGCATCCTTCTTCCATCAATTTCGCCTACAAGCGCCGCGAGATAGACCCGGTCTACCCGGTGATACTGTTGCTCGATAAGTTAAAGGTGATTACCATTAACAGGCAAATCCAGCCACAAGGTTAGCGGAACAGCTTTTTGAATCCGCGGTAAGGATACTTCCTGTCGCGGGGAATATTGTTCACTATAAGGGCTACTACAAACAGTATCAGCACGCCGCTCATCACGGGAGATAGCACATAAGTATATCCCAGAGCCTTTATCTTTTCCGAGCCTATATTGGCTATCAGCGCAGTTGCACCCCCTGGGGGATGCAGCGATTTGGTGATTTGCATCCCTACTATTGCCAGCGACACCGATAAAGCCGATGACAGCCACAGCGAGTCGGGGAGCAGTTTATGGATACTGACGCCTATCAGGGCCGATATCAGGTGGCCCATTACCAGGTTACGGGGCTGGGCCAGCGGACTGTTGGTAGCGCCGAATACCAGTACCGCCGATGCACCGAAGGAGCCGATAAGAAATACCTCGTCTACCCGGCCAAAACTGCCTGCATGAAATAGCCCGATGATACCAATCCCCACGAAGGCACCAATAAAGGTCCACAGGTGGTCTATAGGCTCCAGTATCGTTTGCCGGTACACCACATACCTGGTGATGCGGTAGCCGCGTTTGATGCGTTGTTTCACGCAGCAAAAGTAGGGAATGCGCTCTTCTGTTGCTATAGCGCGTTTACAGGGGGCGTTCCCGAAGCAACCGTTCCAGTTCGCTGTCAGCGGTCAGGTCCAGCCGCAGCGGTGTTATAGACACGTAGCCATTCTCTACCGCCCATCGGTCTGTGCCTTCTTCGGCGGGTTCCAGCGGACTTACGGTAAACCAGTAGTGCTTGCGGTTCATAGGGTCTATGCCCGGCACTATCTTTCCGTCGTATAGCCGCACCGATTGGCGCGTCCATTGCATGCCCTTCGCGTCTGCGGGAAAGTTTACGTTAAACAGCGCCAGCTCCGTATCCTCCAGCAGCAGGGCCAGCGCCTTCTCCACATCCGCTTCTATTCGTTTAAAGTCCGGTTCCGTTTTCCCTACCGGGGTGCTCAGCGCTATGCCCTTTATGCCCAGCAGCACCGCCTGCTTGGCGGCGGCCAGGGTGCCGGAGTGCCACATGCCATTGCCCAGGTTGGGCCCCATATTGATGCCGGAAAGCACTACGTCCGTTTTGCTCCACAGGTGCGTGCCCAGCGCCACGCAGTCGGCGGGGGTACCATTTACCCGGTATGCCTCAATACCATCAAAGGCTATGGGCGATTCCCGGTAGGAGAGCGGACGGGAGTGGGTAACCGCATGCCCCATACTCGATTGTTCTACGTCGGGCGCCACTACCCGCACTTCGCCAAATTTACGCGCTGCTTGCGCCAGCGCTGCTATGCCAGGGCTGTAAATGCCATCGTCGTTGGTGATAAGAATCCTCATGCCCCAACAGCCAACACTTTCATGCCAGCAGAGCTTGGTATGACTTTGTTAGATGAGCGGATATAAGATAGATAATATGAAGATCGTTAAGCTGTTTCACAATCCTTCTGCCGGAGACCAGGAGCACACCCGGAAAGAGTTGGTAAAGTTAATAGAGTCTGCCGGCTACAAATGCCGCTACGTCTCGGTAAAAGACGATGGCTGGAAAGAGATTGAGGACGACGTAGACCTGGTAGCCATTGCCGGCGGTGACGGCGCGGTTCGTAAAGTGTGTAAGGAAGTGCTGAAAAGAAGGTTGCTCGACCGGAAGATACCGGTGGCGGTACTGCCGTTTGGAACAGCTAACAATATTGGCAATTCCCTGGGCCTGATGCTGGGGCACGAAGCATTGGTGAATGGCTGGAGCCGGGCCTGCGTGAAGGGGGTAGACGTAGGCATAATACAGGGCCACGATGAGGAGTCGTTCTTCCTGGAAGCGGTGGGGTTCGGTATATTCCCTAACCTGATCAACAAAATGAAGAAACTGGATGAAGAACCGGAAACTGCTGAAGAAAGCCTGAAGGTAGCGCTGGAGCAGCTTTGCGATATAGCGGATACTTACGAGGCCCGCGATTGCCGGCTGGTAATAGACGGTGTTGACCATTCCGGAAAGTTCCTGCTGGTAGAGGTGATGAACATGCCCTACCTGGGCCCTAACCTTAATCTTAACCCCGTGGCCGACCCCGGCGATGGGGAGCTGGAAGTGATTATAATACCTGAAGACCAGCGGGGCCGGCTGGCAGGCTATATTAAAGATAAGCTGGAAGGGAAAGAACCGGAGTTCTTATTCAGTACCTTGAAAGGGCGCAGCATTTCCATCTCCTGGGAGGGCATACACGCTCATGTAGACGATACCATTGTAAAGGAAAAGAGTCATTTTGAATTGAAGATAGACACAAACAAAGGAGTGCTGGATATGCTGATACCAGGGTAGTTGGGTTATGGGGTAGCCGTTTGCTCAGTACTCGTTCAGTTGGTGGGGAGGATTAGTGGTAGCGTTGAGCAATGCTGGAGAATAGTATTCTGGCGGTCTTTAGTTTGCTTTGTATTTTGTCGCATTAGGGATGCCCGATAAATACAGTTGTCCTATTTTCCATTCCAATTTTCCCTCTAGGCTCCCCAGCGTTTTCTGTTCCACCGGATTTCCATTATCGTACTGGTAGGTAATGGCTATATTGTTGCCTTGCATTACAACATTTTCCTTTAGTGTTGCAGTATCCGCATTAGATTCTGATGCTGCTTTGGCGATACGATGCAGGTAGTCTTTCACTTTAGCGGCATCAGTCTTGCTCTTAAAGTACCCGTCTATATTACCCATGCCGGTTCCCGGTAGTATGCGGGCACGTAGCTCACGGAGCATACGGGCTGTCTCCGCCTGGCGGTGTTCGTAATATTTCGCCAGTGCATGGTTGATGCACGCGTCCATAATATACCGGCGTATGTACAGGCAATGAACATACAGGTACTGGTCGGTATTGGTTACGGAGTGCAGTATCATATCCTGCCCATACTCCGCCCGCAGCTCGGCCGACTTCTTCACGAATTCCGGGTTTCTTGCAGCCTGTACCGCCCCCTCCTGCGTGGCCTGTTCCATCCGGCGGGCCATATCTTCCGGCCGGATACGCCCGTACGATTGCATCTTGCGGGTGGTCTGCTCGCATATCTCTGCACCATATGCCTGTAGTATGGGGTACATTTCCTGCTCGTAGTGATTGCCCGCCCATTGCAGGAATTTATCATCCAGGAAGCAACCCATTGTTTCGTAGCCCAGGCGCGACAGGGCCGTGGAGTCGTCCAGCCCGGAAGCTTTTATAGCATAGCGCATCGCGGGATGCTTTACCGAGAATACCTGCTCCGCCACATGAAAGAGCGAATTAGTGTATTTGAACTCTTCCATCCGGTCGGTCCAGTAAGCTTCAGTATATTCTGTATACAGGCTGTCCTTATACTTTTGCGCGTGCGTAGTAATGGTGAGTAGCAGCAAGAGCAGGGCCGGCAATCGTTTCATAATGGGAAAATAAGCAAAACGCGGAAACTAAGCGAATTTACTACTGCTATTCTGCTTTGTCACTTTATTGTCTGTAAAGATTTCTTTAACACCCGGCGCGCATTTTTGGCATGGCGTTCGCAATACCCTATATGTAAACGAGACCGGACGATCGGCATTGATAACGAAAAAAGGAAGTGTTATGAAAAGGATAGTAGGAGCATTAACGTTAGCAGTAATCATGATGACAGGCAGTATAGCCGCAGACGCGCAGTACAGTAGCAAGAACGTGACCCGCCAGGTGTGGAGCCAGCGGGCGAAGGGAGCGGCGATAGGCGCGGGCAGTGGCGCCGTGATAGGCGCACTGGTAAACCGGAACGACCGCGCGGCTGGTGCTGCCATAGGGACCGTAGTGGGCGCGGGGCTCGGCTACCTGGTAGGGCAGCGCGAAGACCGCCTGAACCCACAGCCCAATTACGTGCAGAAAAGAAAAGTGTACAACCAGTATGGGCAGGTAGTGAATAAGAAGAAAACGTACTACTACCGCGAACCGAATGTAAACCACCAGCAGCGTTACTATTATGGTAACCGCCAGCGATAAAGAGTGTTTTTTGTGTGAGTGTGTGTTTTAGTGAGCGCCGGCATTGTGCCGGCGCTGCTTTTTTGTGTCCTATCCTGCGTAGGCGGCCCTGAGCTGCGCTATATCTATCTTCTTCATCTGCAGCATGGCCTGCATCACGCGCGCCGCCGCTGCGGAGTCGCTGCTGCCCATCAGTTCGCCCAGGGCATTGGGTACTATCTGCCAGCTCAGCCCGTATTGGTCTTTCAGCCAGCCGCACTGGCTTTCCTGGCCGCCACCGGCGGTAAGGGCGCTCCAGTAATGGTCCACTTCTTCCTGCGTTTCGCAGCGCACGAAGAACGAAATAGCCTCGTTGAACCGGAAGGCCGGCCCGGCATTCAGCGCTATAAATTCCTGCCCCTCCAGCTCAAAGGTGCAGCTCATGAGCCGGCCACCCATATCATGCGGCGCGCCGGGCGGATAGCGGCGTTCTTCCTTTACCCGGGAATGAGGGAAAACGGAGGTGTAAAACTTCATGGCTTCTTCCGCCTGGTTGTCGAACCAGAGAAATGGTGTTATCTTCTGCATATTCCTGCTTTTTCTGTAACACAAACATAGCACGGCGGAGCCAGGCTGTGCGGGGAGTATCGCGACAGAAAAAGGGTGAATTGCGCAGCCCTTATTTTACCAGC
>JAEUVZ010000057.1 GCA_016786665.1 Flavipsychrobacter sp.
AAGCCGCTCACCTTGCAGGGAGAGCGGCTTTGCATATAAGTAGGTATAGCTTTATTCCTTTACCAGGTAGATGATAGTGGGGAAGTGATCGCTGTAACCGTTTATCCAGGTAGAACCGGAGTAAGAGCGGTGGGGCGAGCCCTTGTATTGTCCGAAGTTCTCTTTCAGGAAATCGCGGCTGAATACTTCGGCCTTATAATAGCGCCAGGAGGTATTCTTTTTGTTCACGTAAATGCCGGAAATGATGATTTGGTCAAACAGGTTCCAGGCGTCATTGTACGAGAGGCTGCCGAGGCCTTTTTTGTAGAAATTCACCCAGGGGTTGTACAGCCGGGAAATAGTTACCTCATCTTTATCGCCTTTTGCGCCCAGCACTTTGGCTACACTCTCGTCGGTTGGGTCATCGTTCAGGTCACCCATCAGTATTACTCTCGATTGCGGATTTTCCTTCATCAGCGAGTCTATTTTCTTTTTGGCCACGCCGGCGGCAATAGCCCGCAGCGGCTTGGTGGCCGCCTCGCCGCCGCGGCGGGAGGGCCAGTGGTTCACAAAAAGGTGAACCGTATCTCCCGCCAGGTTACCGGTTATGTGCAGCACGTCGCGGGTAGTGGGGTGTTCGGGGTCGTTGGTTTTGTCTATATCCACAAACAGCGACTCGCTGCTGATGACCTTGAAATATTTGGGGTTGTACAGCAGCGCATTGCTGATACCCCGGCGGTCGGAGCGGTAGTGCCACACAAATTTGTAGCCGCGGTCCTTTATTTCGGGTTGGCTCACCAGTTCCTGCAGGGCTACATCGTTTTCCACTTCCGATACCCCGATGATGGCGGGCCCGTCGGGGGTTACATCGGTGGCCAGTTTGGAGATGGCATAGGCCATATTATGCGCCTTTTGCTTAAAGATGGCCTCGGTATAGGCATTGGCGCCACGGGGCGTAAAATCTTCATCGTTCCGGTTGGGGTCGTCGGCGGGGTCAAAGAAATTTTCGAGGTTATAAAAGGCGACGGCCACCACCTTCATGTTTTTGGCCTTTTGGGCGTCGGCGCCCGTGTATAGTGTAATGCAGCCCAGTGCAATACAAAACTTTTTCAGCATTTTAAGAAGCGATTTGACTGCAAAAAAACGAAATAGTAACGCATTATCCCCACTATTTTTATCAGTAACAAATACTTAATCTGCTCCACGCCAATTCCCAAATAAACAGCCTAATTTTGCAGGGCAAATCAAGATTTATTTTTATTATTTAATATGTTTAGAAAGCTACAATTACTGCTGCTACTGTTTGTGTGCGCCAGCACCTATACGTACGCCCAGCAAGGAACCGGGATTGTGAAAGGGCACCTGGTAAACAAGGCCACCAAAGAGGCGGCTACAGAGGTGCAACTGAGCTTTCCTGCGCTGAAGCTGGTGAGCATCAGCAACGGGCAGGGCGATTTCCGGTTCAGCCAGGTGCCGTACGGTACCCATACTATGTATATAGGCGGCCAGAGCATTCTCCTGGACAGTATGCAGGTGACTATAAATGCCGGCGTGGTAGACCTGGGAACCCTGCAGGTAACATCAAACGACGCGAACACTTCCCTGCAAACCTTTGACATCCCTACCATAGCGATAGAAGAAGGCAACAGCAACGACGATGACATGAGCTCCTCCTCGCAGAGTGTGAGCGGTCTGCTGACAGGCTCCCGCGACCCCTTCCTGAATACGGCGGCCTTCGTGTTCGGCCCGTACCGTTTCCGCCCCAGGGGATACGAGAACAACCAGCAGGAGATATACATCAACGGCCTGCAGATGAACGACATAGAAACCGGTAACGCCTTCTGGAACCAGTGGGGTGGCCTTAATGATGTATTCCGCAGCCGTGTGAATACCTATGGACTGGCAACTTCCGATTACGGCTTCGGTTCGGTAGGGGGGCTGGTGTACTTTGATGCCACCGCCGCCAGCCAGCGCAAGCAGACCCGTGTTACTTACTCGCTCACCAACCGTACCTACCGCAACCGCCTGATGCTGACCCACAGCACCGGCCTGAATAAAAACGGATGGGCTTACTCCGCATCGGTATCGAAACGCTGGGCGAACGAGGGCTACTTTGAAGGTACCTTCTACGATGGCTATTCGTATTATGCGGCGGTATCAAAACAACTGAAGGGCGGCAAGCACCAGTTTAACCTGACTGCATTCGGCGCACCCACTACCCGCGGAAAATCGAACGCGGTATTTGATGAGTCGACCGTGCTGACCGGCAATACCCACTACAACCCCAACTGGGGCTACCAGGATGGTGAGAAGCGCAACGGCCGCGTGGCCAATACGTTTCAGCCCGCCTTTATCTTAAACTACGAATACCACCCCAGCAACAACCTGCGCTGGAATACAGCCTTCGGCTACCAGTTTGGCAAGAACGCCGATGCACGTATAGACTGGTACAACGGACGGGATATTCGCCCGGACTACTACAAGTACCTGCCCAGCTACTACCAGCTGCCCTACAACAACAACCCGCAGGCAGTAGAAGAAATGCGTGCCTGGTACGCAGCCAACCCCGAGGCGCTGCAAATAAACTGGGACCGCATATATGAAGCGAACCGCATGAACGTAGAAACCATGCCGAACAGCACGGAAACCGGGAGCCGCTCTATTTACGTAATTGGTAATGACGTGGAGAACATGAAGAAGTACAACTTCAATACCAATCTGGAGTATGCGGTGAACGAGCACCTGAAGATATATACAGGAGCCAACTTCATAAACCAGAGCACCGAATGCTACCGCGAGCTGACCGACCTGCTGGGCGGCGACTACTTCCTGAACTATAACCAGTTTGCGGCGCGGGAGTTTTCCGGCAACGCCAGCGTAAACCAGAACGACCTGAACAACCCCGACGCGGTAGTGAAAGTGGGCGACAAATACTCCTACGACTATATACTGCGCTACACCAAAGCATGGTGGTGGGGACAAGCCCTGTTCAACTACAACAAATTTGATTTCTTCGTTGCCGCCAGGGCGGGATACAGCGGTTTCTCGCGCGAGGGCCTCTACCGCAATGGCCTGTTCCCGAACGCGTCTTTTGGCAGAAGCGGCACGCACGACTTTGTGACCTACGGCGCCAAGGCGGGTGTAACCTATAAGCTGAATGGCCGTAACTACCTCTTTGTGAACGGCGCTTACGCTGCTGATGCACCTACCCCCGACAATGCCTATGTAAACATCCGCACCCGCGACTTTACCGTGGCCAACCCAACGGTACTGAAAATACAATCGCTGGAAGGCGGCTACCTGATGAAAGCCCCTACCATGAACGCACGCGTAGTGGGCTATGTAACCGATATGAAAGACGGGCTGGACCTGAAACGCTACTACAGCGACAACCTGGACGGCTTTGTGACCTACAGCCTGACCAACGTAAATACCCGCAGCATAGGTATGGAACTGGCCCTGAACGTAAAGGTCAGCTCTACCCTGGAGATAACCGGTGTGGCAGCGCTTGGACAATCGTTCTATACCAACAGGCCCACAGCCGCCACTTACCGCGACAACGATACCATATTCAGCAGTGCGGTAAACCAAACCCTGTACATAGAGAACTACTATACCGGCGTAGGGCCGCAGCAGGCGTACAACCTTGGCCTGAACTACCGCTCGCCCAAGTATTGGTATGCTAACCTGAACTTCAATTATTTTGACGGTAACTATATAGATATGGCCCCTAACCGCCGCACTACAGAGGCGATAGGCCTTGCTACCCCCGGCACGGAAATGTGGAACGACATACTGGGCCAGGAAAAGCTTCCTGCCTTCTTTACCGCCGACCTGTTCTTTGGTAAATCGTTCATGCTGTCAAAAATCATAAAAGGATTGCCCCGCAGCGCGTTCCTGTACCTGAACGTGGGTGTGAACAACCTGCTGAACAACAAAAACATAAAGACCGGTGGATTTGAGCAACTGCGCTTTGACTATGGTGCGGTAGATAAATTCCCCAATAAATACTTCTATGGCTTTGGCAGGAACTACTTTATAAACCTGAGCCTGAAATTCTAAATACGAAACAACATTTATAAAATATTAAATTACCATACGAGATGAAACGAGTTCTTTATACATTGAGCATCATAGCGCTGGCCGCATTGTCGTTCACTTCCTGCGTGAAGAAAGACTTTGACGCGCCGCCCGATCAAACCAAATATGACCCTAACCTGCCGGTGAACGCTACCGTACAAATGGTGAAGGGCCTCCTGGACCCTAACTACCCCAATGCCGCGGTACCTGCCGTAAAAATTGACTCTGACTGGACTGTAGCGGGTATTATAGTAGCCGATGACAAATCGGGCAACTTCTACAAGCAGATAGTGATACAGGACTCTACCGCCGGTATATCGCTGCTGCTGGACGCGAACAGCCTGTACAACGACTACCCCGTAGGCCGCAAAGTGTACGTGAAGCTGAAAGGCCTGTATATAGGCACCTACCGCAGCCTGCCCCAGCTAGGCTACAACCTGGATGGTACTAATTCGCTGAACGGCATCCCATCCTCCCTGATATCCAAGTTCATCGTGAAGGCGACGTTCCCCAATACCGTTACACCGATAGCGCTGACCATGACCCAACTGAACGCCAACAAGGCTAAGTACACCAACTGCCTGGTATCTATCCCCAACTGCGAATTCCAGTTCTCGGATGTGGAAAATGGCGCCAGCTATGCCGACCCGGCCCCTTCTTCCGGTACCAGCCGCTTTGTGAGCGACTGCGCCGGCAGCCTGGAGCTGCGCACCAGCGGTTATTCCAGCTTCCAGTCGTACAAGATACCGGGTGGCAATGGTACCATCACCGGTGTGTTTACGGTGTATAACAACAGCTCTCAGATGGTGATTCGCGATACGAGCGATGTGAAGTTCTACAATCCCGTGCGCTGTGATGGTAATGTAGTGATAGACCCCGCCCGTGTACTGTACCGTGAAACATTTGAGACAGTTACCTCTAATAACGCCACGCTGAATATAGCGGGAATGGTGAACTTTGCGGAAATGGGCAACAAGCCATACCAGCAAGGTATCTTCAGCAATGATAAGTTTGCCAAGATTTCCGGATTTAGCACGGGCCAGGCTGTCATAAAATCGTGGCTGATTACCCCGGCTATCAACCTGGCGGGCGCCGGCAACCCGAAGCTGAGCTTCCGTACCCTGGATGGCTTTGACAACGGCGCTACCCTGAAAGTGTACATTTCTACCAATTACAGCGGTACGGGCAACCCTACCTCGGCTACCTGGACCCCGCTGACCGGCTATACCATAGCCAATGGCTCTACTACCGGCTATGCACCAGACTGGACAGCTTCCGGCGATGTAAGCCTGGCGGGCAACAGCGGAACCGTGTATATCGCCTTTGTATACGAAGGGGCTGACCCCAGCGGTACCTCCAGCGACAAGACGACCACCTTTGAACTGGACAATATAACCGTGTTGAAAGACTAGAATAGTGATTAACCTTTTATTTCCCGGCCGCCTCGCACAGAGGCGGCTTTTTTTATGGAAAGAGCTTTAATAATTTCTTAACCCACAGGCATGGTTATCCCAAAAAAAGCCCCGACCTTTGCCTTACAGAAAAAATACGTATATGAAAAAAGTAGCTTTACTCTTATCATCTTTTGCCCTGCTGCAAACAGCAGAAGCACAGATCTCTATCACCGGGAACGGTTTCAACTACACGCAGGACTTTAACTATCCCGCACTGGATAGCACCGGCACCAACCTTACTCTTTCCATCACCGGATGGGCGATCAAGGAAGTAGGAACAAGCATGGCCGCAAACAATCTTTATCGTGCCGGTAACGGTTCCGCTAACGCAGGCGATGTATATAGCCTGGGTACAGTAATGACTACCGACAGGGCTTTAGGTTCTATAGCTTCCGGTACTAACCAGCCTTCTTATGGCGCGCGCTTCGATAATAACTCTATTGATACTATACAGAAAGTGGTGATATCTCACCTGGTAGAGCAGTGGAGAGCGGGTACGAAAGGAGCCGGTAATACGGATACTGTATGGTTCTATTACAGCACCGTAGCGGATAGTGTAGGCGATACGGTTTCCGCCAACTGGATAGAAGTGCCGGCGCTGATGATCAACTCTGTCTTTATATCTACCGCAAGCGACTCCGTTATGGACGGAAACCTGGCTTCTAACCAGGCTAACATGCTCGATTCTTTCAACGTAACGGTAAACCCGGGCGCGCACATCATCTTTAAGTGGAAAGACAAGAACGTAATAGGTAACGATGACGCACTGGCTATCGACGACCTGTCTATCACCTTTAAAGGTGTAACTGGCGTAAGCGTTGCCAACGTACAGAACGTAGAAATGCCACTGACCGTGCTGGGTGCCGCTACCAACAGCCTGGTAACAGTAGGCTACTCTGTAGCCGAAGCAGGTAAGTACACCCTGAGCGTATACGACCTCACCGGCCGTACCGTGTACACACAGCAGGTACAAGCTACGCTGGGAGCTAACCGCACTTCATTTGACGGTAACCTGCAAAGCGGCATGTACATCATTAAAGTAAGCAATGGCGTACAAACCGGTATCACTAAAGCAATGGTAAACTAGTAGCCAATTATAAAATAATAGTCCTGAAACGCCCCCGGTCATTCCGGGGGCGTTTTGCGTTTATCGGTATCTGCCTTTCCCGGGAGCTGGAGGGATGATCGCGCCACACACTAACCATTGCCAACCGGGAATACGCCGCTTGCGTCCCCGGTATAACTACCCGTAACGCCGGCTATAAAAAAGCCCCTTGCCGGGTAGGCAAGGGGCTGTATGCAAACTGTTAGTGAAATTAGTTGTTCAGTATCTTGCCGGAGTAGGTATATCCTGTTGCCGACTGGATGCGCAGGAAGTACATACCCGTGCTGAGGTAGTCTACATGAA
Organism: Flavipsychrobacter sp.; assembly: GCA_016786665.1. GTDB lineage: Bacteria > Bacteroidota > Bacteroidia > Chitinophagales > Chitinophagaceae > MKUN01. The sequence goes on from JAEUVZ010000057.1 coordinate 6,922, forward strand.
ACAAGGCGGCGGCGCCACTGGGGCTGATGGTGTGGTGGGTGGTGTACATAGTGCGGCCATCTATAGAGTAGAGGGAAACCTGCACCCGCTCTCCCGCCAGGCGGCTATCGAAAACGACATTAAGGTCGCCGTTCTGCATGGGGTTTACTACCGTAGTAGTATAGTCTATGCCGGCGATGGTGGCGGCGCTGACAGGTGAACTGGCATGTACGCGGTAGTCGGCATATACGGGCAGGTGGTCGGACATGCGGAACAGCGCCTGTATCACATTGGGCGGTGCGGAGTTGTTCGTGGGCGCCGCAGTCAGCGAATCGTTAAAATGCAGGCCGTCCTGGCCCACGGTAGTATAAGTATTGGGAATGTAGCGAACGCCCTTCGTGTTGTTCATGATATAACCGGAAACAAGCTGGAAGTCGAAGCGGTCGTCCAGGCCGCCGGTAACCCCGCCATCGCCCATGTTGGCCTCGGTACGGGTAGATTGCGTGTGAATATCTGCAAAGGTCCCGTCATCGTGCCATGCACCTGGCTTGTTAATCGGGTCGTAGAGCTTTGAAAATGGATTGGGGCTGTTGATGAGGTTTTGGTAGGCCTGTTCGGTATCGGTGTACAAGTTCAGGTCGCCCATAAACAGGTAGTTGCCCTGTTCGCCCAGGCTGTTGAGGTAACTGGCCACCGCCTGCGTTTCTGCGGCGCGGTCGGCTTCTTCCTGTGAGCCCTGGCTGGCCTTCAGGTGGGCGACAATTACCGTAAGGTAAACAGTATCGTGCGGCACCGTGATGGTATCTTTATAATAGAGCTTGTAAGCGATGATATCGCGCAGGTTGCTGCAAATGGACTGCTCGCTTTTCAGCCCGAAGATGTTGCTCTTCCAGAAGAGCATATTGGTCTGCACCTCGTTGTTGGTATTGATGAACGTGCCTTTGCTCCAGCCTGTGCCCAGTACGTTGGTCAGTATGTTTTGTGTATGGGCGGCGTTGTTGGCCACCTCGTTCACGCCCAGGATATCTGGCTGCACATGTTGCAGAATAGTCGTGAGCCTGGGGTCTTTACTGGCATAGGGATTGGCATTGTTGCCGTAGTTCAGCAGGTTGTACACCATAACACGCACGGTATCGGTCTGTGCCCCGGCCTTGATAGTGGTAACGAGCAGCAGCAAAGCCGCCGAAACCCGGAATAGAATTGATGTCATCAATAAATAATTAAATGGCTGCTAATTTACACATTAATGGCCTGTAATAAGACGGTTTCCTAAAGGTATTTCCGTGCGGCATTCTACTGTTAACGTTCACTCATTTCCGTGGCAGGCGGCGCTTCAAACGTTAATGGTATGGTAAAGCGCTGAAGCCCTTACCGCCACCCAATTACGTATTTCTTAATACGGTATACAGCGGGAAATGCTTGCTGGGAGCAGATTTAACTGCTGAGCTAATGGCGTCTGTAATTCATTAATCAATAGTTAATAACAAGTTAAGGGAAACTATATGTTTTCCTAAGCTTGCGTGTCGTGTATTGCACGACTGTACCGCCTGATATTATGTTTGACCCCGAACAAACAAAACAAACAAAACATGAGGAACATCTATTCAGTTATCGCCGGCCTGGCGATGGCCATCAGCGGGGTTTCACTTATTTCCTCACCGGCGCTTGCGGTAACCTATACCGCGGTGGTTTCCGGCAATTTCAGCAACGGCCTTACGTGGGGTGGTACAGCCCCCACCAACCTGGTAGCCGGCGATGTGCTCATTATACCCATCGGTGTAGTAGTAACGCTGGACAATACAGTAACCATGAGCAGCGCCTCTACGCTGGCAGTGGATGGGCAGCTGGTATCTTCCACCAATCCTACCGCGCTTATAATGGCTGGTGGCGCCCTTTCGGGTACAGGCGCAATAGTGGTAGACAGCCTGGCGGTGGGCGCTGGGTCGGCGTTCAGTTTTACCGGTAGTGTTACCGCAGATGCACTTAGCACGACGGGCAATAACATTACGTCCTCGTGCAACCTCAATATCGCCCAGGTACTGCACCTGGTTTCCGGCTCGCTGAACATAGCGAATGGTGGCCTGGTAATGGGCGATAACTCTACCGTAGTGATAGACGGCGCATCGCTGCAGGTAAGCGGTACCGGTTCGGTAACCTGGTGCAACCATTACAGCGTTGTTTACCAGGGCAGCCCCGTAACTACCGGTGTGGAGCTGACGGGTGTGGCACTGCAGAACGTGACGCTAAACCTGGGCAGCGGAGCGGTAACCCTGGGTACTAACCTGAGTGTGGGAGGTGTGCTTACCTTCCAGTCGGGCAACCTGGCGCTAAACGGGCATGACTTGACCTTTGAACCAACCAGCAACCTGCATACTACCGGCACCGGGTATATTGAGTCGGGCTTTGGTTCCAGTATATATGTGAACGCGAACAACGGATTCTACAGTACCCTGAACTTTGGAGCGGGTACCGGGCTGGTAGAGAACCTGCTGATAAACCTGGGCAATCCTTATGCGATGGTGAACCTGGGCTCGGACCTAATGATAAATGGCACCCTGACACTGGGCGGCGGCAGCCTTCGCCTGGCGGGGAATGACCTCACGTTCCTTTCGGGCGGCAATATAGCAGCGGGCGGCACCGGAACTATAATGAGTGACGCCACCTCTGATATAGCGGTAATGGCCAGCAACAGTTTTTCCGGCAGCCTGCGTTTTAACCTGGCGGGAAACACGGTGAACAACTTTATTATGAACATGCCCGGCGCTACCAGCATAGTACCGCTGGGGACCGACCTGAACGTGAACGGCCTGCTGGTATTGGGTTCGGGCCTGGTAGATGTACAGGGCCATAACCTGTCGGTACTGGCCAGCGGGGGATTGAACGGCGGCTCTGAGAACAGCTATGTAATTGCCGATGGCACCGGCACCCTTACCCAAACCATAGCGCCCGGTAACGACAAGATATTCCCTGTGGGTACCCCCCACTACTACGCGCCTGCGCAGGTAGCGGGTAACTTCAACTGTATGCCTTCCAGCATAAGGGTGGGTGTAGAGAAAGATGTTCTTTCCGCAGGAACTGCCGGTACTGACCTGTCGTTATCCCTCCCGCTGGTGGATGCTACCTGGCACATTACCAGCAACCTGTTAAGCGGCCTGGACCTGGACGTAACCCTGATGTGGGCTTCCGGCATGGAGGTGAATGAATTTGACAACGGTAACGCCTACGTATCCCGCTACACAGGAATGAACTGGGACGTAGCCAGCGCCGGCAACGCCACATACAGCAATGGACTGTATGCGCTGACCCGGGCAAATGTGACCCAACTGAGCCCTATGATGATAACCGATCACGCTTCGCCCCTCGGCACCCGGCAGCTAGCCGCAGCCAGCGACGATATAGAACTGTATCCGAACCCCTCTACCAGTGTGCTGCGCTTCTCCACTGCCGGCGAAGTGACCACCGTAGACATACTGGATATGGCGGGCCGCAAAGTGCAATCGCTGGCCAACACCAATAACAGTATAGACGTAAGCGCGCTGGCACCCGGCTACTACACCCTGCAACTGACGGGTAAGAACTTCAGCGCGGTAAGAACATTTGTAAAAGCGCAATAGTGTAACCGCTAATTAATAGATAACAAGCCTGGTTTTTACCGGGCTTTTTTTTGTGGAAAAATGGAGTGCGGCCGTCTTGGGTATTCTATTCAGATAGATGTACTATAAAATGACCTGTACTTGTTTCCGTATCCGCCTGGTGCTGTTGCTATTATCGCTTATATTTTTCCCGGCATGCGAGCGGAAGGGAGGAGCGCGCAGTATTTTTTCACTGCCGGATGATGCCCCGGCAGTTGACTCTACCCATCCATCGCTGTATGAGCAGACAGAACTGCAAACACCGGTAGATAGCCTATGCGTGGTGAAACACCTGCGCCGGATGTATGTGTACCGGGAGGGGACGCTGCTGAAGACCTACCAGGTATCGCTAGGCACCAGCCCCAAAGGACACAAACGCTACCAGGGCGACCGGAAAACACCGGAAGGCCTGTACTATATAAACGGAAAGAACCCTAATAGCATGGCGCATAAGAACCTGGGCATCTCGTACCCGAATGATGCCGACCGGGAATTCGCCCGGAAGAACGGCAAGTCGCCCGGGGGAGACATAAAAATACACGGCATGGTGAATGGCTGGGAAGCGGAGGAGGAAGCCTACCGCCTTACAGACTGGACCTGGGGCTGTATAGCAGTGCGCAACCGCGAAGTGGATGAGCTGTATGACTATGTGGAGATGGGCGCGCCAATAAGAATTGTTCCGTAAAAGTGGCCTGGATTTTATATTTTGACTATAAAGAGGAAAGATATGCGCATAGCTACCTATAACGTAAATGGTGTGAACGGACGATTGCCGGTGTTGCTCCGGTGGCTGGAAGAAACAAAGCCGGACGTTGCCTGCCTGCAAGAGCTGAAGGCGCCGGATGAGAAATTTCCCCTGCAGGCCATACAGGATGCAGGCTACAATGCCATATGGCATGGGCAGAAGAGCTGGAACGGGGTGGCCATCCTTACCCGTGGGCTGGAGATACAAGAGGTGGGCCGTGCCCTGCCCGGCGACCCGGAAGACCTGCACAGCCGCTACATTGAAGCGGTGGTGAACGGCATACATATCGGTTGCCTGTACCTGCCGAATGGCAACCCTGCGCCCGGGCCGAAGTTTGACTACAAACTGGCGTGGTTTGAGCGGCTGAGGCAGCACGCCGCCGGCCTGTATTCTTTAAAGCAACCCGTGGTGCTGTGCGGCGACTACAATGTGATGCCGCAGGAAATAGACGTGTACAAACCAGAGCGCTGGGTAAACGATGCCCTCTTCCGCCCGGAAACCAGGGCCGCCTTTCAGGAACTGCTGGAGCAGGGCTGGACCGACGCCCTCAGGAAACTGTACCCGGAAGAGGTTATCTATACTTTCTGGGACTACTTCCGGGATGCCTATGGGCGGAATGCCGGCCTGCGCATAGACCACTTCCTGCTCAACCAAGCGATGGAAAAAAGACTGGTAACCGCCGGAGTGGACCGCCATGTGCGCGGCTGGGAAAAGACCAGTGACCACGGGCCGGTATGGATAGAGATAACGGATAAATGACAGATGCTTGAAACTATGCTGGCAGCATGGCGTTAAAGAAGAACGGCTTTTTTGAGACTTGATATTATAGCTGGATCAGTTTCAATTACTTTCATTTGATTCAGTGCCTCCCTTATCCATTCTACATTTGGTTTTTTGGGCCCCTCCAACTCTTTTATTAGTGGCCGGTAGTCGTGAAAACGAGAATAAGCCCAAAGACAATTTAAGCTTCCTTTATCCTGCTCGTCATTCATGTTCATGTCACTAATGCTTTTTTTTAAAGCACCCTCTAAGGCATCTATTTTGTAGTATCCAATTATCTCTGCAGCAAACCACTTTAAGTTTGTACTCCCACTATCCAGCCATTTTTTTAACTCGGCATGCCATTGATCCTCATCTTTTTGAATTTCATCAATAATGATTTTAAAGCCTTCGCCCAGTAGCACTTCACCCTGTTGTTGTCTCGGTTCGTAGAACGTCCATTTTTGACGTCCTGCGATATTTCTCAGGAATTTGAACATCTCATTGAGTCTCTGTTGCTCACGGATACTTAATTCGACACCAAATCCCTTAATTCCTGTAAGGTATTTTTGCAGCACGGGAATCATGCACAATACTAATAGTGCAAGTGTAATTTGATCAACTACGAACCATTTTTTTTCAAGGGGAGCATTAATGCCATAAACGACAATGAGTGTGATACAGGTTATTATAAACCAAAGCGTTCGATTTTTCAGTTTTTGCAGTTGTTTTCTCATGACAGATATTTTATTAAACGTGCGAGTAGTTAGCTATAACCCAGAGCGAAAGCAGCGAGATCGTAACCCAGAGTATAATTCCCAGCAGTAGTGGCCGTATGCCTACGGAGCGCAATGTCTGCACGGTGAGCGACGAACCAATAAGGAACAGGGTGAGGGTAAGCCCGGCCTTAGCTGCCTGCACAATGTAAGGGGAAACCAGCTGTAGTACCGGTAAGTAGGTGTTCAGCGCCATGGCTGCTACGAACCAGCCGATGAACCAGGGAATTTTCACTTTACCCGAACCCTTTTTGCTGAATGCGGCAAAGGCCAGCGACAATGGTATTATCCATAGTGCGCGGGCCAGCTTTACCGTGGTAGCTACCTCCAGGGCGTGTGGCCCGTACTTGCTGGCGGCACCTACCACCGAGCTGGTATCGTGTATCGCAATAGCGCTCCACAGGCCAAATTGCTGCTCGGTGAGCTGGAGGCTGTGGCCAATAGCGGGGAACAAAAGCAGTGCAATGGAGTTAAGAATAAAAACGGTACCCAGCGCCAGTGAAATCTGTTTCTCGTTGGCTTGTATCACCGGCGCTACGGCTGCTATGGCGCTGCCGCCACAAATAGCAGTGCCGGAAGAAATGAGGTGCGTGGTTTTGGTGTCCGTTTTCAGCAGGCGGCCCAGCAGGTAGCCCAGCACCAGCGTACCCGCTATCACCGATATAGTGAACACCATGCCCTGTGCCCCGGCCTTCAGTGCAGATTGTAAGTTCATTCCGAAGCCGAGGCCCACAACGGAAACCTGCAGTAGCATTTTGGTAGTCTTAGATAACCTCTTGCCGAATGGCATCCCGATAAGGTTGGCGGTGATAAAACCGAGCAACAGTGCCAGGGGAGGAGTAATGAACGGGGTAAGGCAAAGTATCCCCAACACTACGAAGATGCCCTTGCTGACGCCCCTGTTAACCGTTAGGAGGCCGCCCGGACTTTTTGATGTGCTTTCTGTATCCATTCCATTACTTGGGATACGAAAAGTAGGCTATTTCCTGAAAAATGGCAAACGGAGAGCTACCGTTTGGTTTTCATAGCCCTCGTATGCACCAGTTTTTTATCACCGGCCAGTTTGCGGTACCCAGCACTTTCACAGGCATAAATGGCTACCCGCCCCTGGGCGTCGCTGTGTATGCCCCACCCGTAACGCTTGGCCAGCGGCGATGTGCGCAAGCAGGGCTGGCCCTTCGAAAAGAAATCTTGCCTGGCCGCATCCAGGTCTGGTTTTGCAATTTCGTTCCTTACCGCATATGTCTGGAAAATAACGTCGTCGGATGTAAACTGGTAAGGGTGCTCGTACAGCATCTCGAAATGATAATTGGCCACCGTTTTTTTATCACCCTTCAACGGGGGCATCTCGGCAGTAGTAACGGGGCAATCTTCCGCTACTTCAATAAAGGTGTCATTGTAGTTGGTAGTGTGCAGTTTCATGCAGCGATGGCTTTCCGCAAAAGTACGGTATATCAGCCACAAGGGTTAATGCTTACCCCGCTTTGGTTGCTATAATTATCAGGTCTCTGCTGATGACCCCGTTAGCTCCGGGAGAATCGAACCGCTGGATGTCCGTTACGGTGAAGTGGTAGCGCCGCAGGTTTTGGCTCAGCCATTCGGCGTCATGGTAGTATACCTGTACCTCGTCGCCATAGCTGTTGGTTTGCATGCCTGACATATCGTAGTCACCCTCCATAGTGCTCAGGTACAGCACCCCACCGGGATGCAGTAATTTGGCTGTGTCTGCTATCAGCTTCGCCGCTTCCTTGCGGGAAATGTAGGGGAGTACGAAGCCGCACATGATGCCGTCGAATTGTTGTGTGAGCTTACCTATATCCCTGCAATCGAGGAGTTGGTAGTTGGCGGAAGGGTTATTGGCTTTAGCAAGCTCCAGCATTTGCGGCGCTATATCGGTGCAAAGCAATTGGAAGTCGGGGCGGGCGGCGATGAGGTATTGAGTTATGTTCCCCGGTCCGCAAGCCAGCTCCAGGATGTGCGCGCCGTGTTTGAGGATATAATCACAAAACGCCCGGAACGTATGGTGATACAGGGACGTGTCCATGAATTTTTCCTGGTACTCTCTTGCGCGGAGATTGAAAAGTGCTGCTGCTTCCATCATTAGTCGCCTGTGGGTTGTATCGCGGAGGTCTCTACCATCAGCATTACCGTTTTCTTTGGTGCGCGCGGACGGTGACGTATACCCCGGGTGATGGTTACGCCCTGGAAGGGGTTCAGTTCAATGGTCCGGTCCTCCAGGTCTATCAGTAGCTGCCCGGAAAGAATGAAGAAGAATTCATCATCATTATCATGTTTGTGCCAGTGGTATTCTCCTTCCACGATGCCCAGCCTGATAACGCTGTCATTTACCTGCGTTAGCGTCATGTTGAACCATTTGTCGGTGCAGTCGGCAACCAGTTGGTTCACATCGATGCGGCTGAGATGTTTAAAGGCTATATCCAGCCGGGTAACATATGGGTATGTATCAGACATCTGTAAAAGTTATTACCGAATATACACAAATATAGCCGCCCGGTGGCGGCTATATTTATTGTAGGAAAGCTACTTATTCGGCTTTGCCGGTATTGGTGCTCAGTCCCAGGCGGCGTTGCAACAGCATGCGTTCATCGTGTTTCTGTTTGGCTATTCGTTTGCCCCTGAAGAAGAGATACAGGTTGAGGAACAGCATTATGCCCAGGTATATGCTGAACCCGCCTATTTTATAGCTCAGCGCTTCAATGGTTTCCTGGGGAGAACTGAGAGGGTAGGTTATCTTAAGGATGTACAGGGCAAACCCGATATTAAGAAGGTAGAACCCAATCCGGAACAGGGAGTTGGTGGCTACGGCAATATCTTCTTTCCCGAAGAAGATATCGCGCATAAATACCAGTCCGTTCTTAAACAAGGTGTGAGCAACATACCACGTGAGGAGCAATGCTACTGGGAGATAGATCAAATAAGCGCCGACAATGAGTGTAATGTCCATAATTGAAACTGTTTATTTGTTAAGGATGAAATGTTGCTTTTTTGAGAGGAACCAGACGAGCGTCATATTAAAGTAGTGCGTTACCGCCAGTATGAGGATAAGCACCCCTATGTTGGTGCCCAGGCTGGCTATCAACACTTCCAGCCCTGTAACGTGCGTCCAGTAGCGTAGCTTCAGGAATGCATAACCAATATTGAACAGGTAATAAGCTACCAGCAAAATGTTGTTGAGGTGATCGGCCTGGGCCGCTTCTCCTTTAAATAGAGAAAGAATGAAAATGCGGCCGTTCCGGTGAAAGAGCCTTCCTACGTAACCGATAATGAAAATCATCGTTGCGAGGTAGAGGAGGTAAGCAAGAATGTTATAGTTCATAACTACAAGCTTTGTTTCACACTGTAAAGATAGATGTGTATTTCGAACTTTCAAAAAATACTGAAAGAAAATTATTTTTTGGGGACAACCTAAATGTAAAATGCTCCCAGATGGGAGCATTTTACATTTAGGGGCGGAAGCCTACTATTATTTTGTAACTGTAAAGAGCAGGGAAGTATTGGTGTGTGCTCCACTAAGGCGAAGAGCATAATTCCCCGGTGCGAGAGTACCAAGCGCTACGGATAGCAAGTTGCTGCCTTTATCAATATTAGCAGGAGCGGTGTACACTATTTTGCCTGTCATATCGGCCACGGTTATAGTGGCTTCGTCTTTATTTTCTGCTTCGAAGCGCAGGTGAACCTTTTCGGATGCGGGATTAGGGAACAGTTGCACCTGGCTAATGCTCACCGATGTATTCTGCACAGCGGCCGGGGATGCAGCCTGGGCATCTATGTAGGTGGTTCCGTTGTCGGTCCATGCTATAAATTGTTTGCCTGATTCAATGCCTGCAACGCGTGGTGCAGCAACGCCCATTGCAGTGGATGCATCACGGAAAGTGGCGCTGATAGTCTGGGCGTTGGAGGTCATCACGTCCGCCTGGCTCACTCCTTTCAGTACAAGGGCATTACTGGCCGCATCGTGATATACCGTCAGGAAGCTGTCGGTAGCTGTGTGATACATTGTATTGGGATCCAGTTGGTCGCCGCTGCCAGAGCCAACATTGGGCGCACTGGCAAAGGTTGGGGCTGACATTATAAGCACATCATCCATGCGGGAAGTAATATCGACATGGCCTGCATTATCGCGTTCGTACACGATGTAGGTAGCGATGTCATTGGATGTGGTGTTTTGCGACATGGCGATGCTGGGGTTTCTGTATGTTGGCGTGGATAGCCCTACAAGGTGAGCGCCCGTATAGGTGCCTGGATCTGTAGCGTCATCGGGATAAACGCATTGCAGCATTATATTTCCCCATGAATCACCAAAGTTGGTAAACTCATCCCAAACTACACCCAGTCGTCCAAATCCGG
>JAEUVZ010000052.1 GCA_016786665.1 Flavipsychrobacter sp.
CCCCATCATCATACCGGCTTTTTCTTCGGTGAAGCCAATGCTCTCTACAAAGGTGTGTATGTGCAGCTTATCCAGCGCGCGGACATCGAGGGTGTCGGTGGTATTGGCGATGTCGCCGACGGCTACGATGCCATTGGCGGCCATTTCGTTGCATGCATCGTGGCGGGCGGTGTTTTTTTGTTCATCGGTGAAGTCGTTGCGGTGGAGGGGGATGTGTTTCAGGAAGGGGATGAGTCCGGTGCTCTCGGGTATCAAGCCTTTCATGTGCGAGAGTTCCATGTGGCAGTGTACGTTTACAAAGCCTGGGCAAAGAATGCCGTCATAGCGGGTTGTTCCTTCTTTGGGTTCGTTGTGAAGGGCGATGATAGTGCCGGATCCGTTTATTTCGAGGATGGTTCCTGCGGGGAGCCAATGGTTGCCGTCGTGTATTTGGTCAGCGGTGATGAACATGGGTGTAAAGGTAAGGGAGGATTGGGAAAACGTGGACCTTCCCCGTCCCCTCCACGAGTGGAGGGGCGTTTGTATAGGGGCAGAGGTTGCGTGGGATGGGTTTAGTGTACTGTGAAGGTGGTTAAACTGCTTCGTGCCTCGCAGTGACAACAGGAGGGGTGTAATGAAGGTGGTTAGACTGCTTCGTGCCTCGCAGTGACAACAGGGGGCAGTTGTTGTAGGTATATATAATAAAAAAGCCCCGGTAAGGGGCTTTTATTTTTTAGAGTTTGAAGTGTTTTAAGAGAATGACTTCTTTGGGGTCGAGGAAGCGCCACTTGCTACGGGGCAGGTTCTTTTTGGTAAGCCCGGCGTACATCACCCGATCGAGCTTTTCCACCTGGTAGCCGAGGTGCTCGAAAATGCGGCGTACAATGCGGTTGCGTCCAATGTGTATTTCCAGGCCTATTTCGTTTTTCTTTTCGAGATACGCGATGGCATCAACGGTAGCGGTTCCGTCTTCCAATTCCAGGCCGGCGGCTATTTTTTCGAAGTCGGCTTTCGTGACCGGCTTATCGAGGGTAACCTGGTATATCTTCTTGATGCTGAAGCTGGGGTGAGAGAGTTTTTGCGCCAATGCGCCGTCGTTGGTGAGGAGCAACAGCCCGGTAGTGTTTCGGTCGAGCCGTCCTACGGGGAATATGCGGTCGACACCGGCATTGTCCACCAGTTCCATTACCGTTTTGCGGCCCTCGGGGTCGTCGGTAGTAGTGAGGAAGCCTTTTGGCTTATTAAGCAGAATATAAACGTGGTCGGTCTGGAGGGTCATCTTCTTTCCAGCTACTGTTACCTTGTCTTCCCTGGTTACTTTATGTCCCGGGTCGGTGACCAGTTCTCCGTTCACTTTTACCTTGCCGAGCTTCACCAGTTCGGCTGCTTCGCGCCGGCTGCACTCCCCGCTGTGGGCAATATATTTATTCAGCGGCATGATGTCGCTCACTACCGGCTGCTCTTCTTCTTCCTCCTCTTCTTCGTACTTTCTGCGTTTTTTTGGTTTTTCGGCCTTCTCCAGCTGCTTTTCTACATAGGCATCCATATCGGTGCCGCGGTCTTTGCGTATGCGCCCCACCGTATTATCGAAGGAGGACTGGCGGGCTTTTTTTACGCGCTGTGGTTTTTCTTCTTCTTCCTGCTCGCGTTTTTTGGGTTCTTTCTTTTCTTTATCTTCTTTTCCGGGTGTGTCTTCAACATTGTTGAATGCACGGTTCATGTGCTCTGCAAAGGAACCCTTGCGCGGTTTATCGCTATCAAACTTACGTTTGGGCCGGTCCTCTCGGTCATCTCTTTTATCGAAAGCGCGTTTGGGTTTGTCGCCATAGTCTTTCCTGGGTTTGTCGCTATCAAATTTACGTTTAGGCCGGTCTTCGCGGTCGTCGTTATTATCGAAAGCGCGTTTGGGCTTGTCGCCGTAGTCTTTCCTGGGTTTGTCGCTATCAAATTTGCGTTTAGGCCGGTCTTCGCGGTCGTCCCTTTTAGCAAAAGAACGATCGGGTTTGTTGTCGCCGAAAGACCTTTTAGGCCGGTCACTATCGTAGCTGCGCTTTGGTTTGTCATCGCGGTCCTCACGATTGCCGAAGGAGCGTCCTGGTTTTACGTCCCCAAATGTCCTTTTCGGTTTGTCATCGCCATAGGCGCGTTTCGGTTGGTCGTTGTCCTCATTTCTGCGCTTAGGGCGGTCGGAGTGGTCCTTTTTAAAAGGTTTCCTGTCGTCGCCCGGGCGCGGCCCTTTCCCTGCTTTTCCGTTCCCAGCCTTTTTATTAAAATCTTTCTTCATTCTTCGATGCGTACCGAAAAAACGGTACAGTCGGCAAAGTTACAACCTTTAGTACGCATATAAAGGCTTAAAAACATTTGATAGGTGTCTATTTTTGTGTTTTAGGGCCGGATTGGAGGGAGAAGGGCGGAAATTGCAGAAAAATCTGACCTGGCAGTGTAACTTTTTTCCGGGGGCACCGATATATAACAGGAATGGATGTTAAGGATTACAACGCTTGCGTGAACCAATGGGCGGATGCACTCTTCCGTTTTGCCTGTAAGTGCACCGGCCACGAGGAGGATGCCCGCGATGTAGTTCAGAACAGCTTTGAGGTATTGTGGCAAAAGAAGCAGGATGTGGTGGCGGAAAAGGGCAAAGCGTTTCTTTTCCAGGTGGCCTACCGGCAGGCGGTAGATACCTACCGGAAGAAAGCCCGGATAAGCTATAAGGAAGAGCTGCCGGAACGTGGCCTGTACCACCAGGGCAACCCTGACCTGAAACGAGTGCTGGAACGCGCGCTGGCACAACTGGACGAGAAGGCAAGAGCACTGGTGCTGCTGAAAGACTACGAAGGCTATAGCTATGAAGAAATAGGAAGGATAACTGATTTGTCGGACTCGCAGGTGAAAGTATACCTGCACCGGGCAAGGAAAGTGCTGAAGGATTATTTGGTGCGCGTGGAAAATGTTATTTAAAACAAGCAGATAACTATGGTGACCTGGGAGAATTATGAAGAATACCTGGTAATGCAGGCAGACGGCGAGCTGGACGCAGCGGGCCGTGAAGCCCTGGAGTCTTTTCTGCAGGCACACCCTGAAGTGCGCGATGAGCTGGCGCTGTATGAAACCGTGCGCCTGAGCCCTGACGAGAGCCTGGTATACGGAGACAAGCGCGCCCTGCTGAAAGAAGCACCCAAAGGAATGATCGTACACCTGGGGCCGTGGTTCCGCTATGGCGCAGTAGCGGGACTGGCGCTGCTGGTGGCCTTTGGGGTGATGAAGTGGCAGGGAACAGATGACCGTACACCGATAGCAAAGGAAAGCACACCGCACGAAATAACCCCGACAGCCAAAGACAGCACCACCACAACACCCCGCCAGAAAGAAGAACTACTGGTGAGAGAGGATGCGCCCGAGGCACAGCCCCTGCCAGACAGGCGATTAACGCCCCGTAAGGCGCGCACAGCGATAGGCATAGTGAAAGAAACGCGGCAGATGGAAGCACTGCCGCAACGTATAGTGGTGGCGGCAACAGAACTGAATGTGCAACGGGCAATAACGAAAGTGCCTAGTGAAGTGAGCCTGCCCACGCCGCCCAATACCCCCATGACAGCCCCTGAACCAAACCGTGAAGACCTGCTGGCCTGGCTGCCGGTAGATGAGGACCGCAAGCAGGGCCTCAGCCTGCTGAGTGATGCTATAAGCGAGCGAGTAGAAAAAGTAAAAGAACTGAGAAATAACATCCGGAACACCGATATATCGGTAAGCCTGGGGAAGAAAGAACTATTTACAGTACGATTTTAAAAACACAGAATTATGAAACTGATATATTGCCTGACGGCAGCACTAGTGGTAAGCATGACCGCGTATGCACAAGATACCCCTGAAAAGGAAAAAAGAAAGGCGCTGAACATATCGCTGAACACGGAGTCGGGGCTGAAAGTGGACAAGGAGGAAGGCGATGATGTGAAAGAAGGTGTATATGCCACCACCAAGAATGACACCACGAAGAAGCGCACGGAAAACAAATTTGACTTTACGTTCGCGGTAGTGGATGTGGGTATTAACTCGCTGCAAGACAAAACAGACTACAGCAGCGCCGAAGCGAGAAACTTCCTGAATGTGCCCGCTAATATGAAGAATGAGCAACTGTTCAGCCTGAGGAGCGGTAAATCGTGGAACGTGAATGTATGGCCATTCATGTTCAAAGCCCGGCTGGCGAAGAGTAAATACCAGAAAGTGTATGTATCGAGCGGGGTGGGTTTGCAGATGTATAACTTCCGTTTTAATAAAGACATCAGCTACCTGAACAATACCACGCCGGAGGTGTACCTGGACAGCGTGGACTTTAGCAAAAATAAACTGGGCTTTACGTACCTGAGCGTGCCGCTATCGCTAACACTGAAAACAAAAGTGGCCAAGGGTACCTGGCTGGTGTATGGCGCCGGGGTAACAGGCGGCTACCGCCTTAGCTCGTGGACCAAGCAGGAGTCGGGGCTGAGGGGTAAACAGAAAAACCATGATGCGTTTAACTTCAATGACTTTAATGCCTGCGTGACGGGTGAACTAGGCATCAGCGGTATCTTCCGTATTTATGCTACTTACCAGTTGACACCACTGCATAGCACAGCACTGGCGCAGTACCCGCTGAGTATCGGGTTGCGGTTTGGTGGGGTGTAGTACCTCACCCCGGCCCTCTCCACTTGTGGAGAGGGCCGGGGTGGTTAGTATTGGAGAGGTGTTTGTTTGTGGCGTAGAGATATTATACGGTTGCGCGTTTGAAACGTTCGCCTTCGGCGATGAGGGTGGGGTGGGCCTCGCGGAACATGCGTTGTATTTCAGCGAATATGTTGAGGATAGCCGCTTCGTCAGGTTGATTTTCCTTCGCCATTTTTTCAATAGCATGCAGCTTGTCGAACATGTCGCCGATGCGCACTACGCTGGTGCTTGACTTGAGGAAGTGGGCCTGCTTTGAAATCGCTTCCCAATCATTTCGGGATTCCAGTAACTCTGCTAATGTTTCCAGTCCGCCCGGCATGGTTTCCAGGAAGATGTCAAGTACATCGGATATGAACTTAGGATCCATGTCGGCCATTTCAAACAGGAACGACAAGTCAACTAAGTTGGCCGATAGCGGGGTAGTATTATCTTCCGGCATAGTAGAAAGTAGTTTTCGTTCGCTGGTGACCTGGAGTATCTGGTGGTATAAATCGCGTGGTTCGAAGGGTTTGGAAATAAAGCCCGTCATGCCTACATCGAAGCATTTTTCCGCTTCGCCTTTCAGGGCGTCGGCGGTCATGGCCAGGATGGGAATATCCAGCCGTAGTATCTGGCGGATGTGTGTGGTAGCCTTATAGCCATCTATGTCGGGCATCTGCAAATCCATAAGCACTACATCGTACTTGTTGCGCTGCAACTCGCTGATGGCCTCTCTTCCATTATTGACTATGTGCACGGAGGCGCCCTGCTTTTGCAGCGTGTTGCGCACCACCTTTTGGTTGATGCTGTTGTCTTCAGCTACCAGTACATGGATGCCTTCCAGCAGGTGCTCGTCGCCGCTTTTTATCTGGTTCGTCCTGACTTCGGTAAGCTGTTGCTCTTCGCTTACCCGGTATGGAATGATCACCGTAAATACAGAACCCTTGTTCAGGCTGCTGGTAACCCAAACATGCCCCTGCTGTAACTCAACGAGCTGCTTAACGATAGCCAGGCCGAGGCCGGTGCCGCCATACTTCCGGGAGGTGTTTACGTTGTTTTGTGTGAAGCTTTCGAAAATGTAGTCGAGCTTGTTTTCGGCAATGCCGATGCCCGTATCCGTTACCTCTACCTGTAGATCGATGTATCCGGCATTCTCTTCGCCGGCTGATATGTTGATGTTGACGGCACCCTTAGTAGTGAATTTTATAGCATTCCCCACCAGGTTGATAATCACCTGCTGCAATCGAAGCCCGTCGCCTATGAGTACTTCGGGTACGGAGTTGTCGATGTTCAGATGCAGTCCGATGAGTTTTTCCTCCGCGCGGTACTGTAGCGGATAGAGAGTTTTCTTGATAGTCTGGCGGAGCTTGAAGGGAGCATTCTCAAACAAGAACTTGCCTGACTTAATCTTGGAGAAGTCGAGTAAATCGTTGATGATAGCCAGCAGATTCCTGGCGGACTCCTGTATATTTTCAGTGAACTCTTTCTGTTCTTCATTCTGCTCGGTGCTCAGCAGCAGGTTGCCCATGCCTATGATGCCGTTCATGGGCGTGCGTATCTCGTGGCTCATGTTGGCGAGGAATGACTCCTGTGCGGCGCGCGCCTGTTCCGCATCTTTTTTAGCCTGTACCAGTTTCAGTTCGTCTTCCTTGCGCTCTGTGATATCAGTAGCCAGGCCGCATATGTGCTTTACATTACCTTCTTCATCGAACAGGGGGAACTTAGTAACCCAATAATATTCCAGTACGCCATCGCCCTTATCCACCACGTCCTCAAAGCTATTGGCTGTTTTGTGTATGAGCACCTTGTCGTCTGAATACTTAAACTCCAGGTAGCGGGCCTTGTCCTGTATCAGTTGCAAGTCGGACTGGCCAATTACTTTGGTGGCGGGAAGACCGAGTACCTCTTCCATCTTCCGGTTGATGAGGAGGTAGCGGCCTTCTACATCTTTAAGGAATATAACGGAAGGAATGTTGTCGAGTATATGCTGTACCAGTTTCTGCTCTGAGCGGCGCTCGCTTTCCATTTCGTCTATTTCCAGCTGTAGTTTCTTTTCTTCGTCAAAATCCCATATTACCACCTGCCATTCCGCCGGTTCGTCTGCTTCGCGGCTCACGGGGAATACCCGGCAACTGACCCATTTGGTGCCCGTGCTGGTGAAAATCTGCAGCTCCATGGTGCTATTATAATGCCCCGTGGACCGGAGGGCGCTGAGTACATTACGTACCTGGTCTTTGAACTTGCGCGGGGCCGCCTCCATAAGCGAGAAGCCAACGAGCTCTTTGGGGTCGAAGCCGACGAGCTTTTCCACATTTTTGTTGGCAAACTTGATGACCCCGTCTTCGTTGATAACGAGCATGGTGAGGTCAGAGTCTTCCACGAGCACCTTATACTTGGCTTCGTTGAGCCGGGCGCGTTCTTCGGCGAGGGTTCGCCTGCGGATGTTCTGGTTGATTTTATAGATGGTCAGTAGCAAGAAGACGCATACCAAAATGTAGCTGACGACGGAAAAGACCACCCGGGACTTGCTGTAATACCTGTTTTCCTCTACCCGGTCGCTGAGGAGCTGGTGCTCGTTGGCGTATAGGGTTGTAATGGTGTTGTGCAGGTGCTGGTTGAGGGTAGTGAACTGTTCGCCTATGAGAATATCCCTGGCAGAAGTGGCCGCCGGGAGCCCGTTTATGATGCTTTTGCCTACCCGTATCTTCTCGTTAGTAAGCCGTCCTAACTCGTGTACGTGAGTGCCCTGTACAATGTTGTCTTTGGTGAGTGTGGAGATGTACGCGATGTTCTTACCGGCGGCCTCGGACGCCTTGCTGAATTGCGCGGCGTACTCAGCGCCCCCATGCAGCGCATATCCGTTGATAGAGGCATCCATACGGAGGAGATCGGCTTCTACAGCCTTGATAGTGGCGAGCACATCGTTGGTGTGCGCTACCAGCAGCTCTGACTTGCTGGAGCGCTGATAGAGCATATAGGCCTGCAACAGGTATAGCACAAAAAAGAACGCAATAGCCCCGTTTATAATAATAAACGACTTCTTCAGTTGTGATACAGTATTGTTGGAAGCCCTCTCGGAGCGGCCTTTGGTAAATTTCATTTCTGACGCTAAAGTAGGAAGGAAGCCCGGGGCGGTGGAATTTAAAACGTTAATGTTTACTGAAAAGCCCGTAGATTAACATTGATTAAAATTAAGTTAAAAAAAATAAACCGTTTTTGTACTACTTTTGTACCTTGTAGAGAGAGGTTTCAACTGAGTACATTTTATTTGTTCCGACATCCCCATGAAAACAGGTAACCAGGAACAGCCAAACATATATGCAGTATAGGATAAGAATTCTACCCCGGTGGTTGATATTTTTAGTTGACATTTTTTTCGTACAACTTTCCATTTTCGTTGCGTTCGCGCTGCGGTTTAATTTTGACTGGCAGGAAATGGCGCGCTTCAACCTGAACCTGATCTTCGGGTTGTCGTTCATAGTGAGCGGTTCGCTGTTTTACATCTTTAAGAGCTACGCGGGTATTATCCGCTATACCAATATAGAGGACGCGTACCGCCTTATTATTGTGAACTCGCTGGCATCGCTGATATACTATATCATTAACCTGATACTGAACCGTCCGCCACACGCTACGCTTTTGTTCCCCAAAGCGGTGGTAGGTATCTACTGGTTTACCACCAACTTCACCCTGATATCGTACCGGCTTGGGATAAAGCACTTCTTTAACAGCTATTACCAGCAGAAGCAGGTGGAGCGGACGAAGACGAAGGTGGCGATATTTGACACCGGTGAGGCGGGCGTGATGACGAAGAAAGTAATTAATGACCTTTCTAACAGCGACCTGCAGGTAGCGGCTTTCCTGGACAGCAACTCCGCACACAGCGGCCGCGTAATGGATGGAATGCCCATATATGGCATAGAAGAAGAAGACTTTCGAAAGCTGAAGCAGGATGGGATAGAAATGCTCATCATCGCTAACAGGGACATCTCTAAAGTGCAGCTGAATTACCTGGTAGACATCAGCCTGAACTATGGCCTGCGGGTGCAGCAGGTGCCCCCGATACAGCAATGGCTGAACGGCACGCTGAACATACAGCAACTGAAAGACATAAACATTGAAGACCTGCTGGAGCGCCCTGTAATAAAAATAAGCAACGATAAAATAGACAGCGAGCTGCGCGGCAAGAAGATACTGGTGACCGGTGCGGCTGGCTCCATAGGCAGTGAGATAGTGCGCCAACTGACGCACTATTACCCGGCGCTTATCATACTTTGTGATAAGGCAGAAACGCCTATGCATGATTTGACGCTGGAACTGAACGAGCACTATAAGAGCGCGAACTACAAAGCCTATATGGGTGATGTATGCGACCAGCAACGGATGGAAAACCTGTTTGAGACGTACAGCCCGGATATTGTTTTCCATGCGGCGGCCTATAAGCACGTGCCGATGATGGAAGACAACCCGTCGGTAGCCATTATTAATAATGTGCTGGGCACTAAGACGCTGGCCGACCTGGCTGTAGCTAATGGTGTAGAGAAATTTGTTACCGTATCGACAGATAAGGCGGTAAACCCGACTAATATAATGGGCGCATCGAAGCGCATAGCGGAGATATATAGCCAGAGCCTGTTCAAATTCATATCGGAAAAGCACAGCAAGAGCAACCTGAAAGGCCTGGCCCACCCGACGCGGTTTGTGACTACCAGGTTCGGGAATGTGCTGGGCTCCAACGGCTCGGTGATACCCCGTTTTAAGCAACAGCTGGAACGTGGCGGCCCCATAACGGTGACACACCCTGAGATAACCCGCTACTTTATGACCATACCCGAAGCCTGCCGCCTGGTGCTGGAAGCCGGCGTGATGGGCAGCGGTGGAGAGATATTCGTGTTTGATATGGGGCAGCCGGTGAAGATAGTGGACCTTGCCAAGAAGATGATACGCCTGGCGGGCAAGACGCCGGATGTGGACGTGAAGATAGAATTCTCGGGGTTGAGGCCGGGCGAGAAGCTGTATGAAGAACTGCTGAACAATGCAGAGAACACCCGCCCGACCTATCACGATAAGATAATGATAGCCAGTGTGCGCGAGTACCACTACCCGGACGTGAAGGAACGTATAGACAAGATGGTAGCCAGTGCGCGCAAGCACTACTCTACCGAAACGGTGGAACAGATGAAAGACCTGGTGCCGGAGTTTATCAGTAACAACTCTGTGTTTGAGCACCTGGATAAGGAGCAGAAGGATAGCAAAATGGTGGCGTAACCTCACCCCCGGTACTCTCCATAAATGGAGAGGGAGGAAGATTGTTTAAAGCGGTTCTGGAGGGAGGCGCTTTTTTGTGTGGCTAAATAAAGATGGGCGCAATTTGCGCCCAGCGTTATTTAGGTATTTTTCCTATTTACTTTATCGGCTCGTCGGCGGCGAGGGTGAAATCGCGGGTGACGCTAGTCATTGGGCCATCGACTGATTTGCCATTCTTATCGATGAGGGTGAGCTTAATGGATGACTTACCCATGTCCAGGTTGTGGAGGAACTGGGGTTTCCATTCGGCTATCTCCATTTCTTTTTTGAGTTTACCGCTTTTTACTTCGGCTTTCACCTTATAGTCTGTACCTAGTTCGGCGTTCCATACGTAGAAATCGAACAGGACATTGGCGGTATCTTTGCCCAGGTAATCACCTTTGGGGCGGCTGTAGAAGACCATGGGTGTTTTAGGGTTTTCCATTTCCTGCAGCTTGCCATCTTTGTCTATCTTGAAGTGGTAAACCATAGCAGCGCCTTTGTTCTTCAGCGATTCGTGGTAAGAGCGGCTGAGAAACACCAGTACGTAGTGCTCGGAATTGAGCGCCACGGTAGCCGTGTGTTTCGGCTCATAAAGCGCTACATACGGCTTGTTGTCGAGTATGAAATGTATGTGCTGGCCCTGCGCGGAGTTATTACATTGTTTTCCTTCCGCATCCGAGGTCTGGCTTTTCAGTTCGTAGTTGGAAACCGAAAAGGTGAAATTGACCTTTGCGGAATCTTTTCCCTGCTTTTCGGTGGCTACCGAGGTGATTACCAATTTGGCATCGTTGAACTCCGGGGATGCCGGAACCTCGCTGGTGGTAATTTCGCGCGGGGCGGCAGGCATTTGCGTAGTATCGGCGGCATTGGTTCCGTCATTGCCGCCACCGCCACAGGAGGAGGCAAAAAGGCTGAGTGAGCAGAGGGCGATGGCGCCCCATCTTGTATTACTAGACATACGGTGGAAATTTGTACAAATCTAGCCTTAAATAAGCATGCCCACGGGCAAATTTTTCAGAAAATTTTAAATAATTGACCTTGACATATAAAGTGTGGAACTGTTACATTTGCGATACCTTGATAAAGATGGTGTAATAAAAGAATGACTACGGCTGAAATATTAAAAAGAGTAAGGCGGATAGAAATAAAAACCAAGGGGTTAAGTAACCACATCTTTGCCGGGGAGTATCATTCGGCATTTAAGGGAAGGGGTATGTCGTTCAGCGAAGTGCGGGAGTACCAGCACGGGGACGATGTAAAAAATATAGACTGGAACGTAACCGCGCGGTTTTCGCACCCGTTTGTAAAAGTATTTGAAGAAGAGCGTGAACTGACGGTGATGCTGCTGGTAGATATTAGCGCCAGTTCGCTGTTTGGTTCGCAACAGCGGCTGAAGCGGGAACTGATCACGGAGATAAGCGCGGTGTTTTCGTTTGCCGCTGCTACCAACAATGATAAAGTAGGCGTTATATTCTTTAGCGACAAGGTAGAGAAATTTATACCGCCGAAAAAAGGCCGCAGTCATATACTGCGCATCATACGGGAACTGATAGCGCTGAAGCCGGTGCAAACCGGCACCACGAATGTACGTGTGGCGCTGGAGTACCTGAACAACGTGCTAAAGAAGCGGGCCATAACGGTAGTGATGAGCGACTTCATTAGCAGTAACTATGAAATGGCGCTGCAACTGGCCGCCCGCCGCCACGACCTGGTAGGCATACAAGTGTATGACCGATATGACGCGGAACTACCCGAGGCGGGGCTGGTGCAAGTGGCCGATTCGGAGACCAAAGAACTGCAATGGCTGGATACCTCTGACAAAAGTACCCGCGTGCAATATGCGGGCGCCTTTGACCGTCACCGTAAATACTGCGACCAGGCTTTCCGGAAGAGCGGGGCCTCGCTGATGCATATCCGTACAGACCAGGACTATGTAAAAATGTTACAGGGCTTTTTTAAAGGAAGGTAACACGAATGAGAACTATACTACGCA
>JAEUVZ010000048.1 GCA_016786665.1 Flavipsychrobacter sp.
GCATTCAATACGTGTTTACGATACAATAGTGTCCAATATGTTCGTTCTGTAAGAGCGGTAGGGGACTATCGCTCTTATAGGGTTAATTACTGATCCGGGTCATTCTATTTATAGTATACAGGTGGTGGTTCAACCATACGCTCTCTGTGGTTTATAGCCTCAACTACCTCCATCTTGTTGTAAGGGGTTATCTGTTTCCCTTCTCTTACTTGGATATCTTTTATTTTCGGCTGGTCAATTAGTAGTGCTGTGTGGTACACTTTCTTATCTTTAGTATGATATTTGCTTATCATTGCAAAGATGCACGTCGGCATATACATATTGTTCGTTTGGGTCTTTTTTTTACCTGGAAGCGCCTCGGCCGCCGATTCGCTGTCGTTGATCAAAGCCATCCCCATGGAGGCCCGCAGCATGAACGTGGATGAGATGGGCAATGTCTATGTGGTGCGAAACGACAACTCCCTGGTAAAGTTCAGCGATGGGGGAGACAGCCTCACGTTTTACCGCAGTGTGCTCAATGGCGATATAGGACAGGTAGATGTCACCAATCCGCTGCGGGTAGTGGTGTACTATCCCGCCTATGCCAAGGTCATACTGCTCGATCGCATGTTGGCGCCCAAAAACGAGCTGGACCTGAAAAAGCTCCATATACTGGGCAACGCCACGGTGGCTTTGAGCGCCGATGGCAACCTGTGGGTCTACGACAAGTTCAATGTCCGCCTGCTGAAGATAGACGAACAGCTGCAGCAAATGGGGGAGAGCAACGACCTGCGCCAGCAGCTGGCCGAAGTGCCCGACCCGGCCTACATGATAGAGCGCGAGCGAAAAGTGTACATGTGCGATAGCCTGCAGGGTATCTATACGTTCGATCAGTACGGTTCCTACATCAACACCCTGGAGGTATATGGTGTGGCCCGGTTGCAGGTGTACGGCACACAGCTGGTGTACCGCCGGGCAGATACCCTCCTGTCGTACGATTACAAAAAGATAGTAGATAACCGCCTGGCGTTGCCGGCCCGCAGCACGGGTATCGTTTCCGCGGCCATCGGGCGGCATACCTTGTACGTGCTCTACCACAATGAGCTGGTACTCTACCGGATGCCCGAGCAAAAGCAATAATAACCGTTCCGGTTCCGTTCTATACACAGCAACCCCACTAGGCAACATTAATTATTGATGATTATGAAAGCTGTTTTTCTCCTGGGGCTACTGCTGTTCATTCATCCTGCCGGTGCGCAGGTGCGTGTTTCATTTCTTACCAGCAACGACAGCACGCTGGCGATTTTCGGCTCTGGAAAGGACAATCGTATCCGGTTGAGCGGAATGCCGGCCGATGCGGAAGTTACAGTCAGCAATGGACGCATCACGTCACTGGGCCGCAACGAGTACATGGTACACCAGTTGGGCGATGCCCGTGAGTGCGAGCTGAAAATAGTATACCAGGGAATGGTCCTCAGCCGGCAAAATGTAAAAGTGGTACGCACTAAATACTCAGGCACTTCGTTCAATCCCCGCATGGAGGTGATGTTCAATAAAACAACAAACAAGCTGGAAGTAGTAGGCAATACTGACTGCCAGGTAGCCGGGTTTATGTATTCTATCTTGCCCCAAAGGCGGCCATTATACGGCCCATACATGCTTTCAGCACGGGTGTGGGTATGTGGTTTCGAGGATCGGCCTATTCCGCCGTTTGAGGTCAGGGCCCGGCAGGCTTACGAGCAGTTGTCTCAGGCCATGCAGGAAATAAGAGCCGGCAACGGAGGTAAAATGAAACTCTTTTTTCAGGAGATACTTGTCCGTTGTCCCTGCTGCCCGGGAACTTTCTTTCCGGCAACTAGTGATAGTTTCATTGTAACGATGGAGTAAGCAGGGTCGCCGTTTACTTATTATACTGGTTCATAGTATTCGCCAGTCCCTGCAGCGCGAAGCTTTCTACCATTTCTACACTGGTCAGTATTTTCTCCTTCACTACCGGCAGCTCCGAGGGTTTCCAGCGCGAAAGCACAAAGTCAGCCTGTTTCCCCTTAGGGAAGTCATTACCTATGCCGAAGCGCAGGCGCGGGTAGCCGGCGGTCTGCAGCAGCAGCTCTATATTTTTTAGTCCGTTATGGCCGGCTGCGCTTCCGGAGGCGCGCATACGCAGCGTGCCCAGGGGCAGCGCCAGTTCATCTACCAGTACCAGCACTTGCTCCACGGGTATCTTTTCTTTTTCCATCCAGTACTTCACCGCCTTGCCACTCAGGTTCATGTAGGTAGTGGGTTTTATTACTACAAATGTTTTGCCCTTGTATTTGCATTCGGCTACAAAGGCGTGCCTGTCCAGCCGGAAGTTGCCGCCGTGCTTTATTACAAAGCTATCGGCTATATCAAACCCTATATTGTGCCGGGTGGCGTCATATTCCGGGCCTATGTTCCCCAGTCCTGCAATGAGAAATTTCATGGTTGCGAAGATAAAGCGCGGCATTGATTTTAGTGGTAAAATCCAACGTTTTGCCGCCGCCGGGCTGTCTTTCCTTACATGCGTGTGTAGGATGGGCGAGAATACTGCGTCAGAAGGTTGAATTTATCGTGAATTATTCATTATATTAGCGATAATTCCTTCGTTAAGCCCTCACCTCAGCAGCCCTTAATTGTTTTTCAGTTAATACCGTGAAATTAAATATGAAAAAAGTATTACTTCTGGCTTGTGCGTTCCTTGGTTTGTTGGCCACAAAGAGTTCAGCTCAATGGGTGGAGATTACCAATGGCCAAAATACCACCCAGAACTACGGTGGTGTGGATGTAACCGTTACAGCGGTTAACCCAAGTTTCAACGGGGGCTGTGAAGGTACCTACTGGATCGCCAATACCGGCGATAGCTACACCTTCACCTTCAGCCAGCCGGTTTCCGCCGTGCAGATTTGGTGCGATGCCATCAATACCTCCGAGGAAACGGCGTTTTATGTTAATGGCCAGTTGTTCCCTTTAACTACTTGTAATGTTACGGAGTACATCAACAGTTGCAGCCCGGTACTTTGCGATATTGTGAATGGGGTGTTTGTCAATACCAACGTGAGCCTTTGCGGCGGGCTTATTACCGTATATGGTAGTATTACCACTGTTACGGTACTGCAGCAGTTCGGTAACAGCGGTACCACATTCGATGTGTTTTTTCCGCCCGACTCAGTGGTGCCCGCTCCGGCAGGTAGTGTTACAGCTGCCAGCAACAGCCCGGTTAACTGTGGCGACACGCTGCACCTGACGGCTACTGCCAGCGGTGCTACTTCTTACAGCTGGACAGGCCCCAACGGCTTTACTTCCACACAACAGAATCCGTCGCTGCAGGTCAATAACCTGGGCTCTGGCCAGTATATCGTTACTGCAATGACCTCCTGCGGCGCTATTTCCGATACGGTAGATGTGGTGGTGGCACCCTTTACCTATCTGCCGCCTGCTGGTAGCAACTCCCCGGTATGCCAGAATGGTATCCTTACCCTTACTACACCACAGCTAACTAATGCTACTTATAGCTGGACGGGGCCTAACTCATACACCTCCTCCGCTCAAAATCCGGTGATAGACCCGGTGCCGCTCAATGGCGCGGGTACCTACTCGGTAGTGGTAACGGTTAACAATTGCTCCTCGCTGCCCGGTACTACCGATGTAGTGGTAGATACACTGCCGCCGGCACCCATTACCGCCGATATCACTTATTGCCTCGGAGATACTACAGCAGTTCCGCTTACGGCGCAGGGTACCAACCTTACCTGGTACTATGTGCCCACCGGTGGCACGCCTATACCCGGTGGCGCGCCCACACCCAATACATCTACTGCGGGTACCATAACGTATTATGTATCCTCTACCGGTCCTGGCCCTACCAACTGCGAGGGGCCGCGCTCACCGCTGAACGTAACAATATATGCACACCCGGTGCTGCCGCAGATACAATACAAGAATTCTTACTGTGCCAACGAGGTGTTTGAGCCCTTCGTAGTGCTCAGCGGCCAGAACATATTATACTACACGCAGGCCATCGGTGGCGTAGGTGACCCAACACCTCCTGTATTGGACCCAACCGTTCCCGGTACCTACCAGTGGTTCGCTACCCAGAATGTGAATGGTTGCGAGAGTAGCCGCCTGCCTATTACCATCATCGTGCATCCGTTCATACAGGCCTCGTTTACCTACGATATTTTGTGGGGCTGCGCCGAAGATTCAGTGCAGTTCACCAATACTTCTACGGGAGCCTTTGGCTACACCTGGAGCTTTGGCGACGGCCAGTCGGAAACGACTACCAGCCCGCTGCATGTGTACGAAGACCAGGATGTGTACACGGTCCGCCTCATCAGCACGGCGCCTTACTGCCGCGATACGGTAGAAGAAGTCATAGACCTGAAC
>JAEUVZ010000055.1 GCA_016786665.1 Flavipsychrobacter sp.
ATTGGGTCAGGCAGACATCCTGCTGAACCTGACGGAACAGGAACTGCCGGAGTACATAGCCCCACCCATGTGGGGCACCTGGCAGTACTTCTTTGGCAACACCCGTACCTACGACGTGGCCGGCACGTGGGAAGTGCTGCAGCGTGCGCCCGTAATATGCAGCGGGCTGGAGGTGATTACGGAGCGCGGCAGGCGCGTGGTATATACTTCCTATGGCTTGTCGGACCCGTCTTCGGTGCGTCAGACTATGAACCGCTGTTACTGGAAGAGTGCCACTTTTGCCGTACGGGTGCTGAGGCAACTATGCGACGATCCGGAAGGCTTCAGTACACGCTCGCTCCCGGCTGAAAAGGGCAACGGGCACGACCGGCTTCCCGGTAATGCTGCATTTGCCGCAACATTCAGCCGCAATTTTGCCAAAAGGGTAGTCAACAAACTGGGCAGATGGTTCTTGCGCCGTGACTGGATACTGATGTATGCGGAAAACAAGGGCGGCAAAACGCTGCCGCCGCTGGAACAGTACAAAGAACTACATGCGCCAGAGGGGTACTTCTGGGCCGACCCGGTATTGGTAGAAAAGGAGGGCCGGCACTACCTGTTTGTTGAAGAGTATGTATATGCAGAACAGAAGGGGCGAATCTCGGTAATGGAGGTGAACGGGAATAACGAAATAGCGCCACCACAGCCGGTGCTGGAGCGTCCGTATCACTTGTCCTATCCTTTCGTCTTCGTTCACGACGGAACATACTACATGATACCGGAAACCTCCGACAACCGGACGGTTGAACTATATGAGTGCACCTCGTTTCCTCACCAGTGGGCCTTTAGAAGGAATTTGCTGGAAAATGTATGTGCGGTAGACAGCACGGTATGGCACCATGAGGGACGCTGGTGGCTGTTCACCTGTATGGAAGCGGAGCCCGGAGCGGGCATGCTGGACGAATTATTCGTATTTTCTACAGAAGACATTATTAACTCTCCATTAGCGCCACACCCCCGGAATCCCGTGGTTTCCGACGTGCGCAGCGCGCGCCCCGCGGGGCCGTTTTTTACCCGGTCGGGCGAGTGGTATCGGCCCTCCCAGGTTTGCGCTCCTTACTATGGTTGGGGCTTACTCGTAAACCGGGTAAATCTCTTGAACGAAAGCGACTACAGCGAACAACAGGCGGCGAAAATGGTACCCGACTCCCGCCTTAAGATTGCGGGTATACATACCTATACGCAGGTGGGCGGCATCTGCGTAATTGATGCGCTGAAAGACACAAAAAAGTAAACACCTGAAATATTAACTGCGGGTTATTTACACGGATGGTGCGCATATTTTATTTAATGTATTAAGCTGCGTTCCGCTATCTTTGTGAAAATTCCTTATTATGCGCAAACTATTGATCGCAAGCCTTATTGCTGCGATGTTGCCGTCCATGACCAGGGCGAAAAATGATATCGCAGTACCAGCCGGAGCACAAAAACTGGTGTTCCTTGAAAACAAAGGTCAGATAACTGACGAAAACAAAAAGAAGCGTACCGATATACAGTACGTGGTGAACAGCGAAGGGGTAAATGTATTTGTTGGTAACAACAAGTTACAATACCAATTCACAAAAGTTGACAACCCCGAGGTGATGTCGGCGCACCACAAAATGAAGGCCGCCAGTGCCGGAAGTAAAGCGGTACTGCAGGAGCGCGGATATACCATGATCGTAGAACTGGTAGGCGCCAACCCCAATGCCAGGGCTACGGCAATGGAGCCGCAGGAGTTCGTGGCCCGTTACTATTACGCAGCGCCAAGGCACCGCAACGACCTGCACGCACCGGTAGAAGCGATAGAAGCGCATTCCTTTGGCAAAATAGTATATAAAGAAGTATATCCCGGAGTTGACTGGGTTATCTATAGCAAGAACAACCGCATGGAGTACGAATTCGTGCTTCGTCCCGGAGCGGATGCTTCCAGGATAAAGCTGAAGTACAATGGTGCCACTTCCCTGCATATAAATGAAGACGGCAGCCTCACCGCCGGCACACCTATGGGAACGATTACCGAAGCCGCGCCCTACTCTTTTACCGCAGAGGGCAAAACGGTAGCGTCGTCTTATAAGGTAGAGGGCGATGTGCTGAGTTTTAATGTAGGTGCTTACAGCGGCACGCTTACCATAGATCCTTCCATCATGTGGGGAACTTATTATGGTGATGCCGGCGACGATGTGTACAACAATGTTGCCATGGAAGGCACTACCATGGTATATGCCGTGGGCAGCACTACCAGCACCAGCAACATAGCCTGGGGCGGTGTAGGGCAGACTACCAGCAACGGAGCGGTGGAGATGTTCCTTTCTAAATTCAACTCCTCGGGCGTGCTGCAGTGGACTACCTATTATGGTACCACCGGCAACGATTTCGGTTTTAGTGTTTCTTACAGCAATAACAACGTAGTCATTGGCGGGTATTCTGATTATTGGGGTGATGATGACCTGGCGATAGCACAGTTCACGTCTGCAGGTACGCTCACGTTACTGGAGGGTCTTGCCGGTGACATCAACCTCGACCGCTCCTATGGAGTAGCATACGCACCCGGTGGCACCCACGTATATGTTGCTGGTGTAACCAACGATAACCTGGGCACTTGGTACACTACCGGTACACAGCAGGCTTCGCTGGCCGGTAACCTCGATGGAATATTGCTGAAGATAGACCAGGCAGGTGCGTTTACCTGGGCCACCTATTACGGTGGCACGGCGCTTGACTATTTCACCTCCGTAAAAGTGAACACCGCGGGAGATGTGTTCCCATGCGGTATTACCGCCAGCACGTCGGGCGTAGCTACTTCCGGTACTTTTGGTGGTATATATGATGGTTTGCTCACCCGCTTCAACCCGAACACGGGCGTGCGCGTATGGGGCTCTTATTTTGGTGGTGCCGGCGACGATGAGGTCCTCGGTTCGTACACCGATGGCAGTGGCTCTACCTACATTACAGGTATCACAGCGGGCACCGGCGGCATATCTACTACCAACGTTCACCAGGCGGCGTTTGGAGGCGGCACATGGGATGCTTTCGCTTCTATGTACAACGCTTCAGGCACCAAAGTTTGGGGTACGTACTTTGGTGGTTCTGGCGAGGACAATGGCTATGGCATTTTTGCCAACTCTACCGGGGAAGTGTTTATTACCGGGGAAACAAGCAGCGGCAATGCTATTGCCAGCAACAATACCTATCAGCAGGCGCTGAACGGTGGCTTTGATGCGTTCCTGGCTAAGTTCACTACCTTGGGTGCATCCGGATGGGGTACTTATTATGGTGGCACCGGGAACGACAACATGAACGGTATCACCGGAGACAACGCCAGCACGCTGTTTGTAACAGGTTACTCTACCAGTACCGGTAATATTGCTACCACCGGTGCGGAACAAACATTTAACGCCGGTTTGGGAGATGGCGTACTCGCCCGCTTCTGCGATAACCCGGTGATTAACGATACTATTGCCGGGCCATCCATTGTATGCGAAGGCTCTACACAAACTTATTCTATACCGGTAATACCCGGCGCTACTTCTTACACCTGGACACTGCCTGGCGGATGGTCCGGAACCAGCACTACGAACTCCATAACAGTAACGGTAGGTGCCAACAGCGGCAACGTAACCGTAGTAGCTAATGGTTCTTGCGGCAGCAGTCCGCAGGTGGTAGAGGCGATAACTGTAAATCCGCTCCCGTCAACAACAATTACCCCCAATGGGCCAACAACCTTCTGCCAGGGCGGTAATGTAATACTGCAGGCTCCTACGGGAACCGGCTACACATACCAGTGGTACCAGGGCGCTCCCATACCGGGTGCTAACAATGCATCGTACACGGCTACAGCGGCAGGCAACTATCACGTGGTGATTACTTCCAATGGATGCTCCGCTACATCGGCAACCGTTACGGTAACCGTTAACCCTACACCGGCTGCGCCTACGGTAGGTTCTAACTCTCCGGTATGCGTGGGCGATGCGCTCAACCTCACAGCTACTTCCACTACCTCTGGTGTTACGTACAGCTGGGCAGGTCCTAACACATTTACTTCTACACAGCAGAACCCGACCATTGCCGGCGTAACAACCCTGGCGGCGGGTACGTACACCGCAACGGTTACTGCCAACGGATGTACCAGCACAGGTACTACTACCGTAGTAGTAAACCCGGGACCACCTGCACAGCCGGGAACCATTACCGGTAGTGTGAACGTATGCTCCGGCAGCAGCCAGACATATTCTATAGCGGCAGTAGTAGGAGCCACATCATACACCTGGACATTACCCGGCGGCTGGACTGGTACCAGCACTACCAATTCCATTACTGTAACAGCAGGCACTGCAGGTGGCAACATCCTTGTTTCTGCCGGCAATAACTGTGGTGACAGCCCCGACCAGGTGCTGGCGGTAACGGTTACCCAGGCGCCACCCGCTACTATTACGCCCGCAGGCCCAACAACCTTCTGCCAGGGCGGCAGTGTGGTGCTGAACGCCAACACCGGAACAGGCCTCACGTACCAGTGGTACAATGGCACTACGGCAATAGCGGGCGCTACCAGCGCATCATACACGGCTACAGCTTCGGGCACCTACACAGTGGAGGTTTCTGACGGTGCTTGTGCTGGTACTTCAGCTTCGGTTACGGTTACGGTTAATCCGCTTCCGAATCCTGTTATTACACAGTCGGGTGCTACCCTCACATGTACACCAGCCTTTACCAGCTACCAGTGGCACGATGCAAACGGCCCTATCGCCGGCGCTACCAGCCAGAGCTATACAGCTACTGCGGATGGCAACTACTATGTAGTGGTTACAGACGGTAACGGATGTACTAACCAGTCGAACACCATACAACTGATGCTTTCAGTGAACGATGTAAATGGCGCGGCGCTCATTTCTTTGTATCCTAACCCGAACGAAGGTAGCTTTACCATCAACGGAACTTTCCGCTCAAACGATGGCAAAGTAGAGGTAACGATTGTTGACATCGCCGGTCGTGTGGTGCACAAGCAACTGGTGACAATAACTGGTGACAAGCTCGCTGCTGAAATAAACATGAGCAGTACCCTGGCATCAGGCATGTACACACTGAAGCTGAGCTCTGACGTACAGAACGGTGTGGTACCTTTTGTAAAGAAGTAAGCACAAAGCTTCTCTTTTAATATTCTGTAAGGGGCTCACAATACTGTGAGCCCCTTCTTTTTCTTATTTTTATGAATAGAAATTTCCCCGCCATGAAAAGATACCTGCTATCGGCACTTGTTGCATTTCTGTCGCTTACCGGAATTGCCCGCGAAGGCGATGTCGGCAAGATAAAAGGTCCTGGCCTCAGTTTCCTGGAAAACAACGGTCAACTGAAAGATGAAATTGGCCGCACAAGAAACGATATTGATTTCTCGCTGAAGGGAAACGGCGTAGATGTATTTGTAAGCCCCGGGGGGCTTTCGTACCAATGGAGCCAACCCGGCGGGGAAGGAGAGTGGTGCGCCTGGCGCATGGATATAAAGCTGGTGGGTGCCAACCCCGCAGCCCTGGTGGAGACAGAAGGCAAGCAATCATTTACTACACGTTTTTACAGGGAGGGTAACAACATCGTGGCCAATTCCTGGAGGAAGGTAACATATAGGGAGGTGTACAAAGGCATCGATTGGATACTGTATATCAAAGACGGGCAGATGGAATACGACTTTGTAGTGAAAGAAGGGGCCGACCCATCACAAATACAACTAGCCTATGAAGGAGACGTAATGCTTACCGTAGAACCCGACGGAGGCATTGTGGCCCGTACCCCGCAGGGCATGGTGAAGCAGCAGCGCCCGGTGTCCTTTACTACGGATGGGCAGGAGGTAGCGTCGGCCTACCGGCTAACGGAAAAAACACTGCGGTTTGATGTAGGAGATTATAACGGAACATTGGTGATAGATCCGGTATTAGTTTGGGGTACGTACTATGGCGGCAGTGAATCCGATCATTACACCGCTGTCAAGACCGACGACTTTGGCAATGTGTACGCTGCAGGAGTTACATCAAGCGCTACCGGCATATCCACCAACAACACTACGTACCAGGCATATAGCGACGGCATGGTTTCGAAATTTAATATCGACGGAGAGTTGATATGGTCTACCTATTGCGGAACGGCCGGCAATGATGTCCTCCTTAGCCTGGTGGTAGATGGCGGCAACGGAGTGTATGTTATTGGCAGAAGCGATACGGCGGGAAATTCAATCGCCTGGGACGTGTACATTGCCAAATTGGACACACAGGGCAATATGCTGCATACGCGTTTCATGGGCGGCCCCGGGCCGGACCATGGCTACGGTATTTCGAAAGACCCATCAGGCAACATTTATATCTGCGGTTCTACGCAAGGCTGGACAGAGAACACCACAGGCTGCTACCAATCCGTATATGGCGGCGGGCAAGTCGACGGTTTTGTGGCAAAACTCGACAGCCAGTTGAATACCCAGTGGTGTACCTACTATGGTGGTTCAGACAATGATGCCATGATTCGTATTGCGGCGCAGCCGGCAGGGAAGATATATGTGGCAGGGGCTAGCGCAAGCCCGAACAATATTGCCACCGTGGGCACTTCGCAAACCTCCGTTGCCGGGGGCATTGATGCGGTCATTGCCCGGTTTGACGCCAACACAGGAGTGCTGGACTGGGGTACCTACCTGGGTGGCCCGCAGTTGGAGGAAGCCATGAGTATAGGCTTTGACGGAGCAGGCAGTGTGTATATATGCGGTTACACCAATAGCCCTACGGGCATAGCCACCACCGGCGCCCAACAGGGCACTTTAGCAGGGGGAGAGGACGGATTCCTTGCCAAGTATGACGCCAATGGTGTGGTGCAATGGAGCACCTACTACGGCACCAACCAGGCCGACAGGCTGCAAGACCTTCAAGTGACCTCTCACAGTGTGATAGTAGCCGGATTTGCCGGTGGTATTGGCCTTGATGTAACGAATGGTTTTCAGCTCGCCAATAACGGATTTCAAGACGGTATAGTAGCCAAGTACAACAAGAATACAGGTTTGCTTACATGGGGCACCTACTATGGGGGAAGTAATACAGATGCCTTGCAAGGTGTCGCTACCGACTTCAACGACAATATCTACGTTGCGGGCAGCACATCAAGTACTGCTAATATTTCGCTCAATACCAATGTGCAGGCAACGTTTGCCGGAAACACCGATGGCTTTGTAGCCCGGATAAACGACTGTTATCCACTCTCACAACCATCGGCCATAACGGGTAATGATACCATCTGCGCGGGAACAGTTCAGACCTATTCCATCCCCCAGGTGCAATTTTCCAATCTCTATGTCTGGACAAAGCCCTCCGGCTGGACCGGCAACAGCTTTAGTGAAACAGCTACCTTCACTACCGGCACTACCAGTGGCCCGGTTACCGTATATGCGTACAATAATTGCGATACTACCGCGGTCATTTCCCTCTACGTGGTGGTGAATCCGTTGCCGGCAACACCTGTCGTTTCCCAGGCGGGCAACGTGCTCTCTACCGGTGTCTATGCCTCCTATCAATGGTATCTGAACGGCGTGCTGATACCCGGCGCTACCAGCGCTACACATACAGCTACACAGGGAGGCACTTACCAGGTGGTGGTAACAGACACTAATGGCTGCAGCGCCACTTCGGCCAACCTGCCGGTTAGTGCCTCGCTGCTGCAAAGCAGCAATACACTACAGGTATACCCTAACCCTCACCAGGGTCGGTTTTCGGTAAGGGGTACGCTGCCCGCAGCAAGTGGCGCAGCCACCATGCGCATACTCGACGTTACAGGCCGGGTAGTGCAGCAGGAAGAAATTCGGATAGAGAATGGACAGCTGGACTATGAAGTAAATATGGCGCCTGGCACAGCACAGGGCACCTACTTCATTCAGCTCAGTACCGATATGGGTCACTATAGCGTACTGCTCCGTAAAGAGTAGAGGTATGCGGTACTGACTATCAGCAACTTATAATATTTCCGGTAAAATGCCCGCTTATTTGCGGGCATTTTGTTATATTTGATTATCGCCATTTAATATGAAGACACTATTTACCACCCTAATTATATTGTGTTCCGCCGCAACAGGCCGGGCACAATGTACCGCTCCTCCACCCCAACCCGGTTCCATAGTAGGTATAGACCCTGTATGTGCGGGTAGCACCCAGGTATATTATATCTTCCCGGTGGCAGGTGCCACCAGCTATACCTGGACGCTGCCCAATGGCTGGACGGGTACCAGCAATACCACCAGTATAACCGTAGTGGCCGGTAGCGCCGGTGGCTGGATGTACGTTACTGCCAACAACGATTGCGGCAGCAGTGCTCCGCAGGGCTACCTGGCCGCCGTTCTGGACCCGCATATTACCGCCTCAGGGCCGGCTGCCTTTTGCGATGGCGGAAGTGTGCTCCTGAATTCCAACGCCGGCAATGGGTTGGTGTACCAGTGGTATAGGGATGGAGTAGCCATTAGCGGAGCGGGAAGCACTACCTACACCGCCACAATGCCCGGAGAATACACGGTGCAGGCATCTACCAACAATTGCTTTATTGTTTCAGACCCGTTTACCGTAACCGTAAATCCTAACCCAGATATACCCGTAGCGGGCAATTCCAGCCCCGTGTGCGTTGGCGCTATACTGGATTTTTCGGGGGCTTGCGCAACACCCGGTGTTAGCTACAGCTGGAATGGCCCCAACAACTTCAGCAACACACAAAACCCGCAGATACTCTTCAGCCAGGCGGCTGATGCGGGCGTATATACGCTCACTGTAACAGATGGAAACTGTAGTGCATCGGCTACCACTACTGTGGTAATGGAAGATGTACCCGGGGTCACATCCATCAGCGGCACCAACCCTGTCTGCGAGAATTCCGCTTCGGGTTACAGTGTGCCCAACGACCCTTCGGCACTCCAGTACAACTGGACGATGCCCGGCGGCTGGAATGGTACCAGCACTACCAACAGCATAGTAGCCACTGTTGGTACAGCAGGTGGAACGATAAGTGTGTACGCGGTAAACAATTGCGGCATCAGCGATACGGTTTATCTTGACGTAACGGTGAATCCCCGGCCGCAGCCGGTGATTGTTATCTCGGGAAACGACCTCATTACTACGCAGGTTTATGCCTCTTACCAATGGTATAATACTTCCGGTCCTATCGCCGGTGCTACCAACCAAAGCTATACACCCATGCAGATGGGCCACCACTTTGTGGTAGTAACTGACTCCAACGGTTGTGTTAACCAGTCCAACTCCTTTAACATAGACGGACTGTCTGTCTCTTCACGCTCCACAGGTGCGGCTGTTATCCTGTACCCAAGCCCCAATAGTGGCAGTTTCCGTATAGAGGGCCGGGTAGAAGCCAGCGACGGTAACGTATCGGTAAGCGTTATAGACCTTGCGGGCCGTGTGGTGCACACGGAGCGGCTAAGTGTTGCCGGTACCGTTATTTCCGCAGAAGTGAACCTAAGCCCCACCTTACCGGAAGGGCTGTATACATTAAAGCTCCATTCAGATACCTGGAATAGCGTTATCCCTTTTGTAAAGAAATAAAACGCTTAATACGCGCTATAAGAGCTTGTCTGAAAAGTCGGAACTTGTCTAATTTGGTTCTGAATGGCAGATAGTTTAATAGCGTTACGAAGTTGAAATTCTGACGCGCATTTTTCTGCCAGGAGGAATTCGAGTAGGGAAGGAAAGGGGAGAAATATTGATGCGGAATGAGCGCCTTCCTCCGGCTTGGTCAGAAAACCGGCGCTTAGTTCAATAGAGAGCCGCAAAACACAACAAAACGCGCAGCGCTGGCTACCGAGCCCGGCGGAGCCGCATGGGGTAGGGCCGCCTTTTCTTTTGGTACTCTTGTTTTGGCGGAGCAAAAGAAAAGTACAAGCGTGCCGGGTCAGACAACAAGAGGAGGAAACGGGCTTCAAAATACATACACTAGAATGAAAGAAGCTGCATCAATTACTCTTGATACAGCTTCTTTTGCTATTGCTTGGTTGTCTCCGTCTCAGCATCCAGCCGCCAGTTCTTTTCGTTTAGGTGGCTTACAGTAACGGGTATGTTATATTCGTTGCTGAGGTAGGCGGCCAGTTGTTCGGCGGCAAATACAGACCGGTGTTGGCCTCCGGTGCAGCCAAATGCCACGCTCAGGTGCTCAAAGCCACGCGACAGGTAATCGTCTACGCTAATGGAGACCATTCCCTTTACGTGGTCCAGGAATTCGTTCATGCGCGTATCGTTTTTCAGGAACTCCTGCACATCGGCATCGTGGCCGGTAAGGTGCTTGTATGCTTTATATCTGCCTGGGTTCAGAATCCCGCGGCAGTCGAATACAAAGCCGCCGCCGTGTCCGCTCTTATCTTTCGGTACGCCCACCTTATACGAGAAGCTCGCTATCTGCACCAGCAGCTTGGCGTTCTGTTCCCGCTTTTGCACTTCATACTTAGCCTGCATGTCAGGGGTGCAGAGTTGTTCCAGCAGTTTGCGCAACTGCGGGTAGTTTTGCAGTTGGGGGTTGCTTTCCAGGAACATGTCCAGGTTCTTGAGCGCCGGCCCTATACTGCTCAGGAAGTGAGGTTTATGTTCCAGCAGTCCGCGGAACCCATAGGCGCCCAGCACCTGCAGCAGGCGCAGCAACACGAATTGGGCGTACCCGCGCCTGAAGTGTATCTCATCCATGCGGGGCACGGGGAGCTTTTCCATAGTGGCTACATATCCGTTTATCAGGTCTTCTTTCCAGGTGTCGGGAAGTTGCGCTTTGGCCTGCCACAGCAGCGAGGCTATATCATATTGCGGCGGCCCCTGCATGCTGCCCTGGTAGTCTATCAGGTACACTTTGCCCTCGTGCAGCATTATATTGCGGCTCTGGAAGTCGCGGTACATCAGCATCTGGGGCTGCATGCGCCCCAGTTCTTTGCTCATCTGCTCCATCTCGCTCAGCACTTCATTGCGGTCGTAGGGTATGCGTTGCAGGTCGGCGAAATAATATTTAAAATACAGCAGGTCGGCCATAATGGCTTTCTCGTCAAATTGGCGGGTGGAAAAGCACTGGTCAAAGTTGCATTCACGTCCGGCTATCCATTGCGCTTTCGCCAGTTGTTCCAGCGAGGCGTGAAAGTATTTGCGTACTTCTTCCGTATGGCCCTCTTTCATCAGCAGGCTGAATAGCGAGGTGTTCCCCAGGTCTTGTTGCAGGTAGCATTTCCGGTCTTTGCTTACATTGTACAGTTCCGGCACATTCACCTGGTGCTTCTTAAAAAGCTCGGTAAAGTAGAAGTAAGAATTGTTTTCCGGTATGTTGTTGTTGTAGGTGCCTATCGCGGTTTTCTTCTTGTTATACAGGCGATAATACCTCCTGTCAGAGCCCGATACCGGCAGCAGGTCTACTTTGTCGGGTTTTACCCCAAAGTGGTCTTCAAATAATTTTTCTAGTGTGCTGATGGTTTCAGCCGATGATTTGGTTGTCATTATTGTTTCTTGGGGTACTCAAATAAAAAAACACTCTTTTTGCCATTCGGGAACATTTCCCAGTGTGCTATATCCAGTTCCGCGCCTACCATGCCGCAGGTGGGCATATGGTCTATACGGAAACCGGGAGACAATTCATTTACAAACTCGGTGATGCCGGGGTTGTGGCCTACTATAAATACTGTCTTCACCTCGTCGCCTACTTCATAAAGCACTTCTTCAAATACTTGTGGAATGCAATGGTACAGCTTGTCCACCCACTGTATCTTTTCCGGTTCATAGCCCAGCTCGGTGGCTATCTTTCTGGCTGTTTGTTTGGCCCGTTTGGCCGGGCTGGCAATGATGAGGTCGGGTAGTATGTTCAGTTTTTTAAGCCGTTCACCCATCATAGGCGCATCGCGTTCTCCCCTGTCGTTCAGGGGACGTTCAAAATCGCTTTGCAGCGGATTCGACCAGCTTGACTTTGCATGGCGTATCATCACCAGCCTTCGGTTTGTACTCACTTTTTTCCGTAAAATTTTAAACTTAGGTTATGTCCGTCATACACGGCATAGCTATCATACCGTATCCAGTCGCCCAGGTTCACGTAGGTGCTGGTAGCGGTCAGGGGGTATTCAATAGCAATATGCCGGTGGCCGAAGATGAAATAGTTGATGGGTTCTTTTTTCAGCATGTCGTAAGCATACTGTACGAGCCATTCTTTTTCAGGCCCCAGGAATTGCTCTTCTTCACCATCCACGTGCTTGGGGCCAAGCCGGCTGAACCATCCGGCCATTCCTACCCCTGTATCGGGGTGCAATCTCCGGTAGAGCCATTGCGAAATGGGGCTACGGAATATTTTTTTTATGAACTTGTAGCCATGGTCGCCGGGGCCCAATCCGTCACCATGGGCGATCAGGAATTTTTTCCCGTTGAAGGTGCGTGTAATGGCATTGTGGTGTACGGGTATATTCAGCTCCTCCTCAAAGTAGCCACGCATCCACAGGTCGTGATTGCCGGTAAAGGCTTCCACATGTATTCCGGAGTCTGTCAGCTCGGCCAGTTTGCCGAAGAAACGGGTGAACCCTTTCGGTACTACATTACGGTACTCAAACCACACATCAAAGATGTCGCCCACCAGGAAGATATAAGCAGCATCATTCTTTATCTCGTCCAGCCAGGCGCACAAACGCTTCTCGCGTGCAAGGCTGCTTTCGCGGTTGGGTATGCCGAGATGAAAATCGGAAGCAAAGTAGATTTTTTTACCTTCTGGCAGGTTCATTTAATCAGAGGAAAGATGGGGCTGCTAAATTACTTTAAATAACTAAAATAGTCCGTAAATATTGTAGTTTTATAAGGATGAAAACCCTCTTAATTGCAGTTATAATATCGTTCTCGTTCCCGGCAGTAGCCCAAGTAGCGGAGAAAGCCGTTCCCACAAGCAAAACAACTTTTTCCTTAGGTGGCTGTGGAATCACAAACAGGCATACTGAAAAATATGAGGAGCTAATGAAGATAGTCAGCGAGAAGAATGTGCAGGAACTCTTCAAATGGCTACGCTCTGATGATCTGGGAATACAACTTTATGCGTTGGAAGGCTATAAAAGACTTGCAGTTGATATAGATGACGCTACTAGAGCCCTTATCTCAACAATTCTAGATAGTAAGTCAGAAGTGCTCTCCTGTGCGGGTTGTTTTGTTTCTTACCAGTCTGTAGAAAGCATAGTCAGGCAAAATGACTATTTAGAGCTTCTTAAAAAGTAAGTTTTCGGGTGTTGAAATGCCTTCCAATAAAGGATTTTCACTAACATCAATTCCACCCTCAGTGTGTCATAGGGCAAATAAAATTTGGAAATTCAAAACCAGCGCCTATATCTTTGCACCAGTTCTTTTAACGATCACTTATCAAGAAAGGCAGAGGGAAATGGCCCGATGACGCCTTAGCAACCGCTCTACAGTAATGTAGGGAATGGTGCTAACTCCATCCTCGCTCGAAAGAGCAGGAGAGATAAGCAGACGCAATAGTTTTGTACCATATTCGCCCCCGGCGGAATTGAACATACTTGAAGCTCCTCTGTTTATCAGCGGAGCTTTTTTGTTTTTAGTCCGCAGGTTGGCTTTCTGGTTCCCCTCTAGGGGGAGGAAGGGGCCTCCTGCGCTAAGGGCAGGAGCAACGCTGGTAATACTTTCTGATAATTGGTTTTTAGAGGTTTCGTAACCGTTTTTAAAAATCAAAAAAATATCAGAAGATTATGAGCAACGCAACAACACTTATCCACAGCATCCCGGTCGATCCCCTTACAGGTTCTATCTCCGTTCCCATTTACCAGACTTCTACGTTCGTGCAGGAAGCGCCGGGCGTGAATAAGGGTTACGACTACGCCCGTAGTGGCAATCCTACCCGCGCGACATTGGAGCGCATCGTCGCCCAACTGGAAGGGGGCGCTACAGGAGCCGCTTTCGCCAGCGGGCTGGCGGCCATAGATGCCGTAGTGAAACTGCTGAAAAGCGGAGACGAAATACTGGCCGTGGACGATATATACGGAGGCGCATTCCGGCTGTTTACCCACATATACCAGAAGTTCGGCATAACCATCAACTATGCAGACACAACTGATGCCGGTAATGTGCGGAACGCCATTACTCCCAACACCAGGCTGATATGGCTGGAAACGCCCACCAATCCCACACTGAAAGTGAGTGACATAGCGGCTATCGCGGCTATAGCCAAACAGCACAACATACTGCTCTGCGTAGACAACACCTTCGCTTCACCCGCACTGCAACAGCCAATAAAGCTGGG
This sequence comes from Flavipsychrobacter sp., assembly GCA_016786665.1. GTDB lineage: Bacteria > Bacteroidota > Bacteroidia > Chitinophagales > Chitinophagaceae > MKUN01. Next base: position 14,281 of record JAEUVZ010000055.1, read on the forward strand.
TGCCGACATAGTAGTGCACAGCGCTACCAAGTACCTGGGCGGCCATAGCGACCTGATAGCCGGACTGATAGTAACCGCCACCGAAGAACTGGGAGCAGAGATAAAATTCATTCAGAATGCGAGCGGTGGAATACTATCCCCGCATGATAGCTGGCTGGTGATACGCGGGGTGGAAACGCTGCACCTGCGGGTGCAACAGCATTGCCGGAATGCGCAGTCAGTGGCCGAGTATTTGCTGCTGCATCCCGCTGTGGACAAAGTATATTACCCCGGGCTGGCCACCCACCACAATCACGATATAGCAGCGCGGCAGCAAAGCGGCTTCGGTGGCATCGTTACGTTCACGCTGAAGGATGATACGGAAGACGCGGCAAAAGACTTTGTCTGTAGCACGCGGCTCTTTAAGCTGGCGGAAAGCCTGGGAGGGGTGAAAAGCCTGCTTTGCCATCCCGCCACCATGACGCATAAGTCCATACCAAGGGAAAGGCGTCACGCCGCAGGTGTTGCCGATAGCCTGGTTCGGCTTTCCGTAGGGCTGGAAGACGTGCAGGATCTCATTGATGATATAGAACAAGCGCTGGAAAATTCAAAGGCTGAAATTCAAATATTAGAAGTGGAGATGGCGTAACCCTCCTGTCTTTAGGAGGGGATGCCGAAAATCGGCTTGTCCGACTTTTTTGGCCGGGAGTTTGACACTCCACGGGAGCGCTTACGCAAGCTTTTATCCAATACAATTAATCAACAAGAAATCTGTTTAACAATCTAAAGTCAACAATCATGTCTATTCAAAATCAACAAAAGAAATTGACCATCGGCCTGTTTGGCTTCGGTGTAGTAGGAGAAAGCCTGTACCGTGTGCTGCAGGAAACGCCAACGCTCCAGGCGAGCATAAAGAAGGTGTGCATCAAACACCCCGAAAAGAAGCGCTCTGCACCGGAGAACCTGTTTACCACAGACCCGGAAGTGCTGCTAAGCGATAGCAGCATCAACGTGATAGTGGAGCTGATAGACGATGCCGATGCAGCATACTACATTGTAAGCAAGGCCCTTTCGGAACGGAAAGCGGTAGTAAGTGCCAACAAGAAACTAATAGCCGGGCACCTGGAAGAGCTCATCGCGCTGCAAAAGCACTTCGATGTTCCCTTCCTCTACGAGTCGGCCTGCTGCGCGAGTATCCCGGTAATCCGTAACCTGGAAGAGTATTACGACAACGACCTGCTGCAGGGCATTAGTGGTATAGTGAACGGCTCTACCAACTATATCCTCACCAAGATATTTGACGAAGGCAAAAGCTACGACGACGCCCTGCTGCAGGCGCAGTATGAGGGCTTTGCGGAAAGTGACCCTTCCCTGGATGTAGAAGGGGTTGACGCGGTAAACAAGCTGACCATACTGCTGGCACACGCCTATGGCATACTGGCGTTCCCCTCCGATATAGTACACACCGGCATACAAAACCTGCACAGTGCCGATGCGGTATATGCAAAAGAAAAGGGCTACCAGATAAAATTGCTGGCACAGGCCAAAAAACTAGTTGATGGCAGGATATCGGCCTTTGTGCTTCCGCAGTTTGTGAAGGGGGATAGCCAATTCCGCAATGTGCAGAATGAATACAACGGGGTAACCATAGAAAGCAGCCTGGCCGACCGGCAATTCTTCTACGGGAAGGGTGCGGGCGGCTATCCCACCGCATCGGCGGTTCTGAGCGACCTTTCCGCGTTGCGGTACGATTACCGGTATGAGTACAAAAAACTCCGGTATGGGCTCCCCGCCGAGCTGACGGACGAGGTGTATCTGCGCGTGTACTTAAGCTTCGATAAGCTCTTCCAGGTGCAGAATGAGCGTTTTGAGCGCATTGAAGAATGGAGCAGCAACGAGCGGCGCTGCCACGTAACGGGCGTAATAAAGTTTGCGCAACTGCTGGACACAAGCTGGTGGAAGAAGCCCAACACCTCGCTCATTCTTCTGCCCGATGCGTTCGTAACGGACGTGACGGAAACGGCCAGGCTGGCAGAGGAGGAACTGGCGTTTGTATAGCTGCCGGGATAAATAACGGAGATGGACTACAGACGCTCTTCAGCTCCTAGCCCAAACAGGGCATAGTCATATACCGCCGGGTCGGAAGGGTTCATCTGCCGGAGCTGCGCGGTAAGGTGCAGGGCATTGCGCCAGTTGGATTGATTATCGGGTAGCAGTTCCAGCCGTTGGGCTACGCGGGCTACGTGAACATCCAGGGGGCAAACAAGCTGGCGTGGGCTTATCTTTTTCCAAAGACCGAAGTCCACGCCTTTTTTGTCTTGCCGCACCATCCAGCGCAGGTACATATTCAGCCGTTTGCAAGCCGACTTGCGGGCGGGGGTAGAAATATGCTTCCTGGTGCGCTCGGGGTGCTCGATGGAGAAAAAGTACTTGTGAAAATGGATGAGCGCCTGCTCTACCGTGTCGCCTTTATAGGTTTTCCCCGGCACGAATGCGTCCTCCAGGCTGGCATACTGCCGGTAGTGATGCCGGAGGAAATGGATGAAATACAGCAGGTCGGTAGCATTAAAGGTTCGGTGCGCGAAGGAGAGAAAACCCTTCAGGTCAGCCTCTTCGTGGTGCAGGATAAAATCGTGCGGCGCATCATCCATCCAGCTCATCAGCTTGCGGCAGTTGTTGATAATGCTGGTGCGGTTTCCCCAGGCGAGCACGGCGGCAAACAGGCCCGATAGCTCCACATCCTGCTGCTTGCTGAAGGCATGCGGTATTACAATAGGGTCTCTGTCAATAAAAGAAGGCTGATTATACAGCCTTACTTTTGCATCCAATAATGGTTTTATTTTCTGTAGGTGTTCTTCCATTTAGAATATACCCAGGAATTTTTTCTTTTTCAGGTATACGCGCGTCATGCGGATGTCTTTGTTGGGGCGGTCACTTTTATCGCGCGGCTCTTTCACTATCTTTTCTACAATGTCCATGCCCTTGGTTACTTCTCCGTATACGGTGTAGTTGTTATCCAGGTGAGGGGTGCCGCCTTTTGTTTTGTACATGGCCTTTTGCTCGTCGGTGTACTTTTTGCCGGTGCGGTTGGCAATGTTCTGGAGGGCCGTTTCGTCAAATTTTTTGCCCACCACTATATAAAACTGGCACGCGGAAGACGCCTTTGTGGGGTCGTTATCGCGGGCGGCGGCCAGCGCGCCGTACTTATGATAGTTTTCGTCGTTTATCTCAGCGTCCACCTTGTAGCCCAGGTCGCCGTTGCCCAGCATTTCGCCGGGCTTTGCATTCTTCGAGTTGGGGTCGCCGCCTTGTATCATGAACTCGGGTATCACCCGGTGAAACAGCGTTCCATCAAGGGTATGTTCTTTGCAGAGCTTTATGAAATTCTCCTTATGCTTCGGGGTATTATCATAAAGTATCATCTCTATTTTACCGTATTCGGTCTCTATTACTACGGTAGTTGGTTTCTTGGCAAATGTGTTGAAGGATAAGAAAGTGACACTTAACAGCGTCAACAATAATTTTTTCATAAATCGTGTATTGAATTGCTGAACATAGTTACAAAAAAGTAAATTAGCTGACAATAAAATTTTATGGCCGCCGCCAGACGAACAAAGAATTTCCTGACCTCCCTGCTGGAATGGGGGTTTGACTATACGCAGAAAAAGCCCATTACCGCGTACAACCCCACGCGGCAACAGGTGAAAGAGCACGTGACCCCGGCCTATACGCTGTATCACTACAATGCCGATGAGCTTACCGAGCTGCGGCTGGATGCCAGCGATGCCTGCCACAACAAGCGCAGCGGCGATGTGATATGGCTGAACATAGACGGGCTGGAAAAGGAAGAGGTGGAGCGCATCAGCGGCACCTACAGCATACACCCCCTGGTGGTGGAAGACATACTGAGCACCGGCCAGCGCGCCAAAATGGATGAGATAGGCGATACTATCTATTGCCTGCTGCCCATGATATATTACAACTCCGGCACCGGCCACATAGAGGCCGAGCAGGTGAGCATAGTGCTGGGGCGGGGGTATGTGCTCTCCTTCCAGGAGGACCAGACGAGGGACGTGTTTAACCCGATACGGGAGAAACTGCGGCTGGCCGGCAGCAAGGTGCGGCAAGGCAGCGCCGGGTACCTCTGCTACGCCCTGATAGATATAATAGTGGACAGCTACTTTGGCGTGCTGGAGAAAATGAATGAGCGCATAGAGCGCCTGGAGGAGAACATACTGCAGCAGAAGGAAAAAGCCGCTATGGAGAAAATAGCCATACTGCGCCGGGAGGTAATGCTGCTGCGCCGCCTGGTAGGCCCCGTGCGGGAACTGGTAACAGGCTTTCTGCGGAGTGACAGCAAGCTGCTGGAAGACCGCCAGGACAAGTATTTTAAAGACGTGCTGGACCACATAACCCAGGCGAACGAATATGCCGACGCCCACCGCGACCTGCTCATTAACCTGCAAGACGTATTTACCAGCCAGCTGAACACGAAGATGAACGAGGTGATGAAGATATTTACCATGGTGGCCACACTGCTGGCACCGGCCACGGTAATAGGCGGCATATTTGGGATGAACTTTGATGTGATACCCGGCACCCACCAGGAAACCGGCTTTTGGTGGGCCGTAGCCCTGATGCTGCTAATACCCCTGCTGATGCTGATATGGTTTAAAAGGAAGGGATGGTTTTGAGTGCTGTAAGTTATTTGTATCTTTCGTTTGATTCGGGAGATTGTTAAGACCTCAATTGCTCTCATGATGAATCTTGAATCCTATTAACGGGAACAATATAACAGAGTTCTAGAACGGTTCTCTAAAAGAAAACACGGCCATGCTTTCAAGAACAGTATAGAATTTGTCACTTGGCATTGCACACAACTAGAACAGCAAAACTATCAGTGTTACTATTGTCAGACTTCAATAATTGACATTAAAACTCTTATTGAAGTGCAATTGCTTAGAACACGAAAGGTTAATGGAGAAGGCGTGAGAGGTCCAGTTCTCGAAATTGACAAAGTTGTAAACGACTTAGGGTATGCTGCTAGCAATTGTGTTTTATCTTGCTACTACTGTAATAATGATAAATGCTACACATTAGATGGTGCAGATTACAAGCATTTTTTTGGGGAGGCACGAAATATTTTTTCGATAATCTCATCTCTAAAGTTAACAACAAAAGCGTGAAGTAGTCATAATGGCAAGAAATGATGTATGGACACGAGAACAAACAATAGTAGCTTTCTACTACTATTGCAATATTCCTTTTGGTCAGTTTTCTCAAAATAATCCCAAAGTCATCGAAATTGCTAGGGTCATTGGACGTAAGCCTAGTGCAGTTGTATTTAAGATAGGGAACTTGGCCAGTCTTGACCCGGAAATGAAACGCCGTGGTGTTGGCGGTCTGCCGAATTCCAGTAAGATGGATAAGCAGATTTGGGAGGAGTTTAATGAAGACTGGAACAAACTATCCTTAGAAGCAGCCCAGCTAATCGCTGATTTTAAGAACGAGCCTCTTGAGGTTGCCATCAACATTGATTTAAACGACCTTCCCAAAGGAGAGGATAAATTACGAGTGGTGAAAACCCGTGTTTATCAGAACTTTTTCAGAAACTCCGTATTGGCTGCATATGAGAATGTTTGCTGCATCACAGGTATTATTATGCCTGATTTGCATATAGCCAGCCATATCAAGCCCTGGCGAATTGATGAGAAGAACCGAACCAACCCACAGAATGGGTTATGCCTGAATGCGCTTCACGACAGGGCGTTCGATAAGGGCCTAATTACTATTCTGCCCGATTTTACAATCAGAGTATCTAGGCATTTAGAAGAAATAGAAAGCAAGGAAGCTATCGAAAAGTACTTCCTGTCTTACAATATGAAGCCTGTCATCCGACCGCACAAATTCCTTCCTCTACCGGATTTTTTGGAATATCACAACGATGTGATATTTAGAAAATAAAAACATGACTTATAGTCGATTGTAGGCGCGAAAAGGGTCGTTTACCTTTGCTGTTTACTACATCGAAATAACTGAGGGTATAGACACTAAACAGGATATCAAAACCCTTCTTGAAGGCATCCTAAAAACTGAATGATATGGATACTGTTCTCTCCATCTTCTTAATGAACGACCAGCCTATGACTTGTTCGCACTGCGGCAGCAGGAGTGAAATTCTTAGTGATCTTCATCACACCAATTCTAAGTCGTTACTTCATATCTGTAACTACTGCAATCATTTGTTTATTGAGCAGGAAGAAAAGATATAGACCATCCCCATCTACCCGGCCCACCCTTCCCTGTCCAGGCTGCGGTATTGGATGGCTTCGGCGAGGTGTTCGGGTTTGATGTCGGGGGAGTCGGCGAGGTCGGCGATGGTGCGGGAGACTTTAAGGATGCGGTCGTAGGCGCGGGCGGAGAGATTGAGGCGGTCCATGGCTGTTTTTAGCAGTGTCTGGCCTATGGTGTTCACCTGGCAAATCTCTTTGAGCATTTTGCTGCTCATCTGGGCGTTGTTGTACACGCCATAGTATTCCTCGTAGCGTTTGTCTTGTATCTCTCGGGCGCGGAGTACGCGCTGGCGTACGGCGGTGCTGTCTTCCTGTACCTTTTGCGAGGAAAGCTCGGCAAAGGGCACGGGGGTTACTTCCACATGCAGGTCTATGCGGTCGAGCAGGGGCCCGGAGACTTTATTGAGGTAGCGCTGCACCACCTGGGCGGAGCAGGTACATTCTTTTTCGGGGTGGTTGAAGTAGCCGCAGGGGCAGGGGTTCATAGAGGCGATGAGCATAAAGCTGGCGGGGAAGTCGATGCTGACCTTGGCGCGCGATATGGTAACGCGTCGCTCTTCCATAGGCTGGCGCATCACCTCCAGCACGGTGCGTTTGAACTCGGGCAGCTCGTCGAGGAACAAAACCCCATTGTGGGCCAGGGATATCTCGCCCGGCTGGGGCACGCCGCCACCGCCTACCAGGGCGGCATCGCTTACGGTATGGTGAGGCGAGCGGAAGGGCCGCCGCGCTATGAGCGAGGCATTGCCCGGCATTTTGCCCGCTACGGAGTGTATCTTGGTGGTTTCCAACGCCTCGTGGAGGCTGAGCGGGGGCAGTATGGTAGGCAGGCGCTTGGCCAGCATGGTTTTTCCCGCTCCCGGCGGACCGATAAGTATGGCGTTGTGCCCTCCGGCGGCGGCAATCTCCAGGGCGCGCTTTACGTTCTCCTGGCCCTTTACGTCGTTGAAGTCGATATCGAAATCGTATTGGGCATCAAAGAACTCTTCGCGGGTATTTACTTGCGTGGGGGTAAGCTCCAGCTTTTTATCAAAGAAGTCGATCACCTCCTGCATATTGCTGACGCCGTAAACGTTGAGGTTGTTGACAAGGCCGGCCTCGCGGGCGTTCTCTTTGGGTAATATTAGTCCTTTGTACTTTTCGGCCCGGGCTTGTATGGCTATGGGGAGTGCGCCCTTTATGGGCTGCAGGGAGCCATCGAGGGAGAGCTCGCCCATAATAATGTACTCGTGCAGCTCGTCGGCGGGCATCTGGCCGGTGGCGGCCAGCATACCGAGGGCGATGGGCAAATCGTAAGCGGATCCGGCCTTTTTTACATCGGCCGGGGCCATATTGACCACTACCTTGCTGCGCGGGCGCTCGTAGCCGGAATTCTTGATGGCGGCGAGTGTGCGCTCAATGCTTTCTTTTACCGCATTGTCGGGCAGGCCTACAATAAAGTAGCCCGTGGTGCCGGGCACCAGGTCTACCTCTATGGTGATGGTCATTGCCTCCACCCCATACACCGCGCTACCAAAAACTTTTACCAGCATCTGTACAACTCCTATATTTTACCTTGTGAGAAAGATAAGAACCTTTCCCTTTTTAATCGTCTGTCACCTTGAAAAAACCCTTCGTGCGGGAACAAAGGTAGGGTTAAGGCAATAAGGGGAGCAAAAATGTGAATATCTTTGGCCAAAACCGATCGCCATAGAACACAGCAGAAAAAAGAAGGGGAACATACTTATCGTATTAAAAGACGCGGCCGTGCACCTGATGCGGCTCAATCCCCTGCGGATGGCGGCGGCTACGGCTTTCTTCACTACGTTTGCCCTGCCCCCCATATTAATTATCCTGTTCCAGGTATCGCGGTTGTTTATGGGCCAGGAGTATATAGGCCCTAAACTACAGGCGGAGCTGACGGCGGCGCTGGGCCCCGAAGCGGTGCGGCAGGTGCTGGAAATAGCCCGGGCCATGCGCAACCTGACGGACAACTGGCTGATAGCGGCGGGAGGCTTTGTGTTCCTGATGTTTGTAGCCACTACACTCTTTAAAATCATCCGCGACTCCATAAACGAAATCTGGTGCCTGGCGATAGCCGGTAAGCGGAAGTTCCGCTATACCATGGGTGCCCGGCTGCGCTCGCTGAGCATTATACTGTCTATAGGGGTGCTGTTGATAATAGGAGTAGCGCTGGAGGCCATACGTGCCTATATGGCCCAGTATATAGAAACGGTGCCGGAGACGGTATCGCTGCTGTTTGTGTCGCTGCTGAACGATGTGGTATCGTTCGCGCTGGTGTTGTGCTGGTTCATGCTGCTGTTCCGCTACCTGCCACTGGGGCGGCCTACGTGGAAGGTGGCGTTTGTGGGGGGCATTATGACCGGGCTGCTGTTCACGCTGGGGAAGGTAGTGCTGCGGGCCTCGCTGAACCAAAGCAACCTGAGCACGATTTTCGGCACCTCGGCCTCCATAGTGCTGATATTATTGTTCGTTTTCTATTCTTCCCTGATACTTTATTACGGAGCCTCGTTTACCAATCAATACGCCAGGTATATAGGCCGGCCGATAATGCCGGTAGCTCATGCGGGCTTTTATAAAACCGAGATTGTCAGCACGGGAACGGGAGCGGCATAGCAGTATCACATTTATTACTTATTTTCATATCGGCAACCAGTATTTATGAAACAAAGCCTGCTCTACACCATACTCTTTTTCGCCTTTGTTGGGGTGCTTAGCTCCTGCGACAAAAAGAAAAGCAAAGACAAGAACACCACCCTCGCCGCTACCGACAGTATATATTTCTATGCACTGGTGGATACGTTTACTTTTACGGGAATCAATGCCAAAGCGGTGTATGCCGGGGGCGCTGACAACCCATATGTAATCATCACCTCAGAGACCGGAACGGACAGTACCGATAAAGTGATATCGCTGCGGATAGATAACTTTGCGCACCAGCCGGGCACCTATACAATATCCCCGGGAGGTGATGCCAAGGCCTCGTATAAACGAAGCAGCAAGAAGACCGAATACGCAGACTCAGGCCGCATTACCATACACTCTATAGGCAATAGCCTGCGGGGCTCGTTCTACTTTTATACCGAGCACCACCGGGTATCGGGCGGCACCTTTAGCGCGCAGTAGTTGTGGCTGGCGGGTAGCAGCATGGCGTTTTGTTGCGTACCTTTAGGGCATGAGCACTACCGTATTGCTGACCAAAGAGAACGGCGTTGGGTACATTACCCTCAACCGGCCGGAGAAATACAATAGCTTTAACCGAGAAATGGCCCTGGCACTACAGGCGCACCTGGACGACTGTGAGAAAGACGAGTTGGTACGGTGCATCTACATAACGGGTGCAGGCAAGGGCTTCTGCGCCGGGCAAGACCTGTCGGAAGCGAGCGACCCGCAAACCGTGGACTTTGAGAAAATCATCAGTGAACATTACAACCCCGTTATAGAGCGTTTCCGCCGGATAGAGAAGCCGGTAATAGCCGCAGTGAACGGCGTGGCTGCGGGAGCGGGGGCCAATATAGCGCTGGCTTGCGATATAGTGCTGGCCACCGCCAGCGCCTCCTTCATACAGGCCTTCAGCAAGATAGGGCTGATACCCGATAGCGGGGGTACTTACTTTCTGCCGCGGCTGGTGGGGATGCAGCGCGCCGCCGCGCTGATGATGAGCGGCGACAAGGTGAGTGCGGAAGAAGCCGCTGCCATGGGTATGATTTATAAATGCTACACCGATGATACCTTTGCGGACGAGAGCCGGAAATATGCCGAGGCCCTGGCACAAATGCCAACCAAAGGGCTGGGACTGACCAAGCGCCTGCTGAATGCCAGCTATGAGAACGACCTGGGGCAACAACTAAAAATGGAAATGGACGTGCAGGTAGCGGCAGGGAAAACCGAAGACTTTGCTGAAGGGGTCAACTCCTTCCTGGAAAAGCGCCGGCCACAGTTCAAGGGGCGCTAAGCCAGATAGAGAATAGACACTACCCGCAGACAGGAAACTGCGGGTTTTTTTATTTGGCAAGGATGCGTACTTCTACCCGGCGGTTGGCACGCCGTTCGGCCTCGTTGGTTTCTTCGGCGTAGAGTGGCCTTGTTTTTCCATAGCCGGCAGTTTGTATGCGCTTAGACTCAATGCCTCTCTTTACCAGGAACTCCGCGATGGCGATAGCGCGCCGTGTGGAAAGCATTTTGGCCCCATCTACCTGGCTGGGGTCGGAGGGGTCTACGCAGCATACGTGCCCTTCCAGTTTTATTACCAGTTTAGGGTATTGCTTCATAATGCGATAAAGCTCGTTGAGGGTGGGCTCCGAAGCCTTTACGGGTGCGGCGGTACTGAGGTGGAAATTCATGTTGTCCAGCACGATGCGGCCATCTACGGGAGCGGCTACTATCATCTGTTCCAGCGCCGGCATGCCAAGTGTGTCAGACCTGCCCGGGTGGCTGGCTTTCGGGCCCGGCCTTGCCCCTACTACATCTACCCGGCGGTCGGATGTGTACACCTGCGCATTGCCATCTTTCCTGCTGACGGCCCCCTTTCCGTACACCAACTTGATGCGCGACCGGGGCACACCTTTCTCCCTGAAGAAGGCGGCCACGCTCTGGGCCCGGCGCATAGAGAGCATATCATTGTAGTATTCCCCGCCTCGTTCGTCGGCATAGCCAATAATCATGATATTGCCCAGGGTATCTATCCTGGCGTAACCCGCTTGCAACAGCTTTGTAGCTTTACTGTTGAGGAAAGGGTCGTCGGTATCGAAGTACACCTTCAACGTATCGGACTGGGCCGATGCACTGACAGCCCACAGGCAAGCCACTACCAGGTATGTGTATCTCTTTCTCATTTCTCTAATACACGCACTTCTACCCTTCGGTTCCGTGCCCTCGCTTTTTCGCTGGTTTCGGGCTCCAAAAGGTGCCAGCTGGAAAAGCCTTTGTAGCGCATACGGCTGGCCGGGATACCTTTCTTTTTCAGGAAATTGTACACACTCCAGGCACGCTCTACCGACAAGCGATAGCCGGCCCCCGTGGTGTCGCCTTCCTCTTCTTCAATACAGCAGATGTGCCCCTCTATGCTGATTCGGAGCGCCGGGTTGCGCTCCATGGCACTGTATAGCTCTTCAAAAGCGGGCATGGAGGAGGGCAGGGGGTTGGAGCTGCCCGGGTAGAACTGTATGTCTTTCAGCTCCAGCGTTTCGCCCACTGTAGTATTGTCAAGCTGCGCCGCCACAGTATGGGTGGGCATGGGCCGCTCAGCTACTGTGGTGCGCTTCGGTGTATGAACGGCAGGTGTTGCCGGCTGTGCGCTTACGGGTACAATATCTACCCGCCTGTCGTAGCGGAACATTTCCCGCTGTTCCTTTTCGCGGTTTACTTCGCCCCGTCCGTATACTACCAGTATGTTGCTTTGCTGCAGGCCGTTGTTCTTCAGGTAGCCTGCTACATTCTGCGCCCGCCTCATGGAGAGCATATCGTTGTAGTAAGTATCGCCATCGGCATCGGCGTAGCCGATAACCAGAATGCTCTTACCGCCGGATATGGAGGGGATGAACTTATCCAGTTGCCGCTCCAGCCTGCTGTCCAGGAACGCGACATCTACCGGAAAGAATACCTTCAGGGTGTCGGCTTTCAGGGTGTGGCTCACACACCAGCAGGAAACCAATAATATGCAGTACCGCGATAACATTAGCCTGCTAAAATTATCAATTAGTTAGCGCAATACAGTAATAACGTGGTGCAGGGCAACTTATTCTTTGGGCGCGGATTCTTTTTTGTCCTTAGGCTCCTCTGGCGTGTAGGGCTTTGCCAGCAGGCTATCGGCAGTAGGCGCCATAATGCCCGACTGGCTTGGGTAGGGCGTGCGCTTAAGGGCGAAGCGACCATCGCGGTCTATAAAGAAAAAAGTAGGCAGGGCCTGCACGCCGTAGATTTTGGCGAGGAAGGATTTCCAACCGGCCTCCTCACGCGTATGTACGCCCGAGATCTTGTTTTCCTCAATAGCGGCGACCCAGGCTGCCTCGTTGGCATCAAGCGAAACATGGAGGAACACGATATCCGTGTACTTAGTAGCCATCTGTGCCACCGCCCTCATCTCCTGTATACATTGGCGGTAGTCGGTAGACCAAAAGCTGAGCAGCACTATTTTCCCTTTAAAGTCAGAGAGTTTCCCCGTTTTCCCCTGCGGTGTGGTAAAGGTAAAGTCAAAAGCTTTTTCGCCCTGGGCCAGCCTTTTGGCTATGCCGAGCTGTGCCTCCAGGTCGCTTTTATAGGTACTGGCGGGCCAGCGCTTTTTGAAGGCGGCCACCCGCTCCTCCGCGATTTTGACCGGAATGGTGCGTACCGATGAGTAAAGCCCCATCGCCACTACAAATTCAGCGGTAGCCGTTGGCATATTCTTAATCGCCAAAACCGTAATGCTGTCCAGCACTTTATAGCCATCTATAGAGTCGTTGAGAAAGCCTGCTTCCTCCAGCTTCATGCGGTAAAACATGTCGGCATACAGGCGATAAGGTACCAGGCCCATTAGCGAGTCGCTGAATGCAGGTGGTATGTCGCGTGTAGCATCATAATTCTGTTTGGGGATGGCAGCGATAGAATAGCTTTTGTTGGCAATTACCTCGTGCAGTGTAGGGTATTGATAGCGGCAAAAGTAGGTGAAGTATTTGTAGGAATTGCGGAGATAAGAAACAAATGCCGGAGCAAGACCCGCCTTGTTCTGCTCCAGGTAGTCCAGTTCTTTCTTCTGTTCCAGTTCCATGCCCGCTATGAAGGAGCGGGCGTCTTTGCTGAGGTAGCGCTGCATTTTGATGGCATAGCGGTCCAGCAGGCCCATAGTAGCGGCATGTTTTGCCAGGTAATTGGCCCTGTCGCTTCCCCTGCCGGTATATTCGGGTATCCACGTACTGTCGGCTGCATTGGCCAGCATCTCGAGGCTGTCGCCTGGCTGCACCATCAGTTCCGCAGCGTGCCGCCCGTGGCGGATAATAACGGGGGTATATTCCTCTCGCACCTGCAGGGTGTACTCAAAAGCGCCTTCGTCCAGTTCTGCTTTATACTCTGTGGGGTCGTAAACCAGCCGGCTATTGTTGTGCGATATGAAAATGCTATCGGATGCGGGATTAGTGAACCGCCCACGGATTGTTACCGTTCCCTGCGCAAACAGTTGGCCGGTGGCAAAAAGCAATGTAACCAGGAAAATACCTTTCTTCACGGTGCGATGTTTAACTGAGCGTTTGTGCCAGCAGGGGACAATTTACACACTATATACAACGTGTAAAAGTTAAAAATATACGGATAGGTGCCCACTCCGCCTCGCGGAATAAAGAAAGCACCCCGTGTAAGGAGTGCTTTGAGAAATGTAGGCAGGTTCTATTTATGCTTCCGCCAGTACTGGACGGGGGCGCGGGCTGTATTTTTTAACTTCTCCCGCTATTGCCTTTATGTGCGCGGGAGTGGTGCCGCAACACCCACCTACGAGGTTTACCCAACCCTGCCGGGCAAACTCGCCCACGATGGAGGCGGTAATTTCAGGAGTTTCGTCATATTCGCCCATGGCATTGGGGAGGCCTGCGTTGGGATAAGCGCTTACCAATACCGGGGCTATGCCCGCCAGCTCTTCTATGTGCGGGCGCATCTGTTCCGCACCCAGGGCACAGTTAAGCCCGATGCTAACCGGCTGCGCATGCATTACCGATATAAGGAACGCTTCCAGCGTTTGCCCGCTGAGGGTACGGCCCGAGGCGTCGGTAATGGTGCCGGATATCATCACCGGTAGCTTTTCCTGCTTTGTGTCGCGGAAATACTGGTTCAGGGCATAGATAGCGGCTTTGGCATTTAATGTATCGAAGATGGTCTCTATCAGCAGTATATCCACGCCACCTTCCACCAGGGCTTTTATCTGCTCGTAGTATGCATCTGCTGCCTCGTCGAAGGTCATGGCGCGGTAGCCCGGCCGGTTCACGTCGGGCGAGAGCGAAAGGGTTTTGTTCATGGGCCCTATGGCACCGGCCACGAAGCATTCACCCGTTGCTTCGGGATGCTCCGCTACAAACTCTGCCACGGCTTCCTTTGCCAGCCTGGCGGCTTCAAAATTTATTTCATAAGCCAGGTTCGACATTTTATAGTCTTCCAGGGAGATAGCCTGCGCATTGAAGGTGTTCGTTTCCAGTATGTTGGCGCCTGCTTCCAGGTATTCCTTGTGTATGGCTTTTATTATCTGCGGCTGGGTAATGCAGAGCAGGTCGTTATTGCCCTTTATATCCAGGTGATAGTCTTTAAAGCGCTCGCCGCGATAGTCGGCCTCTTCGAGCTTGTAGCGTTGAATCATAGTGCCCATAGCGCCATCAATCATCAGGATGCGCTGTTCCAGCAATTCACGAAGTTTCTTTTCAACCGGTGTCATGGGGGCAAAGGTACTAAAAGGGGAGTATTATCACTTTGTAGCCCATATTGCTACTCCGCAAGGTAAGTATGCAATTTTTTGTCTTTGGTAAAGAAAAGGACGTTGGTACTGTTTTTCTTATCAAATACCGGGTGATACAATATGTTGGCTGTAGTTATCTCAGAGAGAATCCTATCGTACTCAAGCCGTTTATATGCTACGTTATACTTAAGTAAGTAATAATTTTGGTTGGTAAAATATATTGCAAAGATAGACTTGGAAGGAAGGTGGTAAGAGATGTCGAAGATGTGGAATTGCATTTTGCTTTGGTCAACACTTGCATTCATCGGATCGTTTTCCTTTAATAGCTTCTCATTGAACGGAATGTTGTATGACTTGTTGTTTTCAACATTAAACAGTGTATTTGCGATGGGTAGCATAACCATTGGGTATGAAATGAAGGGGTCACAAAAGTTATAATAGCAATTCTTGTCAATATATTCGTCAGGAAGTGTAAAGTCCAAAAGGGTAACGTCTAGGGTATTGCTCCCCTCTTTTAACGTGCCACTTGATAGAAACTTTAGGGCTGTATCTGTGTCTGATACGCCCAGCTGGTTAATAGAGAAAAAGTATTTGTTGCCTTTTTTGCAAAAGGCAGCTTCATTAATCCCATAGGCCGTGTCCTTAATGGTCAAGTTTACGCTTTTGGTGATATTTTCTGTCACATAATTATATACTACCACGGAAAATAGCTTTTTAGCAAGCCGATCGGTTGAGTCGCCTTCGTAGATATAACAGTAGGTCAATAAATCTATGGTAGAGTCCTCATTTAATATATACTTTACTATTTGAGGTTCAAGTGCCGGAAGTTTGCTGTAATCCTTTATATACTTTTCGAGATTTTTGGTGTATTCTTTTCCGAATTGAACCTGGTATGCGGCGGCAAGAAATTCCTGTTTATAGCCGACGGTATATTTCCTAATCTCTTTTTCGTATAGGTAAATGTGTTTTGATATCCTGTTAGTCAGCGAGAGTTCGCCGTTGGAAAATGAATAAGTGACTCTTTCGGTAAATGTATAATTGTTGTTTTCCAATGCTGCATTCTCCTTGAGCAGTTTGAGTGCTTCTATTGCATTGGTAAGCGGAAACTGTCTGGTTGAATTATTAGTAGTTACTATTATTTTTGAGCTCATTCCAGTTGTTGGATACCCATCGATGGTATCAGCCCAAATAATCTTGTTAGGGTCTAATTTATATCTATGAATGATCGTGGCGGAGTCTGAACGGTAGTCTGATGGCATTACCACCGTCCAGTTATAATCATTGAATACTGTTCGTAGTGCGTGGAGATTTGCGGTGCAGTTGATGCAGTCATTCATGCTTAGTAAGATATAGTTAGTCTTGGCAAACGAGCCGCAACAAGCCACCATAAACACACACGTCCAAACAAGTTTAGCCATATGACAATAATTTATAGATTTATTATTTTATGCGAGTTTACTGAATTGAAAGTAGTTAGTATTACCATCATATTTCAATTTCTATTTGCTCCGCATTTCTTTTGGCTTCTCCGAGTCAAAGCAAGGAAACAAACAGAGGGTTTATATAAATGTGTTTTACGTGAATAGTAAAAATAGGGTTTTGCACAATAGTATAGAGGATAATGGTTTTTAAGATATTCTATTAAATCAGAATGATAAGTGTAATAATCTCAACAGAAGCCTATGTGTAACGGCTTTTTTTATGTAGGTTTGGTAACGTTTTTCGAAAAACAGAAAAAAATGAAAGTATTTATACTCTCTGCACTGGCTCTCCTGGGTGCCGGCAGCGTATCTGCCCAGACCTACCAGGAGCTGAACCGTTTTGAATTGGGCATTAACGGCGGCATATGCCGTACTTCCCTGCCCAAGGGGTCTTTGTACACCGGTACCTCTACCTACTGGCAGTCGTTCGGTGGCGCCCGGGCTTTGTACACTATTAAGGAGTACTTCCAGGTAGGCCTGGAGGTGAACGCCACGAAGTGGGAGACCACAGACGACCATGTGCCCATCACCGGCCTGACCGGCAAACCGCTGGGGACGGATACTGTTACTTATACGTTTGCCCGTCCTGCTATCAGTTTCCTGGCGCATGCCAACGTGATGATACCCCTGTTCAAAAACTACCGTTTCAATAACGTAGCCAATATACACCTGGGTATTTCCGGCGGCCCCGTAGCTGCTATAAACGACGGGGCGCAAAGCACGAAAGTGTACGGAAGCGCCGACCAGGATTCCAGCCTGAAATACCTGGACCGCTATGCGTTTAAGCCGGGTTCCGGCTGGGCTTTCGGATTCCAGATGGGTTATACGCACTACATTAAGGAACACGTAGGGCTGGGTGTGGAATACGCTCCGCGCTACTACAGCATCAATACGCTGGACAGTGAGCTGGCAGGTCGCAACAGCCATTTCCGCCTGTGGTCGCATGCGCTGAGCCTGAGCATCCGCTACCGCTGGTAGCTGCATTAAACTATTTTGTACGAAGGGCGTCCGGCATGGACGCCCTTTTTTATTAAGTATTGAGTAGCGAAGCTGTAGATACTGCAAGTAACAAAAAAAGCTGCCTTTTTGAGGCAGCTTAATGACTTATTAAAGCAGGTAAGCTTATTGTTGTGTAGCAGTATATACTACTGAAGTAGTGTAGGTACCGGCAGGGTAAGTAAAACCCGGGGTAGCCTGGTATTGTACCGAGAACAGCTGGTTGGAACCATATGTACCATTCGCTATCAGGTTCTGGTTGGTAGAGGTAAGGGTAGCGTATGCTGTAGAAGAGAATGGCGTAGCGATAGAACCACCGGTAGCGTTGGCGGTAACCATCAGCTTCAACACACCCGATACAGGCATAGTAGTACCGGTAGTATAAGTACCCGTATAAGTAAAGTTAGATGCGTTGGTCTTTACCTGTACATCGAACGGCAGGTTCGATTGTACTTTCAGCTGCTGCGCTGTAGAGGTAACACCGTTGGCGTAGTCGGACACCGTAGAGAACGGCAGGGTAACCGCGCCACCCGTGTTGGTACCGGAACCGGTAAAGGTGATAGCGATAGCGTTAGAGAGCGTCAGGCTCACCGACTGAGTAGCGGTGGCAGAAGCATTCTGAGCGTTTGAGTTAAAAGCC
>JAEUVZ010000014.1 GCA_016786665.1 Flavipsychrobacter sp.
GCTTATCCCCTACCGGCAGCATTGGCTTAGGGGTATCCCTGGTAAGGGGAAGCAAGCGCTCCCCGCGCCCACCCGCCATAATAAATACATCAGCCGGTATACGGGAATAAGAGACACGGAGATTAACAATCTCCACTATCCGCTCGTTCCTGTCCACAATGGGTACTATCAGCAAGAACTTCCGGCGCAGCGTTTCAATATCCGCCAGGTGCAGCTCGTCTTTGTATATTTTCAGAGGCTGGGGCTGTATATATTCCAGTATAGGCGTATCGAAAGAATGCCCCCGGATAAACCCGCGGCGCAGGTCGCCATCGGTAAGCGAGCCCAATAGTTTGTTCTGGTCATCTACCACAAAAAGTATTGAATCGGCTTTCAGCTCATTGAGCTTTATGAGGGCGTCCAGTACTTTCTGGTCTTTGTAAATAAGATGCGGTTCAATATCTGTTGTTCCCATAGTTCGTTAGTTTGTGTTTTCCGCAGTGCCGGCATTTGATGGCAGCGCCACGGATGCATGCGGGCGATAGCTGCTGGGTATATTCACCACCCGCTCTTCCA
Organism: Flavipsychrobacter sp.; assembly: GCA_016786665.1. Classification (GTDB taxonomy): domain Bacteria; phylum Bacteroidota; class Bacteroidia; order Chitinophagales; family Chitinophagaceae; genus MKUN01. The sequence goes on from JAEUVZ010000014.1 coordinate 556, forward strand.
GCCAGAGTGCATTTTCCAGGGGGCCGCGCATACACTGGCTGTACATGGGCAGCTTGTTCATCAACTGCCATATAGGGCGGGTCATTACTTTTGCCGCGTTAGATACCTGCAGCAATTCATCGCGGACTGCCGCGTTCTCCAGCACTATGGTATTCAGCCAGTAATTGGCATTCGTCCCCGGCAGCTCACTCACAAAGGTAAAATTACCGCTACCGCTGAAATAGCGGCCGTACTGCGCGGCAAGGTCGCGTTTGTTCGCCAGTATCTCCGGCAACTGTTCCAGTTGCGCACAGGCCAGTGCCGCGTTCAGGTTGGGCATCCGGTAGTTATATCCTACTTCATCGTGCACAAATTCGTAAGCATGCGGCACTTTGGCAGTAGTAGACAAGTGTTTTGCCCTTTCCGCCAGCCCGGGATCGTTGGTGACCAGTGCGCCACCGCCGCCGCAGGTAACGGTCTTGTTGCCGTTAAAGCTGAATACTCCCGCCAGGCCAAAAGTGCCTGTATGGCGACCGTTAGAATAACTGCCCAGCGACTCCGCGGCGTCTTCTACTAGCGGTATGTTCCATTGCGTGCAGATGGCGGCAATCTTCTCTATGCGGCAAGGAAAGCCAAATGTATGCATGGGCACACAAGCCGCTATGCGCCTGCCTGTATGCTTATTGACTGCGAAGCCACCGGACATTTCCGCATGCGCTTCCAGGAAGGCGCGCAGAGCCTCCGGCGACATACCCATTGTATCCCTGTCTACATCTACAAAAACAGGTATGCCATTTGCGTGTGAAATGGCATTGGCGGTAGCCACAAAGGTGAGTGGCTGCGTAATAACCTCTTCTCCCGGTTTCACCCCTGCTACCACAAGTGCCAGGTGCAATGCTATGGTGCCGTTGGTGGTGGCTATAGCATATCGGGCCCCGGTAATAGCGCACATCATTTCCTCAAAGCGGTTCACATAAGCGCCGACTGACGACACGAAAGTAGAGTCTATGGTATCGGCCAGGTATTTCTTTTCGTTTCCCCCGAAATAGGGGGCGTGCAACGGAATAAATTCTTCCGGCTCGTGGAATACGGAACGGATGAAATGGAGTACTTCGCTATACATTCTTATACTTGTTGTCGTCAGGGTTCAGTATAAACCCTTCGTTTACTGTCTTGATTATCTGCCTGATACCATCTGGCACTTTAAACATGAGCTCGAAGCCCAGTTTGTTCTTTATCTTTTCAAACGATACGCGGTAGTCGCGCGGGTCTTCATTTCGGGACACGTATGTAATCTTCGAGTCCGGCAGTTCTTTCAGCACTTCTTCCACTATCATCTTCTTTTGATAGTTTTCCGAAGTATCGCCCACATTGAACACGTCAAATGCTACCAGCTCATCTTCGGCTTCTATCACGCGCACCACTGAGCGGGCGAGGTCATACACGTGGCAATAGGGTCGCCAGAACTGCTCCCCGAATATGACCAACTCGCGGCCGAGGGCCAACTCCTTGGCAAACTCATTGACAGTGAGGTCGAACCGGGGGCGCAGGGAAAGACCATATACGGTAGAAAAACGCAGGCAGGTAGGCTTGCAGGCATTGGTACGTGGTTGCGAGAGCAGGAATTGCTCCACCGCCACTTTGGTCTCTGCGTAGAGCGATACCGGCGCCAGCTTTGAGTCTTCGTTAACGAATGCGTTCTCATCTTCCATTTTGCCATAGTTGCTGCAAGTGGAAGCAAATACTATTTTCCTCACACCCAGCTCATTGGCGATATTATAGAGCATCTTACTGCCGTCTATATTGGTAGTGGTGGCCAGCTCTGTATCCTGGGCACATGCCGGGTCGCCTACTATGGCGGCCAGGTGAGCCACGCAATCTACTCCCTGCAGGGCTTTCCTTACGTCGGCTTCGTTGCGCACATCCCCTTTTACAAATTCAAAATTGGGATGATTGAGCAAATCAATAACAGGCTCTCCGCCATACATCAGGCTATCAATGATGCGAACACGGTATCCTTGTTCTATCAGCTGGCGGGTGAGAACCGAGCCTATATAGCCCGCACCGCCGGTAACCAGTATTTTCTTTGACATGCTACAAAAATATCTAACCAATACTGCGAAAACAATGAAAATACCGTTGTTAACCCCTTATTAGAACTAAAAAAACAATCTATTAACAAACATCCCCAAAACAGCGAAGCCCTGCAGAGGCAGGGCTTCGATACTATTATTTGAATTGTATTACAGTTTAGTAAACTTCACAGGGGTGGCGTTGCCTCCTGTGGTCAGTACATGAAGCGTGTAGTTGCCTTGCGGAAGGCTGTTCATGTCT
>JAEUVZ010000043.1 GCA_016786665.1 Flavipsychrobacter sp.
TCCACCGGCTTTTGTTTTACGGAACGGAAACTCTTTATGCTGTTTTCCCACTGCAATTGCGTCTTTTTATTCATCCGCTGTTTCCGGGCTTCTTTACGTACAGCATTGCGAAGAGTAACGGCGTTTATCCTATCGGTGGAAAGATTGTTTTCATCTATGCTGGCAACAGGGTAAGTGCCATTGCTGCCTTTTATCGATTTCCACGAAGTAGTAGTCCCCAGATCGTCCAGCTCCAAAGTTCCCAGGTTGTTTTTGATGCGTACAACACTCTGGTATCGCTGAGAAACAGTTGATATGGTGCCTCCGCTTACGCGTAAGGAATTGCCGGACAATTTACCATCGGTAAGTTGGTAAGTGGCGCCGGTAGCATTCTTTAAGTCCTTATTACCCACCCCTTTTGCAGATACACCTGGGATTACAACCGATATATCCCCAAAGTCTATAGTTAAGCCCTCTACTTTGGCCGGAGAAGGAGTAGCAGGTTTTGCCGCAACGGTGTCTGCCCTTTTGGTGGTATCTACCGGAACGGCAGATGTTGTGGTATCTGCAGTATTATCCGGCTGAAGGTCAACTACCAGGTCAGTCAGGTGGTTGCTGTCGGTTTCGGTGATAATGGTTGCCGGGTCGCCTAATACTATAGGCTCACCATCGGCTTTCTTTTTGTTATTGTTTTCACCACACGAAGAAAAACATACGGCGGATGTGCCCAATGCGATTACAAAAAGAAAGTGCTTATTCATACTACGTAAAAATAATATTTTGAGCCGGAATTTTTTCGGAATAATGGGCTATCCGGGTTATTAAAAAGACATTAGTTTGTTTACTGCATCACCCAGTCGGTTTTTTGCCAGGAAGTTCTGTTCCAGTTCTATCGCAAATGGCACTGGAGTATCCAGGCTGGCACAACGAACAATGGGTGCGTCCAGGTATTGGAAGCAGTGCTCTGATATCCATGCGGCCAGCTCTCCTCCTATACCCCCCACCAGGGTGTCTTCGTGTAGGAGCAGTACTTTACCTGTTCGTTGAACGCTATCGCGGATGGCATCATAGTCAAGTGGTAGCAAACTGCGGAGGTCCAGGATATCAAAAGAAATATCAGGGTGCGAAGCTGCATAGTCTGTAGCCCAATGAACCCCGGCACCATAGGTGATGATACTGATGTCCGTACCGGCCAATACCTGCCGTGCTTTTCCAATCTCAATAGTGTAGTAGTCATCCGGTACCTGCCCGCTGATGCTGCGGTAGAGTGCTTTGTGCTCAAAGAAGATTACCGGGTTAGGGTCTTCTATAGCGGCAATCAGCAGGCCCTTCGCATCTTGCGGAGTAGAAGGATACAGCACTTTGAGCCCCGGCGTTTTTACGAACCAGGCCTCGTTGCTTTGAGAGTGGAAGGGCCCGGCCCCAACGCCGCCGCCGGTAGGCATCCGCACCACGACATCGGCATTCTGACCCCAACGGTAATGTATTTTCGCCAGGTTGTTTATTATCTGGTTAAAGCCTACCGTCACAAAATCAGCAAATTGCATTTCCATCATAGCTTTATACCCCTTAATGGATAGCCCCAGTGCGGCCCCAACTATAGCACTTTCACAGAGTGGCGTGTTGCGAACCCTGTCTTTGCCATATTTGTCTACAAAACCCTCCGTTACTTTAAAGGCACCGCCGTATTCGGCAATGTCCTGCCCCATCAGTACCAGGTTGGGAAACTGCTCCATGCATTGGCTCAGTCCGTCGGAAATAGCTTGTATGAATTTCTTTTCGGTGGTATTGCGTGATGCCGGCGGTGTAGCTATGTTTCGCGATGGAGCATACACATCCAGTATCTCTTCTTCGGTATCGGGCACTATAGGCGAGGCAGCAAAGCCCACGGCAAGGCCATCCTCTATTTCTTTCTGAATATTACCACGTGTGTCTGCTATGAAGGTATCATTGATAATGCCCTCTTGCAGCAAATACTGCTCGTAGTTGGCAAGGGGATCTTTTTTAGCCCATTCTTCAAACAGCTCTTTGGGCACATACTTCACTCCGCTGGCTTCCTCGTGGCCACGCATGCGGAAGGTCATGCATTCTATAAGGATAGGCTTTTGCTCTTTAATGCAATACTGGCGGGCCTCGGAAATAGTGCGGAATACTTCCAGTATATTGTTGCCATCTATAGTGATACCTTTCATGCCGTATCCTGCCGCCCGGTCAGCTAGTTGTTTGCAAATAAATTGCTCGTTAACGGGAGTACTGAGGCCATAACCGTTGTTTTCAATGATAAATAGTACTGGCAGCCCCCACACGGCAGCTACATTGAGCGCCTCGTGAAAGTCGCCTTCGGAGGTACCGCCATCGCCACTGAAGGCGACGGAAACCTTTTTCTCTTTTTTCAGTTTGTGCGCCAGCGCCACACCATCGGCAATTGCCAGTTGGGGACCAAGGTGAGAAATCATCCCGCAGATATGATACTCATTGGCGCCAAAATGGAAAGACCGCTCCCGCCCTTTGCTAAAGCCTTCCTTGCGGCCCTGCCACTGCATGAATAACTTATCGAAAGGCATGCGGCGGGCTGTGAAGACTCCCAGGTTCCGGTGGAGTGGCATTACATACTCATCATTATCGAGCGCGAGCGTAGCACCCACCGATATGGCTTCCTGGCCTATGCCCGAGAACCACTTACTGATGCGCCCCTGGCGGAGCAGTACCAGCATTTTTTCCTCTATCATGCGTGGACGCAGAAGTTCGGTATAGAGTTGAATCAGTTGCCCATTAGAAATGCCGGAACGGTCGAATTTCATAAGTACCTTATTATGCGGCAAAAATAGGGTTTTAGGCGGGAAGGGGGAATTTGTCTGAAAACAGCAGATGGCCGGGCCAACAGAGGCTTATTTAACCATTACCCTTATTCTGCCGAGCTTACCGGGACGGCAAGTATACCGATGGCGTTTAAATTTTTCCTGTTCCCGTAATTACTTCTATCTTTGCATGACCGCTACAGCAATCCCCCAAGTAATAATTCTAATATTATCCAGCTGCGCAGCCCGGTCATAAAAAACAGGAGCGTTATGACAAAGTACATTTTTGTAACCGGAGGCGTTACATCTTCCCTTGGTAAAGGAATAATTGCAGCATCGCTGGCAAAACTGCTCCAGGCTCGTGGCTATCGCACCACGATACAGAAATTTGACCCGTATATAAATGTAGATCCGGGCACCTTAAACCCTTACGAGCACGGAGAATGCTATGTTACGGAAGATGGTGCCGAAACCGATCTTGACCTTGGCCACTATGAGCGCTACCTGAATACCTTTACTTCGCAGGCCAACAATGTAACTACCGGCCGTATCTACCAATATGTTATTAATAAAGAGCGGGAAGGGGCCTACCTGGGTAAAACCGTACAGGTGATACCGCACATTACTGACGAAATAAAGCGCCGGATGACCCTGCTGGGCCAGGATGGCCAATACGATATCGTTATCACAGAGCTGGGTGGCACCGTTGGCGATATAGAGTCGTTACCATATATAGAAGCCGTTCGACAGTTGAAATGGGAAATGGGGGACAGTTGCATCGTTGTTCACCTGACGCTGATTCCTTACCTGAAAGCAGCAAAGGAGCTAAAAACGAAGCCTACGCAGCACTCGGTGAAAATGATGAGCGAGAATGGCCTGACACCGGATGTGCTGGTTTGCCGAACCGAAGAACCACTTTACCAGGAACTAAGAAGAAAAATAGCGCTATTTTGTAATGTGACACCCGAGGCCGTGATAGAAGCGCTGGATGCCGATACAATATACAGCGTACCCCTGGAAATGATGCGCGAAAAGCTGGACCTTATCTGTCTCCAGAAACTGGGATTGGCAAAAGGCACAGAGCCTGAGTTGGGTAAATGGAAAGATTTCCTGAACAAACTGCGATATCCCAAATCGAAAGTAACCATCGGCCTTATAGGCAAGTATGTGGAACTGCAGGATGCATATAAGTCCATACTGGAGGGTTTGATACACGCGGGAGCGATGAATGAGTGTAAGGTAGAGGTGCGGAATATTCACTCAGAACATCTGACCCTGGAAAATGCGGTTGAAAAACTGAATAATGTAGATGCCATACTGGTGGCACCGGGATTTGGTAGCCGGGGCATAGAAGGCAAGATAGAGGCGATACGATACGCCAGGGAAAAGAACATACCTTTCTTTGGCATTTGCCTGGGTATGCAGATGGCCTGCGTGGAGTTTGCCCGCAACGTGCTCCATATGGATAAGGCACACTCCACAGAGATGAACCCCGATACTAATCAGGGAGTAATTGCCATGATGGAGGAGCAGAAAAAGATTACACAAATGGGCGGCACCATGCGCCTGGGGTCCTATGATTGCGAGCTTCGCAGCGACTCTAAAACAGCCGCTATCTATGGCAGCACGCACATATCGGAGCGCCATCGCCACCGTTATGAGTTTAATAACGATTTTATAAACGATTACGAAAATGCCGGAATGATACCCGTAGGTAAGAACCCCAAAACCGGCCTGGTAGAAGTAGTGGAAATACCCACTCACCCATTTTTTGTTGGGGTACAGTTCCACCCGGAATACAAAAGCACAGTGGAAAACCCGCACCCTTTGTTTGTCGCTTTTGTGAAAGCGGCCAAGGAAAACCACGAACGGAAGAATAATCCCAGCCATGTGTTTGAAAAAAGCGTGGCAGAGTAACACGATCGGACAAACATTATCAATTTTAACATTTTATCAACAGGCGTTAACAATAAAAATTGAATATGATATCTACTTTTATGTTCAAGGATAGAAAAGAATCTGGAGGCATAAGAGAGAATGCATTTTAGAAGCTTTTCTTAGGTTAAATCCAACTCCTCCGTTTACCGGGGGAGTTTTTATTTATAGCTCAGTGTGCTTGCTGGAAACGGACCGGCCAAAGAACAGGCTGCCATGCTCGTTAAAGTCCTCGGGGCTGTCTGTTGTATAGAAGTCTATTTTTCCCGTTGCGCTAATACATTGTTCTACTTCCGGGTGCCGGCGTAGATAATCCGATAGGCTGTCGGCAACTATATCGCCTTGAGATACTACAGCTATACCAGTAGGAAGATATTTTCTTATTTTATCTGCCAGTAACGGATAGTGCGTGCAGGCCAGCAGTACGGTATCTAAGTCCGGCGCTTGCGTTAGTAGCTCATCCAGGTATTTTTTTACGTAGTAATCGGCACTTTCTGAGTCATAATCTCCATTCTCTATCAGCGGCACCCACATTGGGCAAGCTTGCTGCTGTACCTTAATGTTTGGGAAAAAATGGCCTATTTCCAGTTTATAAGAATCAGACTTAACGGTACCTACCGTACCCAGCACGCCTACCGAATGATTCCTGGTGTAGTTGCCAATAACTTCTGCTGTGGGGCGGATGACACCCAGAACTCTTTTGTCGGGTGCCAGCAGGGGGAGGTCTTGCTGCTGTATGGTGCGGAGTGCCTTTGCCGAAGCGGTGTTACACGCAAGTATCACCAGGGGGCACCCCATCCTGAAAAACCATTTTACACAATCGAGGGTGTACTCGTGAACTGTATCGAACGAGCGGTTACCATAAGGGGCACGAGCATTGTCACCCAGGTAGATATAGTCGTATTGAGGCAACTTTGCCACTATGGACCTGAAGACGGTAAGCCCGCCGTAGCCAGAATCGAAAATGCCTATGGGGGCAGTCATACGGACAAAGGTAGGCGCAATTATTTCTTTTTGGTAGACTGGAGCACTGAACCGCCGGAATAATCACGGCTAACATCTTCCGCAGGTTGAGAGGTTTTGGTTTCCAGCCTTACGTTAACTCGGGTATCCTGCCATCCCTTTACAGGAACATTGGTAACCCATGAGTGTTTGTATTCGCCATAGATTACCTGAACCCGGTACGTGCCAATAAGCATACGATTGGTGAGGTAAGACCCGTCATGTTCCGTAGTAGCTGAGCCAATGATAGACGCCCCATCGTATACAAATACGTCGGCCTCATACACTGCCCTCCCCTGGTCGTCTGTTATTTTCCCACTGATGGTGCCCTTAATATCTTGCGCGCTCAGTGGAATGGCGCAAATAAGGCAAAAAAGGAGCATCAACTGTTTCATAAGCCCGGCATTTATTTTCAAAGTACAAAAAAATATTATGCCAATGAAGTAGCCTTCCATAAACGCGACTGATAATTACATAGGTAAGCCGGATAGAACTACTGTAAACGTTAGCTATTATTAGCGTAATTTTGCAGGCAATTATGAGCGACACATTAACGCCTGCGTCCCCGGCACTTACAGCCAAGGACTTTGCTACCGACCAGGAAGTACGTTGGTGCCCGGGTTGCGGCGACTATTCTATCTTAAAGCAGGTGCAAACCATATTACCACAAACGGGCCTTCCCCGGGAGAATATTGTAATCATTTCCGGCATCGGGTGCAGTTCGCGCTTTCCCTATTATATGAACACTTATGGCATGCACTCTATTCACGGGCGTGCCACCGCAATAGCATCGGGACTGAAAGCTACTCGTCCTGAACTGAGCGTATGGATAGTTACCGGCGACGGCGATGGGCTAAGCATTGGAGGCAACCATACCATCCACCTGCTGCGCCGGAACTTTAATGTAAACATACTCCTGTTCAACAACCAGATATACGGGCTGACCAAAGGCCAATACTCTCCCACATCGGAAGAGCATAAAGTAACCAAATCAACCCCGGCAGGCAGCCTGGACCATCCGTTCAATCCATTGGCTCTTGCTATGGGTGCTGATGCCTCCTTCATAGCCAGAAGTATGGACCGCGACCCCAAACACCTGCAGCAAATGCTATTGAGGGCGAATGGACACAACGGAGCCTCCCTGCTGGAGATATACCAGAACTGCAACATTTTCAACGATGGTGCCTTCGAAATATTTACTGAGAAGGGTTCAAAGCCCGAAGAGGCATTGTTCCTGGAGCATGGACAACCCCTTATTTTTGGGGCAGACAAGAATAAAGGGATACGCCTGGACGGATACAAGCCGGTGGTAGTAAACCTGGGAGAAGGTATGAATGCAGACGACCTCTGGATTCACGACGAGACAGATTTCTTTAAGGCGCAGATACTTACCCGCCTTTTTGATGACCCCACCCGGCAAGGGCACTTTCCCCGGCCATTTGGTGTATTCTATGCGGCTGATAGGGCTACTTATGAAAACAGCATGTCGTTGCAGATAGAGGAAATTATCGCAAAGAAAGGGAAAGGAAACCTGGATAGCCTGCTGCAGGGCAAAGAAACATGGGTAATAGAGTAGTGGCCTGAAATACTCCGGGTAGTACAATCATACGTGACGTTAAGAAATGTGAATGGTGAAACAATTCATGTTTCTTAGCGTTTTTAGTAAGTAGAAACTCAAAACCATATACGGCGGGATACAGTAGACATTTTGGTTCCGACATCTTACTTTTGACCGATAGATGAGCAATATTAAAAAGCTGGCTGGGCAGACGATGTGGTATGGAGTGAGCTCCATTCTCGCCCGTTTTTTAAACTACCTGCTTACTCCTTACCTCACCCGGCAGCTTTCTACAGCAGCTTATGGAGAAATGGGCTTGATATATGCGGCTATTCCCTTCGTCACCAACGTTTTCAGTTATGGAATGGAGACTACCTTCTTCAGATACACGAATAAGGAAGACGACGACAGGAATGTTTACAATACTACCGCCCTGTCGCTCATCACTACTACGCTGCTTTTTACTGCTTTGCTGCTACTATTCCAGCAGCAGATAGCCAACTTTCTAAGGGTGGAAAACCACCCGGAGTTTATCCGTTGGTCAGCATATATCATTGCACTGGATACCCTGGCGCTAATGCCATTTTCCAGGCTGCGCAACAATAACCGCCCGCGCAAATACGCCTCTATAAAAGTGGCGAACATCCTGGTGAATATAGGAATGACAGTATTCTTCTATTCTGTTCTGCCAGATATGGCGAAGAATTCTCCGGATAGTTTTATCGCATCGTGGTATCATCCCGAACTGGGAGTTGGCTATGTGATACTTGCCAACCTCATAGCATCGAGTGTAACGCTCTTGCTTTTAATTCCCGAAGCAAGTGCGATACAGTTTAAATTTGATAAGAAGCTGTGGAGAGAGATGATCATTTACTCCCTGCCCATAATGATAGCGAGCTTCGGGGGAATCATCAATGAAACCTTCGACCGCATTATGCTGAGCTGGTGGTCACCCGCTGCAACAGAAATAGCCAAGAAAGAGGAAGTGGGTATCTACAATGCCTGCTACAAACTATCTATACTCATCACGTTATTTGTTCAGGCATTCAGAATGGGGGCTGAACCATTCTTTTTTAAGCAGGCAAAAGGAGAAGACGCGCAAAGAATATATGCACGGGTAATGGACTACTTCGTGATAACAATATGCACCATGTTCCTGGTGGTGACATTGTATATCGATATCTGGAAGCACTTCATTCAGAATGAGCGGATGTGGACTGGGTTAAAAATTGTACCCGTACTTTTAGTGGCCAATATGTGCCTGGGAGTATATTACAATCTCTCTATTTGGTATAAGCTGTCGCAAAAAACAAACGCCGGGGCAACCATCACCTTCATAGGGGCGGCAATAACATTAGTCATAAATTACCTTTTCATACCTTACTTTGGATATATGGCTTGCGCTGTGGCCACTTTAGCCTGCTATGGCAGCATGATGCTCATTTCATACTTCTGGGGACAAAAGGTGTATCCGGTACCCTATAAGGTGGGCAAGATTGGCACATTCTTCTTGCTGATGCTGCTGTGTTATTTCGTGTATTTCGTGTTTAGCAACTATGTTGAGGTAGTTTGGATGCGGTATGTGGTGGCGACTATATTGCTGGCTGTGTATGTCCTTTTTGTGTTGAAGAAAGAAGGAAAGGAACTGCAGAAGTTGCCGGTGGTAGGGAAGTATTTCAGATAAGGGGCGGCTCCAGTAATCGCACAAGAATATCCTGGCCAAAGACTGACCAGGTAACCGCGATGGCGGCGAGGATGACACAAGCTATATACTTCCTTTTATAGAGAAGTATAGAGGTTGCTAATATGCACGGTATAAGGCTGACCGCTATTATGATAAAA
>JAEUVZ010000059.1 GCA_016786665.1 Flavipsychrobacter sp.
ACGAATGAGAACTATACTACGCACGATACTACTGATAGTGGCGGGAGCAGCCATGCTGCCCGCAGGCGCGCAGGAAACGAAAGTGAGCGCGAAGCTGGATGCCGGCAAAATAATGGTGGGCGACCAGGCGCGTGTGTTCCTGGAAGTGATACACAATTCGGCGAACGGGGCACTGCAATGGGCGCCGATACCCGATACCTTTAACACGCTGGAAGTGGTGGAGAAGGGAATGATAGATACTTCCCGCCAGGGAAGCTTTGTTATCCTGAGGCAGCGGCTCCTGGTTACCGGTTTCGACTCGGGGGTGTATTATGTGCCGCGGTTTCAATTTTCCGTACTTCCCCCTGGCGACAGCGCCTACCTGCTTCAAACGGACTCGCTGGCTCTGCTGGTGCAAACTGTTGCGGTAGATACCACAAAAGGATTTAAAGGAATAAAAGGGATAATTGAAGTAAAATCGACCTGGAAGGATTACCTGTGGTGGATAGTAGGCGCACTGGTACTTATAGGCATCACGGCATTTGTGGTGTACTTCTTTGTGAAGAATAAAAAGGCGCCGGAGCCGGAAGCCGTGCCTGTGGGGCCCAGGGAGACGCTGCAAGAAAAATACCTGCGCCTGCTGCAGGAACTGGAACATAAAAAACTGTGGCAGAACAGCCGTGAAGAAAGTGTGAAGGAATACTATACAGAACTAACTGACCTGGTGCGCGTATATATAGAAGAGCGCTTCCGGACACCGATGCTGGAACTGACCACTGACGAAATACTCTTTAAGGTACGGACTCACCGGGAGATGAACCGCCATTATGAGCTGTTGTCTTCTATACTATACACCGCTGACCTGGCCAAGTTTGCCCGCGCACAACCTACCCCTGCCGAACACATGGGCGCGCTGGAGAATGCCCGCCAGTTTGTACTGAACACGAAACCGGAACCAACTACCGAAAACACCCAGCAAGTATGATAAAGGAATTGATGGACTGGAAACATCTCTCTTTTGCGCACCCGTGGTATTTCGGGTTGCTGCTGCTGCTGCCTGTGCTGCTGTGGTGGCAGAACCGCAATAAAATAAAAAGTACCCCATCTCTGCGGCTGACCACAATAGCCGGGATAAAAGGGGTAAAGCCCACCTGGCGGGTGCGCTTCCGGCCGGTGCTGACGGTGCTGCGGATGATAACACTGACGGCACTGATTGTAGCGCTGGCGCGCCCGCAAACCAGCAATACATCGGAGAGCCTGAATACGGAGGGTATAGATATCGTTATCAGCATGGATATATCGGGGAGTATGCGGGCGCAGGACTTTAAGCCGAACCGGATAGGCGCGGCGAAAGATGTGGCGCTCCGCTTTGTAGACCGGCGGCCAGGCGACATGATAGGCTTCGTGATATTTGCCGGTGAGAGCTTTATGCAATGCCCCATAACCATAGACCACCTGGTGCTGAAAGAGCAAATCGCCTCGGCGAAAAATGACATGCTGCAGGATGGTACCTCGATAGGTATGGGCCTGGCCACCGCCGTGCAGAACCTGCGCAACTCTAAAGGGAAGAGCCGCGTGATAATACTAATGACCGATGGGGTGAACAATACCGGCCTGATAGACCCCGCCACCGCACTGGAAATAGCCAAGGCTTATAAGATACGCGTGTACACCATAGGTGTGGGCAGTATGGGACAGGCACTGAGCCCGGTACAAACCCCTATGGGCGAGCAACTGCAGATGGTGCCGGTGCAGATAGATGAACCACTGATGCGCAAGATAGCTACTGAAACCGGCGGTAAATACTTCCGGGCTACCGATAATAAATCGCTTGAGCAAGTGTATGACGAGATAGACCGTATGGAGAAGACCAAGGTGGAAGTAACCTCGTACAAGCAATACGCTGAACTGTTCCTGCCATTCGCGGCGCTGGCGCTCCTTTGCCTGGCGCTGGAGCTGGTACTGCGCTACACTGTATTTAAAAGCATCACCTAGAGGAAGCTGGGGCGGTCGAGTTTCTTCGATATACGGTATGCGGCATTCATTAACCCGACATGGCTGTACGCCTGGGGGAAGTTGCCCCACTGGCTGCCGTCTTTCGCATCTACATCCTCGCTGAGCAAGCCCAGGTGATTGGTGTACTTCATAAGGCTGGCGAAGCGCATCATAGCTTCTTCGGTGCGGCCTACGCAGGCCAGGGCTTCCACATACCAGAATGCAGTAACAAGGAACGTTGTTTGCGGCTTGCCAAAATCGTCTTTATGAAGATAGCGATAGAAGAGCCCGTCTTCGGTAAGCAACTCGGCCTCCAGCCCTGCGAGGTGATCGCGGGCGCGCTGTGAGTTGGGGTCCAGGTAATGCATCATAATAAGCTGAAGGGTGCTGGCATCGAGGTGCGGCACACCGATGGCCTGGGTGTAGACCTTACGCTCCTCATCGTAGCAGGCCTCTATCTTTTCCGTAGCACGCTCCATCAGCGCGCGCGCTTTCTGCAGCAGGTGTTCATCGCCAATGTGCTTGGCCACCTTTATCGCCGCGCGGCAACCCGCCCATTGGAACAGATTGGTGTAGCAATGGTATTGGGCGATAGTGCGGAATTCCCAAATGCCCGCATCGGGCTCGTCTATCGCTTTTTCAATTTTGTTCAGTATGCTGTATATCCATAGCGAGGAGTCTTGCCGTTCTTCCACGATAAAACGTTTATCGGTGTAGAGCGGAAGGAGCGATAGCATCACCTGGCCATAAGTGTCGTTTTGTATATGCTCCACCGCCTGGTTGCCTATGCGCACGGGCTGATTGCCTTTGTAGCCTTTAAGGTCCAGTATCTTTTCTTCAAAGTCGGCGCTGCCTGTAACTGTGTAGAGCGGGTGGTACCTGCCATCTTCCTTCATGGCTACATTGGCAATGAAATGGAAATATTGGTCGGCTTCCTCGAAGTGGCCTATATTATTGAATGCATTGAGGATATAGTAGGCATCGCGCAGCCAGCAGAAACGGTAATCCCAATTCCTTCCGCTGCCGTCGTACTCCGGCAGGCTGGTAGTGCTGGCAGCGATGATAGCTCCGGTATCTTCGTACTGGTGAATTTTCAGCGCCAGCGATGAGCGTATCACCTCGGCCTGGTACATATTCTCTATGCCTATCTTTTTTATCCACTGGCGCCAGTAGGCGGTAGTACGCACCAGGAAGTCCTCAGCGGTAGATACTATAGGCGCTTCCAACGGCAGACCGTAAGTGAGGACGAGGTATTTGGGCTCGTTGAGTACCATGTAGCGCTCGTCCATGATGTAATTGAGCGAGACATTGGTAGTAAGACGGAGCGGCTTTTTGAGGCCGAAGAATTCTATGTGGTTGCTGCCCTGCACTGCCTGCAACTGATTAGCGCCATAGTCGCCGATGGGTTTGCAGCAGACCTTGACACGCGGGTGCCCGCTAATGGGTTCTACCTTGCGTATCAGCATCAGGGGCTTAAAGAAACGCTCGTATAGCTGGAACCGGGGGGCGTAGTCGGTAACTTTGTATTTGCCATCGGGTGCATCTACGATGGTCTCTAGTATGTTGGTGTTTTCTATGTATTGCTGTGTGGAAGTAAATTCCCCTTCGGGCAGGATGGAAAAGTGTCCCCCTTTTTCCTCATCGAGCAGTCCTCCGAAGATGAAACTGCTATCGAAGCGGGGCCAGCAAAGCCAGGCGATATTAGTGTTCTTGTGTACGTGCGCTATGAAAGCGCAATTTCCAATTATTCCTGTATCGTATATGTGACGTTGCTGCATGTTCCCTAAAGACTAAAAAAAGATGCCAACAGATGAGGTTAGCAGGATTATGTACATATGTGCCACATACTAAAATAATGCATGTAGTTATTGAACAATATTATATTCCGGATAGGGCGCGCCGGAGCGCTACCCAGCCTGCAAAAGCCTGGTACCATTCCGGTGCCTGCGATGTGCGCCGCCATAGCCAGCCCGAATGAAGAAGCGGTCGCATATTCGCCGCTCAGGTGTTTGAACCCGGCGATGACGCTAGCGCTGAACTGCTGATGGAGCACGTCGTATACGGGTTTTGTCCTGCTGTCGCCGTTCCAGCCGGAGATGAGTAAGTCAATATCGTCTTGCTGTAATTGTTGCTGTGCCAGGAACCCGTTCATTTTTTCTGATACCAGCGCGGCATCCTTCGTGGTGAAAATCTGAAGCCCTTTTATCCGGAGCGCACCTGGAGCAGGTTGGGCCGAAGCTATGAAAAAGCCCGCGCCTTCACCGGCAATGCTTCCTTTTCCGGCTGTATGCAGAATGCCTTCGGTACTATTCCCCTCCCGGTATACGCCTGTTGCCGTTAACACCTTCACGCTGCTGTCAACGAGTTCATCTATGCCGCCCACGAGCATTTGGTGATGGGGATGAGCGTGCAGATACAACTGCGCGTTGATGATGGCGTGCTCAAAGGAGTGGCCGCGGTGCACGTAAGTAAGGTTGTGCCCGTAGCACCCGGCAAGCAATGCTATCTGCCCGCCGACGGTATTGTGTGTAGACTGTATGAATGCCGTAGGCGTGAGCATCTGCTCCTGCTGGTCTATCATTTTGGAAAGGAATACTTCTGTGTCCTGCAGACACCCCATAGCGGTGCCGATGGAGAGCGCGTCCGGCTTTTCGATACCGGCCTGCTGCCCTGCAATTTTAGATGCGCCTATGCCCATGCGTACCGCCTTGCTCATGCGCCGGAGCTGCATGGGCTGTATATAAGCGGTGTAGTCGGGCTCTTTCGCATTGAGCCGGTGTGTATCGTAACCGGGTGCCTCCGCCAGGAACGAGGGGTCGCTATTGTTTCCCGCAGCACTGATAACGCCCGCCCCCTTTATGTAGATATTCATGCGTTAAATTTTGAAAAGACCAGTGAAGAACAATTTCCGCCGAAGCCAAAAGAGTTAGACAATACATGCCGGATATCGAGGCCCGTCCGCATTTCAGTAACCGGCTTCCAGCTGATGTCTTCCATCTGTGTTTGCCAGCGCATGTTGGGGAACAGGATGCCATCCGCGATCGCGATGGTACTGAACACCGCCTCCACACCTCCTGAAGCGCCCAGCGTGTGCCCTGTGAAAGACTTAGTAGACGAGGCGGGCGGTACCTGTCCTGCGAAAACAGATTCTATCGCTTTCCCTTCGGAGCTATCGTTGTTGGCGGTACCGGTACCGTGTAAGTTGATGTAGCTCACCTCCGCCGGGGTGATGCCCGCCTGGGCCATAGCCTGCTGCATGGCGAGCTTGTTGCCAATGCCATCCGGCGAAGAAGCGGTCTGGTGGTAGGCATCGTTGGCATTGGCATAGCCGCTAACGCTACATATGGGTGTGGCGTTGCATTGACCGGCCGCCTTTTCGCTCATCATCAGTACATATCCCGCACCTTCGCCGAGGTTCAGGCCGCGGCGGTTGTTGTCAAAAGGCTGGCACTGCTGACGGTCGAGTATCATAAGCGTATTGAACCCATTGAGCGTGAATCGGGACAGGCAATCGGCACCGCCTGCAACGGCAACATCGAGCATTCCCGCCTCTATCATCTGCGCCGCCATCATGATGCTATTAGCGGAAGAAGAACACGCAGTGCTGATGGTGGTGACAAAGTCGTGGATGCCGAAGTGGCCAGCCACGAGTTCGGTAATGGCGCCACACTCATGGCTGACCATTGACGGTATATCGGACAGGGTGCCTGTTTCCTTAAAGTCTTTGTATACATTTTCGGTGAGGTCCATGCCTCCTACGGTATTGGCAGAAAAGAAACCGCAGCGGAGCTCCTGCGCGCTTTCGCGGTAGGGTTGCCATGCTTCCTTCACGGCCACTGCGCTAAGGAGTGCCGTGCGCGGCCAACCGCTGCTGACCCCAGCCAGGGCAGCCAGTTCGTCATTGGAGAGCGGTACTTCCGCGACGGGTATTTCGTTTTGCCAGTGCGTTTGCAGAAAGCGGGGTTTGCCTATGGCATTTTTCCCCGAAGCCAAGCCCTCTTTGCACTGCTGCGTGTTGTTGCCGATTGCGGTGATAACACCGGTGTTAACGATGTACGCCTTATGCCTCATGAGTCCGTTTTATTCTTTGCGAATATACAATGCGATAGGCAGCAAACTTGCGGAGTGTAATATTTGCTGAAACAAATATGTTGCGCGTTAACCCTCATGTACCTGTTGCAATGCTGGTGCGGACAGGGGAGTGCCCGGAGTACTGCTGTCGGCCCAGAAGAGCGTAATATCCGTAGCATTGCGGGTGGCATCTACGCGGCCGAAGAGGCAAGCATCCATGCCCCTGCGCTCCAGTAAATCGGCCACCCATGTGGTTAATTCTTCGCTATCGAACGCCTCGTTTACCAGGCAGGCCTGCTCGCCCTTAAATCCATGCCGAATGCATATTTCGCCCAGCATAATATTGGGTAGCGTGTACACGAATAGCGCGGGGCTAGGTATGGTAGCGAGCGTTTCCTGGTATTTTTTGTCTACTTCCAGGCAGCCATTGGTCGTTTGCAGCACCAGCGCAACCCGGTTATTATCCAGTCCGTGGTAAAGCACCTGCCCGTTGCCGGAAACGAGGATCTCCGTGGCGAGCCACGCCCACTTGCACAGCGGGTCCATTTTAAAGAATTTAAGGTAATTGCACCCCAGTTCCCTGTACAGGTCTTCCGGGAGTGCCATTACCTTATCTGTTACCGCTACGCCGTCTTTGGATACGATACCGTCTTTGATACGGACGTGATGTAAAATGTGTGCTGGCAATATCTGTGTTTGTTATACCGTGCTTTTCTGAGTGATATCGAGGTAGCGGCTGAGAGTACGCACATTCTTCTCGTGGTTTTTCACGAAAGGATTGGTCATATCCCATACATAACCGGCGAGAACGGAGCATATCTGCCCCATAATCTCCTGCGTGCGCTGCTCGGAGAAGAATATTTTGAACAGTGAGCCATCGTACCAGGCATTTACATAGGTACGGAACACATTGACGCCCTGCTGCATGTGCTTCATATATTGTTCTTCCCAGTCTACCTGTTCGCCCTTCAGTTCCTTAATCACCAGGTTGGCGGCTGTCTGCGCTGAAACGGAAGCCAGTGTAACCCCGGAAGAGAAGATAGGATCGAGGAACTCGGTAACATTACCGGTAAGTACGAATCCCTTTCCGTAGAAAGTTTCGGTGGTGGCACTCCAACTCTGGAGCGTGCGGGGCTCCCATCTCATTTCCGACTCATCAAAACGCTCCCGGAGCATTGGCTCGGCCTGGATGAGCTGTCGGAACTGTTCTTCCGGTGTGCCGGGGAACTGATCGAAGAACTCGGGGCTGCCTACATAGCCTACTGACGTATTTCCATTGGCAAAAGGAATGACCCATATCCATGTAGTAGGATTGTGTACGATAGCAATAATGCGGTTAGGCTCGTAAGCGGCATTGCGCTTGGGGTCGGTCAGGTGGCAGAACAATGTTTTGCGGGGGTACTGAGTAGAGGGTTTCTCCAGGCCGAACAGACGGGGTATAACCCTGCCGTAGCCGCTGCCATCTACTATGAACCGTGCTTTTATTGTTTCCTCTTTACCGTCCGCGGTTTTTACCGTTGTGGTAGAGTGTCCGTTCTCATCTATTTTAATATCCGTTACTTCGGTTTCGTAGTGAACGGGGATGCCCATTTTCTCGCACTCGTCGGCGAGGGTCTTGTCGAAATCGGCCCGCGGTACCTGCCATGTCCACATCCAGCCTTGTGTGTACTGCTGGTTGAAGTTAAAATCGCAGACACCGTTGCCCATTACGAACTTAGCGCCGTCTTTGCGCTGAAAATTCTGTGCGGTAACGGCATCGAGGAAGCCGGCCTCTTCCAGCGCTTCCATACAGCGCGGCAGGAGGCTCTCGCCGATGACGAACCTGGGGAACAACATTTTCTCCACTATCTGCACTTTCAGGCCGGCCTTGTTCATAATGGAGGCGGCGATGGTGCCAGAGGGCCCCGCCCCTATCACCAAAACATCTACTTCTTTGCTGATGCTCATAAAATGTAACTATAAAAACAAAAGGTGTAAAATAATTGCCTGGTTACTTTTTGGCCAGTTCCAGGATGGTATGGCTCAGGCCGATATTGTCCGCCTGGCTTACCACCTCGAAGCCGGCCTGGCTAATGAGCGACAGGAAAACCTTGCTGTCGTACATCTGGCTGTTGCCGTTGGCCATGGTAGTAAAATATAAAGAGGTCATTTGCAAGCTGAGCGCGGAGGCTTCAAAGCGCTGGCGGTCCCAGAAGGTTTCGTTGATGAATACACGTCCGTTGTCGGGTAATGCGCGGTGGCATTTTTCCAGTATGGAAACTATTTCGGCGTCGGCGAAACAATCGAGGAACTGGGACATCCAGATAATGTCGTATCCTGCGGGAAGTTCGGTTTTGGGATCGAGCATGTTGCGCTCAAAATATTGTACGCGGTCGCCCATGCCAGCGGCTTCCATGTTGCTCTTAGCTACATTGAGCTGCACCTGCAGGTCTACGAGGCCGAGCTCTACATGACTGTTGTACTGCAGGCAGGCAAGCGTCCACTTGCCGGTGTTGGCGCCTATGTCCATTATTTTCTTTGGCTCACGGGCAAAGACGAGGGGGAGCGCTTCCGGGAATGCGTTATCGGAATAGTAATGGTCGAAATTGAACCAGCTGGTACGTGCCGGCTCCGGAAGAATGGAGAGGCCCTGGTATATTGTTTCCCACGGGCCAAGATGGCGAAGCCCGCGAGGCTTTGCGTCTTGCAGGGAAGCGTTGAGGTCCTGGGCACCGTCGTAGCAGACATCGCGCATGAAATCGGTATTGATGCGGGACATGGGGTCGTTGAGGAAGAAGTGGCCTGTTTTGGCCAGGAAGAACTTGTCCTCTTTCCGGAATACGAGGCCGATACCGAGCCCGGCTTCCAGCAGTACCCGTACCGCATAGAGGGGCATGCCTACTTTAGCCACTACATCCTCCAGCGAAATGCCCGTGCCGCGGGCTTCTTCTACCGCATTCAGAATTCCTTTATCGCGAAGGAGCACGGAGGCCTGAAAAATATAAGGAGCAAAGGCGATGAACTGAGCCTGGGAGATAGCGTCGAGCGCCGATTTCTTATCTGCCTCAAACAAGGCAGGCTTTTTTACAACAGGGGTATCCATTAATATATTCAGCTAATTAAGTGGACGTAAAAATACTAACAAATACCATATTAGCGGGCTGATTGCCATCATATTTGCGGTATGCGGTACGTATCTAAATATTTGTTAAGAATATAGGGCTGAGTAAGCGGTTTGGCGCGGCTGTTCTACTTTTACGCCACAAGCAACAAAACATGTACAAACTCTTTAAAGCCCTGAGCGCCGCAGCCCTACTGATAGCGACACCGGCAGCCGTACAGGCCCAGGACGATGCCATATACTTCCACAACGGACAGACCATAGTGGGCAAGGTGCTGAGCGTAGACGAAAAGGAAGTGAACTTCGTGTACCTGAAAATGGAACAGGTGAAGTGCGGGCGGCACGCTATAGAGAAAATAGTATATGCAGCCGGGCATACCGACATAATGAGCCCCAAAATAATAGTTACCTCTAAAAACGACTGGGAAAAGGTGCAGATACTGCTACCAACCGACGATGTGTCGGGGCTGAAATACCAGGGATTTGTGGGTGATATACGCAAGCCGGTAACGCCCGAAATGCTGCCCACCGATAAAGAAGCCGTACGAAAGATAAAAGAAGAGGCGGCAACCAAAGGATTCCCTTTTGTGCAGGTATCGGCACGGAAGAATATAGCGTATAGCTACAATTAGTCTTTCCCTTCGGCAATATAGGCAATCACCTGCTTTATCTCCTCCTCGGTGAGGTGATTGAAAGCGGGCATTACCATATTACTCCACTGCGCGTATAGCTTAGCCGCATAAGGGTCGGTCTTAATCGCTTCCTGTGAATTGCGTATGTAGCTTGCCAGGCGAGCGGTATCGTTGTTCCAGCGGCTGATGGCCCCGGCCAGCTTAGGGCCGTTCTTATCCTGGTTGATAGCGTGGCACTGTACGCAGTTATTGATGAAAACTGTTTTGCCATCGGGGTGGCCGGGTGCCGTGCTGCTGTCCGCACCGGATGAGCTTCCTCCGCCGCCGCAGGAAGCGAACATTGCCGCCAGTGCTATAAGTGCTACGTTCTTCATTGTATATCAGCCATTCAGTTCGTTAAAGTTCCAGGAAGCAGGATCGTTTTATTCCTCCAGTGCGTGTATGCCGCGGAATAACCTGTTCCAGCGCATGCCGCCAAATAAGCCACCCTTGCCATAGCTGAGCCAAACAAACGAGGCCTTGCCTACCACATGGTCTTCGGGGACGAAGCCCCAATAGCGGGAGTCGAGTGAGTTGTGGCGGTTGTCGCCCATCATCCAATAATAATCCATCTTAAAGGTATAGGTGGTAGCCAGTGCGCCATTGATGAATACCTGTCCGTTGCGCTCTTCCAGTTTGTTGCCTTCGTATATGCCTATCAGCCTGCGATAGAGTGCAATATTTTCGGGGGTGATGGTTACCGTTGTTCCTTTCCCGGGTATGGTGAGTGGCCCGAAGTTGTCGCGGTTCCATTTGTAGTGTACGGTATCGAACGGGAAGACCTCCGCTTCGGCCTGGCCGGCCGGAGAGAGCACCGGCTCTATACGTACACCCTGAACTGCTTTAAGCTTTTCAAGCTGCTCAGGCTGCAGATTGATAACAAACAGGTAAGGGTTTTGTGTCTGGCGGATATCGCCAGCCCGGAGGTTATCGTTGATGCCCATTTCGTCAAGAAACTCTTCGCTGATGGAAAAATTGGCTGGGAACATCACGAAATAGCTGGTCTTCATATGTACGTAGTTCTCAGAGGGCTTGTCGCCAATCCATACTTTGCCATCGCGTATGGAGATAACATCGCCGGGAACGCCTACGCAGCGCTTGATGTAATTGTCTTTTTTATCGAGGGGGCGGACCCGTATCTCGTGATGGGCAAGGATATATTCCCTGCCGCTATCGCGGACGCGTGCATAGTAGTCGGCTTCGCGGTCGTCTTCCAGCACGGTGTCTCCATGTGGGAAGTTGAACACCACCACATCATTGCGTTCTACATTTCCGAAGCCCCACCAGCGGCTGTAATCCCACTGTACGGCTTTGGTATACGACTCGCCACCGGTAACGGGGAGCGTATTGTGCACCAGCGGCACCGCCAGCGGCGTCATGGGTACGCGCGGGCCATAGGCTACCTTGCTTACAAAGAGATAGTCGTTTATGAGCAGGCTCCCTTCCATAGAGCCGGAGGGGATGGTATAAGCTTCCACGAAGAAGGTACGGATGATGGTAGCGGCCACGATGGCGAATACGGCGGCATCGAGCCACTCTCGCCATACCGGCTTTTTCTTTTTGGGTTTATCGTCGGCTTCTTTCTTTTTCCAGAACGCTAATCGCATGAGCTATGTGTAGATATTGGTTCGTAAAAGTAACAAACTCCGGGTCAATTTATTGTATCGGAGGTTTGGTATTAGATTTTTTTAACAGCCGGGACATTTGGTTTAAAAATGATATTCGTCAGGCGTGGGTTAAAACATGAGTGTACTCCGGTGATTTTAATTTATTTTGCCTTTCTAAAAACGATAAAAATGGCACGTTCGGTTACCATACTGGGGGCTGGGCTGGTAGGTTCGCTACTGGCTATACTGTTGAAGAAGCGCGGTTTTGACGTGTCGATATACGAACGCCGCCCGGACATGCGCGTAGCTACCATAGGAGCCGGCCGCTCGATAAACCTGGCGATGAGTGTGCGGGGCTGGAAGGCGCTGGAACTGGCGGGCCTGCGGGCGGAGATGGAGCAGATAGCCATACCGATGTATGGAAGATACCTGCATCAAGCCGACGGGAGCGCGGCCTTTCAGCAGTATGGAAAGAATAATGAAGCCATCTACTCGGTAAGCCGGGGTGAACTGAACCGGAAACTAATGACACTGGCGGAGCAGGAAGGAGTGAACATCTACTTTGAGCACCGCTGCCACCGCGTGGATGTGGCGGAAAACATATTGCACCTGGAAGCACCAGGCGGCGCGCAGAAAACGGTGCAAGCCGACCTGCTCTTTGGGGCTGATGGGGCCTTTTCGGCACTACGCAGCAGCTATGCGCAGCGCGACCGGGTGAACGCCGCCCACTTTTACCTGGAGCATGGCTATAAGGAACTATGCATTCCGCCGGATGCGGCCGGGAACATGCAACTGGAGAAAAACGCCCTGCATATATGGCCGCGCCGGAACTTTATGATGATAGCGCTGCCTAACACGGACGGTACCTTTACCTGTACGCTCTTCTTCCCGTTTGAGGGTAGCCCCTCGTTTGAGCGGCTGACAACGGAGCAGGAGGTGGTGGCCTTCTTTAACGAACACTTTCCGGATGCGGTATCACTGATGCCGACCTTGCTGGAGGATTTCTTTGGCAACCCAACCTCCTCGCTCATTACCACGCACATAGCGCCGTGGCACTATGAGGATAAGAGCGCCCTGATAGGGGACGCCGCACATGCGATAGTACCCTTCTATGGGCAGGGGATGAACGCAGGCTTTGAGGACTGCACGGTGCTGGCAGGGCTGATAGACCAGCATGGGGACGACTGGGCTACGATACTAGGTGAGTATGACCGCCGTCGCAAGCCCAACGGGGATGCCGTGGCCGCGCTGGCCCTGGCCAACTTTGTGGAGATGCGGGACAAGGTAGCGGACCCCCAGTTCCTGGAGCGGAAGAAAATAGAGAAAGAACTGGGCCGGATGTACCCCGAGCAGTTCATATCGGTATATGAAATGGTATCGTTCAGCCACATACCTTATAATACAGCCATGAGCTGCATTCGCGCGCAAGACGAGCTGCTGGGCAAGATAATGAGTGAAGGAGACTTTACTGAAAACGTAAAGCAGGGCGCATTTAATACCCAGCTGGATAACTGGATGAACCAGTATCACGGCGAAGTACAACAATTGGATTTTGGCAAATAGTATACAAAAACGCTGGACCCTGAAGCCAGCGGATGAAAATAATGTGCAGTCGCTGGCCAATGCATTGAAAGTGCATCCCGCCCTGTGCCGGCTACTGGTGGTGCGGGGAATAAACGACTATGAAGCCGCCCGGCACTTTTTCCGGCCGGAGCTCAGCGACCTCCATGACCCCTTCCTGATGAAGGATATGGATAAGGCCGTAGTCCGCATCAGCGAGGCGATAGAGTGGCACGAGCGTATAATGGTGTATGGTGACTATGATGTAGACGGTACCACATCGGTAGCGGTAGTGTACTCGTTCCTGAGGAAAAATTATAACGGTGACCTGGCTTATTACATACCGCACAGATACCGGGAGGGATATGGCGTATCGCGGCAGGGCATAGACTATGCACATGCCCATGGATATACCCTGCTGATAACGCTGGACTGCGGTATAAAGTCGGTGGAGCTGATAGCCTATGCACAGTCTCTGGGCATAGATGTAATTGTTTGCGATCACCATACTCCTGATGAACAGTTGCCGCCAGCCAAGGCTATCCTCAACCCCAAGCAGCCGGGCTGTAGTTATCCTTTCCGGGAGCTGAGCGGCTGCGGCATAGGGTTTAAGCTGATATCGGCGCTGGCACTGCAGTGGAAGCAGCCACTGGAGAATGTATATTGCTACCTGGACCTGGTAGCTACCAGCATAGCTGCGGACATAGTGCCGATAGATGGCGAAAACCGTATACTGGCCTACTATGGGCTGAAGCAGGTAAACGAGTCGCCCTCGCTCTCTATAAAAACCCTGAAAGACCATGTAAAGCTGAACCGGCCCATGCACATTGCCGACCTGGTGTTTGTGATAGGGCCCCGGGTGAACGCCGCCGGCCGCATGGACGACGCCCGCAAGGCGGTGGACCTTTTTATAGAAGAAGACGAGGAGAAGATCCTGGCGCTGGCCGAGGCACTGCAATCGGATAACAGCGACCGGAAAGAAGTAGATAAGAACATAACAGAAGAGGCGCTCAGCCTGCTGCAAGAGCGGGAGATGACCGAGCAACGGAAATCGACCGTTCTATACCAGTCGCACTGGCACAAGGGGGTAGTAGGTATAGTAGCCTCCCGGCTGATAGACCACTACTACCGGCCTACTATCGTATTAACCCTCTCTAACGACAAAGTAACCGGTTCGGCGCGTTCGGTATCGGGCTTCAATATATATGAAGCGATACACGAGTGCCGCGACCTGCTGGACAACTATGGCGGCCACTTCTACGCTGCGGGTATGACCATGGCGCCGGAACGGGTAGATGAATTCTCGCGCCGGTTTGAGGATGTGGTATCGCAGACGATAGCGCCACACCTGCTGATACCGGAGATAGAAATAGATGCGGAAATAGCCCTGGCCGATGTAAAACAGGCTTTCTTCAACATCATCAGCCAGTTTGAGCCCTTTGGCCCTAACAACATGCGCCCGGTATTTATCAGCCGCGGCGTGCAGGACTTTAAAGGCTACTCTAAAGTGGTGAAGGAACAACACATAAAGTTTGTAGTATGCCAGAAAGGCCAGCAGGATGTGATAGACGGGGTGGGCTTTAACATGGCTGATAAGTTCGCCATAGTGGAGAGCGGCCTTTTTGACATGGTGTATACTATAGACGAGAACGAATTTAACGGTGTGACCAAGCTACAGGTAAAAGTGCTGGATATACGGGAAAGTGGAAGGCCCTGAGCAGTGGCGAGCAGGTAACAATGCGTTTTGCAGGTCTTATTTGATATTGGAGGGTACTGGCCGTGGAAATAGGGGCGGTGCCAGAAAAAAATGGCGCAGGTTAGTAGTTTCCGGATCTCGGGTACGGCCAGGCACCTTAACATCAGGTAAACTACGCCTGCGCTTTTATCGCAAGCATGGTTACTATCCCTGTATATCTGGCCGTTTTAGAGAGTTGGGATAATAAGCAACGCTTATTATATGGTGATAGCTGTATGAAACAGCTGTTATTTCATCTTGGATAAGGGCACTGAAGGCATGGAGCCCGCCGTACCGGTTATCTTTCTCTATGAAAAAAGAACTTCGCTTGTAAAGCTGAGCAAAGTAAAAATATTCTTTCTACTCTAGCAATAGAAGCCTCATATTTAATTGGTTATGTTGAAATAGAAGAGTTTGTGCGGAGGCATAGGGTCTTTTGACTGTAAATCCGCGTTTGGCGGCTTGTAAATGAGCCTGTTTGTTGCGCCCGGCCGTGTATGGTAGACGTGCAAGTTTTATATCAGGCTTGTTTATTATTTACTATTTTTGGAGCCCCTGGCTTTATGGCAGGGGATTTTTTTTAGACCACCAATATAAATGCTCCGGATAATCAAGTTCTTCAAGGATGCCTTGCTGGCATTCCCTGTCACGCTTCTATTCCAGCCCCTGGCCCGGTATATGGCGTTCATTTTTTATTACAATAAGCTGATACGCTGGATACACCGTAATAAGAAGACCGTTGACTTCCATGATTTTTACTCGCCCAAACGAGATTACAGCAAGCGGCTGAACCTGTACCGCCACGTGAGCGGCGGGCATAGCCTGGATGCCGCACCCATCACCTACCTGGAGTTCGGGGTGGCTTCGGGCTCGTCTTTTAAGTGGTGGCTGGAGCATAATGGGAACGCTTCTTCTCGGTTTTTCGGTTTCGATACCTTTGAAGGGCTGCCGGAAGATTTCGGTTCGTATGTAAAGGGTACGCTGGCCTTCAATATGCCGGATATAAAAGACAGCCGCTCGCTGTTTGTAAAGGGATTGTTCCAGGATACGCTGCCCGGCTTTATTCAGAACCATGCGGAAGTACTGCGCGAGCCTACCCGTAAACTGATACACCTGGATGCCGATCTGTACTCAGCCACCATATTCGCTTTATCGCAGCTGTACCCTTACCTGAATAAGGGTGACATCATCCTGTTTGACGAGTTTAATGTAGCCATGCATGAGTTTAAGGCTTACGATGAGTTCGTGAATAACTTTTATGTGAAGCTTCGGCTGCTGGGTGGCGTGAATAACTTTTACCAGGTAGCGTTTGTAGTAGAATAACAGTAGCGCCACCGGGGTAGTAAAGGGAATAAAAAAAGACCGCATGAAGCGGTCTTTTTTCGAAATTGCTAATTAGATTATTTCTTCTTAGCAGCTTTCCTTTTAGCAGGAGCAGCATTAGCCTTTTTAGGAGCTGCTTTTTTTGCTGCAGCCTTCTTAGGAGCTGCTTTCTTTGGAGCAGCAGCTTTTTTAGGAGCTGCCTTCTTTGGAGCGGCCGCTTTTTTAGGAGCTGCCTTCTTTGGAGCAGCTGCTTTTTTAGGAGCTGCCTTCTTTGGAGCAGCTGCTTTTTTAGGAGCTGCTTTCTTTGGTGCTGCTTTTTTAGCAGCTTTTTTAGCTGTTGCCATAAACTGTGTGAATTTAAGGGTAAAAAAAAGACCTTATATAATGGCAAATCGCCGAGCGGGTTAGGCTTCGGCGATAGCTGTATTAACTTCCTTAACTGAAATCAACGTTTTAGTGCGGGTTTTACGAAATTCCACTATACCATCTTTCAGAGCATAAATCGTAAAATCCTTACCAACACCTACGTTAGTACCAGGATGATACACCGTTCCGCGTTGACGAACGATGATGTTTCCTGATATTGCAGGCTGGCCACCGTATATCTTAACTCCCAGGCGTTTACTCTGCGAGTCGCGACCATTCTTTACACTACCTTCACCTTTTTTATGTGCCATTTCTTATTACTATTTACAAATGTACGTATAAATATTTAATTACGCAATATCGCTGATCTTAATTTTTGTAAGATACTGGCGATGGCCGTTCATCTTCTGATAGCCCTTGCGGCGTTTCTTTTTGAAGACGATTACTTTATCCCCTTTCAGGTGATCGAGGATCTCTGCTTTTACTTTCAGAGAACCACCGAGGGCAACATTATTGTTGTTGCTGCTCATGAGCACATCTGAAAATTCTACGTTATCACCTACTTTTCCTTCGAGGCGATGAACAAACAATTCCTGATCTTTACTAACGCGGAATTGCTGACCGGCTATATTAACTATCGCAAACATGACTTCCCAAAAATAAATTTGAGCGGCAAAGGTAATTCTATTTTCAATTCCGGGCAAATAAATCTTAATTTTTATTGATTTCTGGATTCCGGAGCCATTTTTCCCGTGCGTGGCGGAGCAGGACGATGATGTTGGTGGCCGGGAGCAGCCATATAACCCGGTTATTCAGCCGGTCCCATACGTTTCCGAAAGTAGCGGTAACCCAGGCATTGCAGAAAAGAAACAGCAGCAGGAACGCATATGTGACAAGGAGCTGCCGCTTGTGCGGAGAGACGCCTGCAATAATCAATACCCCGGCTGAAGAGGCCAGGAGTACCAGTATATAAAAGTTGTTGTATGGGTCGATGCTTTTGGTAGAGGTGATTTGCGCACCGGTGCGGTATTCTTTCAGCTCGTGGGGGAAGAATGCCAGTATGGCGTCGTGAACGAACCGGGCCTGGTTGCCATCGGGCTGTCCTACCTGCACCTGGCTGAGCTGGCGGAGGGTAGAGATGGCCGACTTCTGGGCAAACAAGCTTAGATACTTCGGGCTGGTAAATACACCGTGGATGATGGAATCGTACTGGGGTTTACTTTCATGCCAGCCGCCGGTTTGGTAGAGCGGCCCATCCATTGTCCAGAGGAAACCTACGGCGTTATCGGGGAAGTTTCCCTTGAATTGGCAGAGGGAGTAATTGTGTGTAGGGCACTCGTCTTCCAGGTATTGGTCGAGGATGCCGGTCTCTGCCAGTTTGGACATCATAAATACGTGGCTGCCGCGGGAGAAGGTGAAGGTGTTGTTGTATATCTTATTAAGCGTACACAGCGAAAGGAACGAAATGACACTGACGGAAATAAGCGTAAGGCTGCGGATGATGCGGGCTTTGTGCCGGAGGTAGAGGCTGTGCAGCAAAATAATTCCGGCGAAGCCGGCGAGTATAAGGAAATGAGAATTGTGCACGAGGGTGCAACAGGCGATGATGGCTATATAAAGAATACGTGTACGTAGTGAAGTGTCTTTCTCGTGGTAAAAGAGCATTACGGCGAGCAGCAATATAGCCCCGAATATATCGGGCATGAGCTGGCTGCTGACCCACGACACGCAGGTGCAGGAGGCTATGATGAGCAGATTGAGCAGTAGGTGGCGCAGGCCGGGCTCCGCACCATACAAGTGCCTGATGTAGCGTATGAGCAAAAAGGAAACAATGAGCGACTGTGCCAATACCGGGTACCAAAGCGATGCCCACAGGCTGCTGTGGCGAATGAAAACGCCGTAGAACGGAGGCCTGTCGACCGGCATACTGAAATGGAAACCGAAATTAATATAGGCCGCTGTATCGGCGGTAACCAGGGGATAGCCGTAGTGTAACGCTATCACCATCAGCAGTATAGCTCCGGAAATGGTGGCCAGTATCTTCGGTTTCATGAATATGATGTTAGGAGCTGCGCAGGGCCCGGGCCAAATTATCAAAAATATGCGAGCAAGAAAAACTAACTTTAACGCCCAATCCAAATGGCGGCAATGAAAATAAAGTCATTCCTCGCAAAGCCTTATGCTTCTATTGTACACAATCGTATAAAGAAAGGTATGGCCACTGCGGTAGCTGATCAGCAGGCCACTCTGCAGTATTTGCTGAAAACAGGCGGCCGTACCACGATAGGGAATGACCTGCACCTTAAGGATGTAAAAACCTACGAGGAATACAGGCAGGCGGTACCCGTGCGCGACTACGAGGCAATGCGCCCCTATATAGATATGATAAAGGAGGGAAAGGAAAGCGTGCTGTGGAAGGGGAAGCCTATCTACTTTGCCAAGACCTCCGGCACTACCAGTGGTGTAAAATATATCCCCATTACCAAAGATTCCATTCCTTACCAGATAAACGCCGCCCGCGACGCGCTGCTGTGCTACATGTCGGAAAGTGGTAATACTGCTTTTGCCGACGGGAAGATGATATTCCTTTCCGGCTCTCCGGTGCTGGAACGGGTGGGCGGCATACCCACAGGACGGCTGAGCGGTATAGTAAACCATTATGTGCCTCGCTACCTGCGGGGGAACCAGCTACCCTCGTATGAAACCAACTGCATAGAAGACTGGGAGCAAAAGCTGGACAAGATAGTAGGCGAAACCCTGCATAAGAACATGACCCTCATCAGCGGCATACCGCCCTGGGTGCAGATGTACTTTGACTGGCTGAGCGAGCGTAGCGAAGGCAAGAAGATAAAGGAACTGTTCCCCAACCTGCAGGTGGTGGTGCATGGCGGAGTGAACTTTGAGCCCTACAGCGCCCGCCTGAAGGAAAGCCTGGGTGGGCATGTAGACTTTATAGAAACATTCCCGGCATCGGAAGGCTTCTTCGCTTTCCAGGATACGCAGACGGAAGAGGGCCTGCTGCTGAATACCAACTCGGGTATATTTTATGAGTTTATACCGGCGAATGAGGTATTTAACGAACACCCTACGCGGCTATCGCTGGGGGATGTAAAGGTGGGCGAAAACTATGCGCTTATCGTTAACAGCAACGCGGGGCTGTGGGGGTACAACATAGGCGATACGGTACGCTTTGTGAGTACCGACCCATACCGGCTGGTGGTGAGTGGCCGCATTAAACATTTTATTTCCGCCTTCGGGGAGCATGTGATAGGGGAAGAGGTGGATGCGGCAATGAACAGCGCCGCCGCCAGGCATGGTGCGCGCATCACCGAATATACCGTAGCCCCTATGATACAAACTACCGGAGAGCTGCCCTACCACGAGTGGTTCGTAGAGTTTGAACACGAGCCGGATAACCTGGAAGCTTTCGCGAAGAGTATAGACGAGGCGCTGCGGGCTAAGAATATTTACTACGACGACCTGATAACGGGCAATATATTGCAGCCACTAAAAGTGCGCCCTATGAAGAAGAACGCCTTTATAGACTATATGCGGTCGGTGGGTAAACTAGGCGGACAGAACAAAGTGCCAAGACTGGGTAACGACCGGGCTATGGCAGAAGCACTGCAGCCCTGGAAAGCATAACAGAAACGCGGGGTGGAAACCCCGCGTTTTTTTCTTGATTCTACTAATTAACTATTGCTGCTTATTGTTTCAGGAACCTGCCGGTGGCTGCATTGGCCCGGATGAAGTAAAGGCCTGCGGGTAAGGCAGTAATGTCTATAGCACCTCCGGGTATGGTGCGTACCTGCTTTACCAGGCGCCCATCGGATGAGTAGATAGATGCGTTGCTGCCGGCCTCTATGCCTTGCAGGTAGAGGGTGTTGCCGGCAGGGTTGGGGTAAAGGAGCAATTCGGTAGGTAAAGGGGCAGCACTAACAACCGATACCGGCGCTGCCTGGCGCAGGCGGTGCAGGTGTGCATCAGCGCCCAAATCGGCTGCTATGAGCGCATTGGTAGCTTCGTAGTCGCAATCGATGGTATCGTAAAAAGTGCCGGCAAGGTAGATGCCGCCTAAGGGGTCTAGCGCGAGCGCATAGTTTACCTGCGCATCGGATGTAGACGAGTACTTCATGAATACTTGTGCGCCGGAGGTGTCGTATTTTCCTACAAACATGTCTGCCGCATTTGAGGTGACCAGGTTCACCTGGGTGGATGCTGTATCCGCGTTCATGTCAATAGAGCCATTGATGGCACCGCAGATGTAGAAGTTCTCGTCAGCGTCTGTTTTAACATCGTAGATGATGCAATTGTTCCCCGGGGCAAACGTGGGGTGGTACAAGGCGACAAATTTTTCATCTTGTCCTGTTTCCGAGAGGCGCATCAGCAGGCCCAGCGCCTGCATGTTGGTATAGCCTGTTACATAAACTTTGTTGTCTCCGCCTATGTGTACAGAAGTGGGTTCATCGGTGTACATCCCGTTGAAGAAGCCACTATTCAGCCATGTATAGCCGCCGAGGGTATTGAATTTACAGGTAAAAATATCGGAGCCGCCGTTGGCAGTGTCGTTGACTGTTCCCACTCCGGGGTCGAAGTCTACCACGCCCTGGTAATAACCGGTAATAACCGGGTCTCCGTTGGTGTCTATCGCTATGGCAACGCCGCCATCGAATGAGGTGCCCCCTACGGAACGCGACCATTTAAAAGCTCCCGTGCTGTCGAACTTTGTAAGGAATATGTCTTTCTGGCCCTGCGATATATGGCTTATCATGGTGATGCCGTGATCGGGGCTCATGGTGCCGAAATAATACCCGGTAATAAATACGTTGCCGTCGGCGTCGCAGGCTACACCGTTGGTATATATTTCGGCTGTTCCGCCCTGCTGGCGTACCCAAAGGAGGCTGCCATTGTTGTCGTACTTAGCTACAAACCCATCTGCTACCCCCAGAAAGGCAAGGTTGGTGGGATTGCCGCCCGGATTAAAATTCATGGTAGTAGTGAAGGCACCACAAAGTATTACGTTGCCGTTATTATCTACCGCAATGCCGCGGGCTGCCTCATTGTTAACGCCACCCATTGTCTTTATCCATTGAACGGCACCATTGGAGTCGGCTTTGGCGAAAAACAGGTCGGTGGCGCCATTAGCTAAGACCATGCTGTCGTTGGTGGTGGGGTCAATGTCGATACTGCCGTTGAAATCGCCGAATACGTATATGTTTCCTGAGGCGTCGGTAGCGATATCGCGAATTACCGCTTCGCCGCTTCCTTTGAATGATTGAGCCCAGTCGAAGCTCTGCGCCCTGGCAGAGAACATAGTAGTGATAAGCGTGCAGGAAATAAGTAAGCGTCTTTTCATGTTATTTGCTTTTAGTAACACAAAAATGCGACGGTAGCCGAGTGGCACCGTCGCATAGTTTCCGAAAGGTAGTTTTGGTTTTCCCGGGGACAGTTTACTTCGTAAGCCGGAGCTCTTTAAGCAGGGCTTCGAAGTCTTGTTTCTTTTCGCGCGAAAGCGGAATAGCCAGGTTGTTTTCCATTATTATTGTGGATTCGCCCTTGTTGTATTTCTTTATAAAATTGATGTTGAGCAGGTAGGAGCGGTGCGGACGGAAGAAAATCTGCCTGTTCTGGAGTATTTCCTCAAAGGTTCGCATAGGTTTGCTTACAAGCAGGCGGGAGCCATTGCGCAGGAAAACATTAGTGTACACCCGGTCCGCCTCAAACATCATAATGTCTGCTACTTCAATAAAGAGCAGCCCATCGCTCATGGGGAGTGCGATTTTTCGTACTTCTTCTTCCCGGATGGCTTCCTTCATCACCTCCAGCCGCTCTTTAATGTTGGATAGCAACCGCCGTTCCTGTACTTTCTTTACGGCGTTCTGAAGGCTTTCTATCTCCAGGGGCTTGAGCAGGTAGTCTACCGCAGACACCTCAAAGGCGCGGACCGAGTATTTATCGTAAGCGGTGGCAAATACAATTTCGAAGGTTATGTCTTTAATGAAATTGAGTAGTTCAAACCCGTTGTAGTCGGGCATTTCCACATCCAGGAAAACTACATCCGGGTTGTGCCTGTTGATGGCCAGTACCCCTTCGGGCACATTGGCGCAGGCGGCCACTACCGATACCCCTTCACAATACTGGCGCAATAAAGAGGCAAGTGTTATCCTTGCCCCTTCTTCGTCGTCTATAATAACCGCTCTTAACTGATTGTTCACGCTATAAAAATATTATTTACCGAGTATATACTCGCCTTTTTTACACATTCCTTCATCTACCGTGAACAGCGTACTTATTACGTGCTGGTCTTTGTCGGTGCGATAGACCTTTTTGCCGGCATAAGTGCCGCATTGTATGTCGTATCCTGCATTGGGCTGTATCTTGCTCATGGCGCCGGAGCCTTCTACTTTAATATATACCTCTCCGCCGGTTTTGTTCACTACTCTTACCTTGCCCGATAGTTTGCCGGAGGAAGAGGAAGCAGATGACGCGCTTCCGCTGGCGGAGGGTGTTTCTACTGTGGCGCGGATGGCTTTTAATTTTTCGTAGAAGGCGCGCGCTGTGGCTTCATCTTTAAAAGACATATCGAGCTTGTCGGTAGAGGAAACCAGTTGAGGCTGGGTGGAGCGGCTGCAGAAGAACTCCTGGAAGATGTACTTGTGGCCGGAAACGACCGGCAGTGATACCTTGTGTATCTTTTCTGAGCCATTCATCCAGTGGAATGCATCGAAGTAAGGGCTTCCGTTGGCGATGATACCAATGTGCATTTTCCACTTTTTCAGCATATCGAGCGATTTGTCTTCGTTTTCCCGGAAGATAGTGTAGATGACCGTATCGCCTTCTATACCGGCAAACACGTGGCGGGTCTTTTTATCGTAGTCGTCCAGGTATTCGCATATTTTGTCTCCTTCGGCGGTCATACTGAACCCATTGCACTCGTAGGTGCGTTTTGCGTTGCCTTGTGCGACAGCATTGGATATGCCTGCGGCAATGATCGCCGCCATAAGAATGTACTTTTTCATTTGTCTGAGATTTAGGATGCAAGTATCCGCCAGGGCGGCGATTGCCGGATGCAGTATTTTCCCGGCTGCCTGTTCTGCTTTCCCAATCGTTATATGGGTATGCGTATGGTAACCCTTGTGCCGGAGGGTTGGCCGGCATCATAGAGGTCGGCAACCTCGAAGCTGTAGCGGTTGCTGGTGTAGGCGTTAAGGAGCTCTATGCGCTTTTCCGTGGCACCGGTAGCAAACGAACGGTGGTGCTGGCCTGAACGCTCGCGAATTTCTGAAGATTTTTTGCGGCCTATGCCATTATCGGTAATGGTGCATACCAGGAAGGTGTCTTTGTGAAATCGGATATCCAGTAGTTTATCACCTTTCTTGTGCAGCAGACCATGCTTAATGGCATTTTCAATAAATGGCTGCAGTATCATGGAAGGAAGCAGTGTGTTGTAGGAGTCTATGTTATCGCTGATGCTGATGTGGTAGGAGAAGCCCGCGCCGAACCGGAATTGCTCCAGGGATAGATAGAGCTCCAGGATGTCGATTTCGTCTTGCAGGGTGATGTGCTCGGCATCGGAAGCGTCCAGTACCTTGCGCATTAGTTTGCTGAACTTATTGAGATAGAGATTGGAGTTCTTTACGTCGTTGTTGATAATGAACGCTTGTATAGAATTGAGCGCGTTGTACATAAAGTGTGGGTTCATTTGCGCTTTTAATGCCGTGAGCTGCGATGCTATCAATTTGTTTCGTTCTTCCGCTTTCCGTTTCACATATCGCAGCCGCGCGCGGAAGATAAGGGCTACGCCCAGTATGATGAGGCAGAGCACAAGCGCTATGAACCACCATTGCTGCCATACAGGAGCTGATACGTGAATAGCTAGCTGCGCCGGCTCCAGGGTTTGCACGCCGTCTTCGTTCGCGGCAAATACGAGAAACAGGTAGTCGCCCGGGGGAAGCGAAGAGAAGTTGACCTGCGGATTGTTGCCATTAATGTAATGCCAATCATCGTCGAAGCCACTGAGCAGGTACCGGTATCTGAAATTTCCCCGGCTGCGGAATGAAGCAGCGGAAAATCCGATGGTTAGGTTATTGTCGCTGTGCTTAAGCGAAATACTCAGTGATGATGGCAGACGTTCGTTATTCTTCCTTATCCAGGTGATTTTTACAGATGGGGGAACCGGATTGGCATAATGCCCCTGCAGAGGTATTGTAATGATGCCACGAATAGTAGCGGCATAGAGCATAGTATCAAGAAACACCAGTGCATTGACCTCTTTGCAGGCTACCCCGTCGTATTCATTAATGAGGTCTGTTTTCCTGCTTTGGAGGTTCACAACGCTGATGCCGGCGAGGGTGGCGGCAAACAATGTATTGCCGGATTTTTCCAGGGCCTTAATGGCCAGGTCGGGTAGTGCATGGAAGGAAGTGACCATCCTGCCATTGTGGTAGGCCAGTACCCCGTTGTTGGTGGTGCCTACCCACAGGGTGTCGTTATCGTAGAGCAGGCAGGAAGCATAAACGGGTTGATCCTCGAACGTGATGGGGCTGTTGATTCCGTTTTTGCAGGCAAATAGCCCGTCGGTACAGGCAAAGTATACCCGCTGTTCCGCGGAGCTGTAAGCTACTTTTTTGCCGCCCTTTTTCCTTGTCACGGTTCGTGTCCACCGTTTGCCCTGGCGCACCACAAATCCGGTGGAGTGAGAACCCGTGTAGAAGATGGTGTCGCCTACCAATACGAAGTCACGGGTATTGTTGAGTTCAGGGACCGTTTCTGCCCGGCCATTGTAATAGATATTAAAGTTGCCCTGTGCAATGTATAATTTACCCCCTTGCTCCGCCATTTTTTTTACAGCGCGGTTTTGCGCTCCCGCCTGCGTTCCTGTGGCTGTCATCTGGTGGCCGGGAACCGAGAGTGTGTAACTATCGCCCGTGTACGTTCCCACGAGTAATCCCGTCCGTCCGCGCGCCAAAGCGGATATGTTCTCGTCGGTAAGCGGCGAATTGAGGGTGTTGAAGACCTGTACCCCCGGTGCGGGCATTACAAAAATGCCATCCTGCAGGGAGGTGAACCAATAGTTGCCTTCCCGGTCGGGGAAGCACCAGGATATTTTTTTCCCGGGGAAAAGCAGGTTGGGTGGTTGCTGATCCTGGTAGCCGGGACTTAATATCCTGGCACCTTCAGAAGTACACAGGATAGGCCCGAGGGGTGTTTCTGCGATGATGTAGCATTGAGCGTCGTCAGCAATTTTGTAGTCGGCAACGTGCCGGTGAATACCATTGGTGATATCTTCCAGGTGGTAGCTTCTCCGGGGGCGGGTTTCTACATAGAGATACATTCTATTGCCTATGCGCAGCAGGGTATTGATATTGCCAGGGGCAGGAGCGTTCACTACCCGGGTCTTGAATGTGCGGGCATGGATGATGGCGTAGTTGCCGGACAGGTCGCTGGCGTAGATGCGGCCATCGGCACCACACTCTATATCCGACCAGAGATTTCCGGCGAAAAGGCGGGAGAAGTTCAGCTCTTGCAGCAATTTTCCGTTGTTGTTCACCACCAGCAATGCGGAATCGGTGGCTATCCATGCGTTCCCTGCCTGGTCTATGGTGTAGGAAGGGAAAGTGGTTGCGGTGCGCGAATCGTTGTAGATGATGGCCAGTGAGTCTGCACCCGGTGGAACGTGGAATATCTGCCCGGTGAAGTTCTGGCACCAGGTGCCACCCTGCCGGTCGATAACGATGTTGGAAACAGATTTGCTGTTTTGCCTCCTGTTGGTAAATGCCACAAACCGTAAGCCGTCGTAGCGGAAGAGGCCGGCATCGCAGGCAATCCAGATGTATCCAAAACTATCCTGCCGCACCTGGTAAACCTCGTTGGAAGGCAGGCCGTTCTCATTATTGAGGTTGTAGAAATAGGGGTGTTGGGCGCTACCTGTAAGCGTGCACAAGAATAGCGCTGCATACAGGAAGCATATACGCA
Organism: Flavipsychrobacter sp.; assembly: GCA_016786665.1. Lineage (GTDB taxonomy): Bacteria > Bacteroidota > Bacteroidia > Chitinophagales > Chitinophagaceae > MKUN01. The sequence goes on from JAEUVZ010000059.1 coordinate 26,383, forward strand.
GTATGAAATGAATAGAATATGCACCGGCAGGCATGGCCAAATATAATTTTTTTCGCCACTTTATTACAATGCTGTTTTCCGAACGGGGGCGGTATTACAGAAAAGTTATTGAAGATGTGTTTATATTAGTGTGAAGTGGTGATTTACACGTCTTATAAGCATGGATAGGAACTATACTTTGTTATTATGTTTATCACTGGCATTTCTGTTTTCTTCGTGCCGGAAGAAACAGGGCGAAACGGAACTGCCTGTAAGTCCGTACACCACTGAGAGCTTTAATGCCCAGGCTATGCGGGCCATTAAATGTGCGGATGGCACTTATGCCGTGGCGGGCAGGGCAAACAATGGTGTTGCTCTCACGCGGATAACTGAAACCCGCCAGTTGATATGGACTAAGGTAATACCCGCTGGCGATATGGTCTTCAATGATTTCGCAGAAACGGAAGATGGAGGGTTCCTATTGGTTGGAGAAATGCCGCTTCCTGCGGTGGTAGTAATCGGCCAGCCTTATCAGCGTGTTTTAGCAGCGAAAGTGGATAAGCATGGAGGGATGGAGTGGGTGAGGATGTACGGAGATTCATTGCTGCACTCTCCACAGCCTATTGTCACCAGAACCAGTGATAATAACTACATGGTGCTATCGCGGCGAGCAGTGCCGGGATGGGACGGATGCGTACTTACAAAAATTAGGAGTGACGGAGATACCGCCTGGCAACGTTTTATAGATAAAAAGGCACAGGCGGTTTCCGCGGGGATATTGGAGACGAAAGACCATAACTACCTGGCAGCCATACGTTACACTGATGGCGTTACTAAAAGTCGATTGTATAAAGTAACCGGTCAGGGTGATAGCTTGTGGAGTAAGCAAGTAGATGCAGGAGGCGACTTGGTATCAATGAGAGGAATTACAGAAACAGCCAACGGAGAGATAGTTGCGTATGGCAGGACAAGCGGCTCCCGCAGCATTGTTGCTAAATTATCTGCAAATGCAGAACAGTTGTGGAGACTCTCTTTCGGGACGGATACAGTGGATGAACTGTTGACGTATCTACGGGAAGACGACCGCGGCGGGTATATTGCTACCGGTCAAGCCGGCGGGCAAACTTCCGGTTTTACCAAGTATTCGGCCACGTTGGTTTCCATTTCGCAGGAGGGTGAGTTAGTTTGGCAAAGGAGGTATGAGGAAGCTACCTCTACTTTTGGCATTAGTGTATTCCCGCAGCGTAAAGGATACTACCTCTTTGGCGGCAAGAGTGAGCAAACCGGCGCTCGTACATTCTATGTAAAGTACACTAACGAGGAAGGTGGTAGTCAATAGGTCACTCCACCACCATCTTTTGGTTTACACTCCAGGCGTTGGGCTTGTCGGCGAAGAGAGCTTTGGTGCGGGCCCAGGTGTCTTTAAACAGTTCGGAGAAGCGGTAGTGGTTGAGGTTGTCTTCGCTTTGCCAATGGCTGTAGGTGAAGAAGATATTTGGCTGATGCGCATCCTGCCATAGCTCCAGGTGAGTGCATCCTTCGAAATGGCGAATAAGCGCTTTGCGCTCGTTAAAGAGCGCCAGGAAATTGTCTACTTCCGCTTCCCGGAAAGTCATTTGCACGATGCGCACTATCATTCAAAGAATATCTTGATGGTGTGGTAAATCATGTGGTGTTCCTTGTGCAGCTTGAAGCCGAAGAGGCTGGCGGCTTTCCCCCTGTTGATGGCAATCTCGAGGAAGCCCGCGCTGTTGAAGCGGCAGAGTTTTTCACTCTCCTTCACGCTGGCGTAGTAGGGTGTGAGCTCGGTAATTTCTTCATCGCGCATAAACTGTATGCGGAAGGGGCGCCCGTTGCCTATTTCGTCGAACTGCTCGCGGCGGATGTTAATGACCACATTTTCAAACCGGTCTATATATATCACGTGGCACTCTACGGTATTGGCATCTACCTTAAGTTGCCATTGCTGCGGTGCGTTTTTGAGGGCGCAGCGCGGCAGTTTTAGTTGGGTAGGGGTTTTGGTCTGCAGTTGTGCTACAAATCCCCCTACCGCATGTATCCAGTCCTTGAAGGTGTGCGGCTCTTTCAATTCGTAGCATTGCCACACATTTTCCAGTCCGCCCGGGAATGCCAGGGCCAGTATGCCATTATCCGGTGCCAGGAAGTATTGCCCCGCTTTCTGGCAAAGTACCAGGTGCGGTTTTTCGTCGGACATGACATCGAACAAGACGGCGTGGCAGGTGCCGCGGGCAAAGTTTGGGTAAGCCGCCGCCAGCAAGTAGGCTGCCTGCTGCAGGTGAAAAGGCTCGCTGGTGTGGGAGATGTCAATGATGGGGCTATTGGCCGCGTGCTGCATTAAAATACCTTTGGCCGACGCCACGGAGGCATCCTGCAAGCCAAAATCGGTAAGTAATGTAACGCAGCCCATAGTAGAGTGAACAAAAGTATAATGGATAGCCTGCAATCCAAAAAATTACCGTCATGTTTTTGGATGCTTTTGGTAAGCGGCGCGGCTATGTAAAAATATTTTTTTGTTTTGCCCGTTATGAATACACTTGTATAACTTTAACGAGTCAACTGATATTGGTGAATGCGCATTAATTTCTCATATATATTGCTTGTTTTTTTCGGCCTCTTGTTGCTAACGGAGACCTCGTGCCGGAAGGAGATGATTTTAAATAAAGGGGGAGAACTCCGCTTTTCAACCGATACCCTCACTTTCGATACCGTTTTTACAGCGCAGGGCAGTTTTACTACCAGTTTTAAAATATATAACCCACAGTCGCAGCGGGTTAAGGTGAGTAAGGTGCGCCTGGCCAACGGCGCTTCGTCATTTTTTACGCTGAATGTGGATGGCTTTAAAGGCCGGGAGGTGAGTGATATAGAGATAGCCCCCAACGACAGCATATTTGTATTTGCCACGGTGAATATAGACCCGACGAACGAGAATAACCCTTTTGTGGTAGAAGACAAGGTAGTGGCTACCCTGAATGGCAATGATTATGAGCTGCCACTGATAGCTTACGGACAGAATGCGTACTACATCAGCGAGCCGGACGGGGACAGCATACTGCAGACACAAAGCTGGCTGACGGACAAGCCTTATATAGTGATAGGAGTAGCCCAGGTAGCCAAGGGCCACACCCTTACCATACCAGCCGGCTGCCGGATATACATGCATGCCAACGCCATGCTGGCGGTGAGCGGCACCCTGAAGGTAAACGGCACCAAGAGTGACAGTGTGATCTTCCAGGGCGACCGGCTGGACAGGGCATACTTTGGGTACGAAGGCTACCCGGGCGAGTGGGGAGGCATTTACTTTCTGCCCGGAAGCCAGGGCAACGTGATGGATTGGGCCATACTGAGGAATTGCGGCAACGGGATAGCCACCGGCCTGCCTGCAGCCATCTATGCGGCTTCAGGCGATAGCGGAGCAGCGGAAGTAACCCTGAAACATATAATTGTAGAGAACTCCATAGGCTATGGACTGCTGTTCTTTACCGCCAATGTGCGGGCAGAGAATTGCCTTGTGCATACTACCGGCGCACAGGCGCTGGCCATCTTCCAGGGCGGGCGCTATAACTTTGTAAACTGTGATTTCATCAACTACGGAACCAACAAAGTGAGCCATATAGAAAACCCTACCGTAGCCGTGCTCAACTACCTGAAAGTAGGGGAAAACAGCTTTGTGGTGGGTGACCTGGACAGCGCCAACTTCATTAATTGCGTGATATGGGGCTCCCTGGAGAATGAACTGGTGCTGGATAAGCTGGATGCAGCCCAGTACAAGGCAACCTTTGACCACTGCATCATCCGGAAAAATAATGAGAAAGACCCGATACCGAATTATGTAACACTTGTCAGCACTACCACCAACAATGATCCCCTGTTTAAGGACTATACCAAGTGGGACTATCGTCCCGCCCAGGGTTCCCCTCTCATAGACCAGGGGAAGACCATCATAAACGCGGGCAATGACCTTGATGACAAGCCCTGGGCTATCCCATTTGATATAGGCTGCTACCAGTACTAGGCTGGCTTATTGCCGGAAAGATGCGCCAGGTATAGAGGAAAGGCAATCCGCATCCATGTGGTGAACGTCTCCGGTGCGGCAGCTATCTCTTGCTCCAGTGCCTGGAGGGGCACATAGCGCCAGTCCTTTACTTCATCCGGGTGGGGAGTGCATTGCCCACTGTACAGGCCGGTAAAAACATGGTCCAGCTCATGCTCTATCAACCCTCCTCCCACATCGGCCCGGTAGGTAAATTGAAAAGCGGGTGCCAGGGGGGCTATTACGCCCATTTCCTCTTGCAGGCGCCTGATCGCGGCTTCCAGCGTCCCTTCTCCCGGCATGGGATGCGAGCAGCAGGTGTTGGTCCACAAACCGCCGGAATGGTACTTGCCATCCGCGCGCTGCTGCAGCAGCAATTCGCCTTTGTTATTCTGTAGAAAGATAGAGAAAGCGCGATGAAGGATACCTTCCTGGTGTGCTTCCATTTTGTCCCGGTCGCCGGTGGCGATATCCTCGGGAGTAACGGTAATAACGCGGTTTCTGTCCATTTTCATCTTAAAGGTACTGTTGTTGGAGGGGCGATAGCTGCCGGTGGGTGTTATTTTTTGTTAAAAAGCATTTCTGTCTTCTGAAATCTGTAATCGAAGATGTGGTTTAGCTGTTTTTTCACGAACCATGCGTGTGCCAGCAGGCCGAGCGGCCCCAGGGGAAGGCTGTAGTGTACTATATCCGTCATCAACACCCCATTGTCGTTTGGCTCAAAGTGATGCTGGTGGTGCCATAGTTTGTAAGGACCTTTCCGCTGCTCATCAACAAATAGATGATGTCCGTCTACGTGAGTTATTTCGGTCATCCAGTTCATTTTGATACCAGCAAAGGGGGTAATAGTGTAGGTGATTACCTGTCCGGGGTATATATGAGGTTTTACCTGCTGTGAAGTAGTGACGAAGCCCAATTCCGGTGGGGTAATGGCGGCAAGGTTGGCGGGGTTGGAGAAAAACGCCCAAACATCTTCCAGAGAGGCGGATAACTGGTGCCGGCGTACTATTTTGAACAGATTCATGATAATGTAACAGTAAACGTGGTCAAAGTTCTGTTATACACGCTTTAAGTGGGCTAAATGTTTGCTGAAACTAAAAAAAAAGGGGAATTTTACGCACATAGGACGAACCGCAATATTTGTCTTTCAAACATCTATTAAATGAGAAAATGGCTGTGCATCCTGGTGGTGCCTGTTTTATTTGTTATGGGGTCCTGCGCAACTCCCAAGTACCCGGTCAGCCGCTTTGGCCATAATGTGCCCGACAGCTTGTTTCAGCCTATAGAGTACCGGTTAAGGCCGGGAGATAAGGTGGGGATACAGAGCTATAATACCCTTGCATCCATAGGGATTTCTGAAGCGGTGGGCACCACTCCTGTCGCTTCAGGAGGGCTGCCGGAATTTACGGCTGTGGTAGATAACGATGGGTATATACCCATGCCGCGGGGCGGGCGCGTGTATGTAAATGGCATGACACGAAAGGAAGCCCTGGCGAATATGAGAAAGGTGTACCCTAACATTAACAATCCGGAGTTTGACCTGAATATTCTTAGTATGAAGGTGACCGTATTGGGTGCATTCAATACCCAGGGAAACTTTGAAATATTGCGTGAGAATATGACGCTGGCCGATGCCTTTGCACTGGCAGGTGGCGTGAAGTATGAGAATATGAGCCGGACGCTCACCATTATACGGGGCGGAAAGGCCATGGAATTCAAGGTGAATACAGCACAGATAGGTGATCCACGGCTGAATGCCATTGTTATAAAAGACAATGACATCGTGTACCTGAAACCCTCCGGTGCAAGTGTGAGTGCGCCCAAAGTAGGTCAGTACACATCGTTCCTGGCGCCTATTGGTACTATACTGAGCGCTATATCTCTGTACACGACTGTTACGTTTTTAATCAATCAGGAGTAATGGGTTTATTGGGAGACCTTTTCCGGAGGAGCAAGACGAGTGAGACCAGTGGAGGAGCGCCGTCTTCGCCCTTGTTGGACTGGATGAAGGTGGATATTCATAACCATATACTTCCGGGTATAGATGATGGATCCCCGGATGTGGAGACGAGCCTGCAGTTCTTAAGAAAATACCATGAGCTGGGCATCAGTACGGTAGTGGCCACATCGCATATACGGCACCCCCTGTTCCCCAACGACAAGGGAACGATACGGGAGGCTTATGAGCGGTTGGAGTCGGCGCCAGGAAGAAATGAAATCCCTGTCAGGTTATTGCACAGCGCAGAGTACTTTATAGATGACCACTTCCTGGACCTGGTGATGCGCGATGAGGTGATGCCCTTTGGTGGTGGCTATGTACTGGCAGAGTTATCGCTCTCGAACCGCTCGTACCTGGATATGGAGCAGATAGCCGGGCAACTGATTGACCGGGAGTTCCGCCCGATACTGGCGCATCCTGAGCGGTACCTGTACTGGAGCAAGTCCCCGGAAATGTTTCACCGTCTGAAGTCGTATGGCTGGTCGCTGCAACTGAACCTGATGTCGCTTGCCGGGTATTACGGGAAAATAGAGCAAAAAGTTGCCACTACACTGCTGCAGGAAGGACTAATTGATTTTGTGGGTACAGATATTCATCGCCTGAGCCACTTTGATGTAGTGAGGTCGATAGACAAGGAACTGCTGGAGACACTGAAACAAACATATTTGATCAATAAACTACTTACCATATAGCCAATGGCCAATAATCTCAAAAATAAAAACGCGGCCGCCACGCAGTTGCAGAGCGATAGCTCTAACCGGATCAATATTAACCCGGCGCGGCTACTCGGGTTAGTAATGAGCCGCTGGCACTGGGTGGCTATTTCTTTTGTGCTGGGACTTGCAATAGCGTTTTTGTACGCTAAGTCGGTGCCGTATGCATACCTCTCGGAATCGCTGATTCAGTATGACGCTAAAAGTAAGGAAGCGAAATTTTCGGCTACGGAACTGGTAACCGGAGGCAAGGAGTCGGGGAGTGACAAGGCTGCGGAGGTGTACCGGATTAAATCTACCTACGTGGTGAAGCGTACCCTTGATTCGCTGAATACACATTTCTTTTTCTTTCGTAAAGAAGGGCTGCGTAACACCAACATTTACCCGCAGCGCGCCTTTAATAGCGAAATACTCGATTATAACATTGACCTATATAAGGGAGGGATGTTCGTGTTGAATAAGAAGGGTGCATCGTACGATTTGCAGTATGTGAATGAGGCGGTAGCAATAGATACTACGTTTAAGAATGTGAAGGCTGGTATGCTGGTGAAAGTACCCGGGCTCTATTTTACCATAACCTCAGACGTGGTAGGTGATTTTGATAAGGTGAGTTTCAGCTTCATTGATTATTGGCAATGGAACCAGCTATCGGAAAGGATGGCTATTTCGGAAGTGGAACGGGGCGTTCCGGTTATGAGGGCCACCTTCTCCTGGAATAATCCAACTTTTACCCGTGATTTTCTCAATACGGTGGTGGTAACCTACCGGAACTTTGACCTGGAAACAAAGAGGGCCTCTTCCGCTGAAAGCCTGAAATTTATAGACCAGCAGCTTGCAACGTTTGAAGGCTTGATGCGCCAGTCCTCCTCAGACCTGGCTAGTATTAAGCGCAGTTATAATCTTGTGGATGTTAGCGCTACCTCTACGCAATATATGTCGAGAGTGTCGGCGCTTGAGGAGCGTAAGCTTCAATTGAAAATACAAGGCGACAACTTTGACATGGTTACGGAGAACATAAAGAACAACAAGGAAGTGGTAGCCAACGTGGTAGGCTGGGACAACCAGCCAGACCCGTTCCTTAATTCTATGTTGGAGAGCCTGAACCTAAAAATGGCGCAACGTAAGCAAAGCCTGATTAATTTTTCGGAACAGTCGGTATTGATAAAAAATCTGGATGAGGATATCGCTATTCTTAAGCACAAGATAGTGGAGAATGTTAATCTCCAAAAGAGAAAGGCGGAGCAGGCGTATCGTGCCTATGACCAGCAACTCAATGCCCTGAACAAAGACCTGAACAAAATGCCTACCGCAGAGCGCGACCTGCTGTATACCACCAGCGATGTGGACGTGAACAAGAACATCTATACACTGCTGCTGAATAAAAAGTTGGAGACTTCTATAGACATGGCGGGCCAAACGCCTTCTTTTTCTGCGATTGAAGTGGCCCGCATATCGAAGTTGACTGGTCCTTTTGAGACGCTGATAGCCGTGATAGGCGCTATAGTAGGTCTGTTGCTGGGTGTTGTGTTGATATTCCTGGTGCGCGCATTCAATTCCCGCTTTGTGGACGTGAACGATATCGTGCGCACTCCGGAGGTTTCACTGACGGGGATAGTAAAGAGCATAAAGAAAGTGGATGACAGCCGTATGTTAAACCTTCAGCATACGGAAGCGGCCCTCGCGGAGAGCATGAACTCTATCCGTACCAATGTGTTGTACCAACTGAGCAATAATACCCATAAGATAGTTGCTATTACATCGGCGGCGGCAGGCGAAGGGAAATCGTTTCTGTCGGTGAACCTGGCCGTGAGCCTGGCAAAGCTTGGTAAGAGTGTGGTACTGGTGGCCACCGACCTGCGCCGGTCGCGCCTGCACGCGTATTTCAATGATGAGAACAAGACTGGCCTGAGCAACTACCTGGAAAAGGGCAGCTCTGAATTGAATAGTATTATCCGCACATCTTCCGCCCCAGGCCTTCACTACATTACCGCGGGCAAGTCGGTTACCAATCCGTCGGAATTGCTGCACCGTGAATTTTTCGCTGAGACTCTAGAAGAGCTAAAAGGCCGGTTTGACTATGTAATACTGGATACCGCCCCGGTAGGGCTGGTGAGTGACAGTGTACAGGCGATGCGCAGCGCAGATGTGAACCTTTTTGTTCTTCGCTGGAGGTACTCGCCTAAGACGGCAGTATCACTGCCCTATACCCTGGTGGATGAATATGGGCTGAGCAAAATATCGGTAGTGGTGAATGATTTCCGTGATGACGCCCTTTATAGCTCACTGGGAGATGATGACGATACCTACAAAGCGCTCTATACCAACTATGGTGATTATTATGGTTCGGAAGATGCCGGTATCCGCCGTGGCTGGAAATTACTAAAGCGAAAGTGACAATACAGAAGGATGAACTTTGCGATAACGAGGATAGAGTTGGTCTCCCGTATAGTAGCAGTACTGCTGGCTATCCTGTGTTTTTATGCCAATTTCTCGTTGAACAGCGGTACGCTGATATTTTACGGATGCCTGGCCGTTTGCGCTATACTGCTGGTGCGGACAACTAAGCATAAATACCTGTTCCTGACCTGTATTTTTATCTCGTCGTATGTGCTTCTGCTCTATCCTTATTTTGTTAATAATATGAGGATAGGTACGTTTTCTGATCTTAACGTGTCTTCTCTTTTTCAGCGGACTATTTATCTTTTTTCCGTATTCCTGTGTTCGCTGCTTTTCTTTTTGAAAGAGTTGCCAGAAGTGCCCGTTGCCCATCGTATTCCTGTACAAGACAATAATCTCATATTCTATCTGAATTTGCTGGTAATGATCGGAATTGTCGTCTTCGGGGCATCCGGCCAGACGGTAATGGAAGCGGGATATGGCCAGAATAAAGGTAGCTTTTCGTTGGCCTATATTTATTTTCCTTTCTTCTTCCTGGCGTCCTATCTATACTCGGGCCGGAAAAAGGGGCGGCTTATATGGATATTACTGGTGGCCCTGGCGTTTATCGCGCGGAGCCTGTCGTTCGGGGGGCGGATGGGAACGATATCTATTCTGCTGGTAGTGTACTTGCTTTTTTTTGATGCGCGCATATCATTTACCACGTTGCTGGTGCTGGCTATTGTAGGGTTTGCCTTTTTCTCTTTCTGGGGACAGTTTCGCAGTAACCCCTCGCTGGCGAATCTCAGTTTAGCAGAAATGTTTGATTTTTCCATAAAGCACAAGGATAAGTATACTGCGATGGGTAACAATCAAACCGATGTATTTTATGCTTCGGTACGAATAGTTACTATGGTGGATGTTGGGATGATAGATGCCGCCAAACGAATTCAATCACTGGGTTTATTTTTTCTCTCTGTGGTGGTGCCGTATTCCAAGCTGCCACCCTTAGCTAATCTTTCTTCGTATCGCCTGGATACCTATAATTCACTAGGTGGCGGCTTGATATTTGCTTATTTCTATACATATCTTTCTTACTTCGGGATAGTATTGGTAGCAAGGTACATTACCTTCTTGTGGGATTTGATGCGGACCTCCAAACGTAAATATGTGCTGGCATATGTGATACTCGTGTATGCCACTATAAATACCTGGTTGGCCTACCATCCCATTACTATGATAAAGTTGTGTGTGTGGGGCGTAGTATATATTTACGTGCTGGATATAGTAGGAGGGTGGCTGGTAAAGAAGAATGCCTGATCAATAATTTCTACCTCAAGGGACTATGTCATTAACCCGGAAAGATATAACGCTTAGCTTTTTCTGGTCGTTTACCGGTTTTATTGCCGGTATAGCCCGGGCTGTGTTTTTGTTGCCAGTTTTCTTAAGCCATTGGAGCACGGAATCATATGGCTTTTGGACTGTGGTCATATCGTTTTACGCGATGTCTGTGTATGTGATAGAAGGTTATAGCCGGTATAACATAAACGAATACAGTAAGCTGTTCTTTAAAGGGGAGGAGCGGGCCCATACGTATATGGGAAGCGGGCTGCGGTTTATGATATTGCTCAGCGTGCTTGCGGTGGCCCTGATGTCTGTAGTGTTGCACGTTCCCGGTTGGGTGGAACGACTTTTTCATTCCGGTACTGATGCTGTAGCTCAAAGCCATCTGCACTACTGTCTGCTGGTGATGTTTGTGCTAGCCTGTGTGCACAGCATTGTAAAGTACCTGGCATATGCGGTACTGCCTTATGGAAAGGTATATATACCGGAGCGCTTTGGCGCTGTGTATGCGATATTGGAGGCATTACTTTGGCTGTTTGCTGCCATGCGGTTGTTGAGCCTGTTCTGGGTGTTTTTTGTTTATGCCGCAGTTCTGATACTGGTGTCTTTGATTTTTCTACGCAGCATGGTCAAGAAATACGATTTTTACCAGTCCATATTCCGGAATGGTAGCCTGAAAGAGGGAGTTGGCCAGGCAAAGCGCTCGCTGTCGATGGTGGTAAATAACTTTTGTGAGAAGTTTACGGTAGATGGCCTTAACGTAATAGTATCGGCATTTTATTCGGCCTTTTTGGTGCCTGTTTATGCTGCTAAGAGAACTATGTCGAACCTGATGGTGACCGGCACCAACATGATGGTGGCCACATTCACTATAGAGTACCAGAAGCATAGTGTGAATAAAGATGGCAAATCACTATTCAATTTATTCAATGCCACGTGGTTACTTGTCGGCATCATTGTGAACTATGGTATTGTGGTCTTTTACTCTTTTCTGCCTGATATTTTCCGTATATGGACGAGGGGGAAACTCCAGATGGATATATCGCTATTCAATTATTTGCTGGCGACCGGTGTGTTTGTCGTCTATGGCACTAATATAGTAACCTACCTGAAAGCGCTTAACAAGGTGCGATTGGTATTTATTGTTGCGGTTTCCCGGGCTATATTGTTGCTGAGCCTCATTATGATACTGCCGAAAAAACTGGAAAATATAGGGTTGAGCCTGCTGGTGACGGAATGGACCGTTAATATTATTTTGCTGAACGTTATTCTCTACCGCGAATTAGTTGCATTTCACTGTGAAGATATAGCCCGCAAGATGTTTTGGAACATCTTGCCTTTCCTGCTAACGGCGGGCTATCTTCTTACCCATGCTTTTTTCCCGTTAGAGCCTTACCTGAAGATGACAATTACACTGGTTATTCTTACGGTGGTATACTACTTACAAATAATGCGGGTTGATAATGAAGCGCTTATTGTGCGCCTGCAAGTGTTGAAGTATAGGCTAACCGGGGGAAAGAGGAAGTGATTCATTCGTTTCCATCATAACCCTGTGAATAACTGTACTCTCTACTTTTTCATCAAACTTACGTGCGAAGAGGTTTTCTGAACTCATAAAAGATTGATAGTCATTCATCGATAATATCCGGGGGTAAGTGGGCCCGGTCTTCCAATCGAAGTAGCGGTAGTGACGGCTATCCCTGCTGTTGGTAATCGTTTGCGCTACATGCATCACCGCTGTTTGTATAAACAACTCATCTGAGGCGCGCGAGTGATGAAACTGCTTCAAGAACCAGGGGTTTTCGTCTATGAATGAAAGAACGGACTTGACAGTTTCCCTGGTAAGGTTAAACCACTGCGAGCCACCATAAAGTTTGCTTTTCACCTTTCTTTTAAGGCCCAGTATCTTTTGTACGCCTCTAACTACTTTCATGGCTGCACGTACCGGCAGGTTAATGACCGTATCGTGCATAGCAGTGGACTCCCAATATAGGGTCATCCTCTCCAGTCCACCCTGTGCGCCCCAATAATCCAGAGGTAGCGGATGACATTCTATATGGTCTGCATAGTGCTGCTCTACAAATGTTGCGATTGCTTTGTTGCTTTTTATAGGCAGGTCTTGCCCGCTGATCAGCATATAGTAGTCGCAGTTGTGCGAGAGTGCGCTTCGTAGCAATTCCAGTTCGGCTAGTACAATATTGAAGGAACCCCAAGACGTTCTGTATCGCTGTTGCAGGATATGTACGTGTTCTTCTTCAGTGATTTCGGAAGAAATAGAACTGGCAGTGTCAAAATGAAGATATACCTCAAAGTCTTGTTTGAGCCGGTTCACCAGCAGCCGGAGCTGCCCGGGGTTTTTATGTGCCAGTATCAGTATTGCAATCTTCATATAACGAGTGCTTTGCAATATTATAGAAATAACCTTACAAGCCATAAGCGGAAATAAATTATCGGCAGCACCGTGAGCGGGCATTAGGCCGTAACTTTATAGCAGATGAAAGGATTTGTTTTTACGGAATTTCGTGCGGGAGCAGCGCAGCCGCCGTTTGAGCGGTTGTTCAACCTCTTTATGGAGCTGCTTCAGTACACCAACGGAGATGCAACGGAAGCATTTGACTGGCTGAATCAACTGGACCGTAAGTATGCACTGACCGATGACAAGTATGGAATAGGCGACTTTATAGAAGACCTGAAAGAGCAAGGTTATCTGAAGGAGGGCGAGCAGGACGGAGTATATAAGATAACAGCGAAGTCGGAGCAGACTATCCGGAAGCGCTCGCTGGACGAGATATTTGGGAAGTTGAAAAAGGCGAAACGTGGCAATCACCAGACATTTAAGTCTGGCCAGGGGGATGAACTGAATCCTGAGACACGCCCGTATATGTTTGGAGATGCCCCAGAACGCATAGACTACACCAGCAGCCTGCGCAATGCATTTATCAATCATGGTATAGATCAGCTCTCTATGCGGGAGGGAGACCTGGAGATGCATGAAATGGACTACAAGACCCAGACTTCCACAGTGCTGATGATAGATATATCGCACTCGATGATACTGTATGGTGAGGACAGGATAACTCCGGCCAAGCGGGTAGCCATGGCGCTCAGCGAACTAATCACTACCCGCTACCCGAAAGATACACTGGATATAGTGGTGTTTGGCAATGATGCGTGGCAGATAGAAATGAAAGACCTGCCGTACCTGGAAGTGGGTCCCTACCACACCAATACCGTTGCCGGGCTGGAACTGGCGATGGATATCCTTCGACGCCGAAAGACGCCGAACAAACAGATATTCATGATAACAGACGGCAAACCTACGTGCCTGAAAGTGGGTAATAAATACTATAAGAACAGCTTTGGTATAGATGCAAAAATCCTGAACCGCACGCTGAACCTGGCGGGACAACTACGGAGGTTGAAAATACCTGTTATAACGTTTATGATAGCGAACGACCCTTACCTGCAATCGTTTGTGCGGGAGTTTACCGAAGTGAATAACGGGAAAGCGTTCTACTCTTCGCTAGACGGGTTGGGGCAGTTTGTTTTTGAAGATTACGAACGGAATAAAAGAAAACGGATGAGGTAGCCGGTTAGTTGACCAGCGTACCCACCTGCTTGCCAATTACAACTTTCAGAAGGTTGCCGGTACTGTTCATGTCGAAAACGATGATGGGCAAATCATTTTCCTGGCAGAGTGTGAATGCGGTCATGTCCATTACCTTCAATCCTTTGCTGATAACATCATTAAAACTCAGCTTTTTAAAGCGTACCGCTGTTTTGTCTTTTTCAGGATCGGCGCTGTATATGCCATCTACACGTGTTCCTTTCAGTATTACATCGGCATTTATCTCTATTGCCCTTAGTGAGCCGGCGGTATCGGTAGTGAAATAAGGATTACCTGTTCCGGCGCCGAATATTACTACGCGGCCTTTTTCCAGGTGGCGGATGGCACGGCGCCGTATGTAGGGCTCGGCCACCTGCTCCATTTTTATGGCGCTTTGCAGACGCGTTTTGCAGCCTGCTTTTTCCAGTGCGGCCTGCAGGGCCATACCGTTGATAACCGTTGCCAGCATACCCATATAATCGCCCTGGGCACGTTCAATGCCTGTTTCGGCCTCGTTCATGCCGCGGTATATATTTCCACCGCCAATTACTACTGCTACCTGCACTCCCAGGTCGGTAATGGCCTTAATGTCCAGAGCGTATTGTTCCAGCATTTTGGGGTCGAGACCGAAATTGCGGTCGCCCATAAGGGACTCGCCGGAGAGCTTTAGCAGAACACGATTGTACTTTGGCAGCATGGCAGGAATTTGCCTGCAAAGAAAATAAAAAAAAGCGACTATCGCGGCTTATAATTTGTCACAGAAATAGGTTACACCCTCCGGTTGACTATTTTTTATGCTCGTCGAACGTCCAGACTTTCAGCTCATCTACATATAGAGGCAACTCGGCATACTCACCATAAAAGGAGATGCCGATACTGTCGCAGGTGGTTTGGGGTATCTTAACATCTATAAAGATTTCTTTTTTAGCATTGTCTCGAAGAAAGCGGTCTACGAATATTCTCTTTTCCTTTATAACGTTTTCGCCATCATAGAACCGCACCATGAACTGGGTCCACCTGTAATAGGTCCATTCTTGTTGGGGCGTGTAGAACATGGCTTGGGCGCGTATGCGTTCAGCAGGGTGGTTGGGTACAGGAATTTTAAGCCAGCCGCTGCTGCGGTGCTCGGAGTCAATGACGTAGGATAATTTTCCTTCGATTGCCAGATGGCCTTTGGGTATAGTAGTGTCTTGCTCGAAATTATTTGTATAGAATAGGTTCAGGTTGAGCGGTAGTCCTTCGTAGAACTCGTCATAATCTTTCATTTTCTCGTATTCTACCGGAACTTTCCATCGGCCTACCACACTCCAGTAATAACTCTTGTTCATAAATAAAGAATCATAGAGTCCGGAAGGCGTATGGGCCTGGTAAGTGAACCAGATGTTGAGATAGATAGCTACTAAGGCAGCCGGGACAAATATCCAACGGGTTATAACGTGCTTTCTGTAGGTTTCTACCAGCGTAGCGAGCGGGAAGATCCATATGGAATAAGACTGAACCATTGCCCTTCCTCCCATTCCGGAGTACCACCACTGTTCCCAGGAAACTACTATATACAAGTTCAGTAGCGAAAAAAGGATGATTGGCAGGCGGTTGTGCCCTTTGAAAAGAAAGAGTACAAAGCCGCTAAAGAATAGGAATACCATTGGCGTATAGGTAGCCCAACCGCTCCTATAGCTGAAAATATAGTCAAAAAAATGTGGGTCGGAGAAAGTGAAACCCTGTCCCGGGTAGGTGTCCATTACCCAGTATGTGGTAGCCCATTCCCAGTAGGCCAACTGGAGGAATAGCAATGTCCCTGCTATGCTACCCGCTAGTAATAATAGTTTCCATTTTTTAATAAGCAATTTGAATCGCTCCAGGATAGTCTGAGGCCGGAAATCGTTGAGGCCCCAAAGTAATGGAATAATGGAGGAAATCAAATCTGTGGGCCTCACAAGCGTTATTAGTCCCACAAGTAGACCGATACTGGCAGCGCGGGAATAGGTGGAACGGATGTAAAAATGATGTGAATGATAAAGCAGCAGCACGTAAAGCGTGAATAGCCAGCTGTGCGATAGAGCGCTGTCAATCCCGGCATAATTGAGGTAATTGGTACCCAGGCACAGCAAGAGCAGCACTATTGCAACAGTAGTATCCTGGTAAAAATACAGTAAGAGTCTGCGCATGTACCATAAGCCTATCAGCGCCATTAATATAGCGCCTGCCAGTATTGCAAACTGATATGGAGGAGAAAAGCCATCTGCCGGATATCCCAGTGGGCCTGCCACGCAGTGGGCAGCGGCAAAGAAGGGTGCATAAAGTACCGCCATGCCGAAGGTGTACCGGAAAATATAATCTGGATTGCCGCCTTCGAAATGCACCGCTTGTTGAAAGTCTGGAGTTGGTCGATACTTACGGATGATACTATCGGCGAAGTGCTGGTGTCTTACATCTTTGTAAATAAAAGCAGCAGGTAGGGGCCAGTAGTAACCTGACGCGTCCCAAGCAATCACTGCTTTTTCTTCGCTCATTTTCCAGCGAGGCATGAAAACAAAGGAGCAGAACACTAAAAGCAGTGCGCAGGTAAGCAGGGCGTAGAATGATAAGCGGTTATTCATCGGGTATTAGTAAGGATATGATAAAAATAATAAAAGCCCTTCAACGGGCTTTTATTATTTTTTATATCTATTTATGAGTTACGCAAAAGGTATTTTTACTACATGGGCTTTTACGGCTTTGTCGCGTATCATCACAAAAACATCGCTGCCTTCGGCTGCATGGTCTTTGCGAATGTAGGCGATACCGATGGCTTTACCCAAGCTAGGCGCCTGCGTACCGGAGGTGATATATCCTATTTCTTCTCCGGCGGCATTCTGTATCTTATATCCATGGCGGGGAATTCCCTTGTCTACCATTTCCAGTCCCACCAGCTTCCGGCTAACACCTTCTGCTTTTTGCTTTTCCAGTATTTCGCGAGCGGTAAAATCTTTTGTGAATTTGGTGATCCAGCCCAGCCCGGCTTCCAGTGGAGAGGTGGTGTCGTCTATATCGTTTCCGTAGAGGCAGTATCCCATCTCCAGTCGCAGGGTGTCACGTGCAGCGAGGCCAATTGGCTTGAGGCCTTGTGGGGTTCCAACGCGGAAAATCTCATTCCATATTTTTTCGGCGTTATCATCTTTGTCTTCAAAATATATTTCCACGCCGCCGGCGCCGGTATAGCCGGTAGCGCTTACTATTACGTTTTCCACGCCTGCGAAAGTGCCTTTGGCGAAGGTGTAGTACTTCAGGTTAGCGATGTCCATATCCGTCAGCTCCTGTATATACTGCACGGCTTTGGGTCCCTGTACGGCAAGCAGGCCCGTTTTATCGGAAATGTTGTGCATCTCTACATTGCCGGTGTTGTGTTTGCTAATCCAGTTCCAGTCCTTCTCAATATTAGATGCATTCACCACCAGCATATAAACCTTGTTCTCTTCAATGCAATATACCAGCAGGTCGTCTACAATACCTCCCTGCTCGTTGGGCAGGCAGGAGTATTGAGCCTTCCCCACAGTGAGTTTGCTGGCATCGTTGGATGTAACACGTTGTATCAGGTCCAGCGCTCCTTCTCCCTTCAGCATAAATTCGCCCATGTGGCTAACGTCGAACACGCCGGCATTGCTGCGTACGTTGTGGTGTTCCTCGTTGATGCCGCTGTAAGATATGGGCATATTATAACCGGCAAATTCCGCCATCTTGGCGCCAAGTTCTATATGCTTCTGTGTAAAAGGAGTGTTTTTCATTGCTACATTTTTTTAAAGTCCCGCAAAAATAGCATTAGCAATGGTCTTTTCATCATTTATTGTTTGTATTTGGGTTAAAAAAGGGAGCGCCCCACCGGCTTTCACCTGCGGGGCGCTCCCTTTTATTGCCTGCAATAAGCTATTGTTTCTGCAGCTTTTTCATTTCCTTAAAGTTGCCGTCCTTATCGCGCACATTCAGCAGATAGCTTCCGGCAGCCAGGTCTTTTACGTTGAGTACCTGTTCGGCAGATACCTGCTCCAGTTTCCATTCCTGCATGGTTTGACCCAGCATATTGAACAGAATAACGTGGTCGCCATCGGCCAGGCCTTTTATTACCAATTGATTGGTAAATGGATTAGGGTAGATGTCGATGGGGGCATTCCCGTTCCTGCTAGCTACAGAAGTAGGCCAATCCTCAATAGTAATGGTATTGGTGGTGGCAGCCAGGTAGCAGCCAGAACCAGAGTTGTTCACTATAGCATAAATGGATTCGGTGCCTGCGCCTTTGGTGTATGTCATATACGGAACCGTAGTGGTGGTATAGAGCGCTGCATTGATGTACCAATCTATGGAGTACACGGTATTAAAGTTGAACAGGTTTGCATATACGGTTACCATGCTTCCCTGCGGAGCGCCTCCCAGTGAGGTTACGGTAGCCATGGTAGGCAGGCCCGGGATTACTGTAATAGGCCCTACGGTGTTGCTGGTAACTGTAATGTTATCGTAACAGCCAGCAGCAGGAGGTGTGAACTCCAGGGTTACTACATCGTTATCTACCGGCAGGTAGGTAAAGCTAGCGTTATTCGGTCCCTGAGCTACGCCGTTAACATACCACTGGTAAGTGCCGCCCGGCGCATTATCTGCAGCAGTGAGCGTCATCGGCGCTCCCTGGCAAATAGTAGTTTGCGGAGTGGAGATGCTCACTGTAGGAGTAGTAAGCGGAGTGATAGTCATGGTGACATTCTCGGTGGTAAATGCGGGCTGAGAGCAGAGCAGGCTTGGTGTCATTTGCACGCTTACCACATCGCCGCTGTTGAGCGAGCCTGCCGCCGCAGTGTATGTGTCGCTGTTGGTGCCTACGTTTATCCCGTTCACCTGCCACTGATAGGAAGGTGTGGTGCCGCCGTTGACAGGCGTAGCCGTGAAGGTAACGGCATCATCTATACAGGCGGTTGTGCCAGGGTTGGCTGCAATTGTAACGTCAGGTGCAGTCGGGTTCTGCACGGTCATGGTTATAGTGTTGCTGGTAGCGTTAGGCCCGGTGGTGCAGATGTTGGTGCCCACGGTCATTACCACTTCTATCTGGTCGCCATTTACAAGGCCCGCACCAGTGTATACCGCGTTGTTGATACCTACGTTCAGGCCATTTTTCTTCCATTGGTAAGATGGGTTGGTGCCGCCATTAGTTGGCGCTGCCGTAAAGGTTACAATAGTGCCCACACAAATAGTGTCGTTAGGGCTTGGTGTTACAAACACAGAAGCCGGAACGCCTGAGTTTACATTCAGCACGGTAGCAACTGAGGTGCCCACGCAGCCTGCGCTGTTGGTTACCTCTACGGTGTAGTTGCCGCCTACGTTGGTATTGTATGTCTGGTTGGTAGCGCCTGCTATCGGGTTGCCATTCAGGTACCACTGGTAAGAGATGCCCTGCGATGCGGTAAATGTCTGGCTACCGGTGTTACAGATGTTCACCGTGCCGGTAGGATTGATGGTAGGTACTATCGGGTTTACGGTAACCTGTACCGGCGTGCGGGTGTTTGCTCCGCATACGCTGGTGCCGAAGATAGCTTCCGTATAGCCGCAGCTTTCGAAGTTTCCGCCGAAATCATCGCTATAGTATTCAAAGTGGAAGTACATCCTGCTGGTGGTAATGTCGAATGCGATGGAGTGGAAATCGCTCAGGTAGATGAAGTTACCTATCTGGGTTTGTTGTCCCGTGGTAAGGTTCATCTTGGTGATGTTGGAATAGGTGTCTTCAGAGAAGAAGATGTAGTAGTCTGCACCATCATACTCCGCCCATCCACGAGAAGCAAAAGATTCGGAATAAATGTAGTTGAAGAATGGCAGCGTATTGGTAATAGTGGTGACGTTGCCCGTAGAAAGCGATATGCGGTAGAATGTCTGGCTGTTGCCCTGGTAGTAAATAACGTATCCTTCTCCGGGAGCAAGGAAGTTACCATTGTCGAAAGAGGGCACGTTGATAGGTGTGCTCAGCATTACAGGAGCTCCTATCGGATTGAGATCGGGGTCCATTTTGAATATCCGGTCTACAAGCCCGCCAGTAAAGTAGTAATCCGTCCCTGTTCCCGAAGCGTTGCCCAGTGCGTAAAGCGTTTGGCCCTGGTCGGCAAACAAGCCATCAGTGCGTGGCAGGCTGATACCACCTGTGAGTGTGTTCTTATTGTACCGTGCGGTATTGTTGTCGCCGGTTACATACAGGTAGTTGCCGCTCACGGCTATGCCGCCCCTGTCGTCTCCTGTCAGTGCATCGTGGTCTACGATAGCGCTGTTGCTGGAGTTAGTGCTTTGTATAGTAGGAGGTATGTTGTTTTCCGCATAGTAGGTGCCGCTGGTAGTGGGGAACAGGCTGGCTGTAGAGCCAGTGGCCAGCAGTGTGCCGCCTGTTGGCTGATTGTACCAGGATATGGTGCCACCTGCTACCGGTGTGCCCGTGAAGGTTGCCGGCTGGCCACAGGTAATGGTAAGGCTGGAAGGGGTAACTACCGGTGCTGCTGATGGCAGCGTATCTACATTTACCGGGGTAGATGTGGAGCTCAGTCCGTTAACAGTACAGGTAAGCACTGCCTGGTAGAAGATAGGCGCGTTGAGCGGCGGCGTAGTATAGGTAGAGCTGTTGCCACCTGAAATGTTAGTATATACCGTATTGTTGGGAGAGCTTTGCCATTGATAGCTAACACCGTTGGTAGTAGCGCCGGATAGCCCTATAAGGCTGCTGCCGCCATTGCATATTACCGGTGGAACAGCGGTAGATACGCCCGGTACAGGGGCTGTAACGGTTACTGTAACTGGTTGTGAGGTAGCAGACTGGCTGGTAGTGATACAAGTGACAATACAGCGGAACTGTGTAGTAGTGGTGATGGAACCTGTGTTGGAAGCCATTGTGGTTTGAGAAGTGCCGAGGTTGAACCAGTTGGTGCCGTCGGTGGAGTATTGCCATTGGTATTCCAGTTCGGTAGCAATGGTGCTGCCGCTGAGTGTAAGATTAGCATTGCCTTCGCAAGCCAGGGTAGTTATACTGGCAGTAGCGTTACCTGCGTTTGGCGTGCCGTTGCAGGGTGGCGGTGGTGTCCAGCGATATACCTGGTTAGTGGCAGGTTTCTGATTAACGAAGTTGTAGAAAATGGAAGCTGAGGGTGTGGGGTTGGTGCTGGCATTATCCAGCGTTTGAAAGTCTGTATCGGTGTTAGCAATACCTATAGTGGCCGATTCGGAGAAGCCGTCGAGCATTCCCGGCTCCTGGCGATAGATGTACTCGATAATGTTGCTGGACTCATACAGCTTCACCTGGTATGATATGGTAGCAACGCCCAGGTACCAGAACCACGTCCAGTTACGCCATTCTACAGTAAAGACCTGGTTGGGGGTTGTGCCTTCTGTTTTGTAGGCGGCATATCCCCCTACGAAGAAGTCGCCCATCTCGTCGTCCCACAGAGGCTGTAGCATGGGAGTCATAAGGGCAAGGTTGTAAGTCTCATTTTCGCGCATTTCCCATGGGAAGGGATAACAGTCAGCAAAACTGATCCATCCGTTTGAGTTCACTTTACAGGTAGCGTAGTTCGTTCCGCAAAAATTAAAGTTGAAACCGATGGGTATCATGCCAGAGCTGTTGTCGTCCGTCTCTACGTCTACCAGTTCGGTAGCGCCGGTTAGTGCTGTGTAAGTACCCGTAGTAGCGGTAAAGCCATAACTGGATGCAGGCTGTGCCAGCGCCTTTAATGACGGCAGGCAAAAAAGCAGCGCCGCAGCCACTAATCCCTTCAACATGTTGTTGGATAAATTTCTTTTCATGAAAAATGGTGTTTTAAATCCCGATCAAAGCGAACACTCCCCGTCCTGTTTCGTTCTGTGGAAATTGTCTTATCGCTCTAAATCAACAGTAATTTAAGCATTATTTAGTAATAATATAACAGCCAGTTACATTTCAGGCGTACAGTTTTAACATCCTGTTTTGATTACATGCAAAAATCCCGCCTGTTGGGGCGGGATTTTATTTTATGGATGTATTAAATGTTAATTCTTAGTAAGGTGTATCACTTCTTTAAAGCTGCCATCGGCACTATGTACGTTCAGGAGGTAATTACCGGCCGGGAGTTCTGATACGTCCAGCAGCTCTTCCGTAGAATTGGCTTCACGAACAAGGGCAGCCTGGCCTACAATGTTCATTAACTGGAGGCGGTCGCCTTTAGCCAACCCAACAACTTTCAGCGTGTTGGTAGAAGGATTGGGGTAGATAGACACTGAGCGGTCTCCATTTACGGTACCTACTGAAGTGGCTATGCTGCTGATGGTGATAGTATTAGTGGTATCACTCAGGTAGCAACCGCCACCGCTGTTATTAGCTACTGCATATATTACATCCACTCCGGGGCCTTTGGTGTACATCATGTATGGCACGGTGGTAGTGGTGTAATAATTGGTGTTAATATACCAGTCTATTGAATAATTAAGGCTGAAGTTGAATAAGTTGGCATAAACGGTTACAGTGGAGCCATCTACCGCCTCCGGAACGGAAGATGCAGTTGCCAGGGTGGGTTGGCCGAGCGTAACATTGATGGTCATGCTATTGCTGGTAACGGTTATGTTCTCAAAACAGCCGGCAGCAGGTGGGGTAAACTCTACATGTACCACATCGCCATTGGCCGGCATGTATGAGTAAGTGCTGGCGTTTGGACCGATTGGCTGGCCGTTGCGAAACCATTGATAGGAGCCGCCCGGTGCGTTGTCAATGGCGTTGAATGTGACCACTTCCGTTTCGCAAATGTCCGTTTGGTCGGCGGTCATGGCTACGGTTGGGGTAGTAAGTGGCAGTATGGTCATAGTAACACTGGCAAGTGCTGTTTGCGGAACGGCGCAAGGCTCGCTGCTGGTCACTATCAGGCCTACATTATCGTTGGTGGTGAGCGAGCCGGCAAGGGCGGTGTATGTATTGCTGTTGGTACCTACGTTTACGCCATTTACCTGCCATTGGTAGTGAGGAGTGCTACCTCCGTTGGTGATGGTAGAGGTGAATACAATATCATCGTCTATACAAGCGGTGGTGCCTGTGCTGGGAGTAATGGTAGCTATCGGGGTCACCTGCTGCCCTGGGTTAATAGTAACTGTAGTAGGAGCGGATGTATTGGACTGATTGGTATTGGTGCAGATAGATACTACGCGGAACATGGTAGTAACGAAGATAGTGCCTGTGTTGGACGCTGGCATAGGCTGCGGTGCGCCTAGTGCAAACCAGTTAATGCCGTCTGTAGAGGATTCCCATTGGTACAGCATGCCCGCTCCCAGCGTGCCGCCCCCCAGATTAAGGTTAGACGTGCCGGAGCAGGTGTGTACCTGCGGGCTGGAGAATGCTCCGCCGGCGTTGGGCATCCCGGTACAGGGAGGCTGCGCCAGGGAAATCTGAGTGAAAGAAATGAATGCGAGAATTAAGTAGAAAAATTTCTTCATGGTTTTAATCGCTTTTAAACGCTGGTAATAGAGCATTTGCCAATGCCAGACTGTAAATTACTTTTTTTTATTGAAAATAAGGCTACTGGCGCATCTTACTATTGTATAAGACGAGTAAGCCGCGGCAAAGGTGGGGGGCGATGGTCTATTTATCTGCTGTAATCGTTTCTATATCAGTAGCATAAGGATACAATCGGTGTTGTATGATGGTGCCCGTTTCCGCATGTAACTGTACTATGTCTTTGAACGATTCTTTATCGTGGTTAAAATCCCGTTCATTCCAGGTAAGGCTGTAAACCAGCCAACGAAATTCTTTCTGTGCGGGCAGGTAGTGCAGCTCGGCATAGGGTGGGTTTACACCCCGTACCAGGGTGTCGGCGAGGGCGATGGAGATAGCTTCCTGTGCGGAAATGAATGGGCAGGGAGTGTGTGCTACCGCCGCTTCGGGAATCATACCCAGCCAGGGCTCGCTGCTGTAGCCGAAAACAGTGTCTTCCCTGCGCACCTCGAAGCTGATGACGCCACTTATGGTATCGTAGAGGGGGCACTCGGCCCAGGGCATCACGAAGTGGTAGCGCATAAAAGCCCGGTCAAAATTTTTAGGTAGTTTGCGCGTGGTGGTGAAATGGCTGAAAGAAGCTTTTTTACCCTGTCTGTACCGGTAGCCGGAGGCGGCATCGAGCCGGCAGAACCGGAAAAGACTATCGCCCATGGTAGTACGCAGCAGGCTATCGGCATTCAGGAGGATATCCTGCGTAGTGTACACGCGTTTTTTCTTCTTTTTAGCCAGGAGCACTCCCGGACAAAGCACGAATATTGCCAGTATCAGCCAAACAGTACGCATATCGGGTGAAAATTACACAATTAGCCGCAAAAACACGATGCGTGAAGTGCCTCATCTGCCCCTAGGCGGGGTAAATAGGAAAAGTCCCAGCATTGCCGGGACTTTCTCAAAAAAATATTGATTATCAGTGTATTATCAGGCATTAGCCAGCACTACCGGGGCGGCTGAGCGGATTTCCTCATTGGCCTGTGCGGCATACTTCTCAAAGTTCTTGATGAAGAGATTGGCCAGTTCGTTCGCCTTTTTGTCGTATGCTTCTTTGTCAGCCCAGGTTTCACGCGGGTTGAGTATTTCGGCAGGTACGCCGGGGCAGGACTGTGGCTTCAGTACTCCGAATGTAGCGTGCGCCTCGTAAGCTACATCGTTCAGCTCGCCGTTCATGGCGGCGGTTATCATGGCGCGGGTATATTTCAGGCTCATGCGGCTGCCAATTCCGTAAGGGCCACCACTCCAGCCGGTATTAATGAGCCATACATTCACATCTTTGTGCTCGTCCAGCTTTTTGCCGAGCAGTTCGGCATATTTAGTGGGGTGCAGCGGAAGGAATACGCGTCCGAAACAAGCAGAGAAAGTAGTTTGCGGTTCTGTAACGCCTACTTCCGTGCCGGCCACCTTAGCGGTGTAGCCACTGATGAAGTGGTACATAGCCTGCGCTTTTGTGAGCCTGGAGATAGGAGGAAGGATGCCAAAGGCATCGCAGGTGAGGAAGAAGATATTCTTCGGGTCGCCACCGTAAGATGGTTCTTTTGCGTTGGGGATGTGGTGGATGGGGTAGGCGGCGCGGGTATTTTCGGTAATGCTGCCATCGGCATAGTCTACCGTTTTGGTTCCTGCCACGAACTTGATGTTTTCCAGCAGGGCATTGGGCTTAATGGCTGCATATATCTGTGGTTCTTTTTCGGCGCTCAGGTCTATCACTTTTGCATAGCAGCCGCCTTCAAAGTTGAAGACAGAGCCATCGGCCCAGCCATGCTCGTCATCGCCTATCAGCGCGCGGTTAGGGTCGGCGCTCAGGGTGGTTTTGCCGGTTCCGCTCAACCCGAAGAAGAGGGCAACATCGCCATTCTTGCCTTCGTTGGCGGAGCAGTGCATGCTCAGCACTTTGTGGTCGTGTGGCAGCACGAAGTTCAGCACACCGAAGATGCCTTTCTTCATTTCACCGGTATAAGCCGAGCCGCCAATCAGAATGATGCGGCGAGTAAAGTTCACTATGGTAAAGTTGGCCTGGCGGGTACCGTCTATGGCCGGGTCGGCCTGAAAGCCGGGAGCCTGGAGTATCAGCCAGTCAGGGTTTTGAGTGTTTATTTCTTCTGCCGTAGGGCGCAGGAACAGGTCGTTGCAGAACAGGTTTGCCCAAGGTGTTTCGTTCACCACGCGCACATTGAGGCGGTACTTAGGGTCGGCGCAGGCATAGGCGTCGCGCACCCATACTTCTTTGCCTTCCATATACGCGCAAACCCGGTCGTAGAGCTTATCGAAAGCCGCGGGTTCGAAAGGGATGTTTACATCACCCCAATCTACGCTGTCTTGAGTTATGGCGTCTTTTACGGTAAACTTGTCTTTAGGGGAACGGCCCGTGAATTTCCCGGTGCTCACGCAAAGCGCTCCTGTGTCATTCAGTTCTCCCTGTCCCAGTTCTATTGTTTTATTAACCAGATCTTCAGGTGAGATATTCCAGTGAGCAACGGCTACATTAAGACCTAAGTCAGCAAGATTAGCTGACGGGTTCTTCTTTCCAAATTCCTGCATAGAAGAATGTTTATCTGAAAAATTTTTAGACGGCAAAAATACTACAATAAGGATATAGCAGGTATTAATTTTCGCTTTTTTATACAGTTTTTTCGTTAAATGGGTATAGTGGGTGAATGGAATTAATAATTATATAATAATCGCTCTGAGCTAAACCGCTCAAAAAATGAGGTTTGTCCTAAACTGAACAAACCTGCATGAATTCAAAAGTGCAATATGTGATTAGGCATTCAATCGTAAATATGGCAAGTCCACTGAAACGTACCCGAATTGAAATAATCGATAAAGTAGTTCATGCTTTGGCAGTTACTGCATGTTGGAGTTACAGATGCAGTGCTGAAGCATGAACTAAGCGTCCCAACTCTCCATGCCGGCGGGTTAAGGGAACAGTTATCGAAATCAACTTCAAACCCGGTACAACCACCGAAGGAGGTGTTTATAGAATTCATCGTACTCCAGGACGCTCCACTGCCTGTATTGATGTCATTCCATGTTAAAGTCGTTGTAGAACCATTAGCGACCGGTACATAATACGAAATAAATGAACTGCAAGCTTGGTTTTGAGGGTCTCTGGCCCAAATCCTTACATGTACGTCGCAGTCACTGTCGTTTTGTAAGATAATGTTTTGCGCAGTTGAACGAAGACCTATGGTAAAGAATAGTAAAGAAAGAAGAAGTTTCATATTGATGTTTTTTTAAAGATAAAATAAAGTAACTATATTGTCAACCCCATGTTGGAATTTTATTTATATTTGAATATCTGACAATGTTAATCCCTCGCTTATGATGCCGAAATATTTTTTACTGTTGATTTTCTTGCCTCTTTCCTGCCTGGGCAGAGAAGCAAATCGGAATATGGCCCAGCTTCATTTCCTAGAAAATAACGGCCAGGTCACCGACCAATATCATCATCCCAGGGCGGATATTGATTTTATGCTCCGGGGCGAAGGGCTAACCCTCTTTATCAATAGTGGTAATATGTATTACCAATTCAGCGAACAAGCAGGCAATGATATAAGCTTAACAAACATTGATGACAGGATGCAGGCATTGCAAGCTAAGCCTGTTGAAATGTACCGCATGGAGGTGGAATTGGTTGGCGCAAATAAGGAGGCCAGCCACTATACAGAAAAACCTTCTTGCTCCTTTGAAAGGTATTATCTGCCGCATTGCGGAGAAAACGGCATTGTAGCCCTTGGGTATGAAAGAATCGTGTACCGGGAAGTTTATCCGGGAATTGACTGGGTTTTGTACATCAAAGATGGAAAAGTCGAATATGATTTTATCATTAAAGAAGGGGCGGACCCATCAGTAATCAGGCTGAAATACAAAGGTGCGGAATCTCTGCTGGCTAATGCGGACGGCAGCCTGACGGCGGCCTGCCCGCTTGGCACTATTACGCAAAGCAAGCCCTGGAGTTACCAGGAGGATGGCGGATACGTGGCATCGTCCTGGAAGGTGAGCGGCAAAAAGGTGGGATTCCAACTGGGTAACTATAAGGGCAGGTTGACGATAGACCCTACACTGGCATGGGGTACCTATTACCGGGGATCGTCGCCATCTACTAATTTTTTAAGTATCACAAAGGACGGCCCGGCGAGAATTTACGCCTGCGGTTTTACGACGGCGACGGATATAGTGGCCACAGTGGGTACCTACAGAAGTGTTTACTCCGGTGGGGCACACGATGCGTTTATCGCCCGCTTCGATACCCTCGGCAACCGGCTTTGGGGCACTTATCTCGGGGGATTCCATTCAGACGCCTTTAACAGTATAGCCACCGATGCAGCGGGTAATATATACGTTTCCGGGTCCACCTCAAGCGACACTGGTATCGCCTCTACCGGCTGTCACCAGCCTTTATACCAGGGTTCGAACGATGGTATACTAGCCAAATTCAATGAATCGGGGCAGCGCGGCTGGAGTACATATTATGGTGGGATTGGCTCGGAAATAATTTATTCTGTGAACATCGACATTGCCGGGCGGCTCATCGCATCAGGAAAAACTTCAAGCCCCAATAACATCGCCACCGTCAATACGCAACAGCCTGTTTACGGTGGCGGCACAAGCGATGCATTTCTTGTGCGCTTCGACACGGCAGGAAACCGGCTCTGGGGTACTTATTACGGAGGTATGGGCAATGAAGATGCCTATGGCTGCACCTCCGATGGGCTAGGGAATATATACATTGCTGGCGTTACAAACAGTTCCACCGGCATAGCATCCACAGGTAGCCACCAGGATAGTTTTGTGGGCATAGAGGGCAATTCTATAGACGACGCTTACCTTGCGAAATTTGACAGTTCGGGCAACCGGCTCTGGGGTACCTATTATGGCGGGGAAAACCGCGAATGGTATGCATCCGTTATATGCGATAAGTCTAACAATGTGTACCTGGCGGCTACTACCGGCTTTATTAGCGGAAATACGCCCGCCCCAAGCACCTTCAATATTGCCAGTACCGGCGCCTACCAGCAACAACCCTCTGATAGCGCGGAAATTTTCCTGGCAAAATTTTCGCCGGGCGGCAACCGGCTCTGGGGTACCTATTATGGCAGTACAGGCAGGGATTATATAGCTTCCTACGGTAATGGCCTGGCCACTGATGCTTGGAATAATATTTATGTGTGCGGCATGAGCACGAGCGCGGGCATGTCCACTTCATCTGCATTTCAGCAGCAGCAGGGCGGAGACTTTGATATACTTATTTCGAGTTTTGATAGCAGTGGTAACAGGCTTTGGGCTACCTACTACGGAGGCGCGGGTAACGATCAGGCGAGGGGATGTGTCCACGACGGCGACAACAGCTTGTATATCGCGGGTTTTACCGGCAGTGATAATAATATTGTCACCGTTGGGGCATTTCAGTCAACAAGGGATGGCGGGGTGAACACAGCCTTTATATCAAGAATTGGTGATGAAACGCTGAATACGGTCCATTTGACACCTCGCATGGATGATTTAGTTGTCTACCCTAATCCCAATAATGGTACTGTCTTCGTGGAGTGCTATGCTGTAGATGTAAATTATCAGGTTGCTGATATAACTGGTAGAGTGGTAAAGCGCGGGAGGCTGAAAGGGGACGACAAGCGTATTTCGATAACAGAACTACAGCCCGGGGTATATGTGCTGACAATAGAAGGTAGATCAATAGAACTACTGAAGCGATAGTGGTTCTTTTCGTTGTATCATTAACTGCAATACTATTATACACCACACCAAAATACCCGGTATTGCCTTGATGGCATAAGGTACCAGGTATTCTTTGCGGATAGCAGGGGGGAATATGTCGGTTGGGGTAAGGCTGATACCGATAAAGGCTATCCACAGCAGGGCCGTTCGCCACCGGGCGGGCTGCTGTGCGAAATACCAGAGCGCAATACCCGTCATGGCAATAATAAAGGTGGGCGACTCGGCTTTGTGGTTGAAAATGACTACCCATACCAGCATGTGGGCCAGGAATAGCAAGCGGAACCGCTCTGCTTTGTACCACTTCACCCGCAGCAGGGGCGCGAAAAACAAGAGTATCCCCAGTGCTGTAACGATGTTTTTGGCGCTACCCAGCCCGAACCAGCTATGCAGCCAGCCCATAACCGAAAGCCCGAAAGAGGCGGACTGGTCCTCGGCCATCATGCGCGCCCAGCTATGGTATTGCATCAGTAGCATGTCCGGCCCGGTAACCAGCAAGGGGACGAGGGCGAAAATCACCATCCACAGCATGGCGTAGAGGAGAAATTTCAGCTTGCCGGGATAAAAAAGGAACAGGCAGAACCCGATGGCCCCATATACTTTGATGAATGTACCGGCTACCAACCACAGGGCGGCCCAGCCGGGGCTCCCCCGTTGCAATCGGGTAGCCGCCAGCAGCAGGCATCCCGCCAGCAACCCATTGCTCTGGGCGTTCTGCATAGAAGTGACCAGTTCTATGAATACAAAGAGTAGTATGCCAGCCCGCCGCCTGTCCGCGAGCGGTAGCGCCCTTACCCCGAAAAGCAGCGCCAGGGCGTTAAGCAGATTCCAGGCTGCCAGGCCCACTACATCCGGCAGGTAAGCCAGCCCGCCCATTGCCAGGGCAAACGTGGGGCTATACTTATATAGGTCCCATTGGCGGTCGGGATACAATATATATAGGTCGCGCCCGCCGATGAGGTTGAAGAAGGATTCTTTGAATATGATATAGTTATTGTAGAAAGTGTAAGACTGCCCGCCGGGCACATACAGGTGGGTATGGCCACGCAGCACCAGTTGTATGCTAACGCCGACCGCCGCCAGGCTATACAGGGCCAGCAGAACCCGGTGCTGAAACAGAAAAGCTGAGATACGCCGCATGAGCCGTAAAGATATTGATATGTTTCAGGTAATTCATTACCCGTGCGTACTGTTGCTTTCAGGGCTCGGGCAGAGCAGTTTTCATCGGTAATGAGGTATAGCGGGACAGGGCCCGAGCGGCATGTTTTACAGGCATTAACAAAAGATTGAAAAAAAAGTCCGTTTCGATTTTTTTCAGAAATTTTAACCCGTATCTTTGCGCAAAATTTGGCTGAGTATATTAGTACAAAGCCGGATATAACTAAGTTTTAAGCACAATTCAGGGCTAGAAAAATGAGTTCCAGACGTTTCTTTTCTTCGATAGGTTTAGCATTAGCGCTCAGTTTTGGCGTTTCTGATCATTTGTACGCCCAGCACGGAGAAGGTGCGGCTCACCAGGATGCTACGCACGAGGCTGCAGCGCATGAAGCGGCCGCCCACGGCGAAGGCGAAGAAGGCGAGAAATTCAATGCCTCTGAAGTGATTTTCGGCCACGTGGGCGACTCGCATGAGTGGCACTTCTTTACCGCGGGCGAAACCCACGTTACCCTGCCGCTGCCCGTAGTAGTATACAGCGAAGAAAAAGGCCTGCAGGTGTTTTCCTCTTCCAAATTCGGGCATTTTCATCCGCATGTAGTAGATGGCAAAGAGATAGCCATATCTGAAAGCTACGAAGGCATGCACCTGGAAAGGGCCATGACCGAAACCCTGGTTTCGGATACGGGAGCGAAGGTGTACGATTTTTCAATTACCAAGAACGTACTTTCTATGCTTATCTCGGTAGCGCTGCTGCTGTGGATAATGCTGAGCGTGGCCGGGAAGTATAAGAAGAACGGAGTAATGACCGCCCCCAAGGGTATGCAGAACGCGCTGGAGCCTGTCATTGGCTTCATACGCGACGAGGTGGCTAAGCCCAACCTGGGCCATAAGTTTCCCCGCTACATGCCGCTGCTGCTGACCATGTTTTTCTTTATATGGATAAACAATATGCTCGGCCTGCTTCCCGGTGGCGCTAACTTTACGGGCAATGTTGCCGTTACGGCCTGCCTGGCGCTGATATCGTTTGTAGTAATGATCGCATCGGCCAACAAGCATTTCTGGGGCCACTTGCTGAACCCTCCGGGTGTGCCGCTGGGTATCAAGTTCCTGCTGGTGCCTATCGAAATCATTTCCCTGTTCATTAAACCGATAGCACTCATTATACGTCTGTTCGCCAACATACTTGCGGGCCACATCGTTATCCTGAGTGTAATATCAATGATCTTCATTTTCGGTGGATTGAGTAAAGTTGCCGGCTGGGGTTTTGCTCCCGTGTCTATGGCCTTCACCATCTTCATGTTCTTCCTGGAGTTGCTGGTAGCAGCGATACAGGCGTTTATCTTTACCAACCTGACTGCTGTATTTATAGGCCAGGCTGTGGAAGAAGCGCATCATCATGATCATGAGCACGAGGATTATCATCCGGAGCATCCTATTACGGGGCAGGAGTACAATACCTCTGAAAATGAAATAATAGCTTAGTTTTTTAATTAAATCCATATATATGTTGTTAGACACAATTCTTTTGGACGCATCAAGTGCAGGTCTGGGCGCAATAGGCGCTGGTATCGCAGCATTAGGCGCAGGCGTTGGTATCGGCCAGATCGGTAAAGGCGCTGTTGAAGCTATCGCTCGTCAGCCTGAAGCTGCTGGTGACATCCGTGCGAACATGATCCTGACGGCAGCCTTCGTAGAAGGTGTTGCGCTGTTTGCGGTTATCGCTGGCCTGCTGGCTATCGTACTGTAATCGCACAGGTAAAATTTTAACTGCATCCAACGCATAGGGCAGCGGATGCAGTTATTTATCTCTCCTAGCCGGAGGGAGGCAATTTTAAATTGAACTTTTAAGACTTTTAATAAATAACAACATGGCATTATTAACCCCCGCACTCGGTTTATTTGTCTGGACGCTGATAGCATTCCTTTGCGTATTCTTTATACTGCGCAAGTTTGCCTGGAAACCTATCCTGAACTCGCTGAGCGAGCGTGAAACCGGCATAGCCGAGTCGATAGCTGCCGCTGACCGTGTAAAGAAAGAAATGGGCCAGATGCAGGCGGAAAACGAAAAGCTGATGGTGCAGGCACGTGAAGAGCGCTCGCAGATGCTGAAGGAAGCCAAAGAAATGAAAGATCGCATCGTTAACGAAGCGAAAGACCAGGCTAAAGCAGAAGCGAACAAGATACTTGCAGAAGCGAACGCCCAGATACACCAGCAGAAGATGGCCGCGCTAACCGACGTGAAGAACGAAATAGGCAAACTCTCTGTAGAGGTGGCGGAAAAGATACTGCGCAAGCAACTGGCAGCCGGTGAAGCTCAAGATCAGTATGTGAACATGCTGGCGGAAGAAATTAAACTGAACTAGTTTTAACTAATTATAAAAAATGCAAAATCCTCGTTTAGCATCGCGCTACGCAAAATCCCTGCTCGACCTGGCTGTTGAACAAAACAAGCTGGATGCGACGCTGACTGACATGAAGTTGCTCGAGGCGATCTGCAAGCAAAATCGTGACTTCGCGGCTATGCTGCGCAGCCCGATCATAAAGGCTGATAAGAAACAAGCGATATTGAAGGCGGTACTGGATGGCAAGTTGTCGGACCTGGCAAACGCCTTCATAAACCTGCTGGTAAGCAAGGGCCGTGAGTCGAACCTGCAGGAGATGGCCGGTGAGTTTGTAGCCCAGTATAATAAAATGAAGGATATCCGCACGGTAAAGCTGACAACAGCGGCGCCGGTATCGGATGTAGTGAAGGAAGCGATTAAAGCGAAAGTGGCCAAGAGCCTGAATAGCGCTTCAGTGGAAATGAAGACAGCGGTTAATCCTGACCTGATAGGCGGGTTTGTGCTGGAGGTAGAGGACAAAATGTTTGACGCAAGTATCCGTCGCGACCTGAATGATATCAAGTCCCAATTCCTTGATAACATTTATGTGAGCAAGATATTGGCCAATTAATCCCGGACTTCCGGAGAGGGAGTGCGAAGCAGTAATTAAGTAGTTCTTAAATTTGTAAATAATAACATCCCCTGAAGGGACAAACTAAAATATATGGTTGACATTAAACCGGATGAGATTTCGGCGATATTACGCCAGCAGCTGACCAACTTCAACGCTTCTGCCGATATGGAAGAAGTGGGTACTGTATTACAAGTGGGCGATGGTATCGCGCGCGTGTACGGCCTGGGTGGTGTTCGCCAGGGTGAACTGGTAGCGTTCGATAACGGCGTTAAAGCCATAGCCCTGAACCTGGAAGAGGACAACGTGGGTGTGGTACTGATGGGTGATGCAGCCGGTATACGTGAGGGCGATAAAGTACGCCGCACGAACCAGATCGCATCCATTAAAGTGGGTGAAGGTATGGCAGGCCGCGTAGTGAACACACTGGGTGAGCCAATAGATGGTAAAGGTCCCCTGAAAGGCGAACTGTACGAAATGCCGCTGGAGCGTAAGGCGCCGGGTGTTATCTTCCGTGAGCCGGTAAAGGAGCCCCTGCAAACCGGTATTAAAGCGATAGACGCGATGATACCCGTAGGCCGTGGCCAGCGTGAACTGGTTATTGGCGACCGCCAGACCGGCAAGACCGCTATCTGTATTGATACCATCATCAACCAGAAAGAATTCTACGAAGCAGGACAACCTGTTTATTGTATATATGTAGCTATAGGCCAGAAGGCCTCTACCATTGCCGGTGTAATGAAAACACTGGAAGAGAATGGCGCTATGCCCTATACTACCATCGTAGCTGCCCCGGCTGCAGACCCTGCGCCGCTCCAGTTCTACGCTCCCTTTGCCGGTGCTGCTATAGGTGAGTTCTACCGTGATACCGGCCGCCCGGCACTGGTTATCTACGATGATCTTTCCAAGCAAGCCGTGGCTTACCGCGAGGTATCGCTGCTGCTGCGTCGCCCTCCGGGACGTGAAGCCTATCCTGGTGACGTATTCTACCTACACAGCCGCTTACTGGAACGTGCGGCAAAGGTTATCAATAACGACGAGATAGCTAAAACAATGAACGACTTGCCAGATAGCATTAAGCACCTGGTAAAGGGTGGTGGCTCGTTAACAGCCCTGCCTATCATAGAAACGCAGGCGGGTGACGTATCAGCTTACATCCCAACGAACGTTATCTCCATCACCGATGGTCAGATATTCCTGGAAAGCAACCTGTTCCTCGCCGGTATCCGTCCTGCGATCAACGTAGGTATCTCGGTAAGCCGTGTGGGTGGTAACGCTCAGATCAAATCGATGAAGAAAGTAGCGGGTACACTGAAGCTAGACCAAGCCCTGTTCCGCGAACTGGAAGCGTTCTCTAAGTTTGGTGGTGACCTGGATGCCGCTACTAAAACGGTAATTGATAAAGGTGCCCGTAACGTAGAAATCCTGAAGCAAGCACAGTACACTCCTTACTCTGTAGAAAAGCAAGTTGCTATCATCTACCTGGGTACCAATAACCTTATCCGCGAAGTAGCGGTAAGCAAAACAAAGGCGTTTGAAGAAGCGTTCCTGCAGCAAATGGAACTGAAACTGCCTGAGGTACTGGCTGAATTCAAGAAAGGTAACCTGCCGGAAGAAGGCATCAAAAAGATGGTGAAACTGGCGCAAGACCTGGTACCACAATACAAGTAAAGAATAGTAATCAATATAGCAAGAGGCTGTCTCAATGTTTTTGAGACAGCCTCTTATCTTTTATATCCCGGAAGTCATTTCTTTGTAGAGCATTTTTATCAAGCCATCTGCCAGCCCTATTTTCGGTACGTATATCTCTTCAGCCCCCGACCAGCGCATGACCGATATGTATATCTGCAATGCAGGAACTATTACATCAGCGCGGTCTATTCTGAGGTTGTACCGGTGCATCCGCTCTTCCAGCGTTGAGCTGCCCAGTTCTTTATGGTAATCTTTCAGAAGCTCCAGCGAGAGTGGTTTCCCTTCTTTACGCTTAGAGATGGAGAATATTTTATTGATATTACCACCACTTCCTATTACCTCCACAGGCTGGTGCTCTTTGGTGTGGGTTTTTATATACCATTTCATCTGGTCCCACTTCTCGTCAGTTACCGACCGGTGCAGCAGCCGGATGGTGCCTATGTTGAACGACTCCTTGAATATGGTATGGTTGTCTGCAAAAAGCGTTACCTCGGTACTTCCGCCGCCTACGTCTACATATAGGTACGATTTGTTGGGGGCGAGGTTTTCCGCTATGTGTGTTTCATACACTATATTGGCTTCCTCCAGGCCGGTAATAACCTGTATGTCCAGCCCGGTTTCCTTTTTTATCTGCTGCAGTATTTCCTTGCCGTTGGCGGCATCGCGCATGGCTGAGGTGGCGCAGGCTTTGTATGACGCTACATTATACACGCTCATCAGGTGCTTGTACACCTTCATGGTCTCTACCAGTTTGTCGCGCCGCTCCGGCGTAATGTACCCTTTCTCAAATACATCAATACCCAGCCTTAGTGGTATGCGCAGCAGGTTTAGTTTGGTATAGTCAACGGTGCCGTCTGTGTACACCGAGGTTTCTGTTATGAGCAGCCTTGCCGCGTTGGAACCAATGTCAATTGCCGCTAGTATCAAACCGGGTAGTTCTTGTTATGGAGGTATTTATAAATAGCCAACTGAGAACGTACCTGCGCTTCGCCGGGCTGGCGCTGCACATATTCGTTGCTCTGTTCGTTATCTAATATACGCCCTTTCACGTTTTCCGCAAGCTGAATCTGCAAAATATCAATCAATTCCTGTTGAATATCTTTATCGAATATGGGACAGGCGGCCTCTATGCGGTGGTCCAGGTTGCGCACCATCCAGTCTGCCGATGAGATGTACACTTCTCTCTTGCCGCCATTATGAAACACAAACACGCGTGCGTGTTCCAGGTACTGGTCTATTATGCTTATAGCCGACATATGGCCGTGAAAAGCCTTCTGCTCGGTATACGCACAGCATATCCCTCTTATAATCATCTTTATGTCCACATCCGCTTTAGCGGCTTCGTATAGTTTGTTTACAAAGTCTACGTCTACCAGGCTATTCATCTTTAGCAGCATAGTGGCTGTTTTGCCTTTAGCTGCCGCGCGTATCTCCTTATTTACCAGGTTCATAAAGTGTTTGCGCATCGTTACCGGTGCCACCGGCAGCGTCTTGCAGGCCTTCAGGCTTTCCAGTTTACCGGCCGGCGATTCCATAAAGGCGAAAATACGATTGATGTCAGCCAGTATGTTCCTGTTAGTGGTCAGCAGCATGTGGTCTCCATAGTACTGGGCAGTATTCTCATTCAGATTGCCTGTAGACACAAAGCCATACTGCCGGGTCTTGTTAAAGGCGCGCTTCTTTATCACACATACTTTAGCATGCACTTTCATATCGGGCAGGCCATATATCACGTTCACCCCTTCTTCCATCAGCCGCTCCGACCACATCAGGTTCGCCTCTTCGTCAAAGCGTGCGCGCAGTTCCAGTATTGCGGTCACTTGCTTCCCGTTGCGCACGGCGTTTATCAGTGCGTTCACTATTTTAGAATCTTTTGCCAGTCGGTACAGCGCTATCTTTATGCTTTGCACATAGGGGTCTATAGCGGCTTCGCGCAGCAGATCTATAATAGAGTCAAACGAGTGATAAGGAAAGTGAAGCATTACATCCTGCCGGTCCATTACATCCATTATTCGGCAGGGCTGCTTCAGTAAGGGGTGCACAAAAGGTTTGGGGCGCTGGTGCAGATCGTGAAACACCTGCGCGGGAAAGTCCATGAAATCTTTAAAGTTATGGATGCGGCCACCGGGTATCAGGTTGTCTTTTTTGGCCAGGTTCAGCCGCTTTATCAGGTAGTCCAGCAGGGTAGGGTCTATCGTCCTGTCATACACAAACCGGGTTGCACGTCCTTTTTTACGGTTCTTCAGGCCCTTTTCTATCTCATCTATCAGGTTGGTATTTACATCATTGTCCAGCTCCAGTTCGGCATCACGGGTCACTTTAATTATGAAGCCCATAAACTTATCGAACCCAAATGCGGCAAACAAATGGGGCAGGCTGAAACGGATAATATCTTCCAGCAGTATAATGTCGGTAGTTTGGCCCGAGGAGGGCAGAATCACAAAGCGGGGCAATACACGTGTGGGTATCTCTATCAGGGCGTAGCGGTGCGCCATAGGATTCTTGCTGTCGCCCAGCACGCAGGCCATGTATATCGACTTGTCGCGCAGCAAGGGTATCTGCGGTATAGACTCTATCATCAGCGGCACTATCTGGGTACGCGCTTTCTCGTCGAAGTAGGTGGTAACGAATTTTCGCTGCGTGGCGTTTAGCTGTTTCTCGTTGCGCATGCGGATGCCACCCTTTTCCAGCTCTTTAATGATCTCGTTGTAGGTTTTGTCAAATTCCGCTTGTTGGGTGAGCACCAGCCGCTGAATCTTGCGTAGTATCTTTTCCGGGTTGTCCTCCAGGTGTACCTTAGCGGCTTTCCCCACCCGGGCCATTTTGCTAAGGGTTGCCACACGCACCCGGAAAAATTCATCCAGGTTGTTGGAGAATATCCCCAGGAAACGCAGCCGGTCATATATATGGTTAGAGGTGTCCTTCGCCTCCTGCAGCACCCGCGCATTGAAGGCTAGCCAGCTAATGTCTCGTATTATGGTCGGTTTTGTATGACTCACAAGCAGTTATATTGACAATAACTACAAAAATAGAGCCTACAGCAGAGTTGGGCTAATGAGATAGGTCACTTAATGCACAATTCACAATTTCTTAATACTGTCAATTATGCCTGTAGTAGAGTAGCCGGGTACAAAGGGTATGACCTCTACCTTGCCGCCATTGCCCAGCACAAATTCGGCCCCCACTATGGTATCAATGGTGTAATCTCCGCCTTTCGCCAGCACATCGGGCCGCACCAGTTGTATCAATGCCTCGGGGGTCGGTTCGTCAAATAGGCAAACCGCATCCACACACAGCAGCGACGCCAGTTGAAAAGCGCGGTCGTTCTCGTGGGTCAGAGGACGTTCCGGCCCCTTTAGTTTACGTACGGAGGCATCGGTATTTACGCCTATCACCAGCACATTGCCCTGGTCGGCGGCCCGGGCCAGGTAGCTGAGGTGGCCGTGATGCAGTATATCGAAGCAGCCATTCGTGAAGACGATTTTACGACCCAGCGTGCGCCAGCTATTGCAGCGCTTTGCCAGTACTTCCGGGCCTACTATCTTATTTTGTATCCACTCTATGCGCTGCATGATGTTTCTTTCTGTTAAATATAGGCAATACTATGAGTGCCCCTACCCCCAGCAATATCACAATTACCGCCTGTGCCACCCACGATACCCAGCCCAGCGCCTGCCCATCGGCCGGCGACATATGATAATACCCCAGTATCAGGGCTACCAGTGCAGGATAGGCGCCCAGCCCGCCAGGCGTGGCTATCATACCTACACTACCAAATACCAGCACCACCATACCGCACAGCCAACCCAGGTGTTCCGTAGCCGGAAGGCTCCAGAAGCCCATCATCACTTGCAGGTAATAGTTGCCCCAAATCAGTACCGTAAGCAGCAGAAAACGGCCGCGGTTCTCCAGTTTCCAGATAGTAGCCACACCATCGCTCAGCCCTTTTATAAAGCGGCCAATCTTAGAGTGTTGGTACTTGCGCGCTACATACACCAGCAGCAATACAAAAAATACCATCCCCGATATCCCTGCTGCTATAAGGGTTGTTTTAGCCGCAAATGCACTTAGTATTTTATCGTTTACAAACTCGCCTATCACGTCGGCCTGCAGCCCAAAGGCGGTTAGTGTTATCAGGCCCAGCACCAGCACATCAAAGGCGCGCTCTGCTACTACGGTCCCTACCATCTTATCCGCGGGCACGTGCTCATATTTAGCCAGTATGGTACATTTAGCTACTTCGCCCATCCGGGGCACCAGCAGATTTACCAGGTAGCCTATGAGTATAGCAAGGGTAGTATTGGTGGTAGTAGGTACTATGTCCAGCGGTTTCAGCATCATCTTCCATCGCAATGCACGAAACCAGTGCGACAGGTACCCGGATACCAGCACGGGAAAGATTATCCATAGCCGGGTCTGTTTCATGGAATCATACATGGCGGCTTTATCAGCAGCGCTCATGCTGTTGAACATGTAGTAAATGATGCCTATTCCCAGCCCCAGGAATACCAGGTACTGAAGCACAACTTTCAGGGCTTTCATAGGCTAAAGATACTAATTAGAGTGAGTTATCTTCCTTCGGGAAGACGATCCAGGGTTGAAAGGTTTTGGCAGCTTCAAAATCCATTCGGGCGTAGGAAATGATAATAATCAGGTCGCCTACCGATACCTTCTTGGCAGCAGGGCCGTTCATGCATATCATGCCGGTCCCCCTTTTCCCTTTTATTACATATGTCTCCAGCCGTTCACCGTTGGCAATGTTCAGCACGGCTACCTTTTCGTTTTCTATCAGGTTAGCCGCATCCATCAGGTCTTCGTCTATCGTTATACTGCCTATGTAGTGCAGATTAGCCTCCGTTACCTTTACCCGGTGTATCTTCGACTTGAGAACTTCTATTTGCATAGCGGCGCAAAGTTACACCTTTTTTACAACCACCTCTTAATCATAGTGAAGATTATTCCTATTTGCTTATCAATTTCTCCGTCCAGTTCTGGTTATCTTCTAATAGTACCCTCAGCACGTAGTGTCCTGCGGGATAGTTCTGGATGGGTATAGTTAATTCCCGCCAGCCCGCGTCCTGGCTTAGCAGCAATTGCCCGGATGTGCTCCATATTTCCACCTTTGTTATAACGGAAGCTGACGCGATTGTCACCGCTCTATCTACAGGATTGGGATATACATGCACCATGCTAGCTTTGCGAGGTAATGCTCCTTGCACCAGCGACGGGCTGCAATCCAGTGCGTTGATATATTCCCATATCTTATCGTTCAGCAAAAACGGGACAGGAAGGGTGCTGTCGGGAGCTTCGCCCATACGAACCCAAACTATACTGTCTGAGGCCACCACGTTCAGGAACTGGCCGTCTTTGCCCATGGCTGCTATCATATCGGCGGGTGCATTGGGGCAAAGAGACCCGTTAAAAACATTCTGCAAGCCCGGCACCATAAAGGAAGCCTTCCCGTTCAACCACCATAAATAACCATAGGACAGGTTCAACTGTTGCGAAGTATTTACCATTTGGTTGAAGTATGCGGTATCCGTCATTAGCTGGTTTCCATTCCAATTGCCGCGATTGAGAATGAGCAATCCGAACCGCGCCATACTTCGCGCATTGCTGAAAAACACATTGTTATATCCTACCGGTACAAAAAGGCCGGTCATTCCTGTCGGTGTTTTCAGTTTTTGAGTGGTGTATGTATTTAGTGTAACTCCGGCAGCATTTTCTATAACGCTATCCAATAGCGTGTAGGGGCCATTGTGATACGCCCAGCGGGTTCCGGCATCTGCTTCGTATTGCAGGCAAGTGCTTAAGGTACAGTAAGGGTCAACAACCCCATCGTCCAGTCCTGATGTCATAGTTAGCTGGTGGCGAATAGTAATTTGTTCCTCCTGCGGTGTGGTGCAGCTTGTCCACCCTTGCCCCAGGTAGTCTGAACTTGTATCGTTAATAGATAGGTATCCCTCCTGCTGGGCAATACCTGTCATAAAGGAAGTGATAGTCTTCCCGGCAGAGGCCCATTGCCAGGGAGAACTTTGGGTATGTGTCCCAAAATATTTTTCCAGCACTATCTTGCCGTTCTTCAGCAGGATGAAGGCTTTCGTGTTGTTGGTATCTAAAAAAGCGTAAAGGCTATCAATTTTCTCCGGACACCAATTGAGTGACTGCGGAGACAGTGTGTCCCAATCAGTTCCCGTTATGGGTGGAAAATAGAGTTGCGCCATACTGTTAAACGATAGAAAGCCAGCGACGATAAGTGCATATAACTTTTTCATAAAGCTCTATTAAACCCCCAAACAATAAATATCTGCAATCCAAATATACCAATAAAAAAGAGTCCCGCCTTATGGCGGGACTCTCAGTATTATGATTGCAGGTAAGAACTATTCGCCGGCAACTTCAAACTGAAGTTCTACGATGTTTTCTTTACCGAAATCGATTTGTGCGTTGTACGTACCAGCTTCTTTCACTTCTTCGGAAGTGATGCTGATGCGGCGACGGTCAATTTCGTATCCTTTCTGCTCGCGGATAGCGCGGGCTATCTGTATAGCGGTAACAGAACCGAATATTTTTCCGTTCACACCCAGCTTTGCACCCAGTTTCACGGGGCTTTCGCTGAGTACTTGCCTTACTTTAGCTATTTCAGCCAGCAGTTTCTGCTCACGCTTTTCCAGCTGCTTGCGGCGCTCTTCCAGTATCTTTTTGTTAGATCCGCTCGCTTCTATAGCATACTTCTGAGGTATCAGGTAGTTACGGGCATATCCCGGCTTTACTTCTACCAGTTCGTGGGCTGCGCCCAGATTATCTACGTCTTTTATCAGAATTACTTGCATGTCTTTTTACTTTAAAAGGTCAGTAACATATGGTAATAAAGACATCTGGCGTGCCTTCTTGATAGCCTGTGCCACCTTACGCTGAAACTTCAGGGAGTTTCCGGTAATACGGCGAGGTAACATCTTACCTTGATCGTTTAAAAATTTCTTCAGGAACTCCGCATCTTTATAATCGATGTACCTGATCCCCATCTTCTTAAAACGACAGTATTTCTTCTGACGCTTTTCTACACGTGTTGAAGTGAGGAACTTTATTTCATTTTGCCTAGCCATTGTTAGAATGTTTTTGGATGAATTAAGAAACAGCCTCTACTTCTGTGTTTTTGTTACGCTTGCGGGTGTTGTAAGCTACTGCGTACTTGTCGAGGCGGGTAACCATATGACGCATGATGCTTTCGTCGCGGTTCATCTGAACTTCGAGTTTAGCGTTTACATCGGTTGATGCCTGGTACTCAATAACCCAGTAAAGCCCTGTGGTTTTTTTCGCGATGGGATAAGCCAATGAACGGAGGCCCCACGCATCCTGGTGTACAATGCTGCCACCATTTTCTTTGATGAAGTCTGCAAACTTCTTCTGAGCAGCTTTAAAGTCATCTTCAGCCAGTACCGGCGTAAAGATCACCATAAGCTCATAGCTCTGGAGATTTTCTGTTGCCATAAAATGTTTAAAAAAATGATTAAAAAATACCCCAATTATCCGGCCGCAACGCTGGATACCCTGCCAAGGCAGAATAGCCGGATATTTTTGGGACTGCAAAGGTAAGGGAAAGTTTGGAATTTGAGAAATGATATTTTAATAATTACTGATACTTAAATCGAATGCATAAAATAGTTAATTCGATTTGTCGAGACCAGCCCGGTACGGTAAATGCGCCGGACAAAATGTCCGGCGCATTTACTCCTGCCAATCTAAACACTTATTATCCAATCATAGATGTAATTCGTCACCTTCTCCCAACCAGGTTGTGCTACCGTGTAGTGGTTTCTTCCTTCAAACTCCTTAAATTCAGTTACCGAGCCGGTATGTTTGTATTTTTTGAAATTGGATTTGTTCAGAGATGCAGGCATTATATTATCTATCTCCCCGGCTACGAATAGCATCGGGACATGCGGCTTTTTAAAATCAATAGCGGCAGCGGCTGTAAGCGCGTCTCTTGAAGCCCGTTTTGACTCCGGTATCACGTTAGCCTCATACGATGCCCTTTGTTCTTCGTAGGTCATGCCATTGGTAAAAGCATACTGCCATTGCTCAAAGTTCATCAGGAAACTCTTGTTGGGATTTGTAAAAATGCCCAATGGCCCCCATGTAGCCTTGTAAAAGGAGAGCCGGGAGGTAAAAACTCCCTGTGGCGGAACGGAATGTATCATCACAGCAGCCTCAGCCACCCCCTTCTGTACCAGCAACTGGCTGATTAGTCCGCCAAATGAATGGCCAACGATAATTGGCCGCTCCGGCAGTGTTTCAATAAAGGAAGCATAGTGGTCTACCAGTTGCGAAAGGCGGAGAGAGGCGATAGAGGCGTTCGGTTGTCCTTTACGCAGGTCTGCAGGACTACCATCTTTATGAGGCCACGAAGGAGCATAAGTTTGGTAACCTTTGTCTGCAAACCAGTTTTGCCATTGGGCCCAGCCCCTGTTGCTTACAAATGCACCAGTAATAAAAAGAATAGTTTTTGATTGGATCGCTTTCATAACATTGTCGTTTTAGATTGACAACCCAAAGGTCTATACCCGGAAAGGATAATATTTTAACCCAGGTTAACTTCTAAAAGCAATGTTTCTCCGTCATTAAGCTGTTTGCTATTTACCCATCATTCTCTTCCGTATGCGGGACAAGGATGGGCCCTGGATACCCAGGTAAGAGGCTATGTGGTACAGTTGAACGCTGTTGAAGATGTCAGGGTGATGCTGAAGCAAATCTGTATAGCGTTGCTCAGGACTCATGAACATGAAATTTTCCGCACGCGTCATAGCAAAATCAAATGCCGTTTCTGCAATAAGCCTGCCCAGGCGCTCCCATTCATGCGATTGTTTGTACAGGGCGGTCAACTGGTCATAAGTGATATATAGGATGGTTGCTTCTGTAAGTGATTGTGTGTAATAGTTGCACGGAGATTGCGTTACAAAACTTTTATAAGAGACAATTACCTGCCCGGGAGAAAAGAAAAAAACGTTCTTTTCCTCCATCGTATCAGGGTCTATGTAGTAGGTGCGAAAAATACCATCTATAATAAAGCCTAAATGTTTGCATACATTCTTATACTCATTGTAGAATTCGCCCTTGCCATATTGCTTTTCCTTCCAGCAACCAGCCGACAGCTCAAAGGCGTCTGCACTCATTCCACTGAACGCCTTCAATGCCTGCGGCAGCATATGTAGTGAAGTCATTACTAAAATTACTAAAAATAATAAAACAGGCGGGCACGCTAGTGCCCGCCTGTAAATAGCGCGATTCTCATTTTTTACTATTGCTGTAGTCTGCAATGCCGCTCAGTATCTGCCGGCACATGCTTTCAAGGCTGGCAT
This sequence comes from Flavipsychrobacter sp., assembly GCA_016786665.1. Lineage (GTDB taxonomy): Bacteria > Bacteroidota > Bacteroidia > Chitinophagales > Chitinophagaceae > MKUN01. Next base: position 70,845 of record JAEUVZ010000059.1, read on the forward strand.
CGTTCGTGAGGATGGCTACCTGCTGTTCGTCATCTATATCACCGCATTCAATAAGCACAGCTGGCCTGCGCGACTCATTAATGACCACCAGTCCTTTCTGCACTACAGTGGCGGGCACATTAAGTTGCTTCAGCCTGGGCGCGATAGCCGATGCTAACAACCGGCTCTGTTCCGGAAATGCGTTCTTGGCCGATACCATTACGAGGTAACCTTTTGCCTCATGCGCCGCATTTACTGATGTTTGCTTGCCCGATTTATCTACGTGTATAGCTACAAACAGTTCACTCTGTTGCCTGTCTCCGGCAGCCACCCGTTCTTTTAGTTCCAGGTACTTGTCTCCACTCCGGCTCAGATTTGCCTTAATGTTGTATTCTGGGGCAAGTTCCGCCAGCTTTTTGCAGATACGCAGGGTAAGGTCTTTTTCTTTTACGCCACCTACACCCGTAGCGCCTGCATCGTCTCCACCATGGCCGGCATCAAAAGTTACCGATACCGAATTAGTCGCTCGGATCACTTCGGTTGGTTTCAGGTCAAATGAAAGTAGCAGCAGCAGGGTTGCGAGCAGTGGTAAGGCCAGCAGCATCCTCATTGCTGGGAACCTTGTCTTTTGGTTGGTTGTTAGCATAGTTAGTCTTCTTTTTATGGATGAATGAAAAAAAGGATGAACAATATCCGGCTTTAGCATGGGGTATTTTGCTTGTAGTATCATACGGGCAAAAGCATCCGTATCGCCTTCCTCCAGTGCTGCCTCATCAGCAATAAATTCGTGCTGCAGGGCTAGTTCCCTCCGCATGAGCCATATGAAAGGATTGGCCCAGCCTGCAATCAGCAACAGTTGGAGCAACAGTTTATCGAGCGTATGCCATTGACGTATGTGACACAGTTCATGCGACAAAATAAGTTTACCGGCAGTACTCTCGGCATCCATGCTTTTCTTCCAGAACAAATTCCCCAGGAACGAAAAAGGAGCTTGCGCACTGTCGGTATATACCAACGTGTAACCGCTCTTTTGTTCGCTATATCCTTTGTTTTTAAGTCGGTAAACCCATACTATTCGCAACAGCAACTGTAGCAGCAGCGCCACGCTCACCAGCAGGTAGCAGTAGCCGGCTATCGTTTCTGTAGTCACTACGGATGTAGACCCAAGGGTCGTTAATTCATGCTCCTTACCCATATCTATTGCATTCAGCAACACTACATCGTTGCCCGCTACATCACTAAGGATGTAAGATTTAAAGGATAGGAAAGGTACCGCCAGGCTGGCTAGTGCGGCTATCAGCAGGTAGCCGCGGTTGTAGGTATGCAGCTTTTTTCCGCGAAGAAAAAGCGAATAATACCCCATCAGAACGCCCCCACATACAATAGACTTCAGCAGCAGAAAAATCATCTCATGCATATCTTATTTCTTTTTGAGCTGTTTAAGTAGCAATTCCAGGTCTTTTACCGAGAGCTTCTTTTCATCTACCAGGAACGACACTACATTGCTGTAAGAGCCGTCAAAGTATCCTTTTACTACACCGCTGAGTGTGGCTTTTGAGTAGGCGTCTTTCTTCACGGCCGGGTGATAGCGGAATACCCTACCCATCGCTTCTATCTTTACAAACTCCTTCTCTACCAGTATTTTCAAGATAGTGGCTACCGTATTCTTGTGAGGCCGGGGTTCGGGCATTGCTTCCACCAGCTGCATCAGCAGCCCACTCCCAAGCTTCCACAGCACCATCATTACCTGTTCTTCTGCTTTAGTCAGCACTTTAGTTGTCATTAAACTAATTTATTAGTTCAAATGTAAAACTAATTTTTTAGTTTCAAAATTTATTTACAAGAATATTCTTAGTGCAGATAATATCATCCCGATAAACACAGAAACCCTTTTTGTGCTTATTTTTACGGCATGAGCCGTTTTAGTTATCTGCTGGGTAAAGTAAAAGACCGGGTGTACATGGATTGGGTGTTGCCTGCAAAGGCAGACAGGAACGGCCTGATAAGTGTTCAGCCAAAATCGGCCGGACACCCACTTTCTCTTAGGAAGGGAACTTCCGATCTGCCTACATTTTACGATGTATTCCACGCAGGGCAATACAATATTGATTTCCCTAAAGAGGCTAAAAACATAATTGACTGCGGGGCGAACATAGGGCTAGGCACTGTATTCTTCAAGAATCGTTATCCGGCAGCTACCGTAGTGGCGATAGAGCCGGAAAGCTCCAATTATGAACTACTGAAAAAAAATGTGTCTCCTTACGCTAACGTACACTGTATACAATCTGGTATATGGAACCGGGACACGCACCTGGAGATAACGAACATAGACACGGCAGCAAAGTGGGCGTTCATGACGGAAGAAAGAGGTGCGCCCTCTCCGGCCACCATACCTGCTATTTCTATCGATACTATCTGCCAACAGTTTGGCATGGATACCATTGATATCCTTAAAGTGGACATTGAGGGCTCCGAAAAGGAGTTGTTTGAAAAGAACTATGAGAATTGGCTCCCTAAAGTGAAAATATTGATTATAGAGTTGCACGACCATATGCGCGCCGGTACTGCGCAGTCGGTGCTGAGCGCGGTCTCTACCCGAAAATTCTCTATGTATATGCAGGGCGAAAACCTCGTTTTCTACTTTCACTGATAACCAGCCGTAGCTTTCCCCAGGCCGGTAGCCGACTACAAAGAATGAAATTCGGTGAAGCCGCATCGGTAGAATTTCCGAAAGTGAATAGAAAAGGCTGTCTCAATGCTTTTGAGACAGCCTTCTGTTAGGGAATTAGTTGAGTTTCTTACTTAGCTATGGTCAGTTTGCCCTTTTGTATGGTTTCTCCTGCAGTATTGGTAATGGTGTAAAAGTAGAGGCCGGCGGCTTGTGCAGTAAGGTCGAGCAGGCTATTGCCGGAGCATTGCTGTTCCGCTACCAGTTGGCCGTTAGCGGCAAAAGCACGCAGCGTCAGAGTTTCGCCCGCTGCATTGAAAACGGACATTATGCCGGCAGAAGGGTTCGGGTATATTTTTACCGGGTTGGCTACTGCTGCCTGGCGTACGCTGAGTGTTGCCAGTTCTACATCGTCTACGCGCAGGGTAGAGCCTACCTGCGGGTCAGACGAAGCGGAACTGTTGAATGTGATTTGTAATTTTTCGGGCGTAATGCTCCAGTCGGCATAAGAAACATGGCAGCTTATATGTGCATACTGTCCATTGGTTTCTTGTATCAGCGATGTACCGGTCCCGATGATAGAGTCGCCCATTGTACCGGAAACGATAGCGAATACTGTTATAGATGCGGTATCAGCGCCGCCGCTGCCAGCCTCGTACCGAACCCAGGCGTTTACATAGGGAATGAGTTCCGTTACCGCAGAGCCTCCAGTGTAGGTAATGCCGTTTTGGTCGAAGCTGACTTGCGCATTAGATAAAGTGCCGCCAGCTATAATATCTGTAATAGAACCGATATTTTCTGTTACCAGGCGGGCAGCATAAGCACCGCCGTGTGAAGTGCCGGAGCGGAAAACCTGTTGTTGCGGAGATAATAGGGGGAAGGGTAATTGGGCATTAAATGCAAAAATGGCAGAGTCGGAGCCAAACCAGCCGTCAGGGGCCGTAAGTTGCTGGCCATCCACTGTATAGTTGTGCCAGTTTTCCATATTTCCAGCTGGTATCTGGGCAAAACTAGTAACGGACAACAGGGATAAAACAAGTGTAAATACTTTCTTCATAATGTGTTTTTTATTAATTAGCAGTAAAAATACTTGAATAATTAATAATGTGAAAAAATAAAAGTCTCTTAACAATCAGTTAAGAGACTTTTACTAGGCAGTATTGTTGCTATTATTATTTGCTGATAGTCAGGTTGTCGTGCTGTAGTATAGTGCCTGACGGTGCTGCTACCTGGTAAAAGTACGTACCGGCAGAGAGATTAGCCAGGTCGGCCTGGGCGCTTCCCTTAAACTCCTGGGTATGCACCAGTTGTCCTGATACGGAATACACACGTAGTGTCAGTACTTCACCGGATGTGCTGAAGAGGTTTACTATGCCTGTGCTGGGGTTAGGGTAGCATTTTACCGGATGTGCGGATTTCTGCGTGCTGCCAGCGGAAAGGGTGCTTATGGATACATCGTCTACCCACATGGTGGAACCTTCGGTACCATTGCCTACCTCGGAGCTGCTCCAGAAAGTAATAAGAACCTTATCAGGAACTACATTGGCGTCTACGTAATCAACTGCAACGCTTACCGACTCGTAACCGGATGTGCCATCTGTAAAGAACTCGCCGGTGCCTACTATTGAGTCTACGCCACCTTGTCCCTGGCCGGTGAGTACTGCCTGCACCTGTATGTATCCTTCATCGCTGCCCTGGGGCTGATAGTCGATCCAGGCGTTCACAAAAATGACGCGCTGCGTAACGGGAGTGCCGCCGGAGTAAGAGAAGGTAGAGTTTTGTATATCTACTGCTATCTGGCCATTGCCCAGAACGCCAGGGGCTACCCCCACCAGGCCACCTACATCCTCGCTAACCAGCTTGGCGGCATAAGTGCCGGAGTGCGCATGTGTATCCTGGAATACCTGTTTGTACGGGGAAAGGAAAAATGTGGAAGCTACGCCGTACACCAGGGAGTCTGAACCGTACCAGTGGTCGGGCTGTTCCAGCATTGCGGTGTCGGAAGTGTAGGTATTCCAGGTTTCCATACTACTATTCTGGAGCTGAGCTCCGGCGGTAAAACCTGCAAAGACGAAAGCAAGCGTAAAGAGTTTTTTCATAAGATATATTTGTTTTTTTTCTGTGCTTAATTCAGAGATTGGAGGCAATTTTGGATAGCATCAAAATCAGGAACGTTACCGGCATCTTCCAATACTTCGGCATAGCGAACGATTCCCTCTCTATCTATAACGAAAGCGGAGCGCTTGGCAACGCCGCGCATACCCATAGCAAAAGACTCGTAGGTGCAATCGTAGGCGTGCATAGCCTCTTTGTTAAAGTCGCTCAGCAGGTCGAAATTGTACGATTGGTCTTCTTTCCAGCGCTTGAGGGTAAAAGGTGTGTCTACAGAAATACCAAAAACCGCTGCGTTGGTGTCGTTGTAGAAGCTGAGGTTATCGCGTACGCCGCAAAGCTCGGCGGTGCAAACTCCTGTAAACGCAAAAGGAATAAATAGCAGAACCACGTTCTTACCTTTTAATTCTGAAAGCTTTATCTCCTTTTTATCGGTATTGAAAAGCGAAAAATCCGGTGCCGGTTGGCCAATTTGTATGCTCATGCGGTAAAATTAGTATTTATAGCCCAACCCATGCCGGAAATCTTGGGCACATCGGAATAGATCTTCGAATTAAACAAATAAACAATTTGATATAAGTCTGACAATTTTTTTGTGGATAAGTGAAGCGAAAGTGAATTTTTGACGGATTAGGCTTGAATAGCGGAAAAAATGGCTGAAATTCACCGCCCGGCACAGAACGTGCTTTGGTAGAACCGAAATTAAAAAAACAAAAATTTAGATACTATGGCAAACATTACTCCACTCCACGACAGGGTAATCGTTAAACCGGCAGCGGCTGAAGAAAAGACCGCAAGCGGCATCATCATCCCTGACACTGCAAAGGAAAAACCACAACGCGGCACTATCGTAGCCGCTGGCCCGGGCAAAAAAGACGAGCCTACCACCGTAAAGCAAGGCGACACCGTGCTGTACAGTAAGTACGCAGGAACGGAAATAAGCATTGAAGGTGAAGACTACCTGATAATGCGTGAAAGTGATTTATTGGCGATCGTATAGCCAACTCCTCATGCGGGCTTCCTTAGAAATTGTAAACAAATTTTAATCATTAATAAACTTTCTCCCGTACTGTCCCTCTAAGGGCATGGGGGTAAAAACTAAGAATATGGCAAAGCAACTCTTCTTCAATATAGACGCACGCAACCGTATGAAGCGTGGTGTTGATACACTGGCAGATGCAGTAAAAGTAACACTGGGCCCTAAAGGCCGTAACGTGGTAATAGAGAAAAAGTTCGGCGCACCGGGCATCACTAAAGATGGCGTTTCGGTAGCAAAAGAAATAGAACTGGAAGACCCTATAGAGAACCTGGGCGCCCAGATGGTGAAAGAGGTAGCTTCTAAAACGGCTGATATAGCCGGCGATGGCACTACTACTGCAACGGTACTGGCACAGGCTATTATTAGCGAAGGACTGAAGAACGTAGCTGCCGGCGCTAACCCGATGGACCTGAAGCGTGGTATAGACAAGGCCGTGAAAGCGGTAGTAGAAAACCTGGGCAAGCAAAAACAAACCGTAGGCAGCGACAATAACAAGATAGAGCAGGTAGCAACTATCTCCGCCAACAACGATAACGAAATAGGCAAGCTGATAGCGCAGGCTATGGCCAAGGTGGGTAACGAAGGCGTTATTACGGTAGAAGAGGCTAAAGGTACGGATACCACCGTAGAAGTAGTGGAAGGTATGCAGTTCGACCGCGGCTACCTGAGCGCTTACTTTGTAACAAACTCGGAAAAAATGCAGGTAGAGCTGCAGAACCCTTACATCCTGATCTACGATAAGAAGATCAGCTCTATGAAGGAAATACTGCCCTTGCTGGAAAGCACGCTGCAGAGCAGCCGTCCCCTGCTGATAATAGCGGAAGATCTGGATGGTGAAGCGCTGACCACTATAGTGGTGAACAAGCTGCGTGGCTCGCTGAAAGTAGCGGCTGTTAAGGCTCCGGGTTTTGGCGATCGCCGCAAGGAAATGCTGAAAGACCTTGCTGCCCTTACAGGTGGCACGCTCATCAGCGAAGAGCAAGGCATGAAACTGGAAAACGCTACCATAGCAGACCTGGGTACTGCTGAGAGCGTGACCATTGATAAGGACAATACTACAATAGTAGGTGGTAAAGGCGCAGGTGAAGACATTGAAGCCCGCATAAACGAAATAAAGGCCCAGCTGAAAGTAACCACCAGCGACTATGATAAAGAAAAGCTGCAAGAGCGCCTGGCTAAGCTGAGTGGTGGTGTAGCAGTTCTGTACGTAGGCGCTGCCAGCGAAGTGGAAATGAAAGAAAAGAAGGACCGCGTAGATGATGCGCTGCACGCTACACGCGCCGCGGTAGAAGAAGGTATCGTTCCTGGTGGTGGTGTTGCTTACATCCGCTCTATCGAATCGCTCGATGGTATGAAGGGTGATAACATAGACGAAACTACCGGTATCGCTATCATTCGCCGTGCCCTGGAAGAACCACTGCGCCAGATAGTTGCTAATGCAGGCATTGAAGGCTCTATAGTGGTTCAGAAAGTGAAAGAAGGTAAAGCTGACTTCGGATTTAACGCCCGCACTGAACAGTATGAGAACATGCTGGCCGCCGGTGTAATTGACCCGACGAAGGTGAGTCGTGTAGCGCTGGAGAATGCTGCTTCTATCGCCAGTATGCTGTTAACTACAGAATGTGTGATAGCAGATAAGCCACAGCCTAAGGAAGCGCCACACTCACACGCTCCCGGTGGCATGGATATGGGCTACTAAGGTAAGAGCGGGAAAGAAAGCCGAGAGCGGTTTTGCTCCAGGTTCTTTCTTGGCCGCATAATACAATATAAAGAGCCTTCCCATTTTGGGAAGGCTCTTTATATTAATAGCCCTGGTAGAAGGGCGTCAGTTATTCTACAATGATTTTTACACTGTCCGACTGGGTTCTCTGTTTCAGCCACGCCGCCAGTTGTTGTTTTTGTACCGCAGATACAGGCGCGGAGAAGCGCCCCACGAAGAGCGTCAGTGTGTCTTGTACGGTAGTATCGGCCCGGTTGAAGACAGCCTCAGAAAGCGCATAGGTGGTAATGCTTGGGTATAGGGCTTTTAGTTCTCCCAGCAGTTCTATGGCTTCAGGAGGCCTGCGCTGCTCTATACTGTCCGATTTTTGCCCGTTGGCATATACTTCCTCCAGCACACTGGCTTTTATAGCGGAGAGGTCTATCTTTTGTTTGGCGTCCAGCCCCTGGTGTACTACCAGTCGGGCATCCTGAAGATTGTACTCCGGCAAGCGGCTCCTGAGCGAGTCGATTTGCCAGTCTTCCAAGGGGTACCCCACCAGCAGGAGCTCTATGGTTCGCTGGTTTCCGTCAAAAATATAGTTGCGGGTCACTACCTGGGTTTTCGGAAAATGGAATTCGGCGTGTACATACTTCCGCGCGTTTTCCTCAAAAATGGTTTTTTGCACAATCCGGTAGGCGAGGTATATGCTGGGAAGTATAGTGAGCGTAACGATGATAAGAATATAGCGCGATACCCTTTTCTCCCGTTCAGGGCTGGTGAATTCCACCTTATGAAAGCGCAGCCGCTTTACAATCAGCAGGGTAGCCAGGCAGATAAATAAGCTATTGATAAAGAATAGGTACAGTGCGCCAAGAAAATAAAGCCATTGACCGGTTGCCAGCCCGAATCCCGCTGTGCAAAGTGGCGGCATCAGTGCCGTTGCAATAGCCACCCCCGGTATTACGTTGCTTTTCTCGCGACGGGTACCGGCTACTATACCCGCCAGCCCGCCCAGGAAGGCAATGAAGACATCCCACACGGTAGGGTTCGTGCGCGCCAGCAGCTCGGAACTGGCCTCGTGCAGCGGTGTAACAAGAAAGTAAAGTGAAGACGTGGCTATACTGATGCCGGCGGCGATCAGTAAGTTTTTAGCTCCCTTCTTAAGGAGTTCAAAATCGTTGATACCAATACTCAGCCCGATGGCCATGATAGGGCCCATGAGAGGAGAGATCAACATGGCGCCAATAATAACAGCGGTAGAGTTTACATTCAGCCCTATGGAGGCGATGAAGATGGCAAAGATCAGTGTCCATACGTTAGTGCCCCGGAAATTGGCATCCCGCCGGATAGACTCGATAATTACCTGTTCCTCCCCCCTGTCTTCGCTCAGGCTGAACCTGTCTTGCAGGAAGCGTTTTATGGCCCATGCTATCTGCTTCATAGTTATGCCTGGTTAGTTATGCCCCGGTATGCTGAACCGGAATGGTTAACAATATTCTGGCGACTAAGATACTCTATTCAGTTAGTTGGTAAGGTTTCTATAACATCCCTCATTTGGGGGATGCAGTGGAAGCATACAGTTTAAAAGAAGAGGATGTGAATTAACCACCGGTAAATAAGTTGATTTTCAATGCGTCATCCATAAAAGATAATGTGAACTGTTCATTATTTTAATAGGAGCAAATTGTTATATTGCAAAGCATTTTTGCGAACGGAATCGCAGAAAACAACAAGAGAGAGATTACCATGTCACAGATAACAGTAAATAACAGGGTCTATAACAT
>JAEUVZ010000067.1 GCA_016786665.1 Flavipsychrobacter sp.
ATATTGGTAGCCTTATGGCTGTAACCCAGGCGAGCTCCGTAATTTTTAGTTTCCGTATTGAATAAATCAGCAATTATGGCTGTATCCGCGAAGTACGTTTGCTTGCGGAGGCTGTACTCGTAAAATCCGCCGGTAAAGAAGCGGCCCATCAGCAGGCGCGCATCGTGCGATTGTATCCGCTGGCCTTTGAACGTTCCCGCATAAGCATTGCTGTTGTACAGGATATTGGACTGAATATTAAGTTTGCTGCCGGCGTGCACGAAATTATATCCTAGTGAAGCGCCCATTAATGGGTTTTTACCATTGAACGATGCATCTTTTTTAGAATACTCCATGCTGACACCTGTAAATAAATCAAGATTGGTCCTTTCTCCTATCTTAACAAACACCTTTTGCTTGGCGATGCCGCTGTTTACTTTTTCTGCATAGTCCAGGTTGGCCGTTACCTCTTCGGTAAGCATAACGTTATCGCGCAGCATGTAGTTGAGGTTCCCTCCAAATGTCTGGTAGTTGCCATTGCGGCTTTTCAGCACCCCGAACAGATTAATGCTGTTCTTATCTTTCCAGTTGTAACCCACCTTACCGCCATAACCGTCCATCATGAACTCGTTCATTTCTATAACGTTACCCGCCGCCAGGTTTACCTTCTCTCCTGTGTACTCGAACCTCATAATGCTGTTCTCGTTGGGTACATTCTGTGTAGAGAATGTGTTGGACCTCAGCGAAACAGCTATGCGATCTTTCTCCGTGATATCTACACTACCCAGAAGGGCGCCATAGTATTGAATATTAGGGTCCTGGGACCGGCCTTCGTATGTAGCACCCGCCTCTATCTGCAACGGCATGTCGGCATAGGCCGAGCTGTGCTCTTTAAATACGCTGCCTATCTTGGCAATCGTCTGCGCGAGGTTGTATGCATCACCTCCTTCCAGGGCCACTACTATCTGAATTTCTTCTTTAGAGAGCATTTCCCATTCGCGCTCGGTAAGGGTAAGCTTCAGATTGTAAACGGTGTCCATGCCCGCCTTTACATCAAGGTTGGTATTGTTGTCGAGATGGAGGAACCTGTTTTTGGAAGTAATCGTGTATTTGCCATCAAGGTTACCCGTATTCTTAATATATATAGGTACGGAGATGTTCTTCTGATAAGTAGGCAATACCATTGCCGCATTGGGGAGCGCTGCTTTAAATCCTGCTATTTCTTTCATTTTAACGTTGAAAGAAGTGGATTCCATTTCGCCGGTAGCCACACTACGATAGTCTATTTTCACCTTTTGCCACTCGGCCGAGTTGGTAACTGCCGGGTAAAGGCGCAGGGGAACAATCGTGCTGTTATTGGTCTCTACGGTAACATTTACCACCTGCTGGGTAGTCATTTGCCACCCTTCTGGTATAGATATGCGCAACTGCAGTTCCAGTGGTGTAGAAGAAGTATTCTGGATAGTGAGGGTATTGTACAGGAAGTCCTTATTGCCTACAGCTATCATGGAATCCTGGATAAATGATGTTTTCGTAGCGTTCTTAAGCACCTGGGCGTAAGAACCGGAAGCTATCAGCAACAGCGCACAGCAAAGTGCGAACTTTGCTACAATGGCCTTGTATGTGAATGGCTTAGACATGGTTTTGTGTTTTCTCTCTTATTACTCTATTGAATGACGAGCACAAAGATGCCTCTATACCAAGCGGATACAAAGTTTTAGCGCCTGCTTAACCAGTGCTTACAATCTGCTTAACCAACGATTAACGAATAAAAAAGCGGGTGCCTGTGTAGCACCCGCCGTTTTCCCATCTAGTATTTACTGACGCATTAAGGCTTTGATAATAACATCGCATCGCCCGTTACATCGCTGCGCATAACCATGGTATCGGGACGGTTATCGTCGTGCAGTACCATTTTGTCTATTTTCCACTTTTCTCCGGCCACCAGCGTGCCGCTATTACCGCCTATTACACGGGAAAAGTACACTGTGGCGATATTTATTTTAAGGTCATAAACGGTGTGCTCCACATTGTTGCTGTTTCCATCGAGGGTGAAGTCAAAATCGGCCAGCCCGGAGGTATCTGACTTAGCCACGAAGGTCAGCTTGCCCGCTTTGGGTAGTTGCAGCGTGTCTCCATTATATATTTTCATGGTCCAAACGCCCTCAACAACGTTCGTACCGGTGAACACCGGCTGGATGTTCTGCTCTGCTTTCTGCGCACAGGAATAGACCATTACGGACAATGCAGTGAGTATGAATAGTGTAGATAAAACCCTCATATTGAATAATTTAACCAGTTTGCTTCCGAAAAAGCACAGAAAAATAGTAAAAATTCCCGAAGTAGCAGCATTCCGCAGGGATATTAGCCCCCGGCCAGGGTAGCTACAGCGCTTGAAAACTCATAAATATCGTCGGTTGTGGTATCCCAGGAGCACATCAGCCGGGCTTCGTTGGAAGCGGCCTTCCAAATGTAAAAGGGGAAATGTGACTGCAACGGCTCGTTCCAGGTCAACGGCAGCTCGGCAAATACCACGTTGGCCTGAACCGGCCGCGTGATGCGTACCTGCGGGTACTTTTTCAACTCCTGCTCCAGCAGAGAGGCCATGCCATTGGCATGAGTGGCCGGCTGCCGCCAGTAGTCGCCCGTGAGCATTGCCTGGAACTGGGCAGAGATATACCTCATTTTGGAAGCCAACTGAATGACCTGCTTTTGCTTAAACCCGATGAGCCGTTTCAGTTCCGGGTGGAATACAACAACGGCCTCGCCGAACATCATGCCCGCCTTGGTTCCGCCCAAGGACAGGATATCAATACCCTGTACCGCCTGCTGCAACGAACAACCCAAAGATGCTACGGCATTGAAAAACCGGGAACCATCCACATGCAGGAATAACCCGTTTGACCTGCAAAACGCTGCTATTGCGTGTATCTCTTCCAGCGAATACACCGTTCCATACTCTGTAGACTGGGTAATGGATAGCATTTGCGGCTGCGCATAGTGTACATCTCCTTTGCGGATGAGCCGGTCTTTCAGTGCTGCCACCTCCAGCTTGCCGTGCGCATTGGCAGGGATTGGGAAAAACCTGCACCCGGTAAACGTTTCAGGAGCGGAGGACTCATCGTTGTATATATGGGAAATATCCGCACATAGTACCGAATTGAAAGACTGGGTGGCACTGCTAATGCTCAGAACGTTGGCACCGGTACCGTTAAAAACGAAGTGTACATCGGGGCTACCGCCAAACACGCTGCAGAACAAGGCCCTGGTTTGCGCAGTAATATCGTCCGCTCCATAAGAGCGTGCATGGCCCACGTTGGCTTTCAGCAGCGCTTCCATAACAGCGGGAAGCACCGGAGCATAATTATCGCTGGCAAAACTCTTGAGTAATTGCATATCAGTGGCGTCGCTTAAAAATCAGCGGCTAAAATAACCATTGTTGCGCTGACCTGTACCCGCGTGCCGCTACCTGACAAAAATCTCCTCTGTACGGCTCATGGTTTCGCCGGGGCTAAGCCCCAGCTTATACTCTTTGATAATTTCCTTGCAACCGTCTTTGGTTGCGGAGAAGCGTATCCATACATACCTCCCTTTGGGAACGGTGCGCAGGTAGGCACGGTTGGTTGGCAGGCGATCGAGGTAGCTGTATTCCCCACAGGCCTTCTGGCCATCGGGTTGGTCGGTATCCAGCGAGAAAAGATGTACCCACTCGCCTGTGTGATTCGTAAAACTAATGTTGAGCACCGGCGGTGCCTCATGGGCGGCGGGTGCGGGAGCCGCTCCCGCTATGTACTGCTGACCGCCACCCCATTGATTCATTACATAGCGCACGGCATCGTTGCCTGCTTTGGCTACCCTGTCTTGCGCTGAGGGGTCGTAACAATGAGCGGCAATCAGCCACTTCAGCGCCTCTTCGTAACCCCGGGTTCGCGCACTATTGATCGCATTTTTAATGCAATCGTGGTCGCTGAGCTGTTTTCCGCGCATGAGGTTGGACTCATTGGGGAGGCAAATCCTGTCGGCGGCAGGTACTACGGTGCGTTCCCACGCGGAATCAATATCCATTTTTGCCGCACGGAGCGCCACGGTGTATTCCTGCGCATTGACCAGGTGTGTACACAGCAATAAGAGAATGGTGAATACTGTTTTCATAACGAGCATCTTTATAGCCAAGCTATTAAAAAGCATGCCCTAAAACAGACTAAGCCTTTGCAGGTAGTGCAAAGGCTTAGCAATCAATACTATAATGCTGCTGCTAGTCGTCAGCGAGGTCTTTCATCTGGTTTCCCCAGCTATCCACTACATACTTAACGGCTTTATCGCCCGCCTTGCGTATGCGCGCCATAGCACCGGCATTGCGGCACTGAGAAGCGACAATCCACTCCAGGGCTTCATCGTTCCCTACCGTCTTTGCACTGCGGATGGCTTGCATAATGCAATCGTGATCGCTGAGGTTCGTACGGCGCAGGGGGTGCGATGTTTCAGGCAAACACACACGGAAAGCATCCGGACGCTTGTAGTCGTTCCAGGACTTATCTATATCATACTTCACAGATTCCCATTCTGTGCTGCTTAACCTATCCTGAGCAAAAAGGCTGCCTGATACCAGGAGAAAAAGTGCCGTAAAAACTGATTTCATGTCGAAAATTTCAATAAATGTAAAAATAATAGCAAAAATTACATAGTTCCTGTCAAAAAAAGAAGGGATTATGGTTCGATATTCACACATTTCATCATACAATCCCACAGCCGGTCGGCTGACTTCTGCCACGTGAATTTCTCTACCTGCGCCGGGGCGGCGGCTATGAGCTTTGCCCTGAGGCGTTCATCCTTGTAAATCATCCCCATTTTTTCCGCAATATCGTCAACATTGGTGGGGTCTACCAGCAATGCGGCGTCTCCCGCCACCTCGGGCATTGAAGATGTATTGCTGACAATACCCGGAACATTGCATTGCAGCGCCTCCAGTATAGGTATACCAAAACCCTCGAACAAAGACGCATATACCAGTGCATAGGCCCCGCCTATCACCTTGCAGAGCTCGTCTACATTCATGTAGCCTACCCACTTTACATCTTCTTTAAAGGGCATTTCCTGCTTCATTTCTACCACGGCGTCATACTTCCAGGCCATGCGGCCTACAATAACGAGCTTCATATTGCTCCGGTGCTTCTTTTTGAAAGCAACGAAAGCTTTGAGCAGGTTCACTATATTCTTCCGCGGGTGTAGCGCGCCGGCAAAAACAAAATACTCACAACCATCCGCGTAAGCGGCTTTTACCTCCTCGCGAGCTGTGTTGGAAAGCGGCTTATATTCATCGTGAGCGCCATTGTACACCACATCTATCTTGCCGGCAGGCACCTGGTACCGCAGGGCTATATCATCTTTAGAATAAGTAGAAACCGTGGCCAGGCGGGTGGCTTTGCGGGCAAAAAGGGGAGAATACCTGCGCCAGTACAGCCGGTGCGAGCGCTTGAAATGCTCCGGGTAGTGCTCAAAAGCCAGGTCGTGCATGACAAGGCAGGTGGGTACCGAGGCCCTAAGCGACATCTGGCTATCGGGAGAGAGGAAGAGGTCGGCTTTATACTTTTTGAGCAATGCGGGTAACCTCCACTCAAACCATATGTTGAAGAGAAGGGGGTGGCGTGCCTGTGGCCCCACCACTACGGGGGTTACATTATTGGCGAAAATGAACGAGGGGTCATATGGACGGTCGAAAAAGAAAATGAACTCATGCTCCGGGTGTTGCAGCACTATTTTTTCCAGTGTCCTGTATGTGAACCAGCCTATTCCTTCCAGTTTTCCTTTTAATAACAACCGGGTATTTACCGCGATACGCATATCCTATGGCAACAAAAATATAATTTTACCGTTTTAAAGGCTGCGAAAATACGCTCTAATGCGCCGTTTTTTTGTAAAAAATCTACTTTTTGTCGTTACCGTGAACCTACTGGTGAAGCCAGCCTGGGTATTTGTAATAGACAGAACGGTGCAAAACAGGGTAGGAAACCATGATTATGGTGTGTACCAGACCCTTTTCAACCTCTCGGTTATTTTCCAGATTTTACTTGACTTCGGGCTGACCAACTATAACAGCCGGATGATAGCCCGGGAACCCGACCGGCTGGGGGAAGTTTTCCCTTCCATGCTTTCTATAAGGATATTGCTGGCACTGGTGTACTGCGCCGTAGCCGGCACAGCAGGGGTGCTTATGGGCTATAACCGCTGGGAAATGGGTATGCTACTGGCAGTACTCCTGTTCCAGGCGCTTAACTCGCTGGTGCAATTCCTGCGGAGCAATGTGGCTGGCCTTCACCGGTTTAAAGCGGATGGCGTCCTTTCCATACTGGACAGGGCGCTGATGATAGTTGTATGCGGGGCCCTGCTACTGATACCCGCCACG
Source organism: Flavipsychrobacter sp. (assembly GCA_016786665.1). GTDB lineage: Bacteria > Bacteroidota > Bacteroidia > Chitinophagales > Chitinophagaceae > MKUN01. The sequence continues at coordinate 6,383 of JAEUVZ010000067.1, forward strand.
GGAGACCACTTTAAAATAGAGTGGTTCGTGTACCTGCAGATATTCAGCTACGGCATGGCCGCTGTAATAGCATTTGTCGTGCTGCAGAAAATAGCAAAAATCTCCCTTCGCTTCTCGCTGGACGTGAAAGCGCTGGCGCAAATAATGAAGGAGAGCTTCCCCTATGCCTCGCTGATATTCCTCATGTCTATCTACACGAGGGTAGATGCTATAATGATGAAGCGAATGCTAGGGGCAGAAGGGGATCTGCAAAACGGCATCTACGCTCACTCTTACCGGCTCCTGGACGTGGGCAACATGTTCGGGCTGATGTTTGCCGCCATGCTGCTGCCGATGTTTGGAAGAATGCTGCTTCAAAAAACCAATATCCAGCCCATTGTAAAACTCTGCGTGAATCTATTGTTGCCTTTTTCGGGTATGTGCGCCATAGGTGCGGCCTTTTTCGGGTATCCCCTTGTTCATGCCTTGTATCACCATGCCACCCCCTATGACGGGATCATCTTTAGCCTGCTGATGGCTTCGTTCCCGGCCTTCTGCATGATGTATGTATATTCTACACTGCTAACCGCGAACGGCAGCATTAAACTCCTAATTTACATTGCGCTGGCGGGGGTGCTGCTTAATATAGCCCTGAACTACTTCCTTATACCGGAATACAAAGCTGTAGGAGCCGCGTTGGCCACCGTAGCCACCCAAACATTGTTGTCGGTTGCGTACATCACCTTCTCCGGAAAAACATTTAAACTACCCTTTAATCTAAAATGGGTGAGCGCTCACGCTTCCTTTTTGCTAATGAGCGCCGGTATTGCCTATACTATCCGTATGCTGCCCATAGAATGGTATGCACAGCTTCTGCTTTTCGGTGCCGCCGGGGTGCTGTTTATGTTCCTATTCCGGTTTGTATCTGTAAACGCCATAAAACAACTGGCTGACAGAAAAGGCTAGTGCTTGTGGTGCGATTCGGGATTGGCGGGGTTGTTAATCGGGTCTTTCATGTGGGCGGGAAGCTCTTTAGCTTCTCTTTTCACTATAAATACGGCTGTTTTATAGGGCATAATGCCTTTGCCTCGTTCCAGCGCATAGACTTTAGTAAACTCCGCACCAAAATATAGAATCATGGCAGAGTAATATACCCATGATAATACTATAATGATAGAGGCGGCGGCACCATAGGTATCGAAATTGGAATTGGCCAGGTAGAATCCGATGGCGAACTTACCCACCAGGAATAAGAAGCCCGTGAAGGTAGCCCCTACCATAGCATCCTTCCACGCGATACGGGCATCGGGAAGCACCTTGTATATAACTCCGAACATGAACGATATAACGGCGAAGAGAATAACATAGCTGAGTACCTGCGCCAGTATAAGATTGGCGTCGCCCAGGAAATAGCTAAGCCGTGATGCGAGGGAGTCCATCAACGCATTGACCACGAGGGAAACAATGAGCAGGAACCCGATGCCCACAATAAGAGAGAAAGACAGAAAACGGTCGGTAATAAACTTGAGCCAGCTTCTTTTGGGCTTTGCCCGTATGGACCATATGTAATTAATGGACGTTTGAATTTCAACAAATACCCCGGTGGCACCGAAGGCGAGAATAAGAGCGCTGATAATGCCGAAGAATTTCTTGTTCTGGCTGGCGGAAACGTTTGTGAGTATCTCTTGTATCGTTTTAGCCCCATCGGCACCAACCAGGGTAGCTATCTGCTCCTGAATTTCGCCTGAAATGGCCTGCGGATTGTAGAAGATACCCGCCAGGGATATAACCAGCAGCAGCAAGGGGCCGATAGCAAAGATGGTATAGTAGGCCAGGGAAGCACTTAGCTTGGTGGCATTGTCTAAAAGAAACTCATTGCCTGTCTCCCGGAGCAGGCTGAAATATGTTTTAATCTTCTGTTTCATACTATAGATGCCCTATCTGTATAAAGATAGTACCAAAAGAATATCCCGCCTGTGTAAGGGGCGGGATATCAATAATTTACTCAACAAGAATCAGAACGTGACGAATGTTGGTTTTGTCTTCATGATATCATCCATCCTGTCTTTTACCTCCTGTGTGAGCCTGGGGTACACTTCCAGTGCCTTGAGGTTCTCCCTGAGTTGTTCCTCCCTGGTGGCTCCCAGTATAGCCGTAGTAACGTCAGGATTACTGATGCACCATGCTATGGAAAGGGTAGCCAGGGTGGTTCCCAGTTCTTTTGCTACGGTTTCCAGCTCGCGCACGCTGGCTATCCGCTCATCGCTAAGGGTACGGTCTTTCAACCATTCAAAACCCTCCAGCCCCAGCCGGGAGTCTGCCGGGATGCCATTATTGTACTTACCCGTGAGCAAGCCGGAAGCGAGGGGGCTCCAAATAGTAGTGCCTAACCCAATGTTCCTGAAAATCATCTTATAGTCTACTTCCATCTTATGACGCTCAAACAGGTTGTACTGTGGTTGCTCCATGGCCGGGCCTTCCAGCCCCAGCTTTTGCGCTATCATATGAGCTTCTACTATTTCCGGGCCTGTCCATTCACTGGTTCCCCAGTACAGTATCTTACCCTGCTGAATGAGGGTATTCATGGTGCGCACCACCTCTTCTATCGGAGTATTCCGGTCGGGGCGATGACAGAAGAAGAGGTCCAGATAATCGAGCTGAAAGCGCCCCAGCGCTTCGTGGCAGGCCTCTGTAATGTGCTTGCGGCTAAGACCCGTTTGATTAGGCTTATTGCTATCCCCTCTCCAACCAAAGAATACCTTGCTGGAAACAACGTAGGAAGAACGTTCCCAGTTTTTGGATTTGAGTACCCGGCCCATCATCAGCTCACTCTCGCCGCGGGAATACACTTCTGCGTTGTCGAAGAAATTTATTCCGCTGTCATAAGCCAGCGACATGAGCCTGTCGGATACACTATCATCTAATTGCTTGGCAAAGGTTACCCAAGACCCGTAGGAAAGCACGCTGAGCTGCAATCCTGTTTTGCCCATTCTTCTGTATTCCATAAACCTTGAACCGGGATTCTCCGGATTAAACTGATTAGCCGGGACTCCCATTTTTTTGTGAAATGATACCCAAATATCGGAAGTGTATTTAATTCCGGGATGGTTATCCCTGATATTAAGATTGGGATTTGTTATGACGGCTGGAAACAAGCGTCTTATAAGTAAAGAAGGAACACCTGGGTGTTCCTTCATATATCGAGTTGTCTTCTGTAATCCCGTGGCGTGGCAGAGAGGTTACACGAGGTACACCACCAATCCGTCCCTGGTCTTTGGTTCGAACCAGGTGCTTTTAGGCGGCATTACGTTTCCGCTGTCGGCTACGTTGAAGAGTTGCTGTATGCTCACCGGATAGCAGGAGAATGCCGCTGCCATATCTCCGCTGTTGACGCGCTTTTCCAACTCTCCCAGCCCACGGATGCCGCCTACAAAATCTACCCGCTTATCGGTACGTGGGTCGTTTATGTTCAGCAGCCGGGAAAGGATGTTGTTCTGCAATATGGAAACATCGAGTATGCCAATAGGGTCGTTGCTGAAGGTGCCGGGCTTTACCGTGAGGTGAAACCATGCGCCGGCGATGAACATGCCAAATTCGTGCGGCTTCTGCGGCCTGTATGCCTCAGCACCCAGTTTCTCGATCTCAAAGTCGGTTTTCAAGGCTTCTATGAAATCTTCCGTGGTCATTCCATTGAGGTCTTTCACCACCCGGTTGTAATCCATTATTTCCAACTGGCTTTCCGGGAAAATGGCAGTGATGAAATAATTGAATGACTCATCGCCTGTAATAGACATCCCCGCCTCTCTCATTTCCTGGCATACCTTTCCGGCAGAAGCCGCGCGGTGGTGGCCATCGGCGATATAGGTGGCCGGTACCTCTTCATCGAACAGGCGGCTGATGATAGAGCACTTTGCATAATCGTTAATCACCCAAAATGTATGGCGTATGCCGTCTTCCGATTTGAAATCGTTTTCGGGCTGGTGAGCCTGCTTCCAGTCTGCGATTATCTGCTGCACCTCACTGTGGTCTTTGTACGCCAGGAAAACTATCCCGGTTTGCGCACGTGTTGTTTTAATGTGGTTGATACGGTCCAGCTCCTTTTCGGGGCGTGTGAACTCGTGTTTTTTAATAATACCGTTGAAATAGTCGTCGCAGGAAGAGCCACAGATAAGGCCTGTTTGTGAACGTCCGTTCATCTCCAGTTCGTAAATATAGTAGCAGGGTTCATCGTCCTGTATCATTGTTCTGTCGGCCACCCACTGGTCGAGCGTTTCCTTGGCCTTTTCATAGACAGGGGCGGTGTGTACGTCCACGTTCTCCGCCAGGTCTATTTCTGAACGGGTAACATGGTAAAAGTTGTACGGGTCTTTCCTGAATTGCCGTGCCTCCGCAACGTTTACCACATCGTAGGGTAATGTTGCCATTAATGGTGCTATTTCTTTCCTGGGCCTGAGGCCTTTAAAGGGGATAATCTTTGCCATACTCCAAACCCCGGGACGGGCTTTTTGTTTTTTATTTATTAATAGATATTAGTTCAAATTCTTTCAGCACAGCTACCAGCTTTTCCACGTCTTGCAGCGTGATAGCGTTGTATAAGGATACCCGAAGGCCGCCCACTGAGCGATGGCCCTCCAGCCCCGTGATACCGTGCCGGGCACACAAATGTACGAATGCTTTCCCGGTTGCTTCGCTGCCGGCACGGAAACAAACATTCATGGCACTTCTATGGTCCTTCCTGCTTACCACCGGCTGAAATACCGTACTGGCATCGAGCGCAGCATACAGCGCTTCCGCCTTTTGCGTATTCTCCCTTTGTATGACCTCAATGCCCTTGTTCTTTATCCACCGGAGCATGAGCATGGATACATAGATAGCATACACCGGTGGTGTATTCAGCACGGAGTTCTTAGCCGCATGGGCGGCATAGCTGAGCATGGGCGGCATAGCCCGCACCGTGCGCTCCAGAAGGCTGCGGTGCACTACGGCAAGCGTTACCCCTGCGGGGCCAATATTCTTCTGCGCACAGGCGTAGAACATAGCATAGCGCGTGTACGGGACCGGCCGGCTGAAAATATCGCTGCTCATGTCTGCCACCAGGGGCGCCCCGGCCTGTGGGATTTGATTCCACTGTGTTCCGTAAATGGTATTGTTGGTAGTATAGTGCAGATAGGCATAGTGGCCGATGGCTGGGGGCAGGGAGGGTAGCTCCCTGTAATTCAGCTCCCGGCTGCCGGCCAGCGTTTCAATGTTGCCGTAATAGCCGGCGTAGTCCATTGCTTCCGCCGACCAGTGACCGCTGTCGATATAGGCGGCCGTTTGTCCTTCTCCTAAAAAATTCATGGGTATCATGCTGAACTGCAGGCGGCCGCCACCGGGGAGCCAGAGCACCTCGTAATCGGCACCAATACCCGTAATATCCCTGACCAGCTGTTTGCTTTCTTCCAGAATAGCATTGAAGTGCGCACCGCGGTGTGGGAGGCTGAGCACTGAGATTCCGGTGCCCTGGTAGCTGAGTATAGCCTCCGCCGCTTCGCTGAGTACCTGCTGCGGCAGGGCTGCCGGCCCCGAGCCAAAATTGATTATATTTTGCTGCGAAAGGCTCAATTTTTATCGTCGACGTGGCTGGTGATACCCCCGCTCACGGCAAATTTCATCGCCTCGGCGGAAGTCATATTCTCAATAGGTTTTATGTTTTGCTTTTCGGTAACGACCACCCAGCCGGAAATAGCATAGGAATGCGGCAGGTAAACGGCAATCATACCCGGCAGGTTCATTTCGGAAAGATCGTCCTGGGTAACAAAACCTACCCTCCAAAGTTCCGGGCTGTTGCTGGTTTTAAGCAATACTGCTTTATTGAACTTCTTTTTGTCTCCCACAAAGGAGTCAAGAACATCTTTGATGGAAGAGTAGATGTATTTGATACCGGGGGTGTGCTCCATGAGGTGGTTGAACCCCTCGAACAACATTCGCCCAATGAAGAGGCGGGTACCGAGGTAGCCCACTACTGTTACAATAGCTATAATGGTTATGAAACCGAGCCCCCGGGGAAACTGCTGCACCGGCAGCAGGCTGTCAACGCTATCGAACACGGTGTAAATAACATATGCCGTGATAGCAATCGGGCTAATGATAAGCAGCCCCTGCAAAAATGAGCGAAACAGTATGGCGGCCAATCGTCGCATGGCGCAAAGGTAGGTAAAAGCAGTAAGGAGGGAGCAATCCCTTGTTATTTCTAAATCATTCCTATTTTTAGAACTGAAAAGAGCTATTACAACATTGCCGGCTAGCCTCAGATACCTTTTCTGCTTATCGGCGCTGATAAGCACCATATCCACCCGCGCCCAGGACAATCCCTGGGCGGGCTATGGCGTGGAGGCAGCCTATGTAAGCGGTAAAATCTTTAAGCATTCTGAAAAATTTAAAGGGCCTATACCCGACTACTCGCAAGCCATAGACATAAACCTACTGCAGCAGACACGAGGCAACAAGCTGTGGCAACAGCGGAGGAATTACCCCCTGGTGGGGATAGGGATTACCTATACCGACTATGGCATGGACTCGGTGTACGGGAAATGTATAGGCGCCTACCCGATACTGCAGCTGCCCCTGGTGCGAGGCAAAAAGCTGGAATGGACACTGCGATTAGGACTTGGCGTAGGGTATGTAACCCGAACGTATGAGCGAGTACCGACCTTTGACACCATTAACAATGCCATAGGCGGGCACCTCAACAACTTTACGATGTTTGCGACGGACCTGCGCTATAAGATAAACGACCAGTGGGCGGTGAGCCTGGGAGGCAACTTCAGCCATATATCAGACGGTGCGTGGCGGCAGCCAAACCTGGGGGTAAATATGTATGGCGGGCACGTGGCTGTGCGGTACTTCCCCGTAAGCAGCAAACCGGAGCGCAAGAACGATGTGCTGCTGCCGCAGAAGAACCGGTGGCTGCTGCAGGCCAGAATGGGCTTTTCGGCAAATGAATATGCGATAGCTGACGGCCCCCTGTATCCCATATATGTAGCATCCGTATTCGCCAGCAAACGATACGCCTCGAAAAACAAGGCCTATGCCGGCCTGGATTATTCTTATCACCCCGGCATCACCGCCTTTATGCGCAACAATGAAATATCGCCGGGGCTTGAAGCCCAGAACTCGTGGAAAAGCGCAGCTTTTGTAGGAAACGAATTCCTTTTCGGCCGGCTGGGACTGGTGCTGCAGGTAGGCTTTTACCTGCAGCAGGCCTACCTACGCTCGCATAAGTACTACCAAAAACTAGGATACAACTTCTACCTGGTGCAGAACGAGCAAGGCGCGGTGAAAGAACTGTGCGTGTATACCATGCTGAAGACACACAGAACGCAGGCTGAATTCATTGAATTTGGCGTGGGGCTTGGGTTGTAGTCCGCCTGGTTTACTTATCTTGTTGCACTATGCATTGCGCGAAGCCCATAGCTCTACTTATAACCCTGCTACTGGCGGGAGGCTACCTATATGCACAGGAAGCCGGTAGCCTTGACGGATACGGCATAGAGCTAAACCCGATGGCCGGCAAAATAATAAAGCACAACTATAAATTCCCGCCCATCCCGGCCTTATCGGGAGGGATAGACATCAACCTGCTGAAACAAACCGATGGCCGCAAGGAGTGGCAGCAACGCCGCAACTATCCCCAGGTGGGGCTGGGCATTACCTATACCCACTATGGGGACAAAGATATATACGGGCACTGCATAGGCGTGTACCCCGTGCTACCACTAACGATACGCAAAGGCAAACACCTGGAATGGACCGTGAAGCTGGGAATAGGGGTGGGCTATGTGAGCCGCAACTTTGAGCGCAGCCCCGGTTGGGATACCCTCAATAACCTGATAGGCAGCAAACTCAACAACTTTACCATAGGAGGAACTGACCTGCGCTACCGTGTAAACGAACACCTGTGGCTGCAAGCAGGCATTATGGTAACCCATATATCGAACGGAAGCTTCCGGATGCCGAACCTGGGGTTAAACCTGGCGACCGGGCACGTGGGCATCCGCTACTACCCGGGCAACCCACAACCCAAACGAATAAGCCGGGAGCTGCCCCGGCTGAGCAATCGCTGGCTGCTGCAAGCGCGGATGGGCATTGGTTTTTCGGAAATAGGGGCAAACGACGGGCCGCTGTACCCGGTGTATCTCCCCTCCCTGTTCGTAAGCCGGCGCTATGGCAGCCGGAACAAAGTATTTGCAGGAATAGACCTTACTTACTATAAAAACGTGGAAGCATTCCAGCGGAATAACGAAATAAACCCCGGTTCCGAGGCGTGGCACGCCACGCAAGGCTCCGTGTTTGTTGGCAATGAATTTCTACTGGGCCGCTTTGGACTAATAGTGCAGGTGTGCGTGCCCTATAAACGGACCATGCGCGCCAATGAGGGAATGTACTTTGAAAAGCTGGGCTACAACTTCTACGTGCTAAAAGCGGAAGATGGACCCATAAAAGAGCTGACACTGCATACCTACATAAAGGCGAACAAGTTTGAGGCGGACCTTATTGAGTTTGGATTAGGAATAGGCTTATAGCAGCCCCTCCTTCACCAGGTCGTGAAGGTGCAGGATGCCATCGTAGCGGCCATTGGCAGTAACCACGAGCTGCGTTATGTTGTGGTTTCGCATTAACTCCAGCGCATTCACCGCCAGCTCATCGCCGGCAATGGACCTGGGATTGGGCGAACAGATATCGGCGGCTGTAAGCGCCGCGGTATTCTCGTGTTTTTCCAGCATCCGGCGCAAATCGCCATCGGTGATAATGCCCTTAATATTCTGAGCATCGTCCAGCACCACTGCCGCACCCAGGCGCTTGCTGGATATCTCGTAAATAATTTCCTTAATAGTGCTGCTTTCCTTCACCTCGGGCTTGTGGTTCATATTGCTGAGGTCGGATACACGCAGGTAAAGGCGCTTGCCCAGCGCCCCACCGGGATGAAACCGGGCAAAATCCTCTGTAGAGAAGCCCTTCAGGTTGAGGAGACAGACCGCGATAGCATCACCCATTACCAGCTGCGCCGTAGTGCTGGTAGTGGGTGCAAGATTGTTGGGGCACGCTTCCTTTTCCACGGTACAGTTGACCAGGTGATCGGCATTTGCAGCCAGGTATGAATCGGACTTGCCGCACAAGGCTATTACCGGATTGCCAAAGTTCTTGATGAGTGGTATCAGTACTTTTATTTCGGGGCTTTCGCCACTCTTGGAAATGATGATGACCACATCGTCCTGCTGCACCATACCCAAGTCGCCATGTATGGCATCAGCGGCATGCATGAAAAGCGCGGGCGTGCCCGTGCTATTGAACGTAGCCGCTATCTTCTGCGCGATAATCGCACTCTTGCCAATACCGGTAACGACCACGCGCCCTTTAGACTCATGTATGGCCCGTACCGCTTCTGCAAAAGCATCGTTTATATAACGCATCAGTTCTTTTACCGACTGTGCCTGTAATTCTATGGTTTCCAAAGCCTGAACAAGGACTTGCTGTGTAGCGAACATGGAGCAAATATACCCCCTAAGCCCCTAAAGGGGGAATTTTTTTGCCCTATGTCTCCAACCGCGGAGGGTTGGTTTGATGCCCTTTGCGCAGCCCTTAAGCCACTAACGATAGCAGCCTCACCGCACAGGAGTCTTCCGCGCCTGTAATGACGGCAACGGAAAAGAGTTGTGAAGCCCCTTCAGGGGTTTGGGGTTTTTATTACTTTTATGGCATGTCGAACCTTTCCGTATTTCTTGCTAAAAGTGAAGTGAAGGCACATGACCTGGAGCATAAGCGTAAAATCCAGTTCAATATAGATAAGTACGCGGCCACGGTGGTGCGGGGTAAGGAGCAATTTGCCCACCTGGAACTTGCGCGTAAGAAAGCAAAGAACGTAAAGTGGCAGGCAATAGAGCACCTGGATAGCTACCTGGAAGAATTTGAAAAAAACTTTACCGCACGGGGAGGAAAGGTGATATGGGCAGAGAATGCCGACGAGGCGCTGGAAGCGGTGCTGTCTATTTGCCGGGAGAAGGAGGCAAAACAGGTAGTGAAATCGAAATCGATGGTGACGGAAGAGATACACCTGAATGCGTTTCTTGCGAAGCATGGGATCGAGTCGGTAGAAACAGACCTGGGGGAATATATACAACAACTGGATGATGAGCCCCCGTATCACATAGTAACTCCGGCGATGCACAAGAGCAAGGAGGACGTCGCCCGCGTTTTTCATGAGAAGCTGGGAACGGAACCGAACCTGACACCTGCGGAAATAACCCAAATAGCGCGCATCAACCTGCGGAAGAAATACCGGGAAGCGGAAGTGGGCATTACCGGCGGGAACTTCCTGGTAGCGGATATAGGCGCGGTATGCGTGAGCGAGAACGAGGGCAACGGAAGGCTCTCTACAGCATTCCCCCAAACGCATATCGCTATTGTGGGTATTGAAAAAATGCTGCCTTCCGTGGCTGACCTGGAGCTGTTCTGGCCACTGCTGGCCACCTATGGTACGGGTCAGGAAGTGACGGTGTACAATACCCTCTTTACCGGGCCGCGGCAGGAAGGGGAAACAGACGGGCCGGAAGAAATGTATGTGATACTGCTGGACAACGGACGCACGAACCTGATGCGCCCAGAGGTAAGAGAAAGTATGTATTGCATCCGCTGCGGTTCCTGTCTGAATGTCTGCCCTGTGTATAAAAACATTGGTGGCCATGCGTATGGCGCTACCTATAGCGGGCCAATAGGGTCTGTAATTACCCCACACATGAAGGGCATGGAGGAGCACAAACACCTCAGCTACGCATCCAGCCTGTGTGGCGGCTGCACAGAGGCTTGCCCGGTGAAGATAAACATACACGGGATGCTGCTGGCCAACCGCATAACAGCTACCAAAGAAGGCTTGAACGGCTATAAAGAGAATACCGGCTGGAAGCTGTGGAAGCGTGCCATGCTGAGCCGGAAACTGATGAACGCCGCGGGTGGGGGTATCAAATCGATGCTGGTAGGTAGATTATTTAAAGACTCGTGGGGGAAGCGGCACGAGGAGCTAAAATTCCCGAAGAAGAGTTTCAATGAGCTGTGGAAGGAGCGGAAGTAGATTTTTAGTATTTTTGAGAAAAGGACACCTATGCGCCACTCATTATCGTTGCTGTTTTGTTGCCTTTTCTTTTCGTGTAACAAAGCACCTGTAGCAGACGTGCCAGAACACAAGGTCGCTACCAACGATACGGTGCAAGGCATTCCCAGTATTCACGCCTTAGTTCCCGGTACCTACAGCGGGTATATTGTCTATACCTATCACTGGCCGCAGAATCCGCCTCCAAACGACACCTTATTTAATTCTACTCTTGAGTTTTCTTATGTACTGACAGATTCCATGAGAGTAGTGATTTCTTGTGCGGATAGCAACATTCACTACGACTGGTATGCTCCGATCACTTTTGCGGATAGTACACATGGGCCATACACACTTGCCGGCGCTCCTCTTCATTGCATGATGCAAGAGGTACGGTTCGACTCCTTAACGAACCAAGTTACTTTTACCCGTCAGTCTACTTGTGGCTACGGAAGCTCCACCAAATTTTATGGAACTAAATAAATCATTACACTTCAGCTATACACTTTAGCTCTATAGCTATAGCAGTAGGTAATGAATTGATGGCTACTGTGGTGCGGCAAGGCTGATTGTCTTTGAAGTATTCCGCGTAAATGCGATTGTAGGCCTGGAAGTCGCGCTTCATATCTACGAGGAAGACTGTTACATCTACCAGTTTGTCCCAACTGCTGCCGCTTTCTTCCAGCACTATGCGTACATTGTCGAACACGCTGCGGCACTGTGCTTCAAAGTCGAACTCCAGGAAGTTTCCGTTCTTATCCAGCTTCAGCCCTGGTATTTCGTCCGTATCCGGCGTGCGGGGGCCAATGCCAGAAAGGAACAGCAGGTTGCCTACGCGGCGTGCGTGTGGGTATAAGCCTACCGGCTTGGGTGCTTTATTGGTGGAGATTTTTTCAGACATTGTTTACAAATTCGTTGGTTAAAAATAGTAATTACTAACGTCATTGGCAGGAGGGCAGGACGAAGGAAACTCATGAAATGCTTATCAGAATCTTCTGAAAGGGAGTATGTGCGATTGCTTCGTGCCTCGCAATGACGGGCTCTACTGAGCATTGTTCCATTATAACTCAATACACACATTCTTCGGCTCGGTGAAGAACCTCAGGGCATCCCAGCCGCCTTCGCGGCCTACACCGCTGTTCTTGAAGCCGCCGAAGGGGGTGCGCAGGTCTCGGAGGAGCCAGCAGTTGACCCAAATGATGCCGCTGTGTACTTTGGCTGCTACGCGGTTGGCGCGGGTTACGTCTTGCGTCCAGATGGTAGCGGAGAGGCCATAGTCGGATGTGTTGGCGAGCTGGAGCGCTTCCTCTTCCGTCTTGAAAGATTGCAGCGTCACCACCGGGCCGAATATCTCTTCCATGTTGGTGCGGCAATTTTCGTTCAGCCCTTCAAAGATGGTGGGTTCTATAAAGAGCCCGTCTTTGCAGCGTCCTTCCATCTTTACGGCATTACCGCCCAGGAGCAGTTTGCCACCTTCCTGTTTTGCCAGTTCTATACAACTTAGCACTTTATCGTAGTGGAGCTTGCTCACTACCGCGCCCTGCTTGCTGCTTTCTTCCAGCGGGTCTCCCACTGTGAGCTTTTTAGCGCGGGCTATAAATTCTTCTTTGAACTTCTCGTAGATGCTTTCTTCCACCAGTATGCGGCTTCCGCAGAGGCATATCTGTCCCTGGTTGGCAAAGGAGGATTGCAGCGTGGTGCGCATCATCTTGTCCCAATCGCAATCGGCGAAGATGATGTTGGGGTTTTTACCTCCCAGCTCCAATGATACTTTTTTGAACATCGGCGCCGCTATGCTGGCTATGTCCTTGCCCGCCCGTGTGCTGCCGGTGAAGGATATGGCCTTTATATCCGGGTGGCTGACGATGGCGGAACCGCAGTTAGGGCCATTGCCATGCACTATGTTCAGCACGCCAGCGGGGAGGCCGGCCTCGCGGCATATGACACTAAGCAGGTAGCCCGTCATGGGCGTTACTTCGCTGGGCTTGGCTATCACGCAGTTGCCCGCGGCCAAGGCTGGAGCTATCTTCCAGGTGAAGAGATATAGCGGCAGGTTCCAGGGGGAGATGCAGCCTACCACGCCAATTGGCTGGCGCAGGGTGTAGTTGATGGCCTTGTCCTCCATACTGTGGCTCTCGGTGCTTATGTGCATGATGCCGGTGGCGAAGAAGCGGAAATTGCTGCTGGCGCGGGGTATATCCACCTTTTTGCTGAGCCAGAGGGGCTTGCCGTTGTCGTTGGTTTCGGCGAGGGCGAGGGCATCCAGGTTCTGGTCGATGAGCTCGGCGATACGGTTGAGTACCTTGAAGCGCTCTTCGGCCGGGGTGGTGCTCCAGGCCGGGAAAGCGGCTTTGGCAGCGCCTACGGCCTCTTCTATGTCCTTTATATCGCTATCGGGGGTTTGGCTGTACACCTCGCCTGTGGCGGGATTGATGTTATCAATGTACTTCCCGCTGAGTGGGGCTTGCAGGGAGCCTGCTATATAGTTTGATATCTTTTCGGGGGTGGAGAGATTCATGGGGTAAAGGTAGGGAAACCCAGACATTCGTATTACTATCGGTAGGAGCAGTATATGGTTTGTCAATAAAGGATTTTTATAGCAGCACACATACCAGACTAATAATTTTTACTCGTTCGCAACATGCATTTGACTTACTGCCGCGCCGACTGCTCTAAAGCACTGTGGAAATCAATTCTTCTTACCTTTCGGCATAGGTGGAGGACTCGTTGGTGTTACGCCTCTCGTGCCACTTTGAGGTAATTTTGGAGGTGCAGAACTTGTCAGCCCCTTATTAAGGTCAGGTTCGAATGTCTTAACAATATTGTCTGTATTCTTTTTCATGCTTTAATTTTTGCCTTTAGGTTTCGGAGATGATGGTGCTGGAGGCGGTGTTAGGCCATATCCTTCCGTAGAAGTGTTCGACTGTGCCGACTTAACAGATCTCTTTGTTTTTGATACGCTTATTTTCGCACTTTTATCCATAGCGTAAATATTTTTAGATGTAAAAACTACAAAAAAACAGATTCCTAAAAGAAGAGTTCCAACTGACACGTAATTTACGAGTTCTATTTTTCGATTCCTAAAATTTATTTTATCAGAATCATAATTGTCGTCATCGATATCTTTAATGCCTTTGTTATGTAAATGACTTGCATACAAGTGAGAAAGTAGATTAATAATCAAGGTTAAACCAAAAAATATCCAACTGATAATAATTATGGGCTTATACAAAATCAATGAAATGTCTTTAGCTATTTTATCAACCATTAACATAGAAAATCCCAAGGCTCCAGCGCTGATATAAGAAAGTTGCTTTTCAAATAGCTCTCCACTCGAAGTTCTCACACGTGCCAATTCATTTCTATATTCTGATATAGAAATTCTTAATTTATTCTCTTGCTCATTTTGATCATCTACTCGCTTTTTAATGTCCAAATCGGTTTCCATTTTTTATGTTTTGCACGTCAAATCTATTTTCTATCAATTGCAACCGTAACTCAATTAGGTGCGAGCGCGTACCAGCAACTGAGGAATTTCACTGCCATTAAGTTTATGTAAATCAATAGAGTTTATAGCAAAGTCAAATGAAAAAGGGATATCTTCTCCCGAAGCTAAAGCTGCATAAAACGAGGACGCAAAATGTATAGCCGTTTTATCATCAACCGTGTTATTCATGCAAATAATATGGTCAATGTGCTGTTTAATCATTTCTGATTGGTGTATTGAATGGCATGAATTAAGAAATATACAATGGATATGTTTTGAAAATAGTTGGAAAAACTTAGCAAGTGGCTCATTTTCAACTATTTCAGTATTGCCAATGTCATCCGCCACAAAACATACTCCTTCCACTTCTCCATGCCCAGAAAAATGAACAATTTCCGGTTTGACATCCAATAGTTTCCGTTGAAAATCTGCAATTCGTGTAGCGAAGCACGGCACTAGTTCGTAGTCGTCTCTGTGCTTTGATCGTAACAGTTCAAATTCGATGTTTCGGAATTCATCATTTAATCTTAGTGCGTTACGGTCAGAAGGGTCTGCTGAAGTGAAAAGGATAATTTTTCGCTTTCTTTCCTTTTCCTTTTCACCTTTGTCGTTGGGTCGATTAATTAAATAAAAGCCGTTATCATCAATTTGATTTACAATGCTTCTAGAAAGATTTGTGAATTCCTCCGTTGAGACCTTTCTAGTTTTAGCATCGTCAAATTCCTCTTTTGCTTCATTAAGCTTATACTGTAGGGTTTTCACATGACTATCTAACCTCATGTCATTGTTGTCCACTATTAGCAATAACAACCTGAAAGCTTCTTCAAAACTTTCATTGCGTATTAGTTGTTCAACCTTTTTTCTAGTGACGTTTAGCGATTCTCTTAATTTATCATCGCTAATTTTCCACTCACCAAGTACAACATTTGTGTGAGCACTTTTGTCAATTGGCTTTCGAGTGAATAAGAAAATTTCCTTGTTGTGCCTATATGTTTTAACTTTCAAGAATGACATTAGTTCATCGTAAAGAGTCAAATCGTTTACCTGAATGTTATCAACACGTTCCTTACTAGAAGATTGTAAAAGGCCCCGATTATTTCCTTCCGGATTACTACCTTGATTCCACGTATTTACGATCAATAGAATGTTAGATGATTGAATGTTGTGTATATAATAGTTAATAGTACTGTGTGATATGCATGAAAACATATTGTCTTCATTGCCATCAAATGGAATAAAGAAATGTGATTCGTGTTCATCGAACGAGCGACCGGCGAAATGAATAATCAACTGATCATTCGATTGTATTTGTTTAGATAGGGATTCGAGACGATTGACAATATTTATTTTTGTTGCTGTGGAGTCATAAAGTTGATAAATATTTTTATGTTTCACTTGAATGTTGGAGCGTCTCTTCCAAAGGTTCAATATATAATCTGAGTCTTCAATACAGAAATTTAGTCTGTCTTCCTTCAAATAGTCATTGATGCCAATTAGCAAAAAGTAAATTTCGCCATCATGAGCTTTTGTCTTAGTTTCTGCTTCAAAGAACCAAGTTTTTAGCTTTTCATACACTTTCTTTAGGTCCATATCTTTTCGAGGATTTATATATTAAACATAGTACAATTACTAAAAGTTTTCATATCTGAAATATCTTTTCAAATCACAATATACGGTTTTCAAAATCCCAAAACCACCGCCCAAAGACGAGTTCTCCAAAAAACCGTTGTGTCGAGATGTTCCGCAGAGCACCCGTGTCTAAAAGTAGAGCCGGCCTGTGACCGGACACGCGCACAAGAGCAAGAACGCGCTGACGAGATCGCTTCCTTCGTCATAGAATAGAACAAAGGGCTTTGCCTGCCAACACTTCTTGATAATTCAGCTGGTGGGGCGGCCCTCTTTTTGGCGGATTGAAGAGGTCACTTTTTTTACTTTTGGGGGTGGTTACGGTTGATTTTTTTGAGGGGAGAGGCGGTGATTTTTTGTAAGTAATTGATAATCAATGAAAGTGCCTTTTGAAATTTGACTTTTCGTTGAATTTTATTTGACTTTTACTTTACTTATAGTTGAACAGATTTGACTTTTGCTTTAACTCATTTGACTTTTAGTTGGCGAGAATTGTCTTTTGTTTTAACTCATTTTAACCGGTTTTTCGTTGCCTGGCGTCGGTTTGCGCCGCCCCTGAAGTATTGTAGAAAGTTACGAAATTGCCGGCGTTATCCGCGACAGGAGATATCCACAATGACCGGCTGACGGCGTGCCGCTCTTCCCTGCCGGAATCTCGCTACTCTTATTTCGTGGAGTCGGATTCTTTAGCGCTTATTATGCGGCGGGGCTCCCCTCCCACAAAAGGATATGGGTAAATAAATGCAATTTTTTTAGCTGTATTGCGTTATCTTTAAGCTACTTGTATTCCTTAACCGCTCAAACTTTATCGGGTTTTTCAGAAAACCTTTTTGGATTTATGCGCCTGCTGCCCGCCCTGCTGGGATTGTTTTCCCTGTTGTTATCCTGTCGTAAACCGGAGCCCGACCCTGTTCGCCCACCGGACTGCCTTATTACCTGCAACGACCCCGTGATAAAGCTGAAACTGCCACACTCAGGCAGTGAACTACAGGGTATGTGGATGATACGGCACACCAACAACTACACCGTACACGATACCGTATATACCGGGCCGCGGGAAATGCTAGATGTTGGCCCCTGGGTTGACTACGAAATCATTCTGCCGGCGGTGCCGGCTAACATAGTTGTGGGCGGTATTAATATATCTGAGCGGGAAATAGAGGCCCCCTGCGGCACACAGTGCGTGAAGCCCGTAACCGGGGCTGGCCTTTTCTACAACTGGAGCGCGCGTGCCTATAGCATAAAGCTGAATGGCGAGAAGGAGTATGTAATCTCCATGGAGTAACCACCGCAACCGGCTATGAAGCGATAGCTTTTAACAGTATAGTTTGGCCGTCATCGCTTATATTTGTTAGGATACAAACAGCAACTATTATGTCTTTACTGAACGGAAATAATAAAGGGAAAGCCAAGAAGGGCGCTAAGACTGCCGCTACCACTAACGTAAATAAATTTGGGGCTGGCAAGGGCAACAGCAAGGGTGCCGGCAACAAGAGTGCCGTGCGCACCGGGGGAACAAGAGGCAGCTAATACGCGAACCTATTTATAACAAGGCTGGGGAGGGGGTTATTCCTTATCCGCCTACACGTTTACTTTAGTGTATTCTATTTTTAGAGCGCAAAATATTACATATCCATATGCCCGCTAATGGCGGGGATATGGATATGCTTGAGCTACCCCGTAGAAAGAGGCACCAGAGGATGACTACATAGTGGTGTTCTCTGAAGGCATCGTACTTTAAGTAGTTTAATGGTATATCACATTCATACCCAGGCGGACGGCGATATCGCGCTCTAACTGGGCACCGCGGCTTTCCTGCCAGCAGGGGAGCATATGTACTTCGTCGCACTCCAGCATAGTTTTAATGCTTTGGCGCATTGTACTCTCCCAATTATCTCGCGGTAATGGTTCGCTGGCGGGGCTAATGACCTTATATCCCTTGTCTTTGAGCTCGGCCGATGCGCGCTCAAATTTTTCTCTTACCTGTTCGGCAGGCAAGCCATACACTTTTCCTGCTATATATGCGGTTTTGCTCATAAGAATTTGACTTTTAGCGAATAAAAGAATGGATTTCGGTAATAGTGAATAAAAAACCGTTCCACTAGCGGGCAAAAAAAAACTGCCCTGGGGCAGTATAGCATTCACACTCCTCTACACACTCAAACACACATTCGGCTATACCGTCCCCAGTAGCAGTAGTATCATGGATCGTACGTTTACGGGGGCTGTTTTTTTATTACGGGTTGGTTTCTTTTTCCCGGCATATGCTGCAGAAAGAAAAGTAAGCAGCATATCGTGCTTGCGTTGCTTATTATCTATGTGTTCCTGCGTTTTCATGTTCTGTCGTTTTGAAGTATTCCGGTGCGGGCAACCCTGCACCGGAATACTATCTTAAAAAAACATGCCATGCCTTTGAACGTAGTATCCCGGTGCAGCACCGGTGCCTGGCAACCTTACTCTTTAATCCACTGATTGATGGCATTGACGGCATTCAGGTACCTGTATGTAAATACGGGATCCTGTATATCCAGTAATTCGTTGGCCCGGGTGAGGCCATTCATAACAGAGGTGTGGTCCTGGCCCCCGTACAGCCGGGCTATTTCCTTAAGTGTGATGCGTGGGTAGTACTTGCGCAACAGGTATGATGCGAGGAACCGCATTTCTACAATTTCGCGTTTGCGGGTTTTGGTGGTGAAGTACTCGTAGCTCATTTGAGAGGCGCTGGCGATGACTTCCAGCATTTTTTCCGGAGCCTTGTTACCATTACCATATACACTAAGCACTAATGCCATGCGCATATTGTCCATAATGCCGCTCTGGTTCTTTTCTGCAATACGGATGTGCGATTGCTGTACAGGATAGCTTTGATGTGCGATTGCGTAACTCATAACAATTAAATTTTTAGTTTTTTATGATTATTTATTTTTCCCTTGGTTGTTGGTGAGTCCAGAGTTCTTGACGATGTGTATATTTTTTCGACAAATAATTTGGCAAAAACTGCTTTATTACCCTATCTTTGATGTCATGAACTTTGAACTCTCTAACAAAGATATTCCAAATTAATTGACAAGTCCAAATATTTTGTCTAAATAATAAACATTTTTTATTGTTATGCATTTTGCATCTAATTTAAAATTCCTCCGGAAGAAGTCGGGCAAAACACAAGATGCGCTTAGTGCAGAGGTGGGTATAGGCCGAACGACTATAGCTAACTACGAGTCGGGTATTAGTGAGCCTAACCTGGAAACGCTGGTATCGTTTGCCAAATATTTTGGCGTAAGCACTGATGAGCTATTGTCAAAAAATGTGGAGAAAGATGGCATTAGTGATTTGAAACAAAACGCGAAAGTGGTGGCCCTCTACCAGGGCCAGGCGCAGAACGTGCCGCAGGTGGTAACGGTAGACAGGGAGGGCAACGACAACATCATCTACGTGCCGGTAAAAGCCCGGGCAGGCTACCTGCTGGGTTACGGAGACCCGGAATTTATGGAAACGCTGCCTACGTTCCGGCTGCCGGGCCTAAGCAATGCCACCTATCGCATGTTTGAAGTGGATGGCCCCTCTATGGCGCCCAACATAATGAGCGGCGACCGGATAATAGGCGAGTGGATAGAACGCCTGGATGATATACGCGACAACCGGGTACACGTAGTGGTGCATAAAGGCGGCGTGACCGTAAAGCGTGTACTGAACCGCATAAAAGAACGGGGCAAGCTATACCTGAAATCGGATACGGTAGTACACCGCGCCGACTACCCGACGATGGAAATAGACCCCGAAGATGTATCGGAAATATGGTATGGACGGCTAAAACTGAGCAGCGACTTCAGTGAGCCCTCTGAGGTGTATCACCGCCTGGCCGACCTGGAGGTAGACATAATGGAAATGAAACGGAAACTGAGTGAATAGAAAATGCGGGGCTGCCCCGCATTTTTTCATTAAGCGCCGCTATTGGCTGGCCTAACTACATCGCTGTATTGCGGATTTTTCTGAATAAACAGCTCTATGAACGGGCAAAAAACCTGCACTACCAGGTTATTGGCGCGGGCATAGTCCAGCGCGGCGGCGGCCAGCAGTGAGGCGACGCCCTTACCCCGGTGGGCTACCGGCACATAGGTACGCATCAGCAGCATATCCCCTTTCTTCCAGCGATACTCCAGCAGCGCTGTTTCCCCGCCATCAAAGACTACCTGGAACCGAAACAGCTTCTTATTGTTGTGTACTTCCACTCTTTATGAAACATTTAGCAGAGTAAAGGTACTTATTCCCTTTCAGCGGGCGTTATAAGGTATATAAAGCCGGATATAGTGAGGGTATGGCAGTTTTACCGTGGCATGGCTTTATTAAAATATGTCGTAGCAATCTAGTTGATGAACCAGAATTATCAGATGAACTATAAAACGGCAAGACTATGTACAAGATACTATTATTGCTTTCGGTAGTGCTGCTACCTGCAGCAGGAAAAGCACAGGAGCCGCCCACGACACCAATACAAGCGGCAACGCCTGAACGGTACATGGTGCCGGACTATGCCTCTATAAAGCAAATGACAGAGGATAAAAACTCCCTGTTTTACTACCCGAATATCCTGGCTAAGTATAAAAACAACGATACTACTTTGTCATTCCGGGAATATAGAATGCTCTACTACGGTTATGTTTTCCAAAATGGATATAGCCGCATACCAGAGTTGACCGCTGAAGATGACAGTATAGCCGCGATATTTGAAAAAGGGATGCTATCGCAGGAAGACCTGCAAAATATGGTGCGCTTTGGCAAAACCTACCTGGAAAAGTACCCCTTTGACCTGCGCCGACTTAACCTGGTGTATGTAGCTGCCAGCGAATGCGGCGATGAGGTAACGGCCAATACCTACCTGCACAAAGTGCGTATGCTGGCGCTCACCATACTGACCACCGGTAACGGGCTGAAAGAAGATACCCCCTTCTATGTAATTTCAGAAACGGATGAAAATGCCCTGATCAACATACTGGGCTACAAGCCTAATGGGATACAGGCGCTGACTACCACCCGCTACCTGACGCTGGAGGACAACTCTGATAACGTACCGGGATTATACTTTGACCTTAAAAATGTAACCGCTTACAGCAATAACTAATGTAGCTTCTCCTTTTTTAGATATGCAAATGAAGCAACATACAGCGCAATCAACCGGTTGCGCTGTTCTTATCAGAGGATAGCCGTGTGAGGCCAGAACATCCCCCCCTTTAATAGTACTGCCTTATACGCGGAAAATACTAGCTGCCGACCTTGGTGGATAATCCAATTTTGGTAACCTCAATAGAACCTGGTTCGGAGTCAGCAAAGCGGATAAGACGGAGGGTTTTGAGCATCGTTAAGTGTTCGTTTACCTCTTCCATACTCAACTGGAGCTGGGTGGCTATCTCGTCGATAGAAACGCAAGGATTTTTAACGCCTGACTTATAATGCAGGTCCTTCGCCAGGTTAAAAACCATTTTCTTGTCCGCCATAATCAGAAGTTTAGGGGGACAAAGGTACGGAATTTCGGCCTTTTATGGTGTGCAGGGGTGCAAATGAGGCTTATTTAGTGGGTATATGGGGCTTAAAGGACTCTGTAACAACAAGAAAGGAGCGCCTGTAAAGCGCTCCTTTCTGTAAAATTCAACTTGTGCTCCGCTATTGACCAGACTTGAGAATCTTCTCAATTTTCAGAACATTATTGTCTTTATCGAGCACTTTTACCTGGTAAACACCCGCGGCAATGTCGCCCAGATCTATGAATGTAGCATCTTGTTTTTCCAACACTACCTTACCGTCAACCGTTGTGAGTATCACATTCACCTTCTGCGGGGCCTTAATGAACACCCGTGAAACAGCAGGATTTGGATAAATGCTCACTTCATCGCCTGCCTGTGGCGTGGTGCCCACACTTACAGCGTAGTAGCCAACAATGTTGGACGTATCCTTACATCCATTGGCATCAGTTACAATGACAAAATAGTCGGCGAATGTTACGGGGTTGAACGACTGATTGGTGGCCCCTGGTATCAGGAACCCGTTTTGGTACCATTGATACGCAGTATAAGCACCTGTAACCAGTGTATTACCTACCAGGTTGGCCACCGGATTGATAGCAGGGAACACCGTAACCACGATAGGCGCAGAAGTTAACGCACAGGCTCCATTGCTTACAATCACCGTATACGTTCCACTCACAGCGGCCTCGTACTCGGCGGCATTGGC
Source organism: Flavipsychrobacter sp. (assembly GCA_016786665.1). Classification (GTDB taxonomy): domain Bacteria; phylum Bacteroidota; class Bacteroidia; order Chitinophagales; family Chitinophagaceae; genus MKUN01. The sequence continues at coordinate 28,825 of JAEUVZ010000067.1, forward strand.
ACCCGGTATATTGATTCCACTTTCCTGCCACTGGTAGGTAAGGCTGGTACCGGTTTGTGCGTCCAACTCTACTGTTTCGCCGGCACATACCGAAGTAGGACCACCCGGCGTAACTGTGATGGGCGGTGGTGGCACCACGGTTACCGTAACTATAGGAGAGGTAAGATCGCAGCTGGCACTAGTGCCAGTTGCTACTGTTACGGTATAGTCTCCGGCAGTGTTAACCGTAAGCGATGAGTTGGTAGCGCCCGGTATGTCAACACCATTTAAATGCCATTGATATGTAAGGCCTGTACCTGTATTCGCATTCAGTACCAGGTTATTGCCCTGGCAAATAGTAGTAGAGCCCTGCGGATAGATATTTGCCGCCGGCGGCAAATTGTCCGTAACTGCTATAACATTGGAAGTATCCGCGCAAGGACCTTCTGTAACAATAACAGAATAGTTGCCCGCTACGTTCACTACATGGTAGACACTATCGGCTCCGCTGATTACATTGCCATTATTCAGCCACTGGTAGGTGTAGCCTGTGCCCGCGGTACCGTTCATATTTACCAGGTCGCCCGGGCAAATGGCCGTAGGGTCGTTGGTAGTAGCAGTAGCCACCGGTACAGGGTTGATGTTAGCAACTACAGCAGTCGTTCCACTTTCACAACCGGTAGTAAACTGCCAATTGTAGAAGAAATAGTAGAAGGTAGCTGTTGTAAAGTTATGTCCTGTAATATTAATTGCTGATGAGGTATATGGGAATGTAGCACCCGCTGTATTACGATACAGCGCTGTGGCGGTACCCTGGCGCATTCTGTACTGCAATCCCGGCGCTATAGCAAAGTTTATGGGTACTGTCTGCGCTGTAGCACCACCCGTAACTGTTGTAACGTAAGGTGCGGTATGTATCACATTACCCAAATTGTCCTCAATATTTATAGATGCGTTGGAACCAATAGTGCCGGTAGGGAATACATCAACCGAAACAATGGTGGTTGGCTGTAACACATCGAACAGCAGCCAGTAAATATTGGTGCTGAATCCACTTCCTGCACCCACAGACTGTGGGGTAACGGGTCCAACATTCCCTACAGATGCACCCATACCCGCTGTAACGTAATAGGTAGTAGTAGTGCCTATGAAAGGTGTAGTAAAGGAGTTACCTGTATCGAGCAAGGTGCCCCCTGGCACGTCGTACCAATACAGTGTGGCTCCCGGAGACGGAACACCTGTAAGTGTAACAGTACCAGGACCGCAATTGAAACTATCATTCACGCTCACCACGGCCGGTGCGTTGATAACTACATCCGCCGGCGCTGAAGTGGCGGAACACCCGGTAGCCGTAATGGTCACCCTTACCGTAAAGCTGCCGGAGTCGGTTGTAGCATATGTAGTGTTGGTTGCCCCTGGTATGTCTACTCCATTTTCCTGCCACTGGTAGGTGAGGCCGGTTCCGGTATTAGCACTAAGCGTAACGCTACCACTATAACAAATAGAAAGGTTTCCGGAAATAACTGCAGGTGGTGCGGGATTAACCGTAACCGGAACCGCCGGAAGCGATGTTGTAGTACAGCCTACTCCGTTGCTCACCTTTACCTGGTAGCTACCACTTGCTACGACCGCATACGTTGAGTCAATCGCGCCGGGTATATCTGTACCATTCAGCCTCCACTGGTAGGTATAGTTAGGGTCTGTTTGAGCCGATAGTACGAGGCTGTCGCCCTGGCAGAAAGTAGTGGGGCCGGTGTAGCTTACTACGGCCACCGCGTTGGGGCAAGACGTCTCAAAAGGAAGAGTTACCCATTGTGAATAGTTACCGTTTCCGCAGAAGATGCGCACGTGCAGGTAATACTGGGTACTCTGTGTTAAACCTGTAGCATTGTACGTATTACTTGTAGTGAAGGTGCCGTTACCCGTTGGAGGTGTCGGGCTCTGGTCTACCGAGTATTCGTAACCCGGAATAAAGTTAATAGCGTCCCAGCTGAGGTCGGCTGTGGTACCTGTAATATTGCTGGCCATAAGACCTGTTGGGTCAGCGCAGGGAACCGTAAGGAACTCCCATGCACCCATATCAGGATTGGTAGCGCTCCTGTTGGCGCTGAGTATGTCTGAAGATATGCCTACCGGTGTACCCAGGTTATCCATAGCCAGGTTAGTTGGTGTTAGGTCACCCAGCCCCATGTTCTGGTAAACAGGGTCTAAGTCTGCGCTATTGGCATCATAACCTATAGCCTGCCAGTCGGCGAGGGTAGTGTAGTTAATAGCATTGAAAAAGCCTGTGTAGTTGCTACCGGCAGTAGCAGATATATAGATGTCGTTGTTTGCAGAAGCTAAAGCGGTAGTGTTGGTACCGAGGTATATAGCATGCTTCGCTCCGGCGCCGCCGCGTCCGATAGTGATAACATTATCGACAAATTGTAAACCCGTTGCTGCAGTAGTTTGGTAGAACGCACGAGTAGCGGATGTTGTGGTTGCGGGCGTATGGTCGAGCGAAATGGTATTATGATAGTGGTATGCGTGGTCGGAACCAATATTGTATATAGCGTAAATAATACCATTGTTGTTGATATCGTATATGGCATTGTTGCTGACAATATTCGCATTGGCGGAAGTGGCATCGCAGGTAGTGAAGTATATACCATATACCGCACTGGTGCTGGTTAATGCCGCGCCCATAGGGTTGTGAATACGGTTTGCATTGATACGTCCGTTAATTATATCCGTGAAATAAATTCCGTAATGCGTGGTAATGCTGGTGCGTGTGGGGCGACTAATGTCGTTACCTTCAACCAATGCGTTATCGTGCCCATCGAGGTGAATGCCGTACGAATAGAAATCCTGCACGGTGTTATTCAGTACTTTGTTGTCTATAAACCTGTTCACTGTTCCATTACCCATCAGCTTGATGCTGTAGTAGCCACCAATGATGGTGTTGTTGCTGAACGTATTGCTGTCGCAATCTAACCCTACCGTGGTCATAGAGGTAGGTGAACCGCTGGCTACAATACCTGCATAGTTGGTAGTAGACGTGCTGGTAGTAGACGTGGTGAGCAGACAGTTATTGATGGTATTATTGCTGGAGCCACTCAGCAGGTGGATACAATACCCGTAAGTACCTGTTGCTGTAATTGCGAGGTTGTTGATAGTGAAATAATCCGCGCCATTAAATTTTATACCCGCCCGTTCGTTAGTATTGGTGGATGCATAAGTAAGCGTTTCACCATTACCGTTTATAGTGATTGTATTGGTGGCGGATACGCCGAGGATATCGCCAAAGGTGACCTGCTCGTTGTATGGACCGCTACCTGCCACTACGTTGGCTACTACCGGGCCACTAACACCGCAAGCTAGCGCAGCAGCAAAATCGTTGAATGACTGGAAGTTGCTGCCGCCGGTTACGACCGCGGAATTGATGGTGTACACACCTGTAATTCCCGAAGTAACCGATACCAATACCGGCGTAGAAATTACCGTGGAGGTACCGCACGTAACGGCAGCCCTATACCATGTATTTACCATCGGGGTATTGTTCGTATTAGTAGAAGTAGAAGAGGTGCCGAAGTTGGTATAGTTAACGCCATCGGTAGAGAGCTGCCATTGGTACGTCTGGCCATCGCCCGCTGAGTTACCGGTGAGGCTGAGCGCTACCAACTGACCTGCACACACAGAGCCAGGTGTTGCGGTAGCATCGCCCGCCGTAGGTGGGTCTATACAAGGAGGCAGTCCAAACTCGAACGCTCCCGGATCGGGTGTAGTAACATTACGCGGATTTCCGTTGATGTCGGAAGAGATGCCCACCGGGAGGCCCAGGTTATTGATACTGGCCTCCTGCGGGGTAAAGTCGCCGATACCTACATTAGTGTATATCGGGTCTACCGCCTGGGAACCTATGTCATACCCTTGCCCCTGCCAGTCGGCAAGAGTTGTAAAGTCGGCGCCGTTCTGATATCCAACGTTGTTGGAGCCAGCAGTAGCATTGATGTAAAGAATGTTTCGGTTGCTGGTGAGCGACGTTCCTACAGTGCCGAGGTATATGGCGTGTTTGGCACCGGTTCCGCCGCGGGAGATAGTCACTATATTGTTCACAAACTCAAGGCCGGTAGCGGCAGTGGATTGGAAGAAGGCGCGGGTAGCTGTTGTAGCGGTGGATGATGTATTATCAAGCGATATGGTATTGTGGTAATAATACGCATAGTCGGAACCTATATTATAGAGTGCGTAAATAATGCCCTGGTTGTTGATATTGTATATGGCATTGTTTGCTACAATATTAGCCGTGGCAGAAGTAGCATCGTTGGTAGTGAAGTATATACAATAAACCGCGGATGTGCTGGTGAGCGCCCCACCCATGGGATTGTGTATGCGGTTGCGGGTGATGCGACCATTTATAACATCGGTAAAGTAAATACCATACATCGTGGTGATGCTGGTGCGGGTTGGGCGGCTGACATTATTGCCCTGAACCAGTGCATAATCGTGCCCATCGAGGTGGATGCCGTAGGAGTAGAAATCCTGTACGGTGTTGTTGAGTACTTTATTGGCAATAAACCTGTCGATAGTTCCGTTGCCCATCAGCTTAATGCTGTAGTACCCGCCCACGATGGTGTTGTTGCTGAATGTGTTGCTGTCGCAATCGTTACCTGCGGTGGTCATGGATGTTGCAGAGCCGCTTGCCACGATACCCGCATAGTTGGTAGTAGAGGTGCTGGTAGTAGAAGTATTCAGCGTACAGCTATCGATCGTATTATGGCTGGAGCCACTCAGCAATTGTATACAATATCCATATGTACCTGTAGCATTAATGACCAGGTTGTTAATATCAAAATAATCGGCACCATCCAGTTTTATACCAGCCCGTTCGTTTGTGTTGGCTGAAGAATAGTTGATGGTTTCGCCATTACCATTTATAGTAATAGTATTGGTGGCTGAAGCTCCGGATACCTGCGGAAAGGTAACCTGCTCGTTGTAAGGGCCGCTACCAGATACCACGGTAGCTACTACGGGACCTGAAATGCCGCATGCCAGGGCAGAGGCAAAATCGTTGAAGCTCTGGAAATTGGTTCCGCCAGTAATGACAGCAGAGTTGATAGTATAGTTTCCTGAAAGCCCGGGAAGTACCGAAACCTGAACAGGTGTAGAAAAGGTGGTAGTAGCACCGCAGGTAACCGCGCAGCGATACCATATACTACTGGTCGGGTTTACGGTTAACGCGGGGCCTAATTGTGAAGAGCCAAAGTTGGTGTACGTAGTATTATTAGGGGAGCTTTGCCACTGGTATGTCTGTCCAGAACCTGAAGAGTTGTTTACGAGGTTCAGGGCCACATTAGAGCCGGGACAAACATTGCTGTTAGGGGTAGCAGTCGCATCTCCCGCTGTTGGCGGATCGGTACAAGGCCCCGTGGTAAATGTTATCCGGATATTGGGCCGGTGTTTATATGCTGCTACTGCACCATTGAGCGTAGCCGGATAGCTGCCTGTAGCAAACGCACCAACCACCATGGTTGCCGTACCAGCCGTATATTCCCAGGGAATATTTGCCGTTGCTCCGCCATTTCCTGCCATTTGCAATTCAAACGCAATCTCCAACGCTCCACCTGTATAGAGAAACGGGGTGATCGTCCACGGCACCCATCCAGTAGTGGCAGGTAACGTAAGCGATGTAGTGCTGTAAACCTGCGTGTGCGTAGTGAGTATGGCTGCCCAGGTCAACGTGGTTGCCAGCGAGGTATTGCCGGTGTTCGCCATGTACACGTTGTGCGTGGCCGGTGTCACAAAGTTTGCGGTGCTCGTCTTGTTGAACTCGATCGAAGTAATCATTGCACCAGCTGGAATTCCGGCCGCAGCCATTTCCGCTTGCGAAAAAAGAATATTGCTTCTGGCATGCGTTGTAGTTGACGTTGCAGAGAAACGATAGACAGGGGCGTAAAGGGCACTGGGGGTTGTTAGATTTCCCGTACCAATTTGCACCGTTTGCGCAGATGCAGAATTGAATGCCATCGCAGCAATAGCAATAATTGTAAAAATCCGTTTCATGATTTAAATGGCTCTAATTGAAAATTAAATTACGAAAAAAGCACGTCAATTTATAAATCATAAATATATTAAACTGGGTTTATGATTTAATCCGCTAATTAACATGCCTCTATATACTCAAACTTACCTTTTTTTTAAGAAATTCCGGTGATTTTATTAACTTTTAATCCTATTCTAAGAAATTCCGGTTACCCGTGCAGGTATACCTATATAGGTATCGCGCCCTGGAGCTCCCGGGATGCAAAGGCAATATTGGGGTAACTATGTTCTCTAAGTGACGCACCGTTATTGTATAAGCTGATGTACGATAATTGGTCATTTAGGGTTCTCGACTAGCTTCTGTAACCCTTTCACTTAAAAAATATTCGTTGTTCGGGTGCCTGAAAAGGCCTGAAAAATGGGTTTTTTCTGAAAAAGCTTGTTTTTTATTTTTTTTTTTTGCTATTTAGCAGCCGAATAAGTTGCAAGAAACGAATCTGCATATTATTTTTATCGCCGCATTAATTAATTAAAATCAACTTTATGAGAAAAGCTTATTTATTGTTTACACTTTTAAGCATCACTTTCGCTGCTTGTAATCCTAACAGAAACGAAAAGCCAACAACCTACGTTGTTAATGGTGTTCACGATGTAACATTAATGGATAACACACAGTACCTGGACCTGGTACTTCAATACCTGGGACCTATTCAGGAAAACGTTAGCCTTGATGTAACCGGCTTACCTCAAGGAGTTGTTAGAAGTATCTCGGTAAATCATGGTGTGCCTACTTTCAGCACTCAGATCTCTTTCAGCGACATGTCTGCTCTCCCTGGTACTTATCCTGTACAACTGGTTTGCGACGGTACAGAAACCGGCGTTAAAACTTATGATTTCAACGTACGTATCAAAAACCAACCAGTTTGTGGCCTGTTGACTACTTTCAACGGTACTTCTGATTGCAGCGTTAACTATGTAGATACCATTTCTGCTATCGTTTACAACGACGAAAGCGATGTGAACACTATCCGCTTCGCTAACTTCGGCGGCCGTGGTTTTGCTGTATCAGCTACTGCTACTTGTTCTGCAGGTACCATCGTTATCCCTCAGCAATCCATCAACTCTAACACAACTATCAGCGGTCAAGGTACATTTACTTCTACTGGTACCATCACTATCTACTACACAATCATCGTTGGTGGCGTAGGTACTGCTTGCCAGTTCACAATGAACCGTTTCAACCTCTAATATTAAGTTAGAAACATACTTTCAAAAAGGGCCGCTAATTAGCGGCCCTTTTCTATTGCGTAAGGTGGGCAAGGCTGCTCAGCCATCCACGCTCTGCGCAGGTAGCGCAGCTATTGAAGGACTTACGCTACGCCAGGCGGGCAGAAGCCCTGGTGCTTCTATCACTTGTGAACCAACTCCGCTCTGAGCCGGACAGTTAAGATGGCCCACCTGGGCTGCGTGCGGTACGTATTGGCCCATGATTTACTATCAACCGCCGGTTATATTGTTTGAAAACCGAATAATTATGGCACAATTAGTGCGGGATTATCTATTGTCTATGAATTTTTTTTACTAATTTTCGCCTAAGATATGCCCGGTAGAGCCGGGGCTAAATTTTTTTACTAATGAGGAAACTAACTACTTTACTTTTAGCGGCTTGCGCCCTGTTGACTTACTCTTGCAACAAGCCAGGCAATAAAGCACAAACACAGCCCTATGCTATTAATGGCGTGGATGACATACAGATAAAGCAGGGAGAAGATGACTCCTGGAACCTGGAGGTGCGCTCTATAGGCCCGGTATATGAAACGGTAACCCTGAGCATTACCGGTCTTCCGCAGGGGGTAACGGCAACTATGACGCAGAGCAGTGGCCAGCCTACTTTCTTTTCTACAGTGGTATTTAAGAATACCAATGCGCTCCCCGGCTCTTATCCTTGCGTGCTTACCGCCAGCTCACCCGAAGCCGGCGCGAGCACCTATAACTTTATGCTGAAGATCTCTAACCCGATACTTTGCGGCCTGATACGTAACTATACCGGCTATACCAGCTGCGATACTACAAAGTTCCTGAGCAACATTATCGCCACAGCGCCACCTATCGAAGATTCGATTAACATAGTACAGATAAACAACTTCGCCAATCACGGGCTGAACGTAAAAGCGAACATAGACTGTGCTACTTCTACCGTAGATATTCCGCTGCAGTGGTTTAATGGCAACACAGTAAGCGTGGTGGGTTCCGGTACGTTTACCGGTGGCGCCAGCATGAGTGTTAACTATACCATTACAGTTAATGGCAGCCCTACCTCTTGCACCCTGTACCTGCAACCTAACTAGCGCTAACATTATTTTCTATAGAAAAAGGAGGCGGTTGTCTCCTTTTTTGTTTTCTGTATGCTGATTTTATCAAACATTGTGTATTTTTCGCTATCAATTCGACATACACAACAAACTAAGCTTATGATCAACAAAAATACACTCGCTGCCGTCGCCTTTTCCAGCATGGCATTTTTCTCTTGTACCACCAGCAATAACAACAACAATGGCGGTCCCGGCCTGATGAAAGTAAATGGTGTTCATGACATACAAGTGAGCATGGACTATTCCGACTCCATGGAGCTGTATGTAGACGGGATGGAAGAGAACGTGAGCCTGGCATTTACCGGCCTTCCTGATGGCGTACAGTCTACAATTAGCCCTTCATCGGGCGTACCGGAGTTTTCCTCTTTCGCCCGCTTTAACAGCCTTTCGGCCATACCGGGCACTTACGATTGCCAACTGGTATGCCAGGGCAGCAAAAGCGGTAAAAAGACCTATAACTTTCAGACCGTAGTAAAAGGCGCTGCTATCTGCGGCCTGCTTACTGCTTATAATGCTACCTCTAACTGTAATGCGAACTATGTAGAGAATATCACCGGCATCGTACCTACGGTAGAAACGGCGATTAACGACATTCGCTTCCAGAACTTTGGAGGGCGGGGCTTTGCGGTAACGGCAAAAGCAAACTGTAATAACCGTACTATACTGGTTCCCCTGCAATCTATCAATGGCAGCACTTCCATTAGCGGGGAGGGTACCTTTACAAGCACTGGTTCTATACAAATCAACTACGTAATTACTGTAAACGGAAGCTCTACCAGCTGCTGGTTCACGCTGCAGCGTTATAACCTCTAATTGATTGATTATCTCCATAAAAAGAGCGGGTACATGTTGTTGTACCCGCTCTTTTCATTTTTGCTAACTATCGCTACTTCTTAGCATAATTCGCCTCGTACCAGCTATTCAGCTTGTCAATTTTCGATTTGTTATCGCGCACCCAATTCTGAACATTGTTATTGCTCTTGGTGCTGAGCGCCTGGTAGCAGAACGCATCTACGTTATCGTTTTTCTGCATGTCGTCGAAAAAGGGAACATAAAACGACCACCAGATATCCTTTTTGTCTCCCTTATTGTTTTCTACCAGTGTGTTGAAAAGCATTTTCGTGCTTTCGCAGAATACCTGCTGCTCCGATTTGGACTTATTCTTTTCATCGTACTTGTTGGCCTGCGACAGCGAAATAATCACATCCGCGGTACCAAACTCGTCTTTCTCGTTATTGGGTATCTGTACGTTTATTTTATCGCCTTCCTTGGTGATGCCCAGGTTTACCGCCTGATCCATCATTGCCAGGGCTGATGAAGAGCGCGGAGTATTGGGTTCCAGCATCAGGAAATAATAAAGCGCCAACATGGCCTGTACCCGCTTGTTCTGATAATACATTGTCTGTCCCAGTACGAGATGGCTGCCTGCAAAGTCGGGCTTCAGCAACACCGCCTTCTTGGCTGACGCCTCGGCTTGTGCGTACTGCGAACCATTCAACTGCGTGAAGGCCAGGTTGTAATACAGGTAGAAGTCTTCGGGGTACTTGTTGATACCGTCTTTGAATGTGAGTACCGCCTGGTCGTAGTCACCCTTCAGGCCCTGTGCGGAGCCCTTGGTGGCAAACGCCTGGTTGGCCAGCTTTGAATTGGCAGTAATTACCTTATCGGCAAATGTAATGGCCTCGCTGTAATTCTTTAACGAGAGTTGTACCAAAGCCATTTCATTGTTGAGCGCATCGTTATTCTTGTCTTTGGAAAGTGCCTTTTTGTAAACAGATGCCGCTTCGGAATATTTGCCGCCAGAAGAAAGCTTCCTACCTTCCTCGAGGGTTTTTGCTAACTGTGCATCCTGCGCAAAAACACTAACCGACAACCATAGCACCGCACCAAATGTGGCAAACACTTTTTTCATAAATAATCCGGATAAGAGTATAAAAATAGCACGTTTATTGGGTTTTTGAAC
>JAEUVZ010000076.1 GCA_016786665.1 Flavipsychrobacter sp.
TCACTGCCGTCCATAGGTACGTTATTGAAGGTGCAGGTTATCTTATTCCCTTCTACGGTCAGCACAATGCTGCCGGCGCCGTCTTTGGTTTCCCAGTCATACATTTTACCGGCGGGAAAGCGAGTGAACGACATGCTGATGTGCCCATTGCCCGATGCATTGTCCATCAGGTTGTAAGTTTGGGTAGCGGTAGGCAATCCCCCTTCCATGTTCAGCGTTACGGCATTGGCGTTGTTGGCGGAGTCCGCAATCACGATAGCGGAGCCTATACTGCTGTAGTTACAGTTGCCCGAGGTGACAAAGGTCTGCCCGTTGCACACCAGGGTGATGGTGCCTTTGCCTTGTTGGTTGTTTGCAGGCGATGGCGTTCCTGGTGCCGTGCCGGGTTGCTTATCGTCTCCGCACGAGGTGGCGCTGATTCCGGAAAGCGCTAGGGCGCAGAGGATAATTATCTTTTTCATACGGTATACTTTTACAGTGATCAATGGTTGATGTGGTAAAAGTATAGCGACGCCGTACCCTGGCCAGAATTAATGGGTAAAGGGATGCCTATTATGGGTGAATGTATTATCCGGCTGTGGAAGCAAGGTGCAGGTTCACGGTGGTTCCTTTGGGCTGTGTGCGTTGTATGTCAATGGTGGCACCGGTAGAGGCGGCCATCTCTTTTATCAGCGACCAGCCCAGTCCTTTCCGGTTACTGCTCAGGTGGTGGTCCCCGCTTTGCAGCAGGGCTATTATCTCGTCGCTCATTCCCAGTCCCTCGTCTTTTATAGAGATGGTGCTGCCGCTTTCCGCCTGTTCCAGGCTGATGGTGATAGAGCCTCCGTCGGTTGAGTATTGTATGGCGTTCATCAGCAGGTTGCGGAGTATTATTTTCAGCAGGTTTGTGTCTGCGTACACCACGGCGCCGGGTTCAATGCGCGTTTCCATCTTCAGCGATTTTGCGGCTATGTCGGGCCCCAGCAAGCCCAGGGTTTCGTGTACCAGTTCGTGCAGCGGCACCCGTTCTTTCAACGGCACAAACCGGTCCATTTGCGTCTTAGACCACACCAGCATGTCTTCCATCGTTTCCAGCAGCGATGCGGTCGCCAGCGAGATCCGTTCGCCATGTTGCTGCTTCATTTCTTCGGTCAGTAGCTGCGGATGGTTTTTCTGCAATTGCAGGTATTGATACAGTTGGCTGATGGGTGAGCGCAGGTCGTGGGAAATAACGCTGAAAAGGGTTGCCTTGGTTTTATTGGCTTCTTGTAGTGCGGCATTCCGTTCATCCAGTATGCGGGCGCCTCGTTGTTTGTTTCGGTAGTTGATGTAGAGCAGCAGCAATATCAGCAGCAGCGATGCGATGCCTACTATCAGCAGTATGCGGGTGCGTGCCTCATTTTTTGCTTGTGCTTCATACAGGGTTATTTGTTGTTGTTTGTCTTTGTTTTGGTATTGGGCCTCCATTTCGGCTATGTTCCGTTTGCCCGCCTCGCTCAGCAGGGTGTCTTTGGTAAAGGCGTAGTCGCGGTAGTATATCGAGGCTTTTTGCCAGTCGCCCAGGGCCTGGTAGCATTCGGCTTTCAGAAACTGTAGTATGTTGTACGATTCCCGGTCGTAGGCGCGCGCCTCCGCAGGTACAGCCAGCAGGTGTTTCAGGGCGTCCTGGTATTCTTTCCGGGCAAAGTAGATATTGCCCATTATCGTGTTGCTTTCCAGGAGGGTCAGGTCTCCGCCATCCTCGGCCGATAGCGCATAGGCGCGCTTGCCATATTCCAGCGCTTTGTCCAGGTCTTGTTGTTTTATGTAGTAGTCGGCATAAGACCGGTTGGCGTGGCTGAACGATTCTTTGGAGGTATATCCGTACTCTTTCAGGCCATATATTTTGCGATAGTACACCTGGGCGCTGTCCATTTTTTCCTGGTCCAGGAAGATGCCGAGCATATTATTGTACAGTGCCGACGCGCCATCCAGGTATCGATTGTCCGTATATTCCAGCGCTTCGCGAAAGTATTCCATAGCCTTGTCCTGCTGGCCCATCCGGTAATACATATCGCCAATCTGTGTCAGCGTTACGCCTATATTTATAAAGTTCCCGGGGTCTGTTTCTTTGTTCCCGGGTTTTTGCAGGTTCACTTTCTTTAGCTCCAGCGATTTCAGTGCGTAGCTAATGGCTTTTTCGTATTGGTTTTTATCCCGGTAATATTTATACAGCACCGCCAGCACTTTTTCCTTCAGTTCTTTGTCCTGTGTGGTATCCTGCATGGCCAGCATCTTCTGTGCTATGGCTTCTTTTTCGGTTTCTGTTCCCAGGCTTATCAGTTGCTGATGGGCGGCCAGCAAGCGTTTGCTGTTGCCGGCTTTTATGGCTTGCTTTTCCGAGATCCGGTAGTAGTAGATGGCGCTGTCTATGTCCAGGCCGGAAAACTCAAACCCCACCGCGGTGTAGAAGCTGAAAAGAGACTGCAATTTATAGTTGCTTACCCGGGCCATACGCATGCCTTTCTTTCCCGCCGTTATCAGCCCGGGGTAGTCTTCTGTTTTGCCCTCTTCGTTGCCCAGTAGTCCGTCGCAGTAGGTTATCCAGGCTTTTAGTTTCGCGCTGTCCGTGGTGTACTGAGACAAGTCCGGCTCCTGGCTGAATGCTGGGGTGGCTGCCAGCAGCACCAGCAGCAATAACAGGTATCGGCGCACGAGGCGTGTTATATCTTCCATTTAGAGATGAGGGCCTTATACGTTTTGCCTACGGGCAGCTCATGGCCGCCGCATACCAGTTCTCCGCTGCGGAGTTCTTCTATTTTGCTAATGGCCACAGCATAGCTCCGGTGTATCCTGCCAAATTTTTCCGGTGGTAGTTGTTCCAGCATGTGGGTAAGCGAGGACAGGGTCAGGTATTTTTTATCCCGTAGTACTACTTTGGTATAGCTGTCCATCGCTTCCAGGTACACTATCTCCGCCAGTGGTATTTTCACCTGGCTGTGGCCTTCTTTTATGCTAATGGTTTCCTGCTCCTGGTGTATGGTATATGCCTGTGCGTTTTTCTTCATCAGGCGGTATTCGTTTATCCGGGCTATGGTCTGGTCAAATCTTTTTTCCGTAAGGGGCTTCAGTATATAGTCGAAGGCTTCCAGTTCGTAGCCTTCCAGGGCAAACTCCGCATGCGATGTGATAAAAACCGCCAGTGGTACATGCTCCCGTATCGATTTCAATAGTTGCAGGCCAGTCCACCCGGGCATTTCCACATCCAGGAATACCAGTTCTGGTTTGAGGCTTTCAAAGGCTGACAGGGCCTCCAGGGCGTTATTGTAAATGCCGGTCAGTTGCAGGTGCGGGTACCGGGCGGCTTGTGATGCAACAGCCAGCTGATCCAACTCATTATCGTCCACTATCATGTATCGAAGGCTGCTGTTCATCTATATTCAATATACATCCGAAGTTAATACAGATTTTGGGCTCTTGTAGCATACTTTGTGGTAATTGTCGTCATATTTATTCGGCACTGAAACACATATGATAACAATTGCATGACAATCGCCCGGCGCTTTTTTCCCGATTTTGAAAGCCTGCTGTTTTCCCGCACCCTAGTTTTGCCCCACAAATTCAATAAGTCAATTTTATATGTATAAGAAACTAGTACTTTCCTTCACTGCCGCTACGGTATTTTTCGCTTCTTGTAAAAAAGACCCCGTTGACCCGGTAAATCCCTCTACTCCACTAGAGATACCTTACGAGAACCTGACCACTACGACCAACTACTTCACTACCTTCCTGGGTGATGATGGTAATACGTCCGTTGACTTCGCCGGTCAGACTACCCGCATTGCGATGCTGAAAGAGCTGGATGCGCACATGAAATCGTGGACTACAGGTACTGTGGACGCTAACAAACTGAAGAATATGTTTGCGCACACCAATAGTCCCTTCGCCAGTGCCGACCTGAATGCGGCTACCGACAAAACCCTTATATCTAAGACGGCCGCTTCTTTTGCCGTTGTGGACGCCGAAACGGAGCGTAACCGCTTTAAGGATTATTTCGATGCACAGGCAGCTACCAGCGCCTTCCGCCTCGATTCAGCCTACCAGGGCCACGCCGGTAAACTGGGTACCTACCTGGTGAACGACAAAGGTTTTGAATATGCACAGTTCGTGCAGAAGGGCCTTATTGGTGCTTTGCTGCTCGACCAGATAGCCAACATCTACCTCGGCAACGAGAAAATGGCGGCTGATAATTCTACCATCGTGAGTGGTAAAAACTATACCGTGCTGGAACATCACTGGGACGAAGCCTATGGCTACCTCACTTCCAACGAATATTTCCCTAAGAAAGACCCTAACGATGCTACTAAGTGGCTGGAGGCGTTCCTGGGTAGCTACGTGCGCCAGGTGGGCAATCCTTCTGATGTGTACATGGCGTTCCTGAAAGGACGTGCGGCTATCGTGAACAAAGACGAGGCGACACGCACCACGCAGATCGCCTTCATCCGCACTTCGCTGGAAAACGCTATCGCTTCTATCGCTATCAGCTACCTCAACAAAACGAACGACGCTACCAACGCTGCTGCTCGTTTCCACGCTTTGTCTGAGGGCATTGGCTTCCTGTACTCACTGCGCTATGCGCATAATGCAAAGGTGAATGCCACTAAGTCCAATCAACTGATGGACCAGCTGATGAACAAGCCCAACGGTTTCTGGTCGCTCACTACTGCCGATATAGACGCAGTTCGCGACGAACTGGCTACCGCATTTGGTATCGATAAAGAAACCTATGTTAACCACTAATAGTTTTTTCAGATTTTGGTAATAAAGAAAGCGGCTAAATTTTTAGCCGCTTTCACTGCAAATTGTAGCGAATGAGAAAATGGATAAATATCGGGTTGGTAGCTGCCGTAACTGCGGTAATAACAGTGGCCGCTTGCCGTAAGCCCGGAGAAGAACCGGATAATAATAACAATGCCTACGACCGGGGAGCGATGCTCACCAACCTGGCCGATGGTTATATTGTTCCGGCCTACAGCCAGATGTCTGCAACGCTCGCCGCCCTCAAAGGAAAGGCGGAAGCATTCACCGCGGCCCCTGACGAACTGAAGCTCAGCGACCTGCAGGCGGCATGGAAAGACGCTTACCTGCTGTGGCAGAAGGTGGAGATGCTGGAGTTTGGCCCTGAGCAGACAACTGCTTTACGGATGTACATGAGCATTTACCCGGTTTCTGTATCTAAGATCAACTCAAATATCGCTTCCGGTTCTTACAACCTGGAAGAGTTTGGCAATACCGACGCCCAGGGCTTCCCCGCGCTCGATTACCTGCTCAATGGCCTGGATAACAGCAACAGCGCGATACTCAATTATTATACGGCGCATTCAGAAGCCGCCAACCGCAGGCAATACTTGCTGAATGTAATTACGAAGATGCAGCAAAAGATAACAGCCGTTCGCGATGCGTGGACGGGTGGATACCGCAATACATTTGTAAGTGCCACCGGTACCGATGTCAGCAGCAGCCTCTCACTGATGGTCAATGCATTCGTGCTGCACTACGAGCGCTATGTGCGTTCCGGCAAAGTGGGGCTGCCTGTAGGGGCTATGACGGGTGTAGCTGCTCCCCAGCTTACAGAGGCGTACTACAGCCCCTCAATGGCGAAGGAACTGGCGATAAGTGCCATCAACGCGGTCAATAGCCTGTATGAAGGGATAAACTTTGAGGGAACCGTGAATGGCAATGGTTTCAAAGATTACCTGGCTGCCATAGGCACCAAAGATATGGGAGATAAGCTGATGGCGGATATTATCACGGATGAACTGGGCGAGGCTCGCACCGCTTTCATGGCGCTGGGGACGCCGCTGAAAGACGCCGTGGTGAACGACCGGCCGACAGTTCTGAATATTTATACCGAAATGCAGCAGGTAGTACCCCTGCTGAAAGTGGACATGGTGTCAGCGTTTGGTATCTCTATTACTTATGTAGACAACGACGGTGACTAATATGCGATGAGCGCCATTCCGCACATATTTTCCAAGGAATACCTGGGGAAGCCGATATACTCGGCTTCCTTAGCTTTTTTTAGGTGTGTGTTCGGCCTCATGATACTGGCCAGTACCATCCGGTTCTGGCTGAAGGGCTGGATAGAGGAGCTGTATGTGCAGCCTACATTTTTCTTCAAGTACTACGGGTTTGAATGGGTACAGCCCTGGGGCCAATACACGTGGGTATTGTTCCTTATCATGGGGGTAAGCGCCTTGCTTTTTGCGCTGGGGCTGTTTTACAGGTGGTCGTCGGTGGTGCTTTTTCTTAGTTTCACCTACATAGAGCTGCTCGATAAAACCAACTATCTCAATCACTATTACTTCGTTAGCCTGGTCCTCTTCCTGATGATATGGTTGCCGGCCAACGCGAATTTTTCGATAGATGCCCGCCGCAGGCCGGCATTGCTAAAGCGGCACATCCCCCTCTGGACCACGGGCAGTATCCGCCTTATGCTTGCCTTAGTGTACTGCTATGCCGGGCTGGCCAAGCTCAATAGCGACTGGCTCGCGGAGGCTATGCCCCTGCGCCTTTGGCTGCCGGCCAACAATCACCTGCCGCTGATAGGCCCCTTGCTCAACAAGGTATGGGTAGCCTATGCGTTTAGCTGGTTTGGCGCCGTCTACGACCTTACCATACCTTTTTTTCTGCTGAACAGGGCTACCCGCCCGTTCGCCTACCTTACGGTTATCGTGTTTCATACCATGACGGCTATCCTGTTCCCCATAGGTGTTTTCCCCTATGTAATGATTGTTTCCACCCTTATTTTCTTCGATTCCGCCACGCTCGACACGCTGCTCCGGAAAAGTAAAAATTATTTGACAATGCTGCCGGTAGCAACTGCGGGCAACATGTTTATCTTTGCGCCGCTTCAGCAGCGGCTTGTGTCGCTGCTGTTCGGGGTGTTCTTTGCTATACAGGTGGTGTTGCCCTGGCGGTATTTGCTTATGCCCGGTGAGTTGTTCTGGACGGAAGAAGGTTTCCGCTTTTCCTGGCGGGTGATGCTGATAGAGAAAATGGGTTATGCGCAATTCATTGTGAAGGATGCCGCTACCAGGCAGGTGGTGCCGGTGAATAACAACGATTTCCTCACGAAGAACCAGGAGAAGATGATGGCTACACAACCCGACTTCATTGTGCAGTATGCGCACTTGCTGGCGGGCTATTACAAGGCCAGGGGCATGCATGAGCCGGAGGTATATGCCACTATTTACGTAACACTCAACGGACGCCGGAGTGCCCTGTATACAGATACTTCGGTGAACCTGGCAAAAGAATACGACTCGTTCGCACACAAAAAATGGATCACGGAGTTCCGGGATAATATATATGGTTTATAGGTACGCTTTTCTTTTTATCGCTTTATCCGGCTCTTTAGCTGCCGTGGCCCAGAAGGACACCACGCACCAGCTGAAGCAGGTAGACATTAGTGATGGGAAGCAGGGCAATTTCGGCGCGATGAACCAGGTAGACGGAATGATGATAGGTGCGGGTAAAAAGACCGAGATTATCAGCGTAGAACAACTCACGGTCAATAAAGCGACCAACAATACCCGCCAGGTTTATGCCAAGGTAGCGGGCCTCAACATTTTTGAGAACGATGGCTCCGGCCTCCAGCTCAGCATCGGCGGCCGCGGCCTTGACCCTAACCGTACCTCCAATTTCAATGTTCGCCAGAATGGCTACGATATCAGCGCCGATGCACTGGGTTACCCGGAAAGTTATTATACACCACCTACCGAGGCGCTCCGCCGCATCGAGATTATAAAGGGAGCTGCCAGTCTCCAGTACGGAACACAGTTCGGGGGCTTGCTCAATTTTGAAATGAAGCAGCCGGAAGACGCTAAGAAGAAGTTGATGGTGGAAAGCCGCCAGACGCTAGGCTCCTGGGGATTCTTCGGTTCGTTCAATAGCATAGGCGGTACTTCCGCCGATGGTAAAGTAAGTTATTACGCCTTCGCTCAATACAAGCGGGGCGACGGGTGGAGGCCCAATAGCGGTTTCCAGTCTCTGAATGTTTACGGGGATGTGCATTATCACGTCAATGAAAAGCACATGTTCGGCATAGAGTACACGCACCTGCAATACCTGGCCCAGCAGCCGGGCGGCCTTGATGACAGGATGTTCGCGGCCGACCCACGCCAGAGCAACCGGGAGCGTAACTGGTTTGCGGTAAAATGGAACCTGCTGGACCTGGAGTGGGATTACCGCATTTCGCCACGCACGCGCTGGCAGACAAGAGCCTACGGCCTTATGGCTTCTCGTGATGCGATAGGCTTCCGTCCCAATCGGCCCGCACAACCTGATAATGGTGGTGCGCGCGATTTGCTGATGGGTACTTTTCAAAACGTAGCCATGGAGAGCAAGGTGCTCACCAGCTACCGCGCCGGCAAGCAGTTGCAGACTTTGCTCACGGGTGTGCGTGTCTACAACGGCCACAGTACCAACAGGCAGGGATATGTGAACAATGGCAGCGGCGCCCGCTTCAGCTTTGATGGTGAAGGAACGCAAATGCTGTCCGACTATGAATTTCCTAACCTGAACCTGGCATGGTTTGCCGAGCATATCGTCCGGCTGAATAGTAAGTGGCAGGTTACACCGGGTATACGGGTAGAGCATATACGCACACAGGCCAATGGTTCGTACTACAACCGCGTGCTCGATTTGCGCGATAGCATTGTAAGCGAGCAACTGGTGGAAGAGCGCCGCCTATTGCCCCGCACCTTTGTAATAGCCGGTATTGGTTCGGGCTATCGGTTCAGCTCTCGACTGGAGGCGTATGGCAATATTTCGCAGAACTATCGTTCTGTTACCTTCAGCGATATCCGGGTAGTGAATCCTTCTTTTGAAATAGACCCCGCCATTTCCGACGAGAAAGGGTGGAGTGGAGACCTCGGCATACGGGGCAACGCTCACGATGTATTCCGCTTTGATGCCAATGTGTTCTATCTGTATTACGGCAATCGCATTGGTGAGTATTTTTATACCAAGAGCAACGCACAGGTAGTACGCCGCCGCGGCAATGTAGGGGTTGCGCAGATATACGGGCTGGAATCTTTCATGGAACTTGATGTGCTCCAGCTTTGGAAAGCGGATAAGAAGTTCGCGCTTACGGTCTACAACAACTTATCACTCACCAATGCGCGCTACACGCGCAGCCCCATCGCCAATATAGAAGGCCGCCGTGTAGAGTATGTTCCTTTTATGAATTGGAAAGCGGGCATACAAGCAGGCTACAAGAACATAAAGGCCACCTTGCAGTTCAGTTCGCTCAGCGAGCAGTATGCCGATGCCACCAATGCGGAGTCGGGGGGGTACAGTGGAGTAAACGGCATCGTGCCAGCCTATCGCCTGGTCGACTTATCACTGAGCTATCACTATAAGTGGCTGGTACTGGAGGGCACGGTCAACAACCTGGCCAATGTACCTTATTTTACCCGGCGGGCTACAGGCTACCCCGGTCCCGGTATCATTCCCGGCGATGGCAGGGGCTTCTACCTTACAGCGGGCGTTAAGCTGTAATATTAAATCTTCTTATGGAATATTGCCGGTGGTTAATATCATCGGCCTTTTTTATTTATTACGGGATGAACAACAATGGATTCATTTATAAATTGTTTTCCTCATCGCAAACCTTTACAGCCTGGTTGTCTGTCTTATCCCCTGCATGCATTTTTAGTTTTATTACGTTTTAAATAAGTAATCACCATAAAGGATTTATACATGAAAGCCACCAAATTTTTACTTTCCTTAACCACGGCCGCTGCGCTCTTCTCTGGCCAGCTCCGCGCCCAGAACGGGCATGTGTACACGGCTATCAGCTCTAGTGTAGCAGGTTTCAGCGGCGATGGCGGCCATGCCTCGCAAGCTTCTACCAATTATATCTATGGTATTGCCCGCGATAATGCAGGGAATATTTACATAGGTGATGAGAACAACTACCGTATCCGCAGGATAGACGCCGTTACGGGTATTATCACTACCATCGCGGGCAATGGCACCCAGGGTTATTCCGGCGACGGAGGTCCGGCTGTTAATGCCGAAATATCCGGCAGTTTCATCGGTATGTGTTTCGATGCGAATGATAACCTCTATTTCTACGACCCGGTTCATTATGTTATCCGGAAGATAGATGGCTCTACTGGCATTATTACTACCTACGCAGGCACGGGCAACAACTACGATGCCGGTAATGGCGGCCTGGCAGCCAATGCATCTATTGGTGCCCCCGTGCAGGGTTTGGCCGTCGCCAATAACAAATTGCTCATCCTTACCAATTGCCGGCTGCGCAAGGTAGACCTGGCAACCGATACTATTACCCACGTAACGGGTAACGGCTCCAGTGGCTATACCGGCGATGGAGGCCTGGCGACCAGCGCTACTATAGGTTACTCCTTTGGGGTAACAGGGGATGCGCAAGGAAATGTTTATATCGCCGACAATTCAAATCACGTTATACGCAAGGTAGATGCCGGTACGGGTATTATCACTACCATCTGCGGCACCGGTCAAGCTAATTTTGCAGTTGATGGTGTTCCCGCGGTTACGGCAGCGCTTAACCAGCCTTTTGATATTGATTTCGATCGCGATGGCAATCTCCTCATTGCCGACTTTGGCAATGGCCGTATTCGCCGCATAAATATGACTACCGGCATTATTAACAACATTGCTGGTATGGGTACTTACCAGGGCAGCACGACGCAGGCGCATCCGGCTCTCACCGCGCGTGTGGACCCCAGGTACCTGTGTACTGATAATTTCAACAATATCTATTTTACGGAGTCGGCTAATGCGGTAGAGAAGTTATCGGCACAGGCCCCCCAGGTGAATATAGCCTCTGACAGTTTCTTTATAAATGTGTTTCACCAGTGCGGGCACACGGAGTTTGTGGCGGTAATGCCAGGTATGACCAATCCGAACTTCAGCATTAAGACGTTCTACGGAGACGGCCAGGACGATACCCGTCCGTTCGTGCAGCGCTTTGGTGAAAATTCAGGTGTCTTCGAGCATTCTTACGCTATCTCGGGCTCATATCCCGTAAAGCATGTGCTTTACAATAGCTCGAACAATGCAATTGATTCCATTCAGTATAACCTTGCCTACAGCCTGTGCCGCAGCATATCGGCCAACCTCTTCCTTGACGGTAACAGCGATTGTACTTTTGATGCCAACACAGAGTCGCCACTCGCGCAGCCATCGCTGGTAGCGGTCGATTCCAATAACGTTGCCGTAGATACCATCTCCGTAACAGGCCGGTTCATCTACAATTCTTTCGGCAACGTGGGCGACGTGTACAAGTTTACAGTCATTGATCTGCCAGTGGGCCTGCAGGCTTCCTGCCTCGGCGGTATCTTTACCGATACTATCCAGACAGGCATCTATACCGGTTCGCACGATATGGGTGTAGCGTGTGGCACCGGTTCCGCTTTCGATTTGTCGGTTAATGGTTTCTTTGCCGGTACCGGTATCTCTGCCGATGCCGACATTATTGTGCAAAATAGCTATTGCAATGCGCAGACAGCTACCGTCAGCATGACGTTCAGCCCCAAGTACCAGTACGTTAGTGCGTTCCCTGCACCGACCAGCCAGGTAGGCAATGTCGTTACCTGGACACTGGCTCCCGGTGATTTCTCTGATTACATGGCTCACCTGCATGTCAGCTTCATTAATGCGAACAGCCAGATTGTAATGCCCGGCGATACCGTGCATACTACATTCACCGTATCGCCCACTACCGGTGATATAGACCCGGCTAATAATACGGTGGTAAGAGTAGATACCGTTACAGGCCCTTACGACCCGAACGCGGTATATGTATCTCCGGAAGGTTGCATCACGCCGGGCACTAACCTCGAGTACACTGTTACGTTCGAGAACATGGGCAACGATACAGCGCACAATATTTACGTGCTTGATACGCTGAACAGTCATGTCGATCTGGCGAGCCTTCAGTTCGTTACTTCATCGCATCCTGTTTCTATGACGAAACTGAGCAGCAATGGACTGAACATCATCCGCTTCGATTTCGTGGGCATCAACCTTCCCGATAGCTCGCACCACGACCTGTGCCATGGCCGGGTGGTGTACACTATCAATTCCAGCAGTATTATGGGCCTGTCTGATGTGGTGGAGAACAAAGCGGGTATCTACTTCGACTATATGCCTGCTGTGCTGACCAACGTAGCGCAGTCCGAGATTTGTCAACCCCAGTTTGTCAGCAGTGTGAAGGTTGGTGGCTCTGTGAGCCTATACCCTAACCCGGCGAACAACGAGCTTACAATACGCGGCGATAAGTCTGTTACCTCCTGCACGGTGCTGAACCAGGCCGGACAGGTACTGCTGCGCCGTGACGTGAAAGATGGCAGTGCTACGCTGAATGTGAAACACCTGCCTGCCGGCATGTACTTTGTGAACGTGGTAGGCGCCAGCGGCAGCGAAGTGCTGAAGTTTATAAAGCTGTAAAAATTGCTTGTAGATGAATAAATGGATGCCCTGGCCATAAGCGCCGGGGCATTCTTTATTTCAGTTGTTCTTTCAGAAAGGCTTCCAGCGCTTCCGGCCTCAGGTCCTGCGCTACTATGCGGCCTTCGCTGTCCAGCAGGAAGCTGGTAGGGAAGCGTTGTATGTGTAGCCGTTGCACCAGTTGCTTGTTCTTGTCCAGGTATTGCGGCCAGGGTAGTCCCTTTTCCGCTATTACTTTCTTCCAGTTGTCTATATAGCTTCCTTCGTCTATTGATATCGCAATCAGTTCAAAGCCTTTGGGATGATATTCCTCATATACCTTCTTAAAGCCGGGAAACATCCGCATGCAGGGGTAGCAGCTGCTGTACCAGAAGTCTACCAGCGTATAAGTATATCCCGCAGGTGCACCGGCAATAACAGTATCCTTCCCGCTCCCATCCGTTACCGGAAGCAGCGGCATCTTCTGCCCGGATACAGTGAGTTTAAGTTTATCCACAGCCTCACGAAACGCTCTTCCCGGTACAGAGTTCTTCACGGTTTCGGACAGCGATGCCCAGAGCGTATCATAGAAGGGCAGGAAGCCCAGGTCCAGCATACGCGCGGCATCCCACAGCGGCAGGTATGATGCCGGGTGTTCTTTGGCATACTGCACTATCATAGCATACTTCTTCTCTGTCTGTTCCCGGTGCTGCGCCTGCAGGGTTGCTTTTGTTCCCGCATTGGCGGGCACGTCTTCCATGCCATTAATGCCTATCATCAGCTGATGCAGGCGGTACTGTACCTCCGCAAAAGCGGCGGCGTATTTTTCCTGTTCTTCCATTGCGGCATTGCGTACATGCGCGTCGGTGGCTTGTGTATTGTTGGTTTGCCAGTCGGCCTTTTGAAGTCCGCCATCCAGGTAAAACCACGTGCTTCGGAAGCGCAACCTGTCCCCCTCTTTCAGCGACAGCATCATTGGCAGCGGATAGGCTATTTCCCCTTCAAAGCTAAAAGCCCCTTTCCGTATCCGTGCCTCCCGGTAGTAGTGTTCCTTTGGATAGAGCAGGCTATCGTGCGCCGGTATCAATACGATGGTGCCGCTGTCAACATCCACCTTTCCTTCCAGCCTGAAAGAGGATTGTGCGGAGGCTGTGCTTAGCTCACACATCATTAATAGGAAAGAGGTCAGGTATCTGTTCATTTTAATTCTTAAGCGGTTCGCCATCACTGTATATCAGTAAAAGTACATCAAGCCATCGATATACTCTATGATACCGCCGTTCGGGACAGGCCGCATATCCGGTACCTTTACACCACAGACAGAAGAAGCAAAGATGAACCAGGGAAAGATAAAGCTCAGTATATTAGACCAGTCGATTGTTACCAAAGGAAGCACGGCCGCACAAGCCATCGCAAATACCATAGAAACCGTAAAGCTCGCCGAGCGGTTGGGCTATCACCGGTTTTGGGTGTCGGAGCACCACAATGCCACGTCCATAGCCGGTTCGGCGCCGGAAGTGCTGATGGTTAAGCTGGCGGATGAAACCAGCCGTATACGTATCGGTTCGGGGGGCATTATGCTGCCCAACCACAGCGCCCTGAAAGTAGCCGAGAATTTTCGCCTGCTGGAAACGCTGTTCCCCGGCCGCATAGACCTCGGCATGGGCAGAGCGCCCGGCGGCGACCGGATAACGGCTTCCCTGCTCAATCCCTCCAATACCTTTAGCGAAGACAGTTACCTCACTCAACTCCGCCACCTCAACGCCTATTTTACTGATACCGCCGCTACATCGCACGGGCCTGTACTTGCCGTGCCGCAGGCTTCCTCCATACCCGCCCAGTGGATACTCAGCTCCAGTGGTGGCAGCGCCTCTATCGCCGCAGAGTTTGGGCATGGCCTGGCCGTAGCGAAGTTTATCAATGGTTTCGCCCATCCGCAGATGGTGAAGGAGTACCGCCGCAATTTCCAGCCCTCGGAAACGGCATCGGAACCGCAGGTATTACTCGCCGTTATCGTGCTGTGTGCCGATACCGAAGAGAAGGCCGCACAGCTCCGTAAGCTCATGGATTATCGCTTCCTCCAGTTTGAGAGAGGAAATTTCAACGATATGAAAGATGATGACGACATTCGTGACTATGAGTTTTCTCCCGCGGAGCAGGCCAGTATCTTGCAGAACAGCAACCGCGTCGTTTCAGGCACGCCAGCGCGGGTAAAAGAACAACTCACCCAGCTCGCCAACGATTTTGACGTAGACGAAATTATGGTGTCTACCATGACCCACCACCAGGAAGACCGCCTTCGCTCCTTTGAGCTATTGGCCGAAGCTTTCGAACTGGAACCCCCAAAGTAATTTCCCCCAGCTTCATAGCAGGCCACCACCAGCACCAATCGCTAAGAAATGCAGGGGCGGGGTAAATCCCGCCCCTCGTATGTGTACCCAATTGCACACCACAGGGGTGCCGGCCACAATTGCAAAAGCTATTACCCGCAATCCCGTATCTTGCACCCATGCATAATATCATCAACCTCGCCATACAAGTACTCCCGCTTTACAAAGAACAACCCGAAGGCATCCGCATCATAGACCGCGCTATTGAGTGCATTCAGCAGAGCGGACTCAAATACGTAGTCTGCCCCTTCGAGACAGTGGTGGAAGGAGAGTACGACACCGTAATGAAACTCGTAAAAGACATCCACGAAGTTTGCTATGCCGCCGGCGCTGCCTCGCTGATAATGAACATGAAGCTGCAAAGCAGCGTGATGGCCGTGGCCATAGATGATAAGATAGGCAAGTACGCCCAATAGATTATCTTCGCAGCAACAAAATACTTCCCTCCTGTCTTTAGGATGGAAGCCCCCCACCTCTGATGGGGAACGGGTTGGTCTGTCGGGAGATGAGACGACTGCCCGGTTAGCGAAGTAAAATTTAATAGAATTTCAAAGTCATGAACCGTAGCGAACTAGTATCCAATATCCGCAGGAAGAAATCAGTATTGTGCGTTGGCCTTGATACCGACCTCAATAAAATACCTAAACACCTGCTGAGCGAGCCCGACCCCGCACTGGCCTTTAATAAGGCCATCATTGATGCTACCAAAGACTTTACTGTCTGCTACAAAATAAATACCGCCTTCTACGAGGCCCAGGGCATCGAAGGCTGGAAGACCATGCAGCAAACCCTGGAGTACATTCCTAAAGACATTTTCACCATTGCCGATGCCAAGCGCGGCGATATTGGCAATACCTCCGAGCAATACGCGAAAACCTTCTTCCATACCTATCCCTTTGATAGTGTAACCGTAGCGCCCTACATGGGTAAAGACAGTGTAGGCCCCTTCCTGCAATTTGAGAACAAATGGGCCATCGTCCTCGGCCTTACCTCCAACCCCGGCAGCGCCGACTTCGAACTGCAGCAATGCGGTGACGAGCTCCTCTATGAGAAGGTCCTGAGAACAGTTTCTTCCTGGGGCACCCCGGAAAACCTCATGTTTGTAATAGGCGCCACCCGCCAGGAACAATTGAAGCACGTCCGTGAGATGCTGCCCGGGCATTTTTTCCTCATTCCCGGTGTAGGCGCACAGGGTGGCGATGTACCTACTGTTTGCGAGAATACCCTCAATGCCGATGGCGGCATCCTCATCAATGTTTCCCGCGCGGTGATATACGCCTCTACCGGTGAAGACTTTGCCGAAGCAGCGCACAAGGCTGCCAGGGAATATCAGCAGCAGATGGCGGCTTATTTGTAGCTAATATGTTGCTTATTTCAGTATCGATAGGCCGATGGCGCAGTTGAGGCATTGGCGGGGTTGGCAATAGTGGTTGTACAGGTGAATAAGCGCCTGGGATTGGGCAGCGTTGGAGGCGTTCCAGCCGGTTTCGTTCCAGGTGGTAATGATGTGGTTGCGTTCGGAAGGGAGGTCTTCTAGCAACTGTAAAGCGCGTTCCTGCTGGGCTTCGGAGCGGTGGCGGCGGGCGAAGAGGAACTGTATGGGGGCAATGGTATTGATAATAATATTCTGCACGGAAGAGCGGCCCAGGTGCTTAGGCGCATTGGGTGACTGCTCATCGAAAATAAAATGGTTATCCCAGTAGCTGCTGGCTACCACCTGCAAGAGCGGCGCGATTTCCTTAACCGTATATAGCTCAATAATCTGCGAGAACAAATGCACTGAGCGATGCACCAGGGCGGCAAACTGTGCAATGCGTACCGTGGGGAAATTGGCCGGTCGCATCCGTAAGAACTTCCAGTGATAGGAAGCGATGGGCGTGAGCTGGTATTTCTTTTTCAGGTACTGGTACTCGGCACGGAGGCGATTGGGGTACTCGTCGGTGAACGGCTCTTCCAGCATACCCGCCTGGCCAAACAGGAGCGCCTCTACCTGCAACAGGCTATCGCGGTGCTTCGCCAGTATGTTGATATCGAGCGAGCGGGCCAGTGCCAGGAAAGGAGTGGCATTGACCTTAAAACCGAAGTTGGCCGCCATGCGCCAGTAGAGCAGATTCTGCCAATCGTCCACATCTTTCTTCTGTAGGGTATTCCATTCGTCCAGCTTCATTTCCCAACGCTCGGCCAGCAGGCGGGTGAGCCAGCTTTCCTTCGTGATGTCCTTTACCTGGGCCAGCATACCCGCACAGGGCAGCGATTGGTTGGCATTCATGAGCGAAGTGTATCGCGCAATGACGTGCTGTGGTATATGCTCACCTATCTGCAAGGTAGGTATGGTGTGCGGCAGGGCTACATCGTGCGTGTAAACTACGTGCAGGATGAGATTCTTGTACGCCTCGTCGTGCTGGTGGCCATGCTTCAGCCAGTCGCTGCTATTGATGTGAATCTCTACATGGCCCGCCAGCGTGGTATCGCCCACCCGCACCCGGGCATTGAGAAAGTCGGGGCCGGCGTGGGTATTGAGCGCACCGGGATGAATGACCGTAACGGGCTCGCCCTCTATGGTGCGCAGGCCGGAGGGCTCATAAAGACTGTACTGCCATATAAACTGCAGAAGGGCTTCTTTCATATGCCAAATCGCTTTCCGGCAACAAGGTTAAGAAGAAGCGGGAGATATATAGCTCTTTTGTGGATAAGATGTGTCTATCGCGGGAAAATGAAAGTAAAAGAATGAAAGAAAAGGTCAAAGGCAGAACCCGCTACCAGCAAGGTTTTTGGGATTTTTAGTTACATTTTACTTACATAGGGTTACATCATACTTTCAGCTTGGTTAGGCTCATTTACATCATACCGACAGTGTCACTACATGATGCTTACAGTTGGTTACAGATAGTTACATTTTACTTTCATTAACAATAAAATATAATGCGTTTTCAATTTAAAATCAATTATTAACATGTATGATTATGCCGATACAGGCCGGCACGCAGCCAGCTATAAAGTTACGAAAAAGTGCGGGGTGGGTGCGGGAAGGATATACACATTGACCGGCAGGAGGGGAGCTGTGGGGGTAGCTTCTGATAGGTGTGCTGTGTTGACCACCCCGGCCTTCGGCCACCCCTCCTATTGCTTCGTGCCTCCGCAACAGGAGGAGAGCTGTGGGGTGGGGTGGGGAGGAATACACCAGGCCCCGCCTAAGGCCACAAAAAAGACACAGTCTTCTTAATATCCGGGTGGAGGCTTTCTATTACCGGGCAGGTCATGGCTGCGTGCTCCAGTATTTTCTTCTGCTTATCGTCGTAGCTATGTTCTTTGGAAAAGTAGATGTTGATTTTTATCTCACCTATCCGCCGCGGGTTGGTGATCATAATTTTTTCCACATCGCACTCGGTACCAGTTATGTTGATATCGTGCGTGCGGGCCGCAATACCCATAATGGTCATCATACACGAAGCGAGCGCGGTAGCTACCAGGTCGGAGGGCGAGAACCGCTCGCCGCGGCCCTGGTTATCTATGGGGGCATCAGTTTCTATTATGGTGCCGGAACGCAAGTGGGTGGCGGCTGTCCGCAGTTCGCCCAGGTAGAGTACTTTTGAAAGCATGGTACGTATTTTGTGTTAAATTTACTACCTGTAGCGATATTTACTGAATATGTCGTAACTTGAATGTAGAATGAAGATGCACCTGGTAAAGTTTCCCCTTGTATGCGCCGCGCTGCTGTTTGGCAGCGTGCTGTCCTTTGCGCAAAGCAAGCCACCGGTAGTCATTTCCAGTTCTTCTGATTCCGTAAAGAAAGCGGCCGTCATTAAGCCTAAAGTAAAAAGGCCTAAACCTATCAGCAAAGAGCTGAGTGGTGGCCTGCGCCTCAATACCGATGGCTGGAGCGTATTTGTAGAGCGGGGAACGGTGAAGAGTGAAGAGCGGGAGAGCGACTATTACTACAATCTCCGCTATATCCTCGTTGAGCTATCGGAAAAAAAGCACGGTAAAGAAATGAAGTCTACCGGCTCCGGCGGTGGCGGTACGGAATCTCCCCAAAGCTATATTTTCGGCAAAACGAATAATTTCTACACGTTCAAGCTGGGCTATGGCGGCAGGCGCATGATTGCCGGCAAGCCTGACCCCGGCACCGTTTCCATACACTGGATAAACAATGGCGGCCTCAGCATAGGGATGCTGAAGCCTTACTACCTGCTGGTGAACAGTGGTGAGAGTATCAAATTCACCGATGATACGCGCGGCGATTTCCTATCGGGCTTCAACGTGATAGGGGCCGCGGGATTTGGCGAAGGGCTGGGTGAAACGAAGGTTATACCGGGCTTGCATTTCCGTTCCGGGCTGCATTTCGATTTTGCCCCGCGCGATAAGAAAAAGACCAAGCTGGCTTTGGAGACAGGTATTACCGGTGAGCTATACACACAGAAGATTGAGCTGATGGCCAATCAGAAAGCGGTCACATATTTTGTAAATCTATATCTCTCGTTCCAATTTGGCAGACGCTGGGAATGAGTGTAATTTGCGCTTCTTATGCAAGAATTGCCGGTAATTAGTTCCGTTGACCTCGATAATGCTGAAACCCGTGTAAAAAAGCCAAATTGGCTTCGTGTCAAGTTGCCCACAGGGGAGGGCTATCGTCATGTACGCGGACTGGTAGATACTCACAAGCTCCATACCATCTGCGAAAGCGGGAATTGCCCCAACATGGGCGAATGCTGGGGCGAGGGAACGGCTACCTTCATGATACTGGGCAATGTGTGTACCCGTTCCTGCGGCTTTTGTGCCGTAGCTACCGGCCGTCCTGACCCGGTAGACTGGGATGAACCACAGCGCGTAGCAGAAGCTATTCACCTTATGAAGGTGAAACATGCGGTAATCACATCGGTAGACCGCGACGAGCTTAAAGATGGTGGCTCCATCATCTGGTACAATACCATCAAGGCGGTAAAAGCGCTCAACCCCGATACCACGCTGGAGACCCTTATCCCTGACTTCAAAGGGCAATGGGAGAATCTGCAGCGGGTGATTGATGCCGCACCGGAGGTAGTGTCGCACAACCTGGAAACGGTAGAGCGACTTACGCGCAAGGTGCGCATACAGGCCAAGTACCACCGCAGCCTGGAGGTAATACGCCGGCTGAAGGATGGCGGCATGCGCACGAAAAGCGGCATCATGCTGGGCCTGGGTGAAACCAAAGACGAAGTATTGCAGAGTCTCCGCGACCTGGCCGAAAACGGTTGCGACGTGGTGACGCTGGGCCAATACCTGCAGCCCACGCAGAAACATTTACCGGTAGTCCGGTTCGTGCATCCTGATGAGTTTGCTTTCTTCCGCGAGGAGGGTTACAAAATGGGCCTTGACTATGTAGAAAGCGGACCGCTGGTGCGCTCTTCGTACCACAGCGAGCGCCACGTGATACCCAACGAGGGCCGCAATAAGTGGATGTCTGAAAAGGCATAATTCCCCCATTTATAGTAAGTAAAGGTTAACCTGCTTAGGGCAGGGTTACCTCGCATAGCCTCCGGGTATACAAAAAGGTTACCCTGCTATGGATAACCTTACTAAAATTCGTTAATGCAAATACCTTCCAATAGTGTACCTGGCCGTACACAGCGCTTTCATGGTTCAGCTTGTAAGGGTACGCTATTCCGTCACCGGAACTTTGTGCCTTTTGCATATTTCGTCTACGAAGAGGGGTAGATCATCGTTCAGTTTGTTGATAACACTACGTCCTTCATCTCCGCCCAGGTAAAACTTAATATTAACCCTGTCCCGCAGATTTACCGAAACTACCCATGGGCTTACAATTTTTACCCAGTCAGTCCCTTCTTCATAGGAATATTCGTAATCGGTACCATCAACAATAATATTGTAGAACATATAGCAAATGATGTTTCCTTAAAGTTATTACTAAATCTGCTCTTTGTCAATACCCCCGTGGAAAAAGTAGCGGGTCGCCCGGTCTTTTAGCGGACGGTCACCCTCTTTTTCCCCCCGTTTATGGAAGGGGGCAGCCAGCCGGTACGCACCGAGAGGCTGAGGTAGTAGCGGCCTGCGTGCGCAGGCGCCGGTACCGGTACGTGCAGGTGGCTCCCTTTTATTATCTGCTGGGCGGTAAGCAGTTCGTCGGTTGCCGTGCTCGTAACCTGGCCATCCTCGCCGGTAAACTGATAGGTGAGGCGCATCGGGTAGTCGGGATTGTCCGCCCCGGGCAGGGTGGCGCCTTCTTCCAGGCCTATGGAGTAGCCTACGTCCAGCGTGTCGCCGGCACCAATGCTGCGGTCATCTTTAAGCTCCGTGAGTTCTATGTAGATTCGTGAGGAAGAGCGGAAATCGCGGATGTGGAGGTACTGGGGAGTGTCCCGGCGGGTGGCCAGTTGCCCGAGGCTGTCGTGTACGGGATAGTTGCAGATGAGGAGTACCGTTTTCCCCTGCGCATTGTTTTCCGTGTTCCAGAGGCCGTACTGGTCTTTGCGTCCCATTATATTGTTCAGGCTGAAGGCGCTGCCCCCGGTGTAGAACTCATACTCCGCCGCCTTCTGGTAAGAGTTCATAAAGGCTACGGTCTCTCCCTTCGCTTCGTGGTGTACGGCGGCGGCCCAGTCTTTCCACCCGGAGCAATCGTTTCGGAAAGGCGCTACCCCGTCCAGCAGCAGTATGCGCCCGGCCATCACCAGCACACTGGTGAACAGGAAGGAGATGCGGATAAACTTCCCGCTCCACTGCCTCTGCTCGAGTTCTTTATAGCCCAGCGCCAGGACGGGAATCACCAGGAACAGTATCCAGTTGCCTTCTATCCTCCCCCGGAACGACATTGCCAGGAAGAACAGCAAGGTACCCCACAGGGTAACGCGCATGGCCCGCTCCGTGGTATCGGTGGCCTTTCGTTTCAGTGCCAGGTACAGCAGCACTATCCCGGTGGCCGGGGCAAACAGCAGGGGTACCACGCCCAGGTAGCTTAGGGTGAAGGAAACGTTGTAAGGAGTGGCGTTGCGGCCGGATAGGTGATACAGCACGGAGGGGTAGCCGTGCATGTGCTGCCACAGCACATGCGGCAGAAACAGCGCCGCGCCCAGTGTAGCGATAGCCCACAGCGATGGCCTGCGCAGCAGCCTCGGGTGGCTCAGCAGGGTAAAGCCCACTACCAGTATGCCATGGTACTTGCTGAGCAGCAGCAGCGCTACATTGCCCGCCAGCAGAAAGATGTGGTACCAGCGCTCGCGCTCGCAATATTGCCGGTATAAGTAGAAGAACGCAGCGGTGAAGAACAATAGTGGTATATCGGGTACGGCCAGAATGCCGGCTATATGCAGCACGGCTACAGACGATACGGCCAGGTAATAGAGCGCGGCGTCTCTGGGGCGGGTCAGCCGTTCGGTAAGGAAGATGGTGCCCATCGTGAGCAGTATGGAAGCGAGCCGCACGCCCACTTCGCTGTGCCACAGTACATCGCCCGCGCGTATCAGCAAGGCGATAACCGGTGGATGGTCGAAGTAGCCCCAGGCCAGATCGCGTGAGTAGCGCCAGTAGTAGGCCTCATCGGGTATCAGGTTGCTGCCGTAGGCCTGCACCAGCGATAGCGCCAACCACAGCAGGTAAAATGCCCCTCTCGCCTGTTTGTTTCTTTGTGCTTGCATCAGTTCCCGCATGTGGTAGTATCCGGGGTCAAATATAATTGTTGTTTTTGTACAGCGATGATACTAGTCACTAACCATGGGTTAAAGTGGCATATGTAGCGGCATTATTCGTTATATTTACAGTAATGAAACGTATTGCTACTCTATTGCTTGTGCTCCTCACCATGCAGGCACAGGCCCAGGTTCAGGGGCCGGTTTACCAGTTCAACGGCGGCGTACCGGTATTCATCGGCAGCCAGCAGAAAAGTGCGCCCTGGTGCGGTGGGTTCGATAACCCGCAACCCGCTATGGGTGACCTCAACGGCGACGGGAAAATGGACATGGTCATTTTTGAGAAGGAGCCCAGCCAGGTGAAGACGTTCATCAACTATGGCACGCCGGGAAATCCCCGCTACGAATTTGAGCCGAAGTACATAGCCAACTTCCCCAACTGTAACGAGTACCTGGCACTGTTCGACTACAATCACGATAACATCCCCGACCTCTGCACGCACGGGGGTATGTATGGTTTCTCCATCTACAAAGGATATTACAACGGCAATAATGAACTCTGCTTCACCTTCTACCGGGTACTCATTTACAGCAACGACCTTACCACCGTGCCGCCTATAGATTGCTATGTTAAAAATTCTGACCTGCCCTGCATTTTTGATATAGACGATGACGGCGACTACGACTTCTTTTCCTACGATGCCAATGGTGCGTTCATCTACTTTTACCAGAACCACCAGGTAGAAGACGGCCAGCCTTCCGATACCATACGCACCAAGCTGCGCGATAAGTGCTGGGGCAAGATAGGGCAGGGCACCGCCCGCACGCACACCATGCCCTATTCGTGCAACAACGTGGGCCTGCTGCGCTCTACGGGTGGCAACCGCCACGGCAACAACGCCATCTGCATTTTCCGCGCCGATAATGATTCGGACTACGATTTGCTGGACGGGAACGCGCAGTTCTCCGACCTGCAGTTCTTCCGTAATGGCAAGCAGCAGACCGGCAACGCAGTAGATACCATGATCTTCCAGGATACGCTGTGGCAGAATGCGTACATGACCGAATACGCCGCTCCGTTCTACCTGGATGGAGACCAGGATGGCAACATGGATATATTGGTAACTCCCCGGGCCGAGGGAACCTCTGAAAATTACAAAACCATCCAGCTGTACCGGAATACCGGTACTACCAATAACCCTACCTACGCCTGGCAAACCGATACCTTCCTGGTAGACCAGACTATTGACATAGGTACGGGCGCATACCCCATGCTGTACGATTATGACCGGGACGGAAAGCCCGACCTGATAGTGGGGTCTGACGGCTATTACCAGTCTGGGGTGCTGCGCAGCCGGCTGGCCTATTACCGGAATACCTCTACGGGCCCCGGCAGCCCTTCTTTTACCTTCCAGACGTACAACCTGCTGAATATGGATACGGCCTCTCAAAAGGGCGCGGCTCCCTCCGCCGGTGACCTGGATAACGATGGGAAAGACGACCTGATAATTGGCCAGACCGACGGCACCATGACCTTCTACACCAACACAGCCGCTTCCAATGCTGTGCAACCTGTATGGTCTAACCCGGTAAAGAAAATAAGAGACCATACCGGCTCTGTAATAATGGATGTGGGCTCTAATGCCGCTCCTTTTATCTACGACCTTGATAAAGATGGCAAGAACGACCTGATAGTAGGTACCATGCTGGGCTATTTCATCTATTACCAAAATGTAGGCACGGTGCCCGGCCAGCTAAAGCTCAAAAGGGTAAACCTGCAACTGGGTGGCATGAAGGTAGACCCGCAAACATCGTGGAAAGGGCATGCGACCCCGTTCATCGGGAAGATAGATGATGGCCCTACGGACTACCTGTTATCGGGCAGTAGTTCCGGAGCGCTGTATCGTTTTAGTGGTTTCCAGGGAGGCGATACTACACTGGCTTACCCGGCGCTTGATAGCCTTTACTCGTTTATAAAAGGGCTGGGCGTGCGCACCGCCCCCACCGTGGCCGACATAGATGGCGATGGCCACAGTGACATGATAGTGGGTACCCAGTATGGCGGGCTGCTGATGTACCGCCAGGTAATGATGCTCTCAGGTGGCAGCACCCCACAGTTGCCTAAGTACGCGGAAGTAAGCATCTATCCCAATCCCGCCCGCGATGTGCTGAACATAAACTGGAACACGGCTTTTGCAGAAGACGATGTGGTATCTGTTTCAGTAGTAAATGCGCTGGGCCAGCAGGTGCTGCAGCAGTCTTTCCCTTCTTCGCGAAATGCGATACAGGTAGATATAGCGCAACTGCCCTCCGGAATATATTTCTGCATAGCTACCTCCGGTACCAGGAGGTCGGTAAATACGCTGCATATTATACGATAAGTATAGGCAGGCATATTATACAGGCAAGCCTTTTAACGCACAACGCCCTCCCATTTGCGGGAGGGCGTTGTGCGTTGCGGGCCCGGCCATGTTACCAGCTTACCGTCAGGTAGTCGGCGTAGCCTTCCGTCTGCGGCAGGGTGATGAACCCACAGTAAGTGCCGTTTACCGGCCGTGCCTCCATCTGGTGTACTTCGTAGCCATTCACCTTAAATGTCCAGTAGCCATTTTTCTGTTCTATCGTTACCTCGTTCCAATTGCTCCTAATCGCGTTATTCTGTGTCCATCCTTTCAGTACCGTTACGTTGGTATTGGCATTACCTTCTTTGTAAACGATGAAGTAGCCACCATTGTTGATGATGAACGAATATCCATACTCAAAATTATTGCCACTGTTGCCAAAGATGATACCCATGTCGTTATCTGACTTGATGCGTGATTCTATCAGGAACCAGTTGTTGAAGTTGCCGTTGGTTTGCACCACCTGGGTGTTAGATGCCTGTGTGGAATAATTGATAAATTCCAGCATGCCATTCCTTACGGATGCATAGGTAGAGTCGGGGCTGCTGCTGAACGCCCAGCCACGGTTGTCGTTGCTGAACTCTTCGTTAAACACATAATTGTTATTATTGTTATTATGGTTTACGGGGTCAGGCTCCGTAGTATAGTAGTCGTTTCGTACACAGGAAGTAAAACCCACAGATACTACCGCTAATAGTGCTATCGCCAACAGGTGTTTCGTCTTTTTCATATCTCAATTATTTTTTAAGACCCTTTTGAAGGTATATAGGCATAGAGCGTGCCAATTTTTTCAAATCCCCGAAATTTCCATGCCGGCGTGGCACGAATTTTTAATCCCTTACTGAAAAAGAAGATACTATGGACAAGCTGGAATTGAAAGGCAGATGGAATGAATTGAAAGGCAAAGCAAAGCAGCAATATGCTGAGCTTACGGATGATGACCTCACCTATGAGGAAGGAAAGGATGATGAACTGATAGGCAGGATACAGACGCGCCTGGGCAAAACAAAAGACCAGGTGGTAGAGTGGATACGTTCTTTGGGATAGTGATGGAATGATGATAGAAAACGGGGCCGTGCAAGCGCCCCGTTTTGCAGCGTGCCACTGTTGGTACGCTAATCTTTGCTGCTGCCTTTAAACTGGTGGTGCTGCTCGCGGAAGAGCACATTGAAGGTGGTGAGCGAGCCGTATATGCCGGTAATGTATTGCTGCAGGTCTACCTTGTCTTCATCAGTCAGCACTTTGTGCGCGTTTATTTTCTGCTCTATGAGGCGCAGGCGGTCGCGCACCATTACTATTTTATGAAAGAATGTTTCTATCGGCATTTCCTTAGGTTGCAGGCTGGGGTCTGTGGGCTTTAGCACCAGCGTACCGTTGTTCCATTTGCCGGCGAGCGGTACCATTTCTACCTCGTGCAGCCGCCGCTCCAGTACACGTTCCAGCGCTTCCTCTATATCAGCTATTGATACCTGGCTGCCTGCTCCGGCATCGCCGGCTGGGGTAGCCTCCAGCACTTTAAGCCCCTCGTAATCCTTACTTACATTTTTTACCGAGTTCTGCGATTTAAACCACACTACATAGAATTCAGAGGCTGATTCCACCACTGTTCCTTTCCCGAAGTGTGTATGCTCTATCCTGGAGCCGATACCTAGTGTTTCCATGCATCTAAAATAGGGGATTGCCGCCAATGATGCAGCATCTGCTGATGTACCCACGTATTATTTTTTATCAGAAAGCCGTTATCTTACAGGCGATACATCCGCATGCTTCCCGAAGAATTATTAAAACAGGTAGCCGCCGGCAACGAGAAAGCGTTCCGTCAGCTCTACGAGCTGTTCAGCGATCGGGTGTACCAGTCGTGCCTGCTCTATATGCAGAACGAAGCGGAAGCTGAGGAAGCACTCCAGGACATTTTTTTGCAGGTGTACCAATCGGCGGCTTCATTCAAAGGAGGCTCTACGGTGCAGACTTGGATATACCGCATAGCAGTAAACAAATGCCTGGACAAGCTTCGGTACAAGAAACGGGTAAAGCGCTTCGCGTTTATCTCCAGCCTCATTCACCGCGAAACAGGGGAGCTGCTGCATGACCCCGGCGACTTTCAGCACCCCGGTGTACTGTTGGAGAACAAAGACAAGTCAGCGCATTTGTTCCGGGCGCTTCGGGAGTTGCCCGAAAATCAGCATGCCGTATTCGTACTCAAGCAATTGGAAGGGATGCCGCAGAAAGAGATAGCCCAGGTACTGAATGTATCGGAAAAGGCGGTGGAGTCGCTTTTCCAGCGTGCCAAGGCAAAGTTGCGCGCCGTATTATCAGAATTTTATAATCAATCGAAGGATTAATTGGTGGTAACCGTCTAAATTTATATCGAATGAACCAGGAACAGGACAAATGGATAGAGGAAGTGCTGCAGAGCACGGCAGGCATGGAGCCTGTGCGCCCGCGTCCGGATGTGTACGGGCGCATTGTTTCCCGACTTGGGAAAGAACCGCCCGCGAAGCGTGTATCGCTGGTGATGCTCACTGCGGCGGCGGCGTGCCTGCTGGTACTGCTTACCCTGAACCTAAAAGTGCTGGACTATTACCACACCGCCGAAACTGAGGATACCTCACCCACGGACGCTACTGTGGGCGACATTATTGACTATTACGAACTGGGAGGTAACACAGCAGGGCTATGAAGAACGAGCGTTTCTACCAGGTAATAATAGTAATGCTGCTGCTGCTGAATGGCGGTACCCTGGCCTTCCTGCTCCTGAACAGGGAAAGCAGGCCCCAGGCACAAGGAGCGCATATGCACGAGCCACGTGGCGGTAATCCCGTTGACAGGATGATGCGGGAGCGGCTGGGCCTTACGGAGGAACAGGAAGAGCAGTTCCGGATGCTGAAAGAAGAACACCACGAGCAGATGAAGGCGATACAGAACGATGAGAAAGACCTGCATACCCGCCTGTTCCTGCTGCTGAAAGCTACCGCTATTGATACCGTAGCCAGGGAGGCGCTGCTGCAGCAACTGGAAGCCAACGACCGCCGCAAAGAAGAGGTAACCTTTGAGCACTTCCGTAAGCTGCGGGCACTACTAACGCCCGGGCAGCACCCTAAATTTGACAGCCTGGTAGAAGAAATCGCCAGCCAGATATTATCGCACCGGCATGGCCGGGGCCCGCGCCCTGAAGGCCCCCCACCGGGTGACAGGCCGTAGCTATTTTTGCTGTTTCAGCCACTTTACCGCTTCCTGCATGCACACGTCGGTCTTGTATATGTGGCGAATGTGCATGTCCGGGATAATCTTGCCATTGTAGCGATTGCCGTTCACATCTTCCATTATTCCCGCGGTCAGGAACAGCATAGCCTTGTCGGAAAGAGTGATTCGTTTTTCATTGTGCGTGGCCCCGCTGGTCCGCTCCCCAAAGAAACGGCTGCCCTTGCGGCCCTTGAACGCTACGGCTATAAGTTCGCCTGCGCCATAGGTCTGGTCGTCCGTTAGTACGGCTATGGGCTGCCCTGATTTTTTCATTTTGTATTCTTTCTTTACCCGTATGGTGAGCGTGTCTATAGTGGCGGCTCCATCCTGGTACAGCCAGGGTACC
Organism: Flavipsychrobacter sp.; assembly: GCA_016786665.1. Classification (GTDB taxonomy): domain Bacteria; phylum Bacteroidota; class Bacteroidia; order Chitinophagales; family Chitinophagaceae; genus MKUN01. Next base: position 28,445 of record JAEUVZ010000076.1, read on the forward strand.
TTCCCGCTACTGCGCAGGTAGTGGCCCTGAACACCCGGTGGGAGCAATGGCCCAATGGCCGCCAGCATAGCGGTAGCGTTGCCTCCCACGTTTTCTCTCAGGTCCAGTATCCAGCCTTTAATTTTTGAGGGCTTAATGGCCAGCAACTGCCGGTGCAGGGTATCGGCGTACCGCTCCAGTATTTCCCGCTTCATAGTGGTGACACCGGGCAGCCATACCAGCACAAAGTTATCGGGGGTAAGGGTGGCGGTAGGGTAGTGTACTTCTACATCATTTATCTTTTGCTCCTTCCACCAGTTTCGGGTGGTGGCCGGGTCGTAAAACTGCGAGCGTGGGTCGCCGGTGCGCTCCAGTATATAGGCGACTCCCGGATAGGCATCGCCGGCAGTTTCCGCACCGGGTATCAACTCCAGGGCATGACGGTACACTTCATCCAGGTTAGTAGAGTCGGCATAGAATGACTGGGTGCGAATAATATCCATCACTTCCCTAAGGTAGTTTTCAGCCACAGTGCTCACCTGCCGCTTTGGAGGGGCAGGGCCTTGTACTTCTTCTATGCGAACGTCGTCGAACCATGCTTTGCCGGGCCCGGTAAATTGCAATCCTGCTTCTGCATAGGCTACGTCGGATGTTGAGGTTATATCAATAGAGTAGGGTTTCCATGCTGTTTTGCCGTAAACCTGGAGTGGCAATGCTTCTTTGCGTACAAAGCCCCCCTTTTCGTCTTTCAGGGTAATCCATGCATCGGCAAAACCCCGCCGCGATTCCGTGCGCAGCAGGAAGTGCAGGCGAAAGGTCTTTACTCCGCCGGCCACCATTGGGGCTGTCTGCCGGCAATTCGATATTACGTCGGATTGGTTGTATATCATTACGCAGCCGGGAGCGGAGTGGGCCTGTATGGTGTCCCACTTAATGATACCGCTTTTCTTCAGCTTTTTGTTTTCCGGCACGTAACCTTCCTGGCATATCCAGCCGGCTACCTGCCCTGTACTGTCGCGGAGGCTGAACGAGGCATTGGCAAATACCTGGCCTGCCACACGGCCGTGCAGGAATAGTAAAAAGCCACAGAGTAATAATGCACGCATAGTAACGGCGAAAAATACAGCTTTTGGCCCTAACAAGGGCTTAAAAGATGGTTGGCTGTGAGAAACGAAATGTTAAAAAGTATGGTGTTCTATCCATTGAATGATTGTATTTTTCGGGAAACAGTAATCAATGCCCGCAACATACATACCCGCTGCCACAATAGATGAAGTAATCGTGCAACTGGAAGCGATCATAGAAGAATGCATCCGTACCCGCAATAAGGCGGGCTACTTTGCGGCCCTGTACCACCGCGTTACCTGCCGGGTAAAGGAAGGTATTGTGAATGGCGAGTTTGAAGACAACCCACGTATGGAGGTGCTGGATGTTCTGTTCGCCAACCGGTATATCGCGGCCTGGCATGAGTGGCGGTCGGGTAAAAAGCCGACGGGCTCGTGGCAGGTAGCGTTTGGGGCTTCGGGAAGCTGGAATACCATATTGCTGCAGCACCTGTTCCTGGGCATTAACGCGCACATCAACCTTGACCTGGGCATCGCCTCAGTAGAAACGATGGCCGGGAAGACCTTTAAAGAACTGCGCCGTGACTTCTACAACATCAATACCGTACTGTCTTCTATGATATACGAAGTAGTACACGAGATAAACCGGGTATCGCCGGTGATGTCGCTGCTGGGGCTGCATGCTACCAACTATAACCAGATGCTCATGCAATTCACCATAGATATAGCCCGCGATGGCGCGTGGTGTTTTGCCGAGGAGCTCTCGGAGCAGCAGGGAGCGGATGCCTGGGATAAATTTATAGTGGAACGAGATGAGAAGATAAAGAAACTGGGTGAGAGTATGCTGCACCCCAGCGGGCTAATGAAGATAACGCTGTTCTTTGTAAAAGTTTTTGAATGGTGGAACCCCGCCAAGATCATTCACGCCCTATACCTGGACCCCAAGGAACGAGAGAAGCGTTGGTTCAAAAACGTACAGCCTTCACCGGCTACTTAGGTTCCTGCAGCGGTATTACTGAAATAGTTTGTACATCTACTATATACAGGTGTCCGTTGTGAATGAATCCCCTGTTGGCTTCCGGCGTTTGGAAGGTGATTTCATACATCCCTTCATTGTCCCTGGTTCGCTTATCGGCTATGCGATTGCGCCCGCCAACGAACAGAAGCGCCAGGTGGTCATCGCTGCTGTATGCAGCAGGGGCATATTCATCTATAGACATTTCGAGGGCATCGTTGATGGCGGCAATCCCCACGCTGGTGTGCATCACTATTTCGTTGTTGGCCGTAGCGTCATAGGGCATGCAGTGGTTTCCCCCGTACAAGCGAAACCAAGTGCTTTCAGTACCGGCCAGGCGGAACGGATGAGTGGCAAAAGAATAGTGCTTCAATGAGTCGAATACTACCTGCATGGTTTCTTCCGGGTTGGCTTTGAACGGTGCGCCACGCGCAATGGCGCTATCGTACAGGAAAAGTCCTTCATTTTCCACCAGGGATACATCCCGAACATCGTAGGGCATGCTAATAGCCATGTTGTGCAGCGAAGCGCCATCGGCCAAATTGAGCCACATGAGGTAAGACGTCATGCCATAACGCTTAACTGTGTTGCGGTCGGGGGCTACGGTATTGGTATTTGCAAGAATGACCTGCGGACCATCGACCGCAATTTTTGATATGCCTGTTTTGCGTACCAGGGCAGAGCTCCAGAGCAGGTCGCCGGTTTGCAGGTCGGCGCAGATGAGGCGGGTGTTGTTGGCGTGATATACCTTGCCTTCGTGCAATACCAGGTTGGAGGTAGTGCTGCGCCATACATCGGGCTGGTTCTTTATTTCCGGTACCCGCTCGCCCAGATAGGCGGGTACGGGCGGAACAATGCCTAATGCTTCGGGTACATCGTATTCGCTCCTGGAGGTGTAGCTGGCGGAACTCCATCCCTTACCGGTATATAGGTTTATTTTATACAGCCCGCCCGTGGCTATAACTACCGAGCTGTCATCGCACACCGCCAGGTCCTCCCAATTGTAACGGGCGGGCAGGTACCGCTGCCACATGGTTTTCCCGGAGTGCAGGTTCAGGCCGCGTATATAGTCGGTGAGTACAATGCCCTTAGCCTCGTCTACATATTTTACCGTCGCATCCATTTTAGACCAGGCCTGTTTGCCGCCTGCGCGCAGGTAGCAATGCGTGCTTCCCTTCTCGGAGGTAATGATATGCTGTGCGGTAATAAATATGCGAAACGTATTTACGCCGGTGCGCCACTTAACAGTACCCTTGTCCATGTTGAACACTACCAATTCGCCGTGCGTGCCGATATTTATTTCCTTGTCTTTTTTCAGCAGCAGAATTATCTCGTTGCGAGCGGGATCTTTATAATAACTGTGCACTGTATGTTCCAGCGTGTACCGCAGGCCCTTTACGGATGCTGCGGAAGGCAGGTATGTAGCCAGTTCAGCCTGCTGCGCCGGTAACGTTGTTTCCTGTGCATGGAGGCACAGGGGGGATAACAGCAAAAACAGGTAGCGGAAGAATTTCATGGGTACAATTGTGAGCTGTAAAGTAACTCAAAATTGACCGGATAAAATAGGCTGCCGCTATTAACATATGTTAATGGGGAAGCTCTGTGAATAGCGTATCGTAATTTGATCGGTGCCGCTCAAACTGGCGATACTCCAGGCTGGCTGTGTCTTTCTTATTATAGAGTATGGCGATAGAGTCGCCGAGCACAAAATATTTGTTTAGGTACTTCCTGTTATCTTCTTCCGGCAGGCGGTACACTATGTAGCAGATGGTGCCACTGCGACCGGAGGTATCGCCCTTGGCTGGCTCGGTTGCCATCAGCCCCCACTCGTAGGCGCCCAGCGGATACCGCTGTTCCATATCGAAGAGAACTTTTTCGGAAGCGTTTGCGTTGCCAGAGCCGATAAGCGCCGAGATGGAGTCGCCTGATGCATCGATGGTTTCTTTCCAGTGGTGGTGGCTGTTGAGCGGTTCCGGAGTGTTTTGCCGCTGATAGTATGCTATATATCCCACGAAGGCCAGGCAACTAAGCACATGCCCGGCAATGTATGTTGCAACCGTCCGGCGGTAGCGGCAAACGAGGTTGAGCGCGAAGCCCGCGAGTAGCCCGGCACCGACGAGGAAGAGGATGTAGATGTAGGAGCCGGCCTCCCGAAATACATCGAAGCCGATCAGCAGGCCGAAGAGCAGCATTTCTGCCAGGTAGGCCGCTGCGGCTACCTTCAGCCAGGTGAACTTATGTTGATAGATGTTTCCCACCGGGCTAAAAGTACGGATAATTGATTGGACAGCTTCGGTGGCGTACTATGAACGATTTTATATAATTTTATACAAAGCTTTGCAATGAAATCATCTCGCCTCCTTATCATCGCCTGCCTGTCGGCCGTGTTGCTGCCTTCCTGTACCAAGCGTTTTGAGTGCCACTGTGCGCTCACGGATATTTCCTCGGGACTGGACAATGGTTCCAGGGTGATAGTGATGGACCTGAATGGCATTAATGCGCGCAAGAAGGCGGAACGCAACTGCAAAGACAACGAAAGCGGACTTAATGTTACCGGCCAGACGGCCATTTGCCACCTGCAATAAGATATTACCTTTGCATTATGGACTTTGATAAGATACGTTCTGTATGCATGTCGTTCCCGGGTGCCACGGAAGGGGTGAAGTGGGAAAACCACATCTGCTTTATGGTGGCTGAAAAGATGTTCTGCATTACTACCATAGATGATGGCGCACAGGATGTTTCTTTGAAGGTAACTGATGAACAATTCGCCCTGCTGACCGAAGAGCGGAATGGAATCGTTCCCGCACCCTATATGGCCCGGAACAAGTGGGTGCGGATAGAACGTTACAAAAATCTCAGCGACCAGGAATGGAAAGAACTGCTTCGCCAGTCGTATGAACTTATTCGCGCCAAACTACCCCGTAAAGTACAACAATCCTTATAGCCAGCTACCATGTGGACATGCCCGCAATGTCATAAAGACTTTTTCAGGAGCCATCAATCGCACTCCTGCAACGACAAAAATTTGTCCGACCATATGAAAGGGAAGTCGGAACTGACCATTGCCCTTTACGATCACCTGATACGGGAGATGGCGCAATTAGGCGAAGTGCAGGTGCGCCCCACTAAATCGGCAATAGCCTTGTCTACCAAAGTCCGCTTCGGGCACATACACCGGCTGGGAAAGAACTTTGTAGACCTGGTGCTGTATTTTGATGAGGCACACAATGATAACCTGTGCTTTTACCGCATTGCCAACGTGCCGGGCTCTACGCAGCACAATCATTACTTCCGCATGATGGAGCCCGAGGATGTGAACGAGGAAGTGCGCTCGTACATAGCCCAGGCTATGGCTGCCTCGGAGCGGCAATAATTATGGAATACCCGGTTCGTCGCGTCTTAGCTGAAATCTTCAGCTATATGAAATCCAGGTTATTATTGTTGCTGCCCCTATGGGTATGCGGTTGCCGTCCGGGTGCATCGGGCCAGCAGGGAACAGGGGCAGGGCAAGAACGCCTTTCCGCCCAGGGAACTACTATTGCGGAGCGGTTTCAACCGCCGCCGGGATATAGCCGCGTCCGCCTGGTGGAAGGCAGCTATGGCTATTACCTCCGCAACCTTCCGCTGAAAAAGCATGGGTCGCCCGTGCTGTACTATAATGGTTCGCAGAAGCCCAACAGGGGCGTATACTGCGGAGTAGTGGCAATGGATATAGGCCGCCGTGACCTGCAACAGTGCGCTGACGCGGTGATGCGGCTCCGGGCCGAGTACCTGTACGCCACCCGGGAATATGATAAAATACAGTTTCACTTTACCAACGGTTTCCTGGCGGGATATACGCAATGGCGGGCAGGGTACAGGATAGCGGTGAGCGGCAACCAGGTAAGCTGGGTGAAGCGGTCTGCGCCGGATAGCAGCTATAGCACGTTCCGCAGTTACCTGGAGGTGGTGTTTTCTTATGCCGGTACCTTATCGCTGTCGCGGGAATTGCGGCAGGCAGACTACAAAAGCCTGGCAATAGGCGATGTGCTGATACAGGGTGGTTCGCCGGGGCATGCCGTGGTGGTGGTAGACGTGGCAGAGAACAACAGGGGAGGCAAATTGTACCTGCTGGCGCAGAGCTATATGCCGGCGCAGGAGATACAGATATTATGTAATCCCCGGAATGAAGACCTCAGTCCCTGGTATGAAGCGGACACCGCGGAAAAAGTAATAGAAACCCCTGAATGGCGCTTTACGACCGATGACCTGAAGCGCTTTTGACAAGACGAAAGCCCCTGCTGATAAGGCAGGGGCTTTTTTCGTACTATCCGGATTTAGTTGTTACTGACCAGTTTGTTGTCGTTCACGTTTCGCACCATCTTTATGAACTCGGCTCGATAGCCTTCATCGTCTTCGGCCTTGCTGTTTTTGGCGAGCCGTATTACATCTTCCAGGGTGCCGGAACCTTTGAACGTGGAGTTTTTCAGTATCATGCCAAACAGCGCTACTGAGTAGGCAAAGCGAGTGTCGGGGGATGCTTGCTCCAGCGTGAGGGTCTTATCCTTAATGGCGTGCACCATTTCTTTGCTGCGGTCACCATCCGGTTTTTTATACCGGAACTTTATCGTCGCCAGTTCATCGCTGAAGTCATCACGTGCCGGTTCCCTGTCCTGGTATTTGAGTTCGTCTACCTTGCGCGTATCGCTGCTGCGGATTCCGGCAGGCACTATCTCGTAGATAAAAGTAACGGTATGTCCCGCGCCCAATTCCCCGGCGTCTTTCTTGTCGTCCTTAAAGTCTTCGGCGTTCAGCATCCTGTTTTCATAACCTATCAACCGGTAAGAAGCCACTTTGCCGGGGTTGAATTCTATCTGCGCTTTTACGTCTTTCGCTATGGTGAAGAGTGTTCCGCCAAATTCGCTTACCAGCGTTTTGCGACCTTCATCCAGGTTGTCTATGTAGGCGTAGTTGCCATTCCCTTTATCGGCCAGCATTTCCATTTTTGCGTCCTTGTAGTTACCCGTACCAAAGCCCAGGCAAGAAAGGAATACACCGTGTTCGCGCTCTTTGGTTATCAGCTTTTCCAGTTCATTGTCGGAGCTGACACCTACGTTGAAGTCGCCATCGGTGGCAATGATGATGCGGTTGTTTCCGCCTTTGATGAAATTCTCGCGGGCTACTTTGTATGCGGTCAGTATTCCTTCCGCGCCCGCTGTGGAACCCCCTGAGGTGAGCCGTTCCAGCGCGGCGTTTATTTTTTCCTTCTTGCTGCCGGGAGTAGACTCCAGCACTACACCCGCGGAACCCGCATAGGTAACAATAGATACGCGGTCTTCGTTCCGGAGATTATTAACGAGCAGCTTCATAGAGCTGATGAGCAGGGGCAGTTTATCGGGGCTGGACATGGAGCCGGACACATCTACCAGGAATACCAGGTTGGAAGCCGGGAGGCGGTCGTAACTTATTTTCTTCGCCTGCATGCCGATACGCAGCAGCTTATGGTCTTTCTGCCAGGGGCAGCCGGTAAGCTCGGTATGGACGGCAATGGGGTCGTCTCCTGTTGGCGCGGGATAGTTGTAGCTGAAGTAGTTGATCATCTCTTCTACACGCACGGCATCTTCGGGTGGACGCTGGCCGTAGTTGATGTAGCGGCGGACATTGGTATAGGAGGCGCGGTCCACGTCTATAGACATGGTAGAGAGCGGGTTGGCCTTTACGTTCATAAAGTCATTCTCCGCTACTTTCTTATACTCTTCATTGCTCGGGTTGTAATACTGTGGTTGGATATACATTCCGTCAAGAACGGTAATAGTGGAGCCGCCCCTGCCGCCAGCGGCATTAATGTCTGATCTCCTGATGCCATCGGATGTAGCCACTATGGTTTTTATGTCGCGGGTGGGAGCGTTCCTAATATTTTCGGCTCCAATTTCCCGGCCTACCAGTGGCTTCTCGTAATGAACTATTTCGTTCAGTGTGCTGGGCTGGAAACTAATATTGAGTGTGCTGGTCTTTCCCGCCTGTACTATCACGCCGGTGTATTTAGCCGTGGGGAGGCCGGAGTATCGTGCGGTAACTGTGTGCTTGCCGGCTACGACAGAAACATCGTATTTGCCGTAAGCATTGGAGGTAGTGGTGGCTATTCGGCTGTTGTGTGCGTACACCTCAATAACCGCGCCCACCAGCGTTTCGTTGTTTTCGTCTACTACTGTTCCGGCAATTCTGCCTTTTTGCGCTACTGCCTGTAGAGACATGAATACTGTGGCTAACAGTAGCACGATGCTGTTTTTCATACCTGGATGTTTGAGCGTTAAGCGGGGCAGCGCTACCCCTTTAGATGGTAAGACGTTCGGAGACGGAAAATTCCCTAAAACATTTTACATAAAATAAAAGCTCCTGCGATGGCGCAGGAGCTTTAGTGCTATGAGTGTTTACTTTATGCGGTTACCAAACGCGGGCGCGCTCGTTTTCAGGGCGCCACATTTTATCACCTTCTTTGATGCCGAAAGCCTGGTAGAATTCGGGCATGTTGCTCAGTGGGCCGTTGCAACGGTGCTCCCCAGGTGAGTGCGGGTCTACCACTATGCGGCGCTGCGCTTCCTTGTCGGTAGACTTAGAGCGCCAGACCTGCGCCCAGCTTAGGAAGAAACGCTGGTCGGGTGTAAAGCCATCTATCTTATCATTGCTCTTTCCCTGTTTGGTTTTTTTGAATGCTTCATAGGCAATGGCCAGGCCACCCAGATCGGCCAGGTTTTCGCCCAGAGTCAGTTGCCCGTTCACGTGTACGGTATCCAGCACGGTGAACGCATCATATTGTTTTACCACTACGTTCGTCTTCTCTTCGAATTTTTTTGCGTCTTCCGGTCCCCACCAGTCTTTCAGGTTACCTTCAGCGTCGTACTGGCGGCCCTGGTCGTCGAAGCCGTGTGTCATTTCGTGTCCTATTACAGCGCCTATGCCACCGTAGTTGACGGCGTCATCAGCGCTTTGGTCGAAGAAGGGGAACTGGAGTATGCCCGCAGGGAATACAATTTCGTTGAAGGCTGGATTGTAGTAAGCATTCACCGTAGGCGGGGTCATCTGCCATTCGGTTTTATCCACCGGGCGGCCCAGTTTGGCGATGGTGTATTCATATTCCCACGCTGATGTGGCCATGATGTTTTTCACAAAGTCGTTGCCTACTATTTCCAGCTTGCTGTAGTCTCTCCATTTGTCAGGATATCCTATTTTTTTCATGAAGGTGTTCAGCTTGGTAAGCGCTTTCTGCTTGGTGCTGTCCGACATCCAATCCAGTCGTTTGATACGGTCGGCATAGGTCTCCTGCAGGTTGTTCACCAGTTCCATCATGCGTTCCTTCGCCTGTGGCTTAAAGTGCTTGTCTACGTACATTTTGCCCAGCAATTCGCCTACCGCGCCGTCTACTACGCCCAGCATGCGCTTCCAGCGGGGTTTTTGCGCTTTCTGCCCGGTAGCTTCCGTGCCGTAGAAGGAGAAGTGCAGCTTGTCGAAATTGCTGCTCAGGTATGGCGCCATATCGCTCACTATATGGAACTTCAGGTACTTTTTCCACACATCCAGCGGGGTAGCAGTCAGTTGCTTGCCCAGCTCTTTGAAGAAGCCGGGAGTGGCAATAATAAGGCTGTCTTCTTTGCCTATTTTCAGGTCGGCGAACAGCGCTTTCCAGTCCATGCCCGGGGTGGCTTTGCCGGCGCCTGCCAGGTCAAACTTATTATACAGCTTATACGGGTCGCGCATGGCTACACGTGTCATGGAAGCATTGGCCAGTGTCGTTTCCAGCTTAAAGAGGTCGGCTGCGTCTTTGGTGGCGGCCGCATCGTCTTCGCCCATCATTTTCAGCAGGTTTACCTGGTAAGCCTTGTATGCTTCGCGCAGCTTCACCATCGATGGGTCTGCTTTGGTGTAGTAGTCCCTGTCGGGTAGACCCAGGCCACCCTGGTAGAACTGCGCTATCATTTGCGTCACGTTCTTATCATCCGGGCCTATACCCATGCCGAACAGAACACTGATGCCTTGTGTCTGCAGCGCGGCAATCTGCTTCATCAGTCCCGGAACGTCTTGTATCGCATCTATCTGCGCCAGCGTAGCATTCAGTGGCGTGATGCCCGCTTTCTCTATCGCTACCGTGTCCATAGCGCTGCGGTAGAGATCGCCCACTTTCTGCTCGGGGCTGCCTTTAGCCGCATCTTTTTTCGCCGCGGTCGTCTCCAGCAGTTCGCGCAGCGTTTCCTGGTTGCGTTGTATCAGTTGTTCAAAGCTGCCCCAGCGCACTTGCTCGTCGGGTATTTCGTTGTTGTTCAGCCAGGCACCGTTGGCGTAGAGAAAGAAGTTTTCTCCCGGGCTCACTGTGGTATCCATATTAGCTGGGTCCAACAGCTTAATGGCCTCTTTAGGCGCTTCGTTGTGTGTAGTGTCATTACCACCACACGAGGCAAGAGACAGTGCGGCTGCACCGGCAAAAAGAACGTGCTTTAGATTCATTATTATTATTTTAATTTTAAAGAAAGCAAAAGTATATTATTTAGCTATAAATAACCTCACCTGATTTGGGGGGTAAGCTGCGGTAGCGGAGGGGGCCGTTGTAGCTCTTATGCCCTAACAGCCCTCACTTCCACAATACCCTGGAAATAATACATGCGCCCTGTCTTTATGTCTTTGCAGCGGCTGCGGGTGCGAAGCTGTTCTATTTTTTGAAAGCGCCGTCCATCTTCTATTTCAAACACGCCATTGAGCTGTATGTCGTCTACCAGTTTGTAGCCGGGTTTGCGGTCGTCGTACCGGTAGAGTGCTTTGTACAGGCGCGCATCGGTGCAGGTACTGGCGGCGGGATTTTGCAGGTAGGACAGTACGGCGGCTTCCACATCGGCGGGAAAGAAGCGCTTGCCCATAAATGGTACCAATATGTGCCGGAACTGGGTTTTCCATTCCTTGCCGTGCGGGGGCACGTTGTTCTTAAAGTGCGTATAGGTGAGCATATGCGCCAGCTCGTGCAGCAACGTTATCAGGAAGCTGTACTTGTTCAGGTTTACGTTGATGCTGATGCGGTGATGGGGATACTCGGGCGTGGGGTTGCGGTAGTCGCCGAGCACGCTTTTGCGTTCGCGGGTAAGTGTCAGATGAATGTTATGGCTGAGGAAGAAAGGCGCTATCATTTCAAAGCTCCTTTCGGGTAAGAACTGCGCGAGCAGATTGATAGAAGTCTCCAGCTTTCTCATGTCACTTGGTCTTTCTGGCCAGTTTGGATACAAAAATGGTTTCTACTATAGTATAAGCGGCGTAAATGCCTAATAAAGCAAAGATGGATGGCTTGTGTACGTGCGGCCGCCTGGCCAGTACATATATCAGTATACCGGCTACGCACACAAACAGCTTGAGGTAGGTGGAACTGTAGACCCCGCGGATGAACGCCTGCGGACGGGCGGCGATCTGCCTGCTGACGAGCAGGAACGAGATGAGCGCGACCACCAGCATTAATGCATTGCCTGCATAGAGCGCCGGCATATCGAAGCCGGCCATCTGCGGGGAGAGAAAATACAGCACCGCATTAAGCAGCACGAAAACAACCAGTACACTTGCCAGGAAGCCTTTGTTCATTTTTTTGGTTTGCTAAAGTCTTTTATAATTTGCCAGAGCAGCGATATCAGAGCCACCACCGGGAACACGATAATGAACACCGGGAACTTCCACTTCAGCCAGCCGTCCAGCAGGTAGCCCAGCCATACGGCTACGCCCAGAGTTACCAGCCACGTGGTGGCCAGCCCCACATACTTCATGGTGCTGTTGCTATTGCTGGGGTTGTTGTTGCTCTGTGTTGCCATTTTCTGTAGTGTCTTGCCTTACGTGTTCGGGTGTTTCTTTTTTTACCTCTTCTATCGCCTTCTTTTTTATCTCTTCATTCTTCGGGAAGATGCTCATCGCCTCTTTCCGTACCAGGTTCATGTCCAGTTTGGTCGTGTCCGGGGTTCCGTCATAATACTTGCCGTTTATCACATTGCGGATGTTCTCCTCGTACAGGTGCTGCGCCGCTACCAGGTCGGAGAGGGAATCCACATTCTTCTTCAGCTTCAGTATCTGTATGTTGGTCCTGTTGCTGCCGTATCCCGGTATATAGTACTTCAGCGGGGTTACGAGCAGCAGCAGCACCGTAATAGTAACCACTACTACAAACACCGTGCTGAACAACACATACAACTTACGAAGCGTCAGCCGGAACGAAGCTACTTCTTCCAGCGACTCATCGTCTATAAAGACGAGCCGGTAATGAGAATTTAACTTCTTCAGCGGGCTCTGTCTCCTGTTGTTTTTTCTACTCATCAACTTATCCCTGCATGCCTGCCTGGTGCAAGCCTGCGCTATACATTACTATTGTGAAAAAAATGGGGCAGTAAGCTTATAATGAATTGCGTACCACTGAAAAAATGGGAAGGTTAAATTAAGTCATTTTTGAGTATTTTTGAAACAGTTCCCCGAATGATATTTTTTAGTGAAAATGCGTTGTATTTATAATAATTTTCACGTTATTGGGTTATTAATTGAAAGGAACGTAAAAACCCCGGAGTTTGAGGTTTAGGATTGGAGTAATTTATATATGTATGTTTTTTGCAAGCCTGCTTGTAGGCTTGCAGGCTCATGCCCAGAAGACGGGCACTAATAAGCGTGCGCAGCAGATAATGGACTCTACCCGCAAAGCCCAGGAGGCGCTGCGGGCAGCCCAGCAGAAGGAGCGGGAGCGCATAACCGATAGCACCAAGACGGCCCGGGCACGTATTGCCGATAGTACCAAAGCATCGCGGGAGCGGATAGCCGACAGCGTAGCCAAGGTAAGGGCGCGCAAAGCCGACAGCCTGGCCGACATACGGAAATATAAAGACAGCAGGCGCTACAGAGACAGCGTAACCCGGGCACGGGAGCGGGTAGCAGACAGTATAAAGCAAGAGCGACAACTGGTACTGGACGCACAGAAGGCAGAGCGGCAGGCAATAACCGACAGTATAGTAGCGGTGCGCAAAGCGGCCCTGGATAGTACCCGTGCGGTGCAGAAACAGCGGAGCGACTCCCTGGAACTGGTGCGAAAGTATAAGGAAAGCAAACGATACCGGGACAGCGTGGGTATAGTGCGGCAAAACAGGATGGACAGCATAACGGCGATGCGCAAGCACGTAAACGATAGCATATCGGCGTACCGGAAGCACCTGACCGACAGCGCCACCGCCTCTCGCAAAGCAATACTGGACAGTACCATGGCTGTGCGCAAAGCCGCGGCAGATAGTATGACCGCCGCGCGTAAAGCCCGCGCCGACAGCCTGCTGGTAGTAAAGGAAAAGCGCGATAAGCTCCGAAAGCAGGAAGAGGACAAGAAGATAAAGAAGATGAACCTGGCCCTGGAGCTGAAGATGAAGAAAAAGCAGTCGGAGTGGACCAATGAGAAAATGCTGAAAAAGAAGTGGTCGGCACCCCGGCAATTGGTACAGAATACCTTTACCCGCTATAATTATTACTTCAATGCCCGGAATAAAATGGCTGAGGCGCACGCGAATATGGAGCGCGTGGTGCGGGAGAATTATGATACGATGATAGCCCTATATCCGTTCAATCCCAACCGGGATTCCTCGCTGATGGCGGCGGATATGGACAGTATCATCAGCAAGGTATCGGTAGGGATACAGATACACGACCCTCGCACGAAGTGGGGTGATGACCTCTACCTGCTGCTGGGTGAGGCTTATTACTTTAAAGGAGATTATAAGAACGCATCCATCGCGTTCCGCTACATAATAGGCATGGACAAGCGGAACAAGAAGAAGAAGGGTAGCAGCGGCGGGTATGCGCGACGCTCGAAAGAACAGGCCTCCATACTGGAAGAAGATAAAGAAACGGCGCTCGACTTCCTGAAACATAAGAGTGTGAATAACGATGCCATTCTCTGGCTCTCGCGGACATTTACCCAAGCCGGGCAGCCCGAGAACGGCGAAGCCGTGATAGACCTGGTGGCATCGGACCCGAAATTTCCGGAGAACCTGAAAGGGAAGCTGGCTATGGCGCGCGCCTTCCTGATGCTGTACAATAACAACATTAAAGAAGCCTCTGACCAACTGAAGATAGCCGCCAACGATGAATACCTTACAAAAGAGCAGCGTCAGCGGGCAGCCTACCTGAATGGCCAGATACTGCAACAGGATGGCAACTATGCGGCGGCTACGGAAAGCTTCCAGAAGACACTGGACCTGCACCCGAACATAGACATGGACTTCTATGCCCGTAAGAACATAGCATTCAACACCATGTACTCCGGCAACGGGCAGGAGCAAGCCATCGCATCGCTGAAAAAAATACTGAAAGACTATAAATACCTCTCGTATTACGAACAGGTGTATTACCTGCTGGGACGACTGGCAGCCAACAGCGGCAGCTCTTCGGATGCGATAGCCTACCTGCAGAAGAGTACCGCATCCGCAAAATCTACAAAGAAGCAAAAGGCAATATCGTTCGCTACCATGGGTAATATTTACTACCGTGAGGGCGACTATATAGCGGCGAAGTCGGCTTACGACAGTTCTGCACTGCTGGCAAAGAACGCCCCTGACGACAAAGATGTGATAGAGGCCGTTCGCCGCAGCCAGGCGCTGGATGCCGTTACAGGGCCCTATACCATCATAAAAACCCAGGACAGCCTGCTGGCGCTCGCCTCTATGAGCGAGAAAGAACAGCGCGCCGCTGTACGGAAATACCTGAGAGAACTGGAGCGCCAGCGGCAGGACAGTATCTTTAACGCCGAGAACGCGGGACTGAATAACCTGGTGCAAAATGACAATGTGAATATGCAGCAGGGTGGTGGTGGTGCCGGCTGGTACTTCTCTAACCCTACACAGATGAAAAAAGGCCAGTCGGAATTTAAGCGCCTGTGGGGCAATCGCCCGCTGGTAGATAACTGGCGGAGGACCTCGGCTATCGGCTTCGTGAGCAACGGCGCTAACAATAACAACGATAATGCCGACGAAACATCGATAGACGAAAATGGCGTGGAGCTGGACGCTAACGGCTTCCCTACGGAGCAGAGCCTGCTGGCCGGCCTCCCCACCACGCCGGAACGCCAGGCCCGCGCGAACAAGCTGATGCAGAAGGCATACCTGGACCTGGGCGATGCCTATGTAATGAACCTGGAAGATTACCAACTGGCGGGTAAAGCGCTGGATACCCTGGTGGTACGGTATCCGCAGCACGAGGATAAACCGCGGGAGATATACCTGCGCTACATAATGGCTATGCGCCAGAACAAGATGCAGGATGCACAGCGGTACAGCCAGCAATTGCAGCAGCAGTTCCCTAACAGCCAGTACGCCGCCCTGGTGAAACCCACCGAAGACGGCAACAACCTCTACAATACCGCACCGGGTAAGGAAGGTGTGGCCAACTACTACGACGCCACCTACAGCCTGCTGCTGCAGCGCCAGTATACCGAAGTGCTGGAGCGCATCAAGACGGCCCGCCAGCAATACAAAGACCCCCGCTACGAAAAACGCTTCCGGGTAATGGAAGGGGTGGCACTGGCCGGCTCCGGAAAGATGGAACAGGCCGATACGCTGCTGCGTGACTTTATAAAAGCCAATGCTACCGATACCTTACGCCCCTGGGCCGAGGCCGTGCTGGAGTACATAGCCAAAGACAAGCCGAAAACCCCTGTGCCGGATACCGCCAACACAGGCACCGCTAAGCCGCTGCCACAGGTAACCAACACTACCATAAACACCAATACCGACATAGACGGAAACGTAACGATAGCACAGCCTTCCGGCGAAGTGCCGAAGATATTTGCCTATAAGCCCGAAAAGCAGCACTTCCTGCTCTTCTCGTTCCCCGGCATGCAAGGCAGGGCTATGGGCGTGAAGTCGGCCATAGGCGACTTCAATAATTTCCGGTATAAGGAAGAGAGCCTCAGTACCGGCATAGATATGCTGAGCAAGACCGAAGGCGTGGTGTACGTGAAGAAATTCACCAATGCGGCCAAGGCTAAGGACTACATGACGGCGCTGAGAGCGGCCAGCCAGATATTCCGCGAGTACCAGACGAGCGAATACCAGCTATTCATTATTTCGGAAGACAATTACCAGAAACTCCTGTCGGACCACAGTACGCAGGCGTACCTGAATTTCTACAAGTTCTATTACAAATAGCGTTAGCGGCGGGCTGAATACTTCCCGGGTGGCCCCAGCGATACTTTTATCATTTTATTGACGGGTGTTTTTGAACACAAATGCGCTAATTTTCGTAAATTAGGATAGGACAATCATATATGCAGACAGTAACTACGGCCGTATACAACAAGAACGAGGAAGAAGAGAAGAAACTCATATTGCGAGAGTACCGCGCCCTGCTACGGGCCCTGAAGCAACGGATAAAAAAAGGAGATAAGCGGCTCATCCGCCGGGCCTTTGAAATATCGGTGGACGCGCATAAAGATATGCGGCGAAAATCGGGCGAGCCCTATATTCTTCATCCGCTGGCGGTAGCGCGCATAGTAGTGGAGGAGATAGGCCTGGGGGTAACCTCGTCTATCTGCGCGCTGCTGCACGATGTGGTAGAAGATACCGAGATAACGCTGGAAGACATAGAGCGGGAATTTGGCGAGAAGTATGTGAAGATAATAGACGGGCTCACCAAAATATCGAACGTGGTAGACCTGCGGGCTGATACCACGGTGCAGGCCGAGAACTTCCGGAAAATACTGCTTACCCTGGCGGATGACCCTCGGGTGATATTGATAAAAATGGCCGACCGCCTGCACAACATGCGGACGCTGGGCAGCATGAGCCGTGAGAAGCAACTGAAAATATCCTCGGAGACCACGTACATTTATTCGCCGCTGGCCCACCGCCTGGGTTTGTACGAGATAAAATCGGAACTGGAAGACCTGGCCCTGAAGTACACCCAGCCCGAGGTGTATATGGAAATTGCCAAAGGCCTGAAAGAAACCAAGCGAGACCGCACCCGATACATTAACGAGTTTATAAAACCTATAAAAGAAGAACTGCAAACGCAGGGGTTCAACTTCGAGATATACGGCCGGCCTAAGGCGATACACTCTATTTGGAACAAGATGCGCTCCAAACACGTGTCGTTTGAAGAGGTGTATGACTTATTCGCCATACGCATTATTGTGAAATCGACACCGGAGCGGGAAAAAGAGGATTGCTGGAAGGTGTACTCGGTAGTGACGAATTTTTATCGCCCCAGCCCCGACCGCCTGCGCGACTGGATAAGCGTACCGAAGGGTAATGGATATGAAGCGCTGCACACTACGGTAATGGGCAATGGCGGCCGCTGGGTGGAAGTGCAGGTACGCTCGGCACGGATGAATGAAATAGCCGAAAAAGGCCTGGCCGCCCACTGGAAGTATAAAGAAGGCGCCCCCAGCCAACAGGAAAGCAAGCTGGATGCCTGGCTGCACCATCTGCGTGACATACTGAACAACCCTGATACCGATACGCTTGACTTCCTGCAGGACTTCAAGCTCGATCTGTTTACAGAAGAAATATACATCTACACGCCGAAGGGCGAAATGCGGGTATTGCCCAAAGGGGCTACCGCGCTGGACTTTGCATTCGATATTCACTCTGAGCTGGGTGCCAAGTGCATCGGGGCTAAGGTGAATTACCGGCTGGTGCCGCTCAGCCATGTATTGAAAACCGGAGACCAGGTAGAAATCATCACTTCGTCGAAGCAAAAGCCATCGGAAGACTGGCTGAGCTTTGTGACCACCGCCAAGGCTAAATCGCGCATAAAGTATTACCTGAAGGAAGAGAAGCGCACCATAGCCGAGGATGGCAAGGCGATGGTGCAGCGTAAACTGGACCACATGAAGCTGCCGGCCTCGCCGCACAACCTTAATGAGCTGTGCCTCTTCTACAAAAAGCCTTCGCTGCTTGATTTGTATTATGGCGTTGCCGTGGGCAGCATAGACCTGAAAACGATAAAAGAACTGGTGGTTACCGGCGATAAGCTGCACCAGCCGGTGAAGGAAGTAAAGGAAATAAAAGAACCGAAAGAGCCGGGCAAACAGAAATCGTCTAAGGCGGGGCCTGAGCTGATCATTTTTGGAGAAAGCTCTGATAAGATAAAATACAAACTGGCGCAGTGCTGCCAGCCCATACCGGGCGATGATGTATTCGGTTTTATCACCTCAGGAGAAGGCTTGAAGATACACCGCACTGACTGCCCTAATGCCGCGCAACTGCTGGCGCACTACGGCCACAGGGTGGTGAAGACCAAGTGGGCGAAGAACAAAGAAATCTCGTTCCTTACCGGTGTGCGCATACTGGGGCTGGATGAAGTGGGCATGATACAGAAAATAACCAATGTAATATCGAGCGACCTGAATATGAACATGCGCTCTATAAGTATAGAGACCAAAGACGGTGTATTTGACGGGACTATAATGGTGTACGTTCATGACAGGGAGGAACTGGATGAACTCTGCCAAAAATTAGCCGCTGTAGACGGGGTAAATAAAATAGAACGCCTGGAGGCCCAGGAAGAGTAGTTTCTGAACCGGGATAAACTGATTTAAGCGAATATAAAAGACCTTTTAGTGTAGATGAATACGAAAGAACTGTACTCAGAATATAAAGACATTACCCAGCGTGCGGCAGACCTGAACTATGCTTCGGCGGTGCTGCAATGGGACCAGGAAGTATATATGCCGCCCAAAGGGTTTCCTTTCAGGGGCAGGCAACTGGCTACACTGGCGGCACAAGCGCATGAATGGCTGACCAGCGACAAGTATGGCGACCTGCTGCTGCGCCTTTCTGACGCGGAAGGACTTACCGAAGACGAAGCACACAATGTTCGCCTCAGCCGGGAGGACTATGAAAAGAACCGGAAGCTGACCACCGACTTTATAGAAAAAATAACCAACCAGACCAGCGCCAGTTACGATGCCTGGATACGGGCGCGCAAGGAGAACAACTACAGCGTATATGCCGGTGAACTAGGCAAGATGATAGCGCTCAAGAAGCAGCAGGCCGACCTCTACGGGTATGAAGGGCATCCCTACAACGCACTGCTGGATGACTATGAGAAAGATATTTCCGTAGCGGTACTGGACCCGGTGTTTGAGGGGGTACGGGCCAACCTGCCGGGCTTGCTGGATAAGATAAAGGCTACTACCCAGGTAGATGACAGCGTGATGGAAGGGAACTATCCGCGCCAGCCGCAATGGGATTTTTCCGTAGATGTGCTGCGGAAGATGGGCTACGATATGGAGGCCGGCCGCCAGGATATTTCGGAGCATCCGTTTACCACCTCGTTCGCGCCCACCGATGTACGGGTGACCACACGGGTAGACGAGCGCAACTTCGCCTCGCTGCTGTGGAGCACTATACACGAGGGCGGCCACGCCCTCTACGAACAGGGCCTGCCGGAAGCGCAATACGGTTTGCCACTGGGCGCGGCGGCGTCGCTTTCCATACACGAATCGCAATCGCGGCTGTGGGAAAACTGTGTAGGCCGCAGTCTTCCTTTCTGGCGTTGTTTCTACCCGATGCTGCAGCAATATTTCCCCTCCCAACTGAGGGATATTTCGCTGGACGCCTTCTACAAAGCCATGAATAAGGTAGCACCTTCGCTCATCCGCACCGAGGCTGATGAGCTCACATACCATTTTCATGTAATGATACGTTATGAAATAGAGAAGTCGGTACTGGACGGCAGCGTGAAGGCGCCTGAACTGGGTGAGGTATGGAATGAACAATACCGTAAGTACCTAGGCGTTTCCGCGCCCGACGATAAGCAGGGCGTGCTGCAGGATGTGCACTGGTCGCACGGCAGCTTCGGGTATTTCCCTACTTATTCGCTGGGCAGCTTCTATGCCGCGCAGTTCTTTGAGCAGGCGGAAAAGGAACTGCCGGGGCTGGTAAGTGACATGGAAGCCGGAAGCATGCACGAATTATTGCAATGGCTGCGCGGCAAGGTGCATGTACACGGACGTAAATACCGATCGGAAGAACTGTGCCAGCGCATTACGGGCAGGGGGCTGGATGTATCATCTTTCCTCCGGTATGCCGAGCGTAAATATGCCGGCATCTATGATTTTTAGATAAAAGGTTTTATTTGACCACCGCGATAGTACGATATACGGAGCCACTGGAATTGAAAGAAGTGAGCTTCCTGCTGGAAAAAGCCCAGCGGGATAAAAAGGTGTACTACAAAATATTCCGGGTGCTGATGATAGCGAGTTTTGTATTCCCGTTCATCGGCTCGTGGTACCGGGCGTTTGAGGGGGCACCCAATGCGTTCTCGCTGGGGCGTTTTTTCGTTAGCACGGGTATACTGCTCGCTATTTCGTTTACGGCTATGTGGTTCGCCTACAAGGTGAACCTGGGCAAACTGCAAGCTGACCTCCGCAGCCGAACCAAAACAGTAGAGACCGCTCATATACTACGCAAGGCATACATGCACCGGAATGACGCGTATTACTTTTACATAGCATCGCCCAATAAGATGAGCATACAGGTGAGTAATGAAGATTACCACCGGCTGGATATAGGTGACGAAGTGAATATTGAATACTATACTCATTCCAAACTGTACCTGGGTTATTTTTAGATTGCGGTGAAGGGTACCAGGCTTCGGGATGAATAAGCCAGCGGATGCAGTACTAAATATCTTTCCTGAGAGTTATATACATCAATGCCCGCTGCTGCGATTTTTGCTATTTCGGCAACTTTTAGGCCGGTGGCGGGTTAATATTTCCCTACAACCATTTACTTTGTATCATGAAGCTATTTTCAGCCCTCTTAAGTATGCTGCTGCCCTTAGGTGCCGCAGCGCAAACGTACTGGCAACAAAAGGTGGATACCCGTATCAACGTGATACTGGACGACACCGCCCATACCCTTACCGGCGATGTGAGCATAGACTATACCAACAACTCCCCCGATACGCTCTATTACCTGTATATGCACCTGTGGCCCAACGGCTACGCCAGCGACCGCACCGCCTTTGCGGAGCAGATGGCCGAGAACGGCGAAACTGATTTCTACTTTTCCAAAGCCAAGCGCGGCAGCATATCCGATATTGCCTTTACGGTCAATGGCCGCTCCGTGGGTTATTATTCCGCCCGCAATATTCCTGATGTGGCCCGCATAGACTTACAGGAGCCACTGCCGCCCGGCGGCAAGCTGCAAATAGAGACCCCTTTCGTGGTGAAGATACCGGAGGTGACCTCGCGCCTGGGCCACAGCAAGCAGGCTTATTTTATATCGCAGTGGTTCCCTAAGCCCGCTGTATATGACCGCAAAGGCTGGCACCCTATGCCTTACCTGAACTACGGAGAATTCTTCAGCGAAATAGGCAGCTACGATGTGAAGATAACCCTGCCGAAGAACTACGTTGTTATGGCCACCGGCAATTGCCTGGATGAGTCGGAAAATACGTGGCTGGATGAACTGGCAGCTACTCCGTTCCCTTCCGATACCCTGTACAACAATACGTGGCCGGAAAGCAGCAGCGAACTGAAGACGCTCCACTTTCACGAGGATAATGTACACGACTTTGCGTGGTTTGCTGATAAGCGCTGGGTGGTGCGGAAAGATACCGCCGTGAACCCGGGAACAGGCACGGAAGTGATGTGCTACGCCGCATTTCTGCCTAAGTCGCAGGCATACTGGTCTAAAGCGGCTTATTACCTGAAATATACCATCGATAGCTACGGAGGTGAAGTAGGGCCCTATCCCTACAAAACAATAAAAGCCATAGAAGGAGATATGCATGCCGGTGGCGGCATGGAGTACCCTACCGTTACCATTATAGACCGCGATGCCCGGTATATGCTGAAGACCGTCATTATACACGAGGCGGGGCACAACTGGTTTTATGGCATACTGGCCACCAATGAGCGCGACCACGCGTGGATGGACGAGGGAATGAACACCCTGTATGAACAGAAAGCTACCGCCAACTACTGGAACTACGATACTAGTTGGAAGGCGGCGCGTGACTCACTGATGGCTAAGCGGCTGGCGGACGGGAAACCTGCGCTGAATACCACCAAAGCGGGTGATATGTACCGGAAGACCGGGGAGGAATCGCTACTGTACTACCATGAAACGGGCGTGCATACCGACCAGGCGCTGGAGCAGACATCGGCCAACTTCACTGAGCTGAACTATGGTATAGATGTATATTATAAGACGGCGCTAATGCTTACCTGGCTGGAGCAATACATGGGGGCCGACAGCTTTAAGGCTGGTATGCAGGACTATTACAACACCTGGAACCACAAGCACCCTTACCCGGAAGACTTCCGGGTGTGTATGGCCCGGCATACCAGCAAAGACATTGGCTGGTTCTTTGAGTCGGTGCTGCATACCGATAAGCGCGTAGACTATAAAATTGGGAAGGTAACCGGTGATGAAGTGCGGGTGAAGAACAATTCGGGTTTTGCGGCGCCTGCTTACGTGGTGGCCTACCAACGCGACAGTGCGATGGGCCGCATATGGTCGGAGCCGTTTGACGGGGTGACCACACTGCGCATACCTGACAGCCTGAAAGACTGGACCAGCCTGCGGGTAGGTATGTATGTGCCGGAAGGGAAGCGCCAGAACAGCGTGTACCACCGTTCCGGGTTGTTTCGCCGGGGAGCGCCCGCTTTGAAGCCTTTCTTTGGCTGGGGTTATGGCGAGAAGTATAAGACGTTCGTGCTGCCGTCGCTGGGCTTTAATAATTATGATGGGTTTAAGCTGGGCCTGGCGTTCCATAATCTTACTGTTCCCGAAAACAGGTTCCGTTATGTGCTGAGCCCTATGTGGGGATTCCGTTCCAAAGCGCCCGTGGGTGCGGGTTCGGTAGGCTATAGCTGGTTTGGCGATGGACTCTTTAAAGAAATACTGGCGCAGGTAGATGTCAAGTCGTTCCATTACGATAACAGCTCACTCAATATTAGCGATCCGCTGAGTGCGCGCTACATAAAAGTAGCCCCTTCGCTCAGCTTCCGGCTGAACGAGCGCAACCTCCGCAGCCCGGTCACCCGTACCATTACGCTAAAGGGCTACAGCATACAGGAAGAACTCTTCAACTTTACCATGAACCCGGCGGACAGCCTTTTCCGGCCTTCGCTCTACAGCCAGCAGAACCTGTATGGGTTGCTGCGCTACCAGCACCGGAACGACCGTACGTTCAATCCCTTCAGCTATGGTGCGGAGGGGCAGTTTAACGGGGATTTCGTGAAGCTCTCGGCCGAGGGAAAACTACGTATCGACTATTTTGTGAAAAACAAAGCGCTGCGCCTGCGCGCCTTTGCCGGAAAGTTCTTTGAACTGAACAATACCCCGGATATCAGCCGCTACTACCTGAACAGCACCTACACCGGTGATAAAGACTACCTCTACGATGGCACCTATGTGGGCCGTACCGAACAGAGTGGGGTAGGCTCCCGGCAAGTGGCTATGATGGAAGGTGGCTTCAAAATACCCACACCGCTGTATGCATCGCAGTTAGGCCGCTCCGATAACTGGTTGTTTGCGGCTAACCTCTCTACCGATATCCCAAAAATACCGTTGGTACGCCTGTTCCTGGATGTGGGTACGTTCGCTAACGCCCAGAATCTGAACCCCAGCGGGCAGAAGCTACTCTACGATGCGGGTTTTGAAATAGCGCTGCCCTATGATATTATATCTGTTTACTTCCCGGTGGTGATGAGCAAGGATTTTAACGACTATATGAAGAGTATGTATGGTAATAAAGTATTTGCCAACAGCATTACCTTCCGCATAGACCTGAACAAGGTAAACTGGATGAAAGCACGTGATGCACTAAAGGTACTGGGCCTGTAGCCCGGCGACGCCTCCCTGAATGGGGAGGCTTTTTTGTGTGGGGCAGGGTAGCGATGTTGCCGGCAGAACGGAAAGAGGCCATCCCGGTAAGGATGGCCTCTTTGTATAGGAAATGAATTAAACTATGCTTTAGCAGCAACGTGTTTCTTCTCACGGATACGTGCAGATTTACCGCTACGCTCACGCTGATAGAACAGTTTAGCACGGCGAACACGTCCCTTCTTGTTCAGCAGGATAGAGTCGATGTTCGGAGAAAGGAGTGGGAACAGACGCTCAACACCCACGCCGTCAGATATCTTACGAACGGTGAATGTTTGAGTGGCTCCACGTCCCTGGCGCTTGATAACATCGCCCTTGAACGACTGGATACGCTCTTTAGTACCTTCTATAATTTTATAATTAACCGTGACATTATCACCGGCTTTGAACTTCGGAAATTCTTTCTTCCCTGTCAGTTGCTCGTGTACAAAGGCTACAGCGTTCTGCATTTTACTATTATTTTGGGTCTGCAAAGGTAAGGAGTTAAATTCTTTATAACAAAAAATTTATCCCCTATTATTTCACTTTTACCTCATTTTCTCCATCCAGCAGTTCGGGGCGCCGTTCCGCGGTGCGTTTCAGCGACTCTTCGTGGCGCCATGCATCTATCAGCTTAGGGTCGCCGCAGAGCAGTACTTCGGGCACTTTCCAGCCCCGGAAGTCGGCCGGCCGGGTATATACCGGCGGGGCCAGCAACCCATCCTGGAAGGAGTCGAACAGGGCGGAAGTCTCATTGTTCAGTACCCCGGGTATCAGGCGGCCGATGGCGTCTACCACTACAGCAGCGGCCAGCTCACCACCGCTCAGTACGTAGTCGCCTATTGATATCTCCATGGTCACGAAGTGCTGCCGTATGCGTTCGTCTATCCCTTTGTAGTGCCCGCATATTATGATGATATTTTCTTTAATAGAAAGGCGGTTGGCTGTTTTCTGCTCAAAACGAGGCCCGTCAGGGGTCATGTATATTATTTCGTCATATTTTCGGTCGGCCTGGAGTTTTTCTATCAATATGGCCAGCGGCTCGGGCATCATTACCATTCCTGCGCCCCCGCCAAACTGGTAGTCGTCTACCTGTCCTTGCTTATAAGGGGTGTAGTCGCGGAGGTTGTGCCGGTGTATTTCCAGTAAGCCTTTAGCCTGCGCCCGTTTCATTATAGAATGGCTGAAGGGGCTATCCAGCAACTCGGGCAATACCGTAATTATATCTATTCGCATTGTCAGTGGTTAACAGCCTCGCTGCGTGGTTCAGCACGGCAGCCAGGGCTCTTATGGGTAATTATTTAGTGTACACTTCCAGCAGGCCCTCCGGCAGATTCACCGCTATTTTCTTTTTTTTCAGGTCTATCCCTTCTATGGTTTGCTCTATCAGTGGTATCAGCACTTCGGCATCTTTGTAGGTCAGTTGCGCCAGCCATTGGTTAGCGGTGAGCATTACGTCGTCAATCTTACCCAGTTTGCCGTGTTTGCGGTCGGTTACTTCAAAGCCTATCCATAGCAGTGGCGAGTCGGATGCGGTGTGCTCCAGCAGGTTTTCCTGGGCGTACACCTGCTTGCCTACCAGTTTTTTTGCCTGTTCTACCTGGGTTACTTCTTCCAGGTTCACGATGTATTCCTCATCGTTGGCCGCCCGGAACTGCTCCGTAAAGTAGGGTATATAGCTGCCTTTGTTCAGTTCTATGAACAAGGGCATTTCTTTTTTCAGCCAGTCGGAGTGGCCTACAATATGTGTGAGTATTACCGCGCCCTGCAGGCCATGTGCGGCTACTATTTTGCCTATCCGTATCATTTATTCCAGTACCAGCTTTCCTTTTGCGGCAATACCGTCTTTGCCTTGTACGGTGTAAAAGTACACTCCGTTCGCCAGTTGTTCACGGTTTACACGTGTGTTGGTTGTGGTTACCGGCTGGCGCAGGGCTATTTGCCCCAGGGTGTTGACCAGCACCAGCTCCATGCCGGGCGTTACCTGGGCTACGTGCAGTGTAGCCTCCTGTTGCGCGGGGTTGGGATACAGGTACACATTGGTTTGCTGCTGCCCGGCATTAGCTACCGATACCGGTAACATCCGCAGTATGGTCATTTGCTGGCTGGCGTTGTCGTAGTGCGCCACCGGCAGCAGGCGGTCGGTAGTGTACCAGGTGTAGCTGGTATTCACTATCCAACTGGCGCCTACCAGGAAGCTATCCACTGTTTTTATCCGTGCTACGTTCTGGTAGGTGTAGAAGTAGGTCTTCAGTTCGCCATAGCCATCGTAGTAGCGGCGCACGGTGCCATTGGCTACCGTTCCCTGCCAGGTATCTACCAGGCTATCGCCAAAAGCCATTGGAAAATTGAATAGCTTCTTGCTGTTGGAGGTGTAGTTGTTCCCATTAATGGCGCCCATGTTTTCGCCCATTATCATTACTTCCGTTCCCAGGTTCATATAGTAGTTGTAAATCGTATCGCCTCCTATTCGCTTCCGGGCTACCAGGTTGGATGTGGGGAAGTCTACTTCAAATTCCGTATTGGCGATGCTCATGTATTCCAGGTCGCCCAGCAGGTTGAACGAAGACTGCCAGGAGAAATCCCAGGAGGCATTGGCGCCGCCACCGCCCGCGGTGGTGATATTGGTACCCAGCCACATAGTGGTATGATAACCCCAGGTGGGCATAAGGTTAGAAATAACAGGCTGTGCGCCTGCGCGGTTTGTGATGAGTAATAGGGCGAGGAGGATAGTTTTTACCGGTATGCGCATAAAATATTTATTTCCTGTTAATAATAGTCTTCGTCTTCTTAGCAAAGGTCGCATTCTTTGCAGAATGTTTGAAAAAATTGACGTTAATATCACCGTCAAATGCACAAAAAACTTAACTTCACGTGACTAAATTGCCAATTATGAAACAAATAGCAACAATTATCGCTTTCCTGGCTTTTGGATTTTCTGCTTCGGCGCAGTCAGCCAACGGACGCACGGCCGATATGGCTACCATGAAGGACGGTAAGGTAATACTGACCAATGCAGGCACCATGAGCGAACTGAAAAAGGATTTCACATCCGCCAACGGAACGATCTTTAAGCCCGATGGTTCTGTGATACTGAATACAGGCGTTGCCGACAAACTGAAAGAAGGCCAATCGATGACGCTGGACGGACGTAAGATAGAAGTGGCGCCTACAGTGGAGATGCCCGCGTCGCCTATTAAGAAGTAATTAAATTGTACTGACCATACAGAACGATCCATCGCCGGTGCGATGGATTTTTTTATGGGTCTATGCCGTTGAATTCGCCTTCGGTTATCTCGATACGGTCAGAGCTGTCGGTGTTCCGCATCAGCCAGCCGGAGAAGGTACCTTTTACATATTGCTTTCCGGCAATAGTGCGGATGCCGGAAATAACCACTGTGGCGGGTGCGCTATTGGTATCCACCACATACGTCTTAGCGGAGTTCCAGAACTGTATGGCGCCAACTGAGTTGCTGGGAACGCTGTAGGTGCCCGGTCCGTCTATTTCTTTGGCCGTAGCCATCTGGAAAAATTCCGTACCATCCAGGTTGCCGGTGAGTGCTACCTGGTTTTTTTGTCCTTCGGTGCTTACTACCAGGGCGCTGGTGTTTTTGTTTGCGAACCACTTGAGGCCGTTCACCTTCATGCTTACGGAAGCTACGGGGGCTACTTCAGGGGTTGGGTCGTCCGTTTTATCTTTTTCGCACGACACGAAGAGAATTGATATGAAAATTGTGAGTAAGCGTAGTTTCATGCTTTTCTTTCTTTTAGATAAAATTAAGCATTTTTAAGCCGCGCCACCAAAGCAATATATTCATTCCTGCTGTCGTCCTGGCTTTTACCTTTCAGCGCCGCCCAAGCCTGGTATTTGGCACGCCCTACAAAATCGAAGGGGTTCGAGGGTTCTTCAATATTTACATCGCCTTCGGTAGCTTGTTTGTATAGCGAGTAGAGCTGCAGCAAAATTTCATTTGATGGTTTTTCTGCCAGCGCCTTACTGTCGGCTACCGCCTGTTCAAATTGTTCGTGTAGTGACATCGTGTATTATTGAACCATTAAAATAAGCAAAAAAGCCTACTTTTTCCGGAACAATTCCCTGTTTAGCATACAGTGCAGCGACATGTAGAAAAACGGCACTATCGCGTAACCAGTTAGCGCCGACTCTGTAATGTACTGGTTGCCTGTAGCGTCCGTTACATCCAGGAAGTAATTATTGCGGTTGGTGGCAAAGTACCAGCATTGCACATTTACCCCGGCGCTGATGTATATGAGTTGTTCCTGGTCGTGGCCCACTACGTATTCAAATCCTACGTTCACCGCCGGGTAGCGCTTATCGAAGTTGGCCAGCGAATCTATGCGGGCCCGCAGCAGGTGCCCGTCTTTGCCGCTCACGTCCAGGCCTTTATTTTGCAGGGCCACCGCACCTATGCCCGAGTATATGTACAGCTGGCTGTAGTCGGCATAGTGAAACACCAGGTTGCCGCTCAGCATCAGGTTCTGGTAGTTTAGCTCGGCAAACGCTACATTCCTGCCTAGCTGTTTCAGCGGCAGTTTGGTACGGCCGAACGCGAAATGCAGGGTAGGGAAGAACTGTGTTTGTTCCGGCTTGTAGCTTACGCCGAGGCGCACACCCGGTGTTAGTTGGTTATACAGCAGGCGGCTATTGTATTCGTTGGTCAGGAATGGATAGCCCAATTCCAGGTTGGCCGATACTTCCATCTGTGCCTTTACCGGTGTGGAAAGGAGCAGCGTGGCCGCCATTACCCATGTGTGTGTGCTGAACTTCACTTATCGTTACAACGGGGAATTACAACTCCTTATTTTGTTCCTCTGCCTTTCCACGGGTATGTAGCGATACATATTCTCTCTTTTTGCGGAAGCGGATATTCAGCAGCTCCACCATCAGCGAGAATGCCAGGCACGAATAGATAATACTCTTACTTATTTCCTGGTGTATACCATCGGCCACCAGCACCACACCTATTACTACCAGGAAACTGAGGGCCAGCATCTGCAGGGTAGGCTGTGCATTGATGACACGGGTAATGCGCCCCGCGAAGAGCATCATGACCACGATAGAGACAATGACGGCAATGATCATGGTGACTACGTTTTCCACCAGTCCGATAGCGGTTAAGATGGAATCGAATGAGAATACCGCATCTATGAGCACTATCTGCATCACCGCCGCGGAGAAGCTGTTGGCTTTTGGTTTGGCACTACTATGCGGGTCGTCTTTTTGCAGCTTGTAGTGTATCTCCAGGGTGCTCTTTACTATCAGGAAGAGCCCGCCCGCTATCAGTATCAGGTCTTTGATACTGAGCCCTATGGCCGCCGACTTCAATACTTTGATGGCGGGTATAAACACCAGCGGTTCTTTCAGGCTGATGATCCAGTTGATGGTGAGCAGCAGCCCTACCCGGAACAACATGGCCATGAGCAGGCCGGTATTGCGGGCTTTTTTCTGTTCTTTCTCCGGTAGCTTGCCAGCCACTATGGAGATGAAGATAATATTATCTACCCCCAGAATGATCTCGAGGAACGTAAGTGTCAGCAGGCTGACCCATACCGACGGTTCTGTAAAATCAGGAAATATCATAGATGAGCTTGTTGTGGCGAATATCGTATTTTAATTGCTTCTGATAACGCATACCAATATCATACCTTTGAACCGGCGATGGGAAAAGGAATTGGAGCAGCATACTATTCGCCTTATCGCCTGCGTTGTAGCAGATTAAATATCCACATCATGAAACATATTCTTTTTTTATCCTTCTGGTTCTTTTCATTCAGTTACCATTCGCATTGCCAGGAAAGTGAGCTGAAAGCGGTGGCCCTGGATATAGTGACCTATAAATACCTGGTGAAAGCCTACAATACCGTCAGCTACTCCCGCAAATCGACCACCACGCTGTGGCCTAACTACTATGTGAAGAGCCAGGCGCGGCAGGAAGACTATGCCTTCCTGCATCCTTCCATCGCCTTTGCGTGGAGTACCAGGAGGAGCAATATGGCGGAAGTGGAATTGACTTCATTCCGCTTTGGGCGTAGTAAAGATGTAGTGTACGCCTACGACTCTGCCGGCAACCTGCAGGGTGCTGCATCGGGCGCAACCTTTTCCTCCGCGGATATAGCGCTCCGTATAGAGCGGGTAGTGAACTTCGATAAGCGGCACCGTATGCGGTGCAGGCCGATGCTGGGGTTTGCACTCAGTCCTTATTATACGCTGGATAAGGTAGCGGCCTATACTACTGCTATGCTTCCTTCCACCGTTCAGCACTTTGGCGTGCGGGGCTATATCATTCCACGCATTAACTACAGCATTACGAAGCGCCTGGTACTGGATGTGAATATACCGGTATTGGTAGCCGACCTTGACATACATGTAAATCGCGCATTCAATCCCGCACTGGGCAAAGAGGCCCGTACAAGCATAGGCGACTTTAACGTGTTTCCGCGTAGTTTTTCCGCACGGTTAGGATTAGGCATGCGCCTGTAGCTTTTTTTTGACGGTTTGTAATGCGCTTGTTACGAGCCATTTATGCGGGCTGGCATATAGTATGCGTATATAAGTTGGCAAAACTCATCTGTGTTTAGTACTTTTAACGGGTCAGGTTATTAGGGAGGAGGGTTCCGTTCATTCCTCCATTTCATTCATCCTTTCCCAGCGGCCGTACCTAATGAGAGGCTGTCTCCACACCGGGAAATACAAATACAGATAGTAATGGTAAACATAGGTTTGATAGGATTTGGAAAGACAGGTAAAGTGATTGCCGGCGAACTGCTTAACGAGCCTACCGTGAACCTGCAATGGGTACTACGCCGCACCCATACTGAAGAAGGGGAATTCGCGGGGCAGCTGCTCGGGTTGCACAAAAATGAGGGAGCAATCTATTCCTCTGAAGGGCTGGACTACGACGCTTTCTTTTCCCAACACCCGGTAGATATAGTGGTCGATTTTTCACATTATTCCACTATTGGCGTTTACCACCAGGCAATAAAAAAAGCAGGTTTCGGCCTTGTATCGGCTATATCCAATTACCCGGAAGAAGGGATTGAAAAAATAAATGACATAGCGGGAACGGCCCGTGTGCTGTACTCCCCTAACATTACGCTCGGCATCAACTTCCTGATCGTCATCTCAGAAGTGCTGCAGAAGATAGCGCCGTGGGCAGATATTGAAATAATAGAAGAGCATTTCAGGAGTAAGCCGGAGATTTCAGGCACTGCGGTGCGCATCGCCAATGTATTGGGCCTTACGCACGAGAAGCACATTAACTCCATTCGCATAGGTGGTATAGTAGGGAAACACGAGGTGATATTCGGGCTGCCCAATCAAACAATCCGCCTCACGCACGAAACCAACAACCGAGCGGCCTTTGGCCAGGGTATTATCTTTGGCATCAAGTACCTGGCAGACAAAGGCCCGGGCCTCTACAGCATGGACCAGATAATAAAAGAGAAATTTGTCGCCAATATTATGGCCGGTAGCTTTAACTGATGCTGTTACCAGTCGCCGCTCACGCTGCCGTTCCCGTTTAGCAGGTTACTAAGGCCGATACGGATAGCGAACGATGGTTTGCTCCGGTAGCTGTCCCACGACTGCACAAAGTCGACGCGGAACAGGCGTGCCATTTTGTAGCCTATGTTGTCAATGCTCACAAATGCCTCGGTGTAATAATTGCCACTGCTGGCGTAGAAGGTATTGGTGCCTAGTATAAAGTACCATTGCAGCTGGCGCAGCAGCGGTATTTTATTTGTCAGCAGCCCTTTCATAGAATACTCCAGGTGGGCTTCTCCGTATAGCTGTTCCGTGTTGCTGTGCGTGTAGTAGGGGAGGTTCTGGAAACTGCGTTGGTAGGGCGCGGCGAGCAATATCTGGTTGCCGTTCAGGTGCATCATATCCTGGCTGCCTACGGCCCGGGCGTTCAGGAAGCCGCCGGCGGCGATGTTGTAGGAGAGGCTGCCCAGCAATTTCAACGGCAGCACATCGGTTATCCCCAAGCGCCATTTGTCAAAGTCCACATCACTGTTCAGCACGCCGGAAATACCTTTTTCGTAGTCGAGGGAGAACAGCGGCCATTTACTGCCGTTAGATACCTTGTAGTCGGGGTACTGGGTGTAGGTGTGGCCGGGCTTGTACGATATGCTGGCTTTGGCCAGCACGGCCTGGTGGTTTTGCCACAATACTGTTTTCAGTGAGGCGGGAATGTTCTCCGTAAATGGCTGCACATCGCTGGACGCCCACGAAAAGTTGCTGGTGTTAAAGAGAATGTAGCGCTCCTGCCAGCCTGCGCTCAGTCGCCAGCGAAGGCCGTTTCCGTAGCTGCGGTTGAAGAAGATGTTCGCCTGCATGCGCTCATAGAGCTTCATGTGGTTCTTTTGGTAAAGGAGCGTGGAAACTACGTTGTAGATAGGTTCTATCGGGTTAGAGGGATTGTACTGAAACACATAACTGCCGCCGCTTATCCCTACCGACCAGCCTCTGCCTATCCAGTCTCTCCGGTTTTGGGTGTACACCATGGAGCCTATGGCATTAAAGTGCCCGTTGCTGACGCCATAGCGCGTAGCTACTGTGGTGCTCAGGTACTTGCCCGTGTCTATAAGGTGCCCACACGACAGGATGGGCGATATGTTGATGCCCTCGACGGTATTGTAGCTCACCATGCCCCTGCTACCCGGCACCAGGTCCAGCAAGGGATTGATGCGGAAGCGGTTTTTGTACGCTTTCGTGTTATAAGATTCCCCGCTTATTATAAAGTCTACTACGCTGAAGCGGTTGCCTTTGCGGCGCATAGAGTCGCGGTAAGCCGGGTCGTTGTACTTTTTGTTGATGCTGTCCTTGGCTACATAGTCGTTTACCTCGTCGTCCTCCAGCGGTATCGGACGTGACTCCGTCCAGTAAGAGCTGTCTTTTTTATTGGCGTCGCGCTCGTAACTGCTGGTGATCCGCTGGTTAAATATGGTGTCGGGTATGGGCTTGTTTACTTTCTGGTTATCATATACCGTTACAAAGTAGCCGGCTATGTTAAACCCGAATATGCCAATAGTGGGGTATATCACCTGGCTCTTTACTACCCATGTATCGGTTTCCAGCGGAAGAAATCCCTGTTCTATGCGCAGGGTGTCTATCAGGTCCAGGGCGTTTTCTTTGGTAGCCTGCAGTACCAGGCTGTGTATCGCCCAGTCTTTATCTACTATGTATATGGTGCCTTCCAGCAGGGGCTCATACTTTCGCCTGGGGGTTACTTTTATCTTGTTGATGGTGTAGTCGCCTTCTTTAAACTCGCCCTGGTAGGTGTAGCGGTAATAGTTCAGCGCATTCTCACTGATGGGGGATACAAACCCGCGAGAACTCACATCAGAGATGATGGTTACGTTGTTTTCGTAAAAGGTAATAACGGGTGGCATTTGCGAGAAGCCGAGCCCGTTCGGGTCGCCGCTCTCTTTTACCGAGTGGATAATGGTGCGCTCCTTGTCTCCCTGAGAAAAGTATTCGGCGTTCTCCTCGCACAGGTACAGTACGCCTTTTCCGTTGCTGTCTGCGCCCAGTCCTTCTTTCAGTTCCTTTTCATCGTTGCCGGAAAGGAGCTTCAGCATTCCGCCCGGTTTAAATTCGCGGTTGCGCAACACGCCTTTCAGGTAAATGGATGTCTGGAACGATTTTACCTGTTGCAGGTGGAACTTTCTCCGCTTTATTGCATTGCGAATGATATAGTAGGCGGGATCTTCATCCTTTATCACCACTTCGTCCATTTCCAGCGCCTGTTCTTTCAGCTTAAAGTTCACTACCGACGGCTCGTTGTCCTTCACGGTCACTTTCAGCACCTGCTGCTGGTAACCCATATTCTGGGTAGTGAGGGAATAGGTGCCTGCGCTTATATGCAATTGGTACTCTCCGTTGGCATTGGCGCTGGTTCCCGTGGTGGTACCCTTCACGAATACGATGGCAAAGGGTACCCCCTCGCCCTTATCGTCCGTTACCTTCCCTTTTATTATCCCGGCCAGGGCCGCTATGGGCGCAAATGCCAGGAGCAGTAGCGTAAATGTTCTCCGCATGTCAAGATGGTGTTTATACAGGCACTATTACAGGCGCGCAGTGGCGGCGGTAATTAATATATAAATCGAACGGGAGCCTAAAAAGTTACAAATGCTAGAAGAGGCCATGCAGTTGTGCGTCTATGCGGCGTACCACCTCGGCAAAGTCTTCTTCTTTTTCCGCAAAGTTGCTGTTGTCTACATCTATGATCAGCAGCGGCCCGTCTTTATAGGAGTCTATCCATTTATTATAAAATTCGTTCAGGCGTTTCAGGTAGTCCAGGCGGATGTTTTCTTCATATTCCCGGCCGCGTTTCTGAATCTGGTCTACCAGTTTGGGTATGGAGGCTCTCAGGTATATCAGCAGGTCGGGCGGTGTTACCATCCGCTTCAGGGTACCGAAGAAGCTGGCGTAGTTTTCAAAATCGCGCTTTGTCATCAGTCCCATTTCATACAGGTTGGGAGCAAATATGTGCGCGTCCTCATATATGGTGCGGTCCTGTATTACCGATTTGCCGCTGCCTTTTATGTCTATCAGGTTGGCCAGGCGGTTGTTCAGAAAGTATATCTGCAGGTTGAACGACCAGCGCTGCATATCCTCGTAGAAATCTACCAGGTAGGGATTGTGCTCTACGTCCTCAAAATGCGGCATCCATTTATAATGCTTGGCCAGCATGGTGGTCAGCGTGGTTTTGCCGGAACCAATGTTCCCGGCTACGGCAATATGTTTAGGAGCAGATTTCGGAGGCATGCGGACGATTTACTTGGACTATATGATACAATATAATGCAGAAGGAGGGAATATTCCAGTCTCCTTAACAAAATGGGACTAACTTTTTATAAATAGAAAATTAATAATAGTGGATTCCTATCAGCTTCCGTGCTTCGGCTATGGTTTTTGCAGCGCTTATACGTGCTTTCTCGGCTCCCTGTTTCAGTATGCCGCGTATCCGCGCTTCGTCTTGCTGTAGTTCGGCGGCTTTTTCGCGTATGGGAGCTACAAAGCGCACCATATCTTCCGCCAGTTGCTTTTTCATGTCGCCGTAGCGTATGTTGCAGCTATTGTAGGCGGCGCGGTAGGTTTCCAGCGTGGCAGGTTCCGATACCAGCTGCATCAGCAGGAAGATGTTCTGTATATAGTCCGGCATTTCGCTGTTGGGCTCAGTGGGGCCGCCGTCGGTTTTGGCCTTCATTATTTTTTTGCGGATAACGTCGTCTTCATCGGCGAGATAGATGGTAGCATTTACGTTTTCGCTTTTACTCATTTTCCCGGCTCCGTCCAGGCTGGGAACTTTTACCAGTTCGCTGCCAAAGTTAAAGGGCACCGGCTCAGGGAACAGTTCCCCGTAGCGACTGTTGAAGCGGTGTGCGAAGTTGCGCGCCATTTCCAGGTGTTGTTCCTGGTCTTTGCCCACGGGCACTTTCACCGCCCGGTGTATGAGTATATCTGCCGCCATCAGTACGGGGTAGGTGAGCAGTCCGGCGTTCACGTTGTCGGGCTGCTGACGGACCTTGTCTTTGAAGGTGGGCACCTTTTCCAGCTCGCCTTTGTAAGCCATCATGTTCAGCATCAGGTACAGTTCGGGTATCTCCGGCAGGTCGCTTTGGGCATAGAGCGATACTTTTTCGGGGTCCAGGCCGCTGGCTATATTTTCCGCCACTACCCTGAAAACGTTTGCTTTCAGGTCTTTAGGGTCGGGGTGAGTAGTGAGCGAATGGTAGTCAGCTACAAAAAAATAGCATTCGTGGCTATCCTGCATCTTCACATAGTTCTGCATCGCCCCAAAGTAGTTGCCCAAATGTAAATATCCCGTGGAGCGGATGCCGCTCACTACTATTTCCTTACTCATAACGGGCGGCAAGATACAAAAGGGATAGCGCAGCACAAAAAGAAGGCAGGGGTGATCCCCTGCCTTTGTTGACTATTATTTGCAGGTATGCCAGGTGTGTTAGGGTAACTTATACATTATCGGCAACGTGTACCGTACTTTTACAGGTTTACCGTCTTTCATGCCCGGTTTCCAGCGGGGCATGTTTTGCACTACCTTCTTTGCCGATTCGGTCAGCGAAGGATGTATGTTGTTGAGTACTTCTATGTTTTCCAGGTTGCCCTTTTCGTTTACATCAAAGAGTACCAGTACCCGGCCTTCTGCCTTTTCTGCCTGTGCGTCCTTCGGATATTTAATATTCTTTACCAGGTAGGCAACCATGTCCCCGTCAAACCGGGGCGGTACATCATAGGTGCTTTGCGTGGCTGCCTCCCCGTTATCTGAAATTTTCCTGATGCGTATGCCTTCTCCGTTATTCAGCTTTTGCCTTATGGCAGCAGTGTCTGGCTTTTCACTGCCTATTACAAATGTTTTTTGGGGCGGTTCGGCTTTTGTGTCCTGTGTCTCTATTTTTACTTTTTTACTTTGAGCCACTACGTTGGCGGATTGGAAGAATACTATACCAGCTACCAGCATTGTGGAAAGTACCACCACCTTTAGTTTTCCCGTGCGGGCTTTGTTTTGTAACATCATAATTCTGCGTTTTATTGGATGATGAAAAAATGTGTGCGATAGAGCGAAATGCCTGGTGTGGAACAGTTCGTTCAGCAGGGTAGTGCTGTATTGTTGCCTGTCAATACCGGCTGCTGCATCGGCCTGGAATTCGTGCACGGTCTTCAATTCTTTAGCTATCACAAAGAGCATCACATTAGGCCATGCCAGGCATTGCAGCAGGCGCATCAGCACTATGTCGTAGCTGTGTTTTAGCGAAACGTGCGCCTGCTCGTGCAACAGCACTGCATTGTCAGCTTCTTCTGCCGGAATGAATACATAATTGAACCAACTGCCGGGTCCCATAGTGGTATTCTTTATCAGGCGAATGCCATCCCGGTTCTCAGCAGGGTACCTTTTCAGGAAAAGCATTATCTGCGTCATTTGTGCAGCAAGGTATCCCAGCAAAGCAAAGCTGATGGCAATGTAGGCAATGGGCAAAATGTTTAGCGCATTGGCTTTTTCTGAAACTTCAGAGCCGATAGTGACCACCGGCAATACCAACTCTGTTATAGCATTGTCCCGGGCTGTAGCCACCGGAAATGAAGCAAATGGCAATACGAATGGAACAACCATATTCAGCAGCAAATACGCCCGGCTCCATTTATGGTCTGTCCTGTTTTTCAGAAAGAGCAGGTAAACCAGGTATAACAGTGCGGTATAGATAGAAATCTGTATGAAGTATATCATAGCGGGTTCATTTTAGCAGCCATTCGCTGTTACTATCAACTCTTTTCTCCCGTTCCCTATCAGCATTTGTTTCCTTAGTGCCTCGTCGTAAGGTTGGGGGGCGGGCTGCTCCATCTTGAACTCCACCGGGAGCGTGAAATAGGCCCGCACTTTCTTTCCGTTCACCTCGGCGGGTGACCATTCTTTCATGGTACTCACCACCCGCAGCACTTCACTGGAAAGCAGTTCGTCGGGTGAGCTGATGACTGTAGGATTGGAAAGGTTTCCCTGTTCATCAATAATGAACTTTACTTCCACGCGGCCTTCTATTTTTTGAATTTTTGCTTCATCAGGGTAGCGCAGGTTCATTCGCATATAGTCGTGCAGATAGCGCTGGCCGATGAATTCGGGAAGTTTATCAACGGAGGTGTAGACGCCCGCTGCGTCTTTAGTACTCCCGGGGTTTGGCGTAGCAACGTTAGCTACCGCTTCCTTCGGGCTTTGAATGTACAGCATTCCTACTATCATAAGCGGAACGATGGTGGCTGCCTTCAGCAGGCCTGCCGGGGTACGTTTCTTTTGCAACATCATAATTCTACGTTTTATTGGGTGATGAAAAAAGGTATGAGATAAGGAAAAGTGTTTGGTGTGTAAAAGGCCATTGAGCAGCGACTCGCTATATCCCTTCCGGTCTATACCCGCCGCTGCATCGGCCTGGAATTCATGAACCGTTTTTAATTCTTTTGCCAGTACAAACAGGAAAAGGTTGGGCCAGGCGAAGCATTGCAACAAGCGCAGCAGTAAAACATCATAGCTGTGTTTGAGCTTTACATGTGCTTGCTCATGTTCCAATATGGCGTTATCAATATCATATTCAGGAATAAATATGTAGTTGAACCAGCTTCCGGGGCCCATGCTGGAATTGCGGATAAGTCGGAAGCCAGCCTGCTTTTCTGTTTTGTAGCGCTTTATAAAGAGCGTGATACGCACCAGTTGCGCCGCGAGGTATCCCAGCAATGTGAAGCTAATGGCTAGATAGATGATGGGAGCCATGCCGGCGGCTGTTTCGCTCTTTGATACCTCTGCACCTATGGAAATGGCGGGGAGCATTATTTCAGCAACTGCATTGTGCTTAGTCTGAAAGGCAGGGACGGTAATAAAGGGAAGAATAAATGGAAGCCCGATATTCATGAGCAGATAGGCCCGGCTCCAGTTATGGTCTGTCCTGTTCTTCAGGAAAAGGAGATACACTACATATAATAGTATCGTGTAGATGGTCGCCTGGAAAATGTACATCATAAACTGACTATTTTTCGTTTTCCTTTAATTGTTTCAAAATACTTTCGAGTTCTTCAATGCTGATGTCCTTCTCTTTAGCAAAGAAGGAAAGCATATTGCTGAACGACCCTTCGAAGTATCCTTTTACGAACTGGCTCATGCTGCGGCGGGTGTAATCCTCTTTTGGAACCAGCGGATGATACCTGTTGGATTTACCAAACGACTCATGCCCTACAAAGCCTTTTTCTTCCAGTATCTTCACTATGGTGCTCACGGTGTTGTAGTGGGGTTTGGGTTCCGGCATTTCATCTACTATATCCTTTATAAAGGCCTTCTTCTGCTGCCACAGTACCCGCATTATTTCTTCCTCGGCTTTGGTTAATGGCTTAAAATGTTTCATGCTAACTACTAATCTTTTAGTAAATCTACTAAGTATTTAGTTTTAAAACTAATTTTTTAGTAGATTTTTTTGGCAAGATTTTGCACCGGGGTTTGTGTACACTTATTCAATAAATACTTGTTTTAATCAATTACTATTTTTAGATTTGCCTAAAAATAAATTTAGGTTGTGAATTTCAATGATGACGACAGATCACTTAGTGATGTTCACGAGAGCATAGACCCTTCGGCCCGGAAGAAGCCCTGGCGGCGTATAGCAGCCTTCTTTGGGCCGGCCTACCTGGTGAGCGTAGGGTATATGGACCCGGGTAACTGGGCTACCGACCTGCAGGGGGGCGCGCAGTTTGGCTACACCCTTATTTGGGTGCTGCTGATGAGCAACCTTATGGCGCTGCTGTTGCAGTCGCTATCCGCCCGTTTGGGTATCGTACAGGGGCGTGACCTGGCCCAGTGCAACCGCGAGGCATATCCCCGCGGAGTGAACTTCGCCCTCTATATGCTGGCCGAAATAGCCATTGCCGCCTGCGACCTGGCGGAAGTACTGGGGGTAGCCATAGGCCTGAACCTATTACTGGAAATACCACTGATATGGGGCGTTATTATTACCTTCCTCGATACCTTCATCCTCCTATACCTGCAGAAGCTGGGCATGCGGAAGATGGAGGCGTTCATCATTACGCTGGTAGCGATTGTTGGGGGCTGCTTCCTGCTGGAGATGTTTTTCGCGCAGCCGCCGCTGGGGGAGATCGCCAAAGGATTTGTCCCGTCCATCCCCAGCGATACGGCGCTTTACATAGCTATCGGTATCATCGGCGCCACCGTTATGCCGCACAACCTGTATCTCCACTCCGCACTGGTACAGACCCGTAAGATAAAGCGAGATGAAGCCTCTATCAAAAAGACCATCCGTATCAACATATGGGATAGCGCCATAGCGCTTAATATGGCTTTCTTCGTTAATGCCGCCATCCTTATACTAGCCGCCAAAGCGTTCTTCGCTACCGGCAACCAGCATGTAGCTACGCTGAAAGACGCGCACGTGCTGCTCTCCACCATTTTCAACAAT
Organism: Flavipsychrobacter sp.; assembly: GCA_016786665.1. Taxonomy (GTDB): domain Bacteria; phylum Bacteroidota; class Bacteroidia; order Chitinophagales; family Chitinophagaceae; genus MKUN01. Next base: position 68,338 of record JAEUVZ010000076.1, read on the forward strand.
GAGTGGGCTTCTCACTTGTTCGCCATCGCGCTTATAGCCGCCGGGCAGAGCTCCACGGTTACCGGCACGCTCGCCGGGCAGATAGTGATGGAGGGGTACTTGCGCCTGCGCATCAACCCCTGGGCGCGGCGCCTGCTCACCCGCCTGCTGGCTATAGTGCCCGCCGTGCTGGTGCTGCTGATAATGGGCGAGAGCGAGGTGGACGCCATGCTGGTGTTCAGCCAGGTACTGCTCAGCATGCAGCTGGCTTTCGCCGTCATTCCGCTAATCCACTTTGTGAGTGACAAGGAGCGTATGGGCAACTTTGCCATAGGGCCAAAGGTGAAAGCCGCGGCGTGGCTGATTGCCGCTGTAATAGTAGCGCTCAATCTGAAGCTGGTGTACGAGAGCATAAGCGGGTGGATGGAAGAGATAGAAAGCACCGGGGCAAAGGCGCTGATACTGGCCGGGGCGCTAGGCTTTGTGTACCTGCTGGTGGTCACCACTATTTATCCCTTTATCCGGCAGCGTCGAGAGGCGGTGCAAAGCATACACAACAAGCAGAAGATAGAGCTGGATGCCGCCGCATCGCGGCCGTTCAACAAAATAGCCCTCGCACTCGACTTCAGCGAGAATGATAAGGGCGTGATGGCCTACGCGCTGCAACTGGCTAACACGACCACCGAATTTGTATTGATACATGTGGTGGAAAGCGCTCCCGCCCGCATGCACGAGCAGGAGGCCTCCGACCTGGAGACCCGTTATGACCATGCCGGACTGGAGGCCTATATAGCGCAGTTCAGGGCTTCGGGCTTTGTAGCTACCGGCGAACTGGGATACCGGCACCGCGCCCGGGAGATAGCCCGCATTGTGAACAGTACCGGGGCCGACCTGCTGGTGGTAGGCAGCCATGGCCATAAACTGATGAAGGACTGGATATTCGGGGAAACGATCAATTCGGTGCGCCATATAGTTTCAGTGCCCATTTTTATCGCCCGATAGCTATTTTTGAGCCATGATAAGACTGGTAATAGTACTGCTGCTGGCAGGGCTCCCCCTGCTGACCGCGGCACAGGCTAAGGAGCAAAAGGCGATAACCATAGGTACACAGCTGCAACTGCATTCCGCCATACTGGGTGAAGACCGGACCCTGAATATTTACCTCCCGGCAGACTATACAGCCTCCGATACCGTGAAGTACCACGTGCTCTACCTGCTGGACGGCAGTATAGACGAAGATTTCATACACGTGGCCGGGCTGGTGCAGTTCAACACGTTCCCCTGGGTGAAGCGCCTGCCGCCGACCATTGTAGTGGGCATTGCCAATACGGACCGCAAGCGCGATATGACCTTCCCGACGCTGGTGAAGGCAGATAAGGAGAAATACCCTACCACCGGTGGCTCCGCGCGATTTATCGATTTCCTGGAAAAGGAACTGAAACCCTTTATAGACAAGAACTTCCGCACCGGAGGGGGTAATACGCTGCTAGGCCAGTCGCTGGCCGGGCTGCTGGCGGCAGAGGTATTACTCAGGAAGCCGGACCTATTCAATAATTATATTATTATCAGTCCCAGCCTTTGGTGGGATGAGGCCTCGCTGCTGGCCGACCGTCCCAAGTTTGACAAGGTGCATCCTGCCACGCCCACACGGGTCTATATAGGAGTAGGGAAGGAGGGGCAAACACCCACCACTCCTCCCCGCATTATGGAAGATGATGCCCGGATGCTGGCTGATAAGATACGTGCCGTCCACAACCGGAATGTTACCCTGCACTTCGATTTTCTGCCCGAGGACAACCACGCAACAGTGGGGCACCAGGCGGTGATGAACGGCATGAGGCTACTGTTTGGTAACACCCCGGAACCCTCAACTCATTAATAAACAGCAGATATATAGAAGAATTTACTCCTCTATGACGTATTCCATACCCTGTGGAATAAATTTTCCGAAAAAAAAGTTAACAGTTTTTTATCTTTGGAAGCCGGATTTTACGTCTTAGGTATATAACGCAATTAAAATGTTGAAAAAAGCCTTACTTTCTCTCGCTGTCACCACTATGTGCGCGGCAGCGGGCAACGCCCAGAATATCCAGCCTTGTGGTACGGATGAGATGCATCAGAAGCTGAAAGAAAAGTATCCAATGATAGGATACAATGAAAGCATCGCCTCCCAGGTTCAGAACGGGTTGCAGAATCTCAACTTGTCTAACTACGCCAAATCAACGGCTGACCAGTTGAATAACCCCAACTTCATCTATCATATTCCTGTAGTAGTGCACATAGTGCACGATTACGATACCCTGGCGGAATACCTGACAGATGATGACATTTTTGATGCGCTCAAAGAATGGAACATAGTGCTGCGTGGCCGTAATGCCGATACCAGCCAGATAATACCGCCGTTCAAAAAATACAAAGGCGACCCTCGTATTGAACTTCACCTCGCTACCCGCGACCCGGACGGTAACCCTACCAAGGGTATCACCCGTCACCACTCCTACTTAACCACAGGGGCCGGTAACGAATCGAAGCTGGGTGGATGGCCTAACTATGCCTATATGAACATATGGGTGATAAGGAGCATGGCTGCAGGTAGCAATGCGGCTGCTTTCGCGTTAAAGCCCGCCGGCGGGCAGCAGCTGCCCTGGTACGATGGCATTATCAGCCTGTGGAACTACATGTCTGAAGCCATAAATCCGGGTTCTGACAAAACAATACCGCACGAACTGGCGCACACCTTTAACATAGACCACGTATGGGGTGGTACTAATCAGCCTGAAGTGGGTTGTGGGGATGATGCGGTAGATGATACGCCTCCTACGGAAGGACACCAGGGTGGTGGGTGCGCTCCCTCTCGCATATACGATACCACTTGTTCCATCGGTTACGTACAGGTGTACCCTTCGTCTATTCCGGGTATCGACTCTATGGTAGATTACCCCGATACGAACAACTCTCAAAACATTATGGACTATACCTTCTGCGCCCGTATGTTTACACATGGCCAGGTATACCGTATGCACGAAGCGCTCAACAGCAATACAGCCCTGCGCAACAACCTTTGGTCTGATTTCAACCTGCAGACAACAGGGGCCCTTGCCGACCGTCCTGACCTGGCGCCGATAGCAGATTTCGCTCCCGGTAAAATGATCAGCTCTTTCGGAAACCCTACCGGTACTTCCCGCATGATGTTTATGTGTGCTGACATGGTAGAGAAGTTCTCCTTTACTGATATGAGCTGGAACGATACGATCGATTCCCGTACCTGGCAGCTTTCCAACAGTCCTACTTCTTCTATTGGTACCGGCAAGAGCATTGCTACTAACTTCGCTCAGCCGGGTTGGGTAAATGTGAGCCTGACCGTTAACAGTAATGCCGGTAGCAACACGGTAACCAAAGCCGCGGTATATGCTGCTGACAAAAACTACGTTATCAACCCGATGAATGGTTTCCACTACCAGGAGTTTGACCCGAATGGCGACCGCGACAAGTGGCCGATATTCAACTATTACAACAACAACTTTAAGTGGCAGATTAACACCAGCGCCGGTTACTATGATAATTACAGCGTCATGTATACCGGTTACGATACCCGCTCGTTCCCCCAGACGATGGTAGGTACACCAGAAGGTGATGTAGATGATTTCTTCACTCCGGCTTTCAACCTGTCCGGCATGTCTGTAGGTAACTGTAACCTGAACTATATGTTCTCTGGTACAGCACTGTCTGCTTTCCACACCGATATGGAAGATACCCTCCAGATTGCTTACTCTGTTGACTGCGGTAAGACATGGACTAACATGGCTACGCTTACCAACGCTGATATAGCCAACCAGGGTAACTCGGTAGTAAACTACCAACCTACCTGGATGGGTCAATGGGACCTGAAGAGCATCAACATCCCTACGGCTGCGCGTACTGCTAGCACATTCTTCCGCTTCCGTTACATGCCTCACGTAAATCCTGACGGCGCTGTAACCAGCAACAACTTCTACATGGACCGCATCAATATCAGCAACTTCCCGCTGGGTGCCAATACCGTGCTTACGGAAGAGCGCAATATAGTAGTAGCGCCCAACCCAACTCAGAACAGCTCTACCATCATCATTAAAGGAGGTCAGAATACTTCAGCTTCGGTAATGGTTACGGATATCACCGGTAAGCTGGTGTACAAAACAGCGCAGAAGATATCTTCTTCCTACACTACTATCGAAATACCTGCCGAAGTACTGACCGTAAAGGGTATGTACATGATACAGGTAGTGACCGACAACCAGTCGCACACCGAGAAACTGGTAGTTTACTAAGCGATATAACGAATAGGTATTCCCAAAGCCCCCAACTTTTAGTTGGGGGCTTTTTATTCTGCCTATTGTCGTATTTTACACAGGTAAAAGCATACAGCTTATTATCTTTGCAGCAAACCACGCTTACCAATGTCCGACAGCAAAATAGTATCCATCCGCAACGCCAATATTTACCAGGGTAAGGCGCTTATCCTGAAGAATGTCAACTTTGAAGTTGGTAAGGGCGAGTTCGTTTACCTGATAGGGAAGACGGGCAGTGGTAAATCGAGCCTGCTGAAGACATTGTATGGCGACCTGTATTTGCAGGAGGGCTCCGGCAACGTAGCGGGGTTCGACCTGAAGGACCTGAAGTGGCAAACCGTGCCACTGCTGCGCCGTAACCTGGGTATCGTGTTCCAGGATTTTCGCCTGCTCACCGACCGGAACGTACAAGACAACCTGGAGTTTGTACTTAAAGCCACCGGCTGGAAGGACAAGGTGCTGATGAAAGAGAAGATAGATAATGTAATGAGCAAAGTGGGCCTGAAGAGCAAAGGCTTTAAAATGCCTTACGAGATGAGCGGCGGCGAGCAGCAGCGCGTGGATATAGCCCGTGCCCTGCTCAATAATCCTAAGCTGATACTTGCCGATGAACCCACCGGTAACCTGGACCCAGACACTACCGACGAAATAATGCAGTTGCTGTTTTCTATTTGCCGCGACTACCAGACCGGTTTCATTATGGCCACGCACGACTATACCATTATTCAGAAGTATCCCGCCCGGGTAGTGCGTATAGAAAATGGTGAAGTGAAAGAGGTAACTGCGGCCGGCATTGTTTAACGCGAGGCCAGCTTGGCCACGTGTTTCAACAGGCTGCCGAGCAGCAGCACCGGCAGTAGTAATAAAAAAAGTTTGTTGAGCTTTGTAAGTCTGCGGTAGGCACGCATTTCCCCCCGGCGCATTTTCCACCGGTTGCCGCTTTGCCCTCCCTGCGATAGCACTGGCCGCCCTACCTGCGTCAGCGGTATTTCCACAAAATGTAAACGGTGCTTGTAGCCTATGCGCAGCCACAGGTCATAGTCCTCGGTATAGCGCATGGACGGTTCAAACCGCAGGGCTATGCTTCGTTTCATCGTTACGCAGGGAGTGCCTATTACATTCCGCGCCAGCAGTTTTATAAAGGGATACTTATATACCGTTCCACTTTCGGGCAGCTTTACGCTGTGTATATCTTCCAGCGTAAACGGGTGATACAGAAATTCAATATCCGGACGGGCTTCCAATATGCTGTTCATGAGCGCCAGTTTATCTTTGTGCCATATATCATCATGGTCAAGGAAAGATATATAGTCACCCGTTGCCAGTTCCATTCCTTTGTTGCGCGCTACCGACGGGCCATTGTTGCTGATGAGCTGCACGTACCTGACCGCATCACCAAACGCGCCAACCACGGCGCGGGTATCATCGGTACTGGCGTCGTCTACTACAATTATTTCATACGGCAGATATGATTGTTCCAGTGCCGAACGTATGCTGGCCGAAATAGTTGCCGCGCCATTGTAGGTAGGTATCACTACGCTGAATTTTATCACTCCCTTATTTTCCATTTGCTGCAAATAATCGTTCGTATACGGCTAGTAGTCTTTTTTCTTCTTCCTGCCAGCAATAGGCCTCCCTGGCGCGCAGGCAGTTTTGTTGCAGCCTGTGGTAGTAGTCGGTGTCTTCCAGTAGTTGATTCAGCGCCCGGGCTATGCTGTCGGGGGTTATGTCATCCAGCAGGGTAGCTACTTCATATTGGTGATTGATGTTCTCATATTCCGGGTAGCGGGCCGCCAGTTGCGGAACCCCACTGTGCATGTAGTCGAAGAAACGGTTAGCCAGCGATAGCTCATTGCTGCGGCTGGTGGCTACAAAGAGGGTAATGCCTATATAGGCGTTCCGGGTGTAGGCAGGCAGCTCGTGCGGCGGTATGTACCCTTTAAAGATTACTTTATCTTCCAGGCTGTGCTTCCGGGCAAGCGCCTGCGCTTCCTCGTAGTAGTTCCCTTCGCCGCAGATAATGAGTTGGGCGTTTACCTGCTTCATGGCCGGTATCAGTTGTTCAAAACAGCGGCCGTGGTTCACCGCGCCCTGGTACAATATGTAGCGTTCCGGCTTGCCCGGTATTTCCAGCGGGCGCAGTACGGTGGCGTTTCGCACTATGGCATATTCCACTCCATACATCTTCCGGTATTCATCCACATAGCTTTGGTTTACCGTGTACCCGTAGGGAAAGTGCGGCACCGTGTGGCGCTCTATGGCATACCACATCTTTTGAATCCGTGGCCGGCTGGCTACTTCTTCTATTTCGCAAAAGAGTTCGTGCGCATCATACACCCGGGGTACGCCCCGCAGTTTAGATGCATAGTATACCGGTAGTATGGTATCCAGGTCTATCGCGCACAGCACATCGGCCTTGCGGAAAAGCAGAGTCAGCAGCAGTTTTATGTTATAGGTCAGGTAGAAGAGTTTGCCGCTGTCTATCCGTTGCCGCAGGCGCACTTGTTCATAGGGCTTCTCTATCAGCGGTTTACTGTTGGGCCGTTCCCTGCCAATAATGGTTACCCGGTAGCCCGCTTCGTGCAGCGATGTGCAGATGCGAATCATGCGCTGGTCGTAGTTGGGGTCCGATGTTACGGTAAGTACAATGTGTTTTTGCCTCATGCCTGCTCCTGCGAAAAATAAACTTTTTTACCGTCTTCTATATAGTACGGCGGCTCAAAACCCGGCATGCTCGTGGCCCGCACGTACCGGTCTATCTTTTCCGCGTCCCATGCAGGGTCTATGTTTTTTAGCTCGTTTATCTCGTGCCTGAAGTGCAGCGAGGTGCCGTATCGGTCTTCCAGGGTAGCCTGCGGGGTGCGGGTGTAGTTTCCGCTTACAATAGCGGGCAGCGTTTCTTTAAAGAGTGCCAGGCTGGCCTCGTAGGTCAGTTGGTAGAGATCGTTCACCCAGCAGCGCTCCGGTATAGGAAAGCGCTCCTGGAACAGGATGTCTCCGTGGTCTATGCGGCTGTCCATCACGTGTATCGTGGTCCCGAATTCCTCTTTGCCGTCTATCAGGGCATAGGAGAATTGGTTGCTGCCGCGGTACTCGGGCAGGGGAGCCATGTGCAGGTTTACCGCTATCTGCCTCGCCTGGTCTATGTGGTGTTGTTTCAGTATTTTATGATACTGCACGGAGTACAATATATCGCACTCCACCAGGTCGTCAGGGCCGGAGAGTACTGGTATGTTTTGCTCAGCGGCCAGTTGGTTCAGGTCGTGAGCGTCTCCAAACTCCTTCCGTACATTGGTTAGTATTCCGGAGATATCTATGCCCATTTGCTCGCGCACGGCGAGCAGGTATCGGAAACACTCGTAGCCGATGGGCTTAGAACCCAGGAAAATGAGCTTTTTGCGCTGCATGCTGTAAAAATACAGCTTTCAATTTGTCTTTTATTTTTGTAAAATAGCAGCCATGTCCGAAAGACGCATATTAATATTGACCAATCGTGTACCCTATCCCCTTAACGATGGTGGCAACCTGGCTGTACATGCCATGATTGAGGGATACCAGAAGCAGGGCTGGAAGGTGTACCTTCTTTCCATGCTCACGAGTCGGCACCCGGTATCGTCGGCTGATATCAGCAATCTTTTCCCGGGTATCGAAAAGCTGGAAACGGTGCCGGTAAACAACGATATTACCATCGCGGGCACCTTGCTCAATTATGTATTCAGTCGCCAGCCGAACCACGCGCGCCGTTTCGCCAGCCGTGCTTTCGATAAGCGCCTCGCCGAAGTGTTGAAAGAGTTCCAGCCTGATATTGTACAATTGGAAAGTGTGTTCCTGGCCACTTATGTAGAGACCATCCGCCGCCATAGCAAGGCGGTAGCCGTGCTGCGCATGCACAATATAGAGTACCAGATTTGGGAGCGGCTCTCGCAGGAGGTGAAGAACCCTGTAAAAAAGTGGTACCTCACCAACCTCGCAAAACGGATGCGCAAGTTTGAAGTTGCTGCGTGGAAACAGTTCAACCTGCTGCTGCCCATTACCAAAGACGATGCAGCGCTGGTGAAGTTCCTCTACCATTATGCCAACATGACCATCGCTCCATTCGGTATAGATACGGATAATATACCCGAGCAGCACGCCGAGCATTGGGTAGGCTATCACATAGGGGCTATGGACTGGATACCCAACGTGGAGGCCGTCAAGTGGTTTGTTTCCTATGTTTGGCCCGAGGTGTACCGGGCATCGCCGGCGTTTCGTTTTTTCTTCGCCGGGCGCAATATGCCCGATTCGTTCCACAAAGACCTGCCCGAAGGGGTATGGTGCGAGGGCGAAGTGGAGGATGCGAACGCTTTTATTTCTGATAAGAAGATACTCATTGTTCCGCTCCGTTCAGGCGGAGGTATACGTATTAAGATACTGGAAGCAATGGCTGCGGGAAAGCTGGTAGTAAGTACGGGCGTAGGCATGCAAGGGATAGAGGCGGTAAGCGGCGAACACTTCTACGTGGCCAATTCAGCCCGGCAGTTTGCTGAAGTAATCAAGAAGATACTATCCGATAAGCCCGCCGCCGAAAAGGTGGCTGCTAACGGGCGACGGCTGGTACTCACCCGGTACCGGCAGGAAAATATCATGAATTCCGTAGTGGCCGCTATTGAGGGCTTACTATAGACAGATAGCCGCAGGCTATATTTTCCCGTTATTGTAAGTTTATATCCTCTTTACTAGCAATAACATACGTAACTTTGCATCCTGATTTTAGTGGAGATTTTCAATATATGTTAGATACGATCGAGTCTGCCCTGGAAGACCTCAGGAACGGTAAGCTGCTGATAGTGGTTGATGATGAGGACCGCGAGAACGAGGGCGATTTTGTAACAGCCGCGGCTAATGTTACCCCGGAGATAATCAATTTCATGTCTAAGTACGGGCGTGGCCTCATCTGCGCTCCCATTACAGAGCAGCGCTGCGAAGAGCTGAACCTGAACCTGATGGTGCAGAATAATACGGTACTGCACCAGACGCCATTCACCGTGTCGGTGGACTTAATAGGGCATGGCTGCACTACCGGTATATCGGCGCACGACCGTGCCGCTACGGTACAGGCACTCATCAACCCAGATACCAAGCCGGAAGACCTGGGCCGCCCGGGGCATATCTTTCCGCTTAGGGCACGCAACGAAGGGGTACTGCGCCGCTCCGGGCATACCGAGGCCACCGTTGACCTTGCCCGGCTGGCGGGCTTCGACCCGGCTGGGGTGCTGGTAGAGATAATGAACGACGATGGCACTATGGCCCGTCTTCCCGAACTGAAAGAAATTGCGAAAAAGTTTGACCTCAAAATCATTTCCATCAAGGATTTGATAGAATACCGCCTGCGTACCGAAAGCCTGGTAGAGGAAGAAGTTCACGTACACATGCCTACCAAGTATGGAGACTTTGAGCTCTATGCCTTCCGCCAGACCAATACGGGCGAGAATCACCTGGCGCTCAAGAAAGGAGAGTGGGAAGAGGACGAACCTGTACTGGTGCGGGTACACAGTTCCTGCTTTACGGGAGATATCCTTCACTCGCTCCGCTGCGACTGCGGCGAGCAACTCCACAAGGCGATGGAAATGGTAGATGCCGCCGGTAAAGGGGTAGTGCTGTATATGAACCAGGAAGGCAGAGGTATAGGCCTGTTCAATAAGCTAAAGGCATATAAACTGCAGGAATCAGGCAAGGATACCGTAGAGGCCAACCTGGCGCTCGGCTTCAAAATGGACGAGCGCGACTATGGCGTGGGCGCGCAGATACTGCGGCACCTGGGGGTAGCCAAGATAAAGCTGATGACCAATAACCCCCGCAAGCGTGCCGGGCTGGAAGGTTATGGACTGGAAATAGTGGAGAACGTGCCGATAGAGATAGCGCCTAACCAGCACAACCAGTTTTACCTGCAGACGAAACGCGATAAGCTGGGACACGAAATTCTGAAGTAACCGGAAATTTTGTACGGCAAAGCCAGTGAAGCTTGCGTAGTGCCGGTTAAATAATTGATACACCATTGAAGATACTTTTCTTAGCCAACAGGATTCCGTATCCTCCTTACCGGGGCGATAAGCTCAAAATATACAATCTCGCCCGGAGGTTGTGTAAGCGGCATGAGCTGGTACTGGTCACCTTTACGCAAACACCCGAAGAAGAAAAGTATCGTGCTGAGCTGGAAAAGATTTTCAGTGAAGTACACCTCATTTATTTGCCCAAGTGGCAGTCTGCTTTGAATTGCCTTTCTGCGCCCTGGGATAAAAAGCCCTTACAGGTATTATATTTCAAGTCGGCGCAGATGGAAGCGAAGCTGGATGAGGTATTGGGCCGCCATACCTTCGATGCGGTGCACGTGCAGCATCTCCGCATGTCGCCTTATCTCGCGCAGCGCAAAGAAATTCCGCGTATCCTCGATTTGCCCGATGCGTTCTCTCTTTACTGGGAGCGCCGTAAGAAGGTAAAGCGGGGTATAGCCCGCCGCAGTTTTGAAAGCCTGGAGCAAAACCGCGTAAAAAAGTATGAGCCGGTAATGAGCATGTACGATATGTCGCTCGTCTGCTCCGCTGAGGACCTGGAGTACCTCCGGCAATTGCATCACCTCGATAATATTCGTTTACTACCCAACGGCGTAGACCTGGATACCTTTTACCCGCGCGAGCACGATTACAACCACACGCATACCCTGCTCTTTACCGGCAATATGGACTACGCTCCTAATGTAGACGCAGTAGTTTATTTTGTTCAGGAGATATTCCCGCTGGTGCGGCAACGGTTCCCCGGCACTTCCTTTGTTATTGCCGGGCAGCGGCCTGTAGCTAAGGTACAGGAGTTGGCGGGAGCGCATGTGAACGTTACTGGGTTTGTGGAGGATATTGCCGCCGTATACAATACCGCCAGCGTGGTGGTAGCGCCGTTGCGCTTTGGCGCGGGCACGCAAAACAAGGTACTGGAAGCTATGGCGATGGGCATACCCGTAGTATGTTCTAATATCGGTTTTCGTGGACTGGGTATATCCAGCGGCGATGGCGCCATTATGCAAACAGAACCACTGGCCTTCGCGGAAAGCATTATAGAGCTTCTTTCTTCGGCCGACCGCCGGAGAGAAGTGGGTGCCAAAGGAATGGAGGTGGTGAGGAATAATTTTGGCTGGGATGCGGTTGCCGACATGTTAGAGTCTTACCTGCAGCAGGTGGCTTCCCGGTAGTTTACCACGTGCCGTGTGTAGCGGTATCCGGTTCAGGGCCTATCGTTTTCTTTTTCCTGCGGTTGCTGCTCCTGAAAAATTCATCCAGTCCGTCAAAGCTTTTCCGCCACGAGAGGCCCAGCCCCCCCCTGTTTATTTGCTGGTCAGAGAGTACGTCGTAGGCACTGTTGCGGAACAGGTTGAGGCGGAGGTTGCCGCTTTCGGTCAGCAGGTATTGCAGCCGGAAGTCACCCGCGAGGTTAAAGGTATTGGCGGTAGCATTCCCAGACGATGGCCGTCCCCAGTCATACGAACCACCCACTTCCACTACCAGCCGGTCTTTCAGCAGGTTCTGGGTTACGGTTCCGGAGAATTCATTTCGATTCAGTCCCGTATTGGAGGCATCGCTGAGGTTATAGTTTTTGTATTTCAGGTCTATGGAGAGGTTCTTGTTGCCAATAATTTTATTCACGATATTGGTTAGCTGCGCCGATGCGGTAGAAGAGACAATGTCGCTCACGTTATTGATGGCCACGGTTCCTATTGGGGAACCCGCGCCACCACCACCCAGGCCCTGCGGAGAAATGAAGGTATTCACCAGCAGCAAGGTTGCTACCTGGTCCAGTAGTTCCCGGTCGTTTTTATTAATAGCTTCCAGCTTTGCATAGGCCAGGGTGCCCATGGAGCGGCGCTCCTGCAGGTCTATGTTAAAGGTGAGTATCGGTTCCTTCAGCGATCCGCGCATGTGCATCCGTACATCTACATTTTGCGGGGTCTTGGCATCCTGGGCTTCCTCGTACAGGTATTGTTTTTCCTGCTCGGTCAGCAGGTCATACAGCCGGGCTTTGGTGGTGTAGACACCTTCTACGCTCAGGGTAGTATTGGAGATGGGCCCCTTGAAAGATATTTTGCTGCCCGGGTTCAGCGCGAAGTTCCGCTTAAACTCCAGCAGCTTGAAGGTAAAGGTATAGTCGCCCTCTTCCAGCAGGTAGTCTCCATACATAGTTACGTCCCCGCCTATCGGTATAGACATCTTCAGGTTGCCATAGCCTTTTGCGTTAATGGCATCACCGGTGGTAGGGTCTATTACCATGGTAATAGCGCCGTCAGGGGTTAGGTTGGCGTTTATGTTCAGGGTTACTTTGTTGTCGTTCTTTTTGGTCACCGCAGTAGCCTGCTGCCCGTACTGGGCAAAGTTGATGTAGTCGTAGGTGCTTACGTCAGAGCCCTGGTCTACCGGAAGGAACAGGTGCGATTTCTTCACCGGCGTAGCGGTGATGTCAATTTTAATGTTGTTCGGCGGGCCGGTCAGGTTAAAGCGTTCTATCTTGGCGGTCAGGTTTCCGTAGAAGACAGAGCTTTCGTATTCTTTCAGTTTTATAACTTCAAATTCGTCCGCTTTCATGGAGAAGGAAAGGCGCATCTGTTCAAAGCGCTGGTGGGTAATGATACCACTCAGGTCGGCGACATTGTTGCTGGGGTCATATACTTTTATGTCTCCCAGGTCTATCTGTTTTTCGTCTATCGTTATTTTTGCTTCCGGTATGCGATAAGTTACTCCCAGGAAGTCTACTTTGGTAGATACTTTGTTCAGGAAGATGTTGCCTTTCAGTTCCGGGTTCATGCCGGTTCCACCCAGGAAGACCTCTCCGCTCACGGTACCGGAAATATTGCTCAGGAAGCCGGTCATTATTGATTGCGTCCACGAAAGCGGCGCGTTAAAGAAGCGCACACCGCCATCCAGTTGCTGATTGCTGGTGCTGTCAGTACGCAGGTGGCCATAGGCGTTTATAGATGCGGAACCCCTGTAGATGCCACTGGCAGGGTCAAGGAACAGCATGTTCTTTGCCTGGTCGTAGTTTCCCGTCACTATTATATTGCCCAGGGTATCGTTCAGCAGCTTCACGTCGGTAGCCTTCAGGTCAGCCGCCATAAACTGTTGCCCGAACAGGTTGTCGATACGCAGGGTGCCGTTAATGCGTCCTTCCGGTTGGTAATCCGATAGCCCGGCTATCGCCCCGGCTTGCGCTATGTCCAGGTTGTCTACCTGTATGTTTATCGATTGTTTAGTTAGTTCATCATTGGACCGGATACTGATTTTTTGTAGCCCCGACTGCAGGAACAGGTTACGCACATACAGGTAGTTCTCGCTGAAGATAATGTTGCTGCCATTGGGTATTTCCCAGCGGTTCTTGCTCAGGAAAAACTCTGAGGGAAGCATGGTGACATATAGCGAATCGCCGCTGGCATAAGCTTCGCCATTCAGTGTGGCGGTGCCAAAGGAGCCTGCCGAGTTGGTAGTTACCTTAAAGCTCAGCGAGTCGCTGCCCAGCGTCGTGTTCAGCCCCAGCGAGCCATTCACAACACTGTCGCCTACCACTATAGAGCTTACCCGGCCATCCAGTTTCAGCTCACGGAAGTCGCCGGTGCCCTCCAGGTTAATGTCGTACATGTCTATGGCGCCGATGCTGCCCTGGCCTGAGTGGAGGTTTAGTGAGAGGGATTGATTAGTGGTATTCAGTGAGCCCTTCAGCACGGTATTGCCAAACCCTGTGACGCCCGGCGCGGCAATAGCCAGTATGCTGTCGATATCCTTTGTAGTAATGGTGAACGAGATATCCTGCGGCGGCGCTGCTTTGGTGGGTGGGTCTATGTAGTTGGGCAGGTACCCGTACACATAGTATTGTACGGAGTAGGGCAGGCTGCTGAGTTCAAACTTACCGCGTATGTCGGCGGTAAAGTCATTGCTCTCTATGGTTACTATTTTGTTTTCTCCATCGTAGGCCGAGTTCAGGTACACCGAATCCACATCCAGTTTCCGGCCATTACGGGTCATGTATATATTATAGAGCCGCGCTATCCCGGTAAAGTTATCAATGTTGCTCCCGGTGGCGTTCAGGTCAAAGTCGGCACTGAGTTGTATTGAGTCGCCGGTCAGGTTGAGCGCTTTCAGGTTGCTGGAAAGTACGTTGGCCGTAGCGTTCATTTTCGGCATGTCGTCGTTAAAGTCAAAGCTACCGTTAAAGGCCATTGCCAGGTTGGGGTCGTCTATCAGTACCTTACCGTCAAAGCGTTTTTTTGCCAGCACGCCCTCAGCAAAAATGTTCTGGTAGTCGTAGCCCAGGTACGATACGTGCCCTACGCTGGCGTTTATTTCCACCTGGGCTATGGCAGGGTCGAATGAGGTGCCTTTTACCTTGCCGTTAAAGGTCAGTGTTCCCAGGTCGGGTTGGCGCAGTAAGGCTCCCAGGTTAAAGTTGGTGGTCTTTACCGTGCCCGAATACGCCGCACTGTTGGTATTGAATTTGGGCATAGAGAGGTTTATGTCCGACTCTATGGTGCCCAAGTTGGTGCTCAGCACACCATTGGCGGCAAAGTTCTCTATATAGCCCTTGTAGTTTCCTTTAAAGTACACATAGGCCAGTTTCTCAATCGCTATGCTGGGGTTATTCTTCAGGTCGGGTGCATATTTCAGGATGCCGTTCCCCGATGTCAGCAATTCGCCGTTGCGGTAGTCGATGAAGGTGAGGTCTATGTCCGGCAGTCCGGTCATGTGCAGGTCGCCTTTTATGGTGCTGCTTCCGTCCGATATATAAAGGTTCCTTCCTTCTATATCGGCCACTGTTCCCTCTATTTCACCCGACAGGCGCAGCACGGCGGGGTATTGTTTCAGTGCCGGTGCAAAGTAGGCTATGTCGCGGGAGTTTACCCGGCTGTCTTTCAGGCGGGCGTGCATGCGCACGTGTGTAATATAGGAGTTAAAGTCGGGGAAGCGGTTATAGTGCATCGCGTAGTAATCCTGTAGTACGCTGTTGTTGGTTTCCAGGTACAGGTCTTCGCAGATAGAGGCCAGCGACGACACGGTCACTTTAGCGCGCATTTCTTTTATGTTCAGCCCGCAGCGTTCCTGTGCGGCAAGCCGCGCTATGTTTCCGTGCAGGGTATCGCCCTTTATGGCTATGTCTTCAGCGTCCAGGTATATGCTGGTAATACCCATGTGCGCCGGGTCAAATTCATCAGCTACCGGTTTGGTACCACTGGTTTCCAGTTGGAAGGAACAGTTGCTCAGGCTTATCTCATTCAGGCGTATATCCCAGTTGTCCGGGTTAAAGGCGGTAGTATCCGCAGGTTTTATGGTTTTGGGCTTTGGGGGGCGGCCGCCTTCGTAGTCACTAAGGTATATGGCTACTTTCTCGGCGTCTATAGCTCCTATTCTTATTTTCCGGTTCTTCAGGTCTATCTGGTCGGCGTTTACCTGTAGGTTGCCCACGTCCAGGTCGGTATTGCTGCCCACCCATTCATCATCCATGTGGAAGCGCACGTTCCGCAGATCTATTTTCTTCAGGTCCAGCTCAAAATCGTTGCTGCTTTCTTTTTTCTTCTTTTTCGGGCCGGAGTCAAAAGCGTCCACTATAAACTGGTAGTTCCATTCTTCGGAGGCTTTCTTGCGGTACAGGTGTACATAGGCGTCGTGCAGCCCTACATAAGAGAGCACAGGTACGTCGTCTTTTACAAAGAACCAGTCGGTAATACGGGCCTCCACCCGTCCTGCGCTCAGCAGGGTATCTCCTTGCCGGTCTTCCACGTGTATGCCCTCCAGCAATATATGGTTCAGCAGGTCGATGCGCACATTGCGGATGGATACTTTCGTCTTTAGCTTATCCGATAGCATTTCGGTAGCCTGGCGCACAAGGAAGTTCTGCACCGGCGAGAGATTTACCAATAGCACCAGCAATACCACCAGGCCAACAACGCCCAATAGTATATTTCTTAATATTTTAAAAAATCGTTTCAGTTCCTCCGGCCGATAATTACAGTGTAAAAATAGCGGTTACTTTCCGTATATTATTTTATACCACACCTAACCGCCTATAGATATTTCAAAAATCTTGCCGACTTATCGGGTAGCACCCGCAGCTACCCGGGGCGATGCCCGGGTGCTCTTCAATATTTCAACACCAGCGGTTACCCTTTTTTCCTATTTTCGTATCCTTCCTCGTTTGTTAAATTAATTTATTATGAAATATATATGGCTGGCTTCAGCTTTACTGGTATCAACATTTCACACCATGGCGCAGGACATGCCCGCAGAACGCAAGAAGATGAGCTACCCGAGAACCGAAAAGGGTACACAGGAAGATGATTTTTTCGGTACCAAAGTTGCTGACCCTTATCGCTGGCTGGAAGACGACCGTGCCGCCAACACCACGGAATGGGTGAATGCGCAAAATTCTTTTGCCAATAGTTATCTCAGCCGCCTGGTATCAATGGGGATGATACAGGGCCGCCTCACCGAACTCTGGAATTATGAGAAGTACTCCGCTCCTTTTAAGGAAGGCGAATACACCTATTTCTACAAGAACGATGGCATACAGAACCAGTCGGTACTATACCGGCAGAAGGGTAACGGTAAGCCCGAGGTTTTCCTCGACCCCAATCTCTTTTCGAAGGATGGCACCACCTCCCTGGCAGGCATCGAGTTCACCAAAGACGGGTCGCTGGCCGCCTACCAGATTTCTGAAGGGGGCTCTGACTGGCGTAAGGTCATCATTATGGACACCAAAACGCTGGGCCAGGTGGGCGATACCCTGCACGATGTGAAGTTCAGCGGCCTCTCCTGGAAGGGGAACGAAGGCTTTTACTACAGCAGCTACGATAAGCCCAAAGAGGGCAGCCAGCTATCGGGGAAGACCCAGGAGCACAAGCTCTACTTCCACAAGCTGGGCGAGAAGCAGGAGAAGGATAAGCTGGTATTTGGCGGCAGCGCTACCCCTCGCCGCTATGTAGGCGGGGGCGTTACCGAAGACCAGAAGTTCCTGGTAATATCAGCCGCTAATGCTACTTACGGAAACGAGCTCTACATACAGGATTTATCAAAACCCGGTGCCGCCATCGTGCCGCTTGTTACCGGTTTCGACAATGAGCAGGACGTGGTCTATTCCGAAAATGGTCAGCTCTATATTCTCACCAACCAGGGTGCCCCTAACCGGAAACTGGTGGTGACGGATGCCGCCAATCCCTTACCGGCCAACTGGAAGGTACTGATACCAGAGTCGGAATTCCCATTGTCGGTATCAACGGCAGGCCGCAAATTGTTTGCCCAGTATCTGAAAGATGCTGTTTCTGAGGTGCACCAGTATTCCCTGGAAGGAAAGAAAGAACGCACTATCAATTTGCCGGGCCTGGGTACCGCCAGTGGCTTTGGTGCGCGGAAAGACGATAAGGAACTGTACTATACTTATACATCCTATATCTATCCCCCTACTATTTTCCGGTACGACATTGCCTCGGGGGCATCGTCTGAGTATAAAAAGTCTGGTGTTAAGTTCGACCCTTCAAAGTATGAAAGCAAACAGGTGTTCTACAATTCCAAAGATGGTACCCGTGTACCCATGATACTGACCTACAAAAAAGGGACAGAACTCAATGGAAAAAATCCGCTGTTGCTGTATGGATACGGAGGTTTTAATGTAAACCTCACGCCGTCATTCAGCACCAGCAATATCGTGTTGCTGGAAAGCGGTGGCATTTATGCCGTGGCCAACCTGCGCGGTGGTGGTGAGTATGGCGACAAGTGGCACGATGCCGGTACTAAGATGAACAAGCAGAACGTCTTTGATGATTTCATCGCTGCCGCCGAATTCCTGATCAAAGAAAAGTACACTTCCAAAGATTACCTCGCTATTGCCGGAGGCTCTAACGGAGGACTGCTGGTAGGCGCCTGCATGACACAGCGCCCCGACCTGTTCAAAGTCTGCTTTCCCGCGGTAGGCGTGCTCGATATGCTTCGCTATCATAAGTTTACAGCCGGTGCGGGCTGGGCCTACGACTATGGCACCGCTGATGACAGTAAGGATATGTTCCATTACCTGCTGGGCTACTCGCCGGTGCAGCGTGTGCAAAAAGGTGTTTGCTATCCCGCAACACTCATCACCACCGCCGATCACGACGACCGTGTGGTGCCGGCGCACTCCTTTAAGTTTGCAGCAGCTTTGCAGGAAGCCCAGGGTTGTACTAACCCCATTCTCATAAAAATAGAAACCAATGCCGGGCACGGGGCAGGCAAATCTACACACCAGGTGATAGTAGAGCAGGCCACCAAGTGGGCCTTCATGTTCGATGCGATGGGCATCAGGTATAGCCGTCCGCCGGCAGAATAACAGGGTGTATCATTGGTATGGCAACGATATCAACAGTGTGGCTCCATCCTCCCAACGGTCGGAGCCACGCTTTTTTTAGCATTCCCCTCCCGCCGCCCTCCTGTCCATGCTTTAATCCTTATCTTTGCCTGCTTTTAAATAAATATTATGTATCGTACACATACTTGTGGAGAATTACGCATAGAAAATAAAGGAAGTGAAGTAACGCTCGCCGGATGGGTGCAGACCGTCCGCAAGTTCGGCAGCATCACGTTTATCGACCTGCGCGACCGTTACGGTATCACACAACTGTTGTTCAACGAGTCGTTGAATCCGCTCCTGGAGCAGACACCCATAGGCCGCGAGTATGTGATACAGGTAAAAGGAAACGTAATAGAGCGTAGCAACAAGAACCCGAAACTCCCTACAGGAGCTATTGAAGTAGAAATAACAGAGTTCGCCATCATGAACGCGGCTGCTGTTCCCCCCTTTACGATAGAAGAAGATACTGACGGCGGCGAAGACCTCCGTATGAAATACCGTTACCTCGATTTACGCCGCCCTACACTGCGTCGTAACCTGGAGCTGCGCTACAAAGTAAACCGCTCCGTGCGCAACTACCTGGATACACAAGGTTTCTGGGATATCGAAACGCCTTACCTGATTAAGTCAACTCCCGAGGGCGCACGCGACTTCGTAGTGCCATCGCGCATGAATCCCGGACAGTTTTACGCACTGCCGCAAAGCCCGCAAACCTTTAAGCAGCTGCTGATGGTGAGTGGCTACGATAAATACTACCAAATCGTGAAGTGCTTCCGCGATGAAGACCTTCGTGCCGACCGCCAGCCGGAGTTTACCCAGATAGACTGTGAGATGAGCTTCGTAGAGCAGGAAGATGTATTGCAAACGTTTGAAGGCCTCTTCAAGCATGTATTCAGCGATGTAAAGGGTGTGGAAATTACAGAAGCATTCCCCCGCATGACCTGGGACGATGCCATGTGGCATTACGGCAACGACAAGCCGGATATCCGCTTCGGAATGAAGATACAGAATGCCAAAGCGGAGAATAAGGTATATGCCGATGTGCTGAATGGTATCGATTTTAAGGTGTTTAATGAAGCGGAAGCCATCCTGGCTATCGCTGTACCTGGCGCCAGTGAGTATACCCGCAAGCAACTGGATGAGCTCACAGAGTGGGTAAAGCGCCCGCAGATAGGTATGACGGGTGTAGTAAACATTAAGTGCAATGCTGATGGAACATTTAAGAGTAGCGTAGATAAATTCTTTACAGAAGACAAGCTGAAAGAGTTTGCCACATTCTGTGGTGCCAATGCAGGCGACCTCATTCTCATATTGGCAGGAGCGGAGACCCGCACTCGCA